>NZ_JAERQD010000129.1 GCF_016735695.1 Microvirga zambiensis WSM3693 | reverse complement strand
AACCAGAGCCCTTCCTCCCGCATCCATTGGCGCAGCGTCTCGCGCGAGAGACTCAGGCCATGCCGCTCCAGAAGCATAACGATTAGGAGTTTCACTCCAGAAACATCTGTTGCGAAACTCCGAAAGGGACAAGTTACATGTCGGCCTGTATACCTCAGAGCTCGGTCTACTCCTTGGCAAAAACGGCAGGAATCTGCGGCAAGGGCCGGCTCTGGCTTATCCTGCAAGATTGCCTGTAAGAGATGATCAGGACCAAGGAAGCGACTTACCGGAACCAGGCGGTCTACTGTCGTGATGGGATCCGCACTCCTCGGTCCGCTTAAAGTGGACGATCGATCACCACCTCGCGCGGATCTTTATCTTCCCTAAGACCTAAAAAAGCCGGGTGACGCAGAATATGATCCCTCGTCCACTCCGTGAATTCGACCTGAGCCAGGTACCGCGGCTTCACCCAGTGTACAGGGGCTCGCATGTAGGTCCCCTTCGGTAAGGCTGCTGTCGGCTTTTGTTGCTCGATCCGCTTCAGCCGAGACTGAAACGCCTCAAGGAATTCGCGCGAATATCCTGTCCCGACTTTGCCTGCATATTTTAGCTCACCGTTTGGTGTGTAATAGCCAACGAGAAGGGCCCCGAACCCAACCCGCGATCGCTGCGGCTCGGTGTAGCCGATAATGACAAATTCCTCAGTGTTGAGGCATTTGACCTTCCGCCAATCGTCACTTCGCGTGCCGGAATAACGCGACTGTCTTCGCTTCGAGATGATTCCTTCGAGCTTTAGCACGCAGGCCCGAGCGTAGAATTCCTTTCCACCTCCAACCCGATGCTCGCTCAACCGGATTTTGGCCGGGGCGTCGGCGATCACCTCAGAAAGCAGGAGCTTTCGTTTCTCAAGTGGCGATTGGCGAAGGTCGGCTCCGTCGAGAAACAACACATCGAAGGCGTAATAGACCAGATCCGCAGTTTCCTCGGTTGATAGCGCCTGTTGGAGTGCAGCAAACGAGCTGATCCCATCCTGTTTCAGCCTGACGATCTCACCATCGAGAACTGTCCCAGGCCGCCCGACGGATGCAAAAGCTTTGGCGAGTTCGGGAAAGCGCGCCGTCCAATCCTGATTGCGTCGCGTGACCAGTCGAGCTCGGCCGTCTTCGATCCGGGCCAGCATGCGGTAGCCATCCCATTTGACTTCATGGAGCCAGTCATCACTTTCAGGAGCCTGCTTCACGAGCACGGCGAGCTCGACCGGGATTTGGTCGGGGAGCTGCGCTTGCCGGCGTCCGGCGGCCCGGGTGAGTTTTGTTTGTGCCTTAGCCATCGTGGAGAGCAAACTACCCGCTTGTGAGCAGGTTCCTGCCCTTCCAGGCGCCACAAGCTACAAGGCCAGCATCAGTTGTGGATTGTCCAGCTCTTGGTCCGTGTTCAGCGTCGACAGGGATACACCGAGCAGCCGAACGCTCTTATCAAGTGGAAACAGGGCCTGCAGCAGGTCGAAGGTGGCGTGCTCAAGCGAGCCCTGGTTTTCGGCATAGACCGTCAGAGTGCGGCTGCGGGTGATTTGCTGGAAATCTGAGAATTTGACTTTGAGGGTCACCGTCCGGCCGCGGACACCCGTCTGTTCGCAATATCTCCAGACCTTCTCGATGATTGGCCGAAGGCTGGTCTTCATCTCCTCGAGGCCTGTCAGGTCCGTCCCGAAGGTGTTCTCGGCACCAACTGACTTGCGGATCCTATCTGGGTGGACAGGCCGAGTGTCGACGGCCCTGGCGATCCAGTAGTAATGAGTACCAGACTTACCAAAGCGCTCCTGCAGGAACTCGAGACTCTGCGCTTTGAGGTCGGCGCCCGTGAAGATGCCGAGCTCGCTCATTTTCCTGGCCGTGGCCGGGCCAATGCCATGGAATTTTGCAATGGGCAGCGCCTCAAGGAATGCCGGCGCTGCTTCTGGGGTGATGACGAACTGACCATTCGGCTTGTTCTGATCCGACGCCATTTTGGCCAGGAACTTCTGAAAGCTGATCCCGGCCGAAGCAGTGAGATAGGTCTCCCGCCAGATCCTGGCCCAGATTTCACGGGCCACCTGAGTGTCGTACGGAATACCCTTGAGATTCTCGGTCACATCAAGATAGGCCTCGTCCAGGGACAATGGTTCGACGAGAGGTGTGTACTCGTAAAAGATCTCCCGGATCTGTCGCGACACCTCCCGATAGGTGTCAAACCGCGGTTTGACGAAGATCAGTTCCGGGCATTTTCGGCGTGCTGTGACAGACGGCATGGCCGAATGAACGCCGAAGCGCCGGGCCTCGTAGCTGGCGGCTGCGACCACTCCCCGCTCGCGAGACCCTCCCACAGCAACCGGCTTGCCGCGCAGCTCTGGATTGTCCCGCTGCTCAACACTGGCGTAGAAGGCGTCGAGATCCACATGAACGATCCGCCGTGGCGCCGCACTGGCGCGAACCATGGAGTCAGTTGGACCATCGCTCTCGGCAATGTTGAAAGCTTCATCCAACATCGGCCGCCACAACCTCCCATTACCACGCTTCAACGATATGCCGTCCGCCGAAGGTTAGCACAAAGAGAGAACGATCGATCGTACTGGATATGGCAATCCACAGTAACTCCAACGACCCGCCATTTCCCATACCGGTCTGGTTCGCACCCAACACGGATCGTCCTCTGGCTGGCTCCCGCGGGTATCTAGCGGCCATTGACGCAAGTGCAGGGCACGAAGACGAAGTCAGCCAAGGGTGGGTGTTTCTCTATTCGTTTCTCAGTTCGGATCTCGGTCCTTGTGAGGCATCTACGACGAATGCTTGAGGATCCTGATCGGTGAGAGACATACTTTTATCGAGATGATCGACTACCACAGGCGTCTCGAGCAGATCGTGACAATGGATAGCAGGGGATGAGAGCTCGGTTGTTTGGCCACTGCCAATTCTCATGGTCGCTCCCGCCGGGAAACGCCTGGTTGCGCGCGGTGGGGACCAGACATCTTCAGAACAGGCAGCGCACACATTCGCCATAGTCGGTCTTGAGCGGCAGGTGCACTGGCCAAGCTGGCCTCGAGCATTACCTTCTGCTGATAGCGGGATCGTCAGACCTGCCAAAGGCAGGATGGGGCAATTCATGCAAACGCAGGTTCTGGGATTGATGGTAGGCGCGGCTCTCTTCCTAACGGCATGCAATACGGTGACGCGCGGGACCGAAGAGACGGTGACCATCACTACCAGCCCAGCGTCGGCACGGATCTGGACATCCCTCGGGCACAAGTGTCCCCGCTCGCCATGCGAGGTGACGATCAGTCGAAAGACAGAGTTCACGGCCTATGCCGAGGCCAAGGGATATCGACCGGGTTCCGTGCTCGTGAAACCGATTCTTACCGAGCAGGCTGCGCCGGGGATCCTTGGGAATGCGATCCTTCCCGGCGGATCGGTGGGTCTAGTCCTCGACGCCGCGAATGGGGCCATGTTGGATCACCGGCCGAACCCAGCCCACATGACCTCGAGGCGGTTGGCCGGAGCCGACGCCGATGATCTCGCGGGAGACAAAGCTCCGGCACTCCGCGCGATCTTCGGGTACAATGCACGCTGGGGCGGGCATCATCTGGGGATCATGATTTCGGAGGTATCGGACCATGGCGATCCACAGGCCTTCCTTGCTCTATGACTCTGACCTGCTGACGTTTCGGCAAACGCCGCCATCGGAATACCGCATCCCCTACACGTTCGTTGAGTCCCTGAATGAGGGGACCTTGTTCGACCGCTCGGCACGAACGTTCGAAGAGGCGGCCCGCACGCAACGCCTCTACGACGTGGTGGTCGGCGAGGACCAGCGGATCGTCGGTACCGGCATGCTGCAAGACACTCTCAAGGAAGCCGATGGGCGTCATCGGGAAGAGGAACTGGGCGCTCTCATGGTGCATCCGGCCGCCCGCGGCGTCGGTATCTCTGGCCTGATGATCAAGCTCATGCTTGTCCACCGCTACGCCGTTCTGCGCACCGGCGACACGGAGGAGGACTACATCGCGCACGTTGTCGACGGCAACACCGGACCTATCCATGCGCTCCTCGCCGCGGGCTTTGAGGATCTCGGCCCGATGAAGCTTCATCCGGGCGAGTTCGACGGCCATATCGAACACATGATGGCGTCGGGTGAGAACTACGTCCCGATGCATGCTTATCGCTTCACCCGCAGTGCCATTGACAATCTGATCCGCGACCTCTGGACCTTGTGGCACGGGGGGCGCGAGCTCAGACGGGCGGACCGGAACCTGACTGTGAAGGTGGACTTTTCCGGTATGGTCGATCCAGCCTTCCTGGACGCGGAGGTTGGCCGCATTGAAGCCCTCCGCAACCTGGACTAGCACCTCGGAGCGTCGGCTCCAGGAATGTGCGCGTTCGCCCCTATTGCTTGGTGAAGAAGGTGAGGACAACCTTGCCCTTGTCGCTGACGAGGCACACGAAGCGGTTCGGCTTGTCGCTGTTCTCGCGCTGAAGGTAGGCGTCGCCCATCACGACCATCCGGATCGGCGTATCTTCGACCCGCGTGTCGGCCTTCGAGATCGCCAGCGACTGGATGTCGAAGGTTAGGTGTTCGATTGACGGCGACCGTTCCTTCAGGGCGGCCAAGCCAGAAAGGCGACATGCCTCGACCTCGGCAGGTACCTGGGCGAAGGCGGGCATGGACGCAAGGCACATGCCGACGAGAGCCGCGGAGGCGAGCTGGACGGACATCCCACTTGACGTGCGTCGTACACCCTTGGGGCGATATGAGAGGCTCAAGCAGTTCAGGTTTGAGATCATCGAGCGCTCCTATAGAGGTTCAGATAATCAATCCCGAAACGGGAGGTGGCGTTCACCGGCGACTGGACCCATCGCCTGGCATGGTAAGCAAACCGTTAGCTCAGCACGTCGCGGATTACGCCGACGACTTCGGCCATCCAATAGGGTTTCCCGATGAAGCGTCCGCTGTCTGGGATGGAGTGGGCCAGGTCGGAGCAATCGTTGCCGGGGTATCACGGGCAACCCCTAGGCAACTCTTCACGCAGGCTCAGCAACCCAGGCGCTGGACGTTGGCGCGAACTTTTCTGCGGTAACCTTTGACGACGTGATGTGCCGTTCCGCCTGTCGTGATGATCGCAGCGGCCTCTGCGAAGGCACTTAACTTTTCGGTCACCATCAACAAGCTCTCGTCGTGCGAGCACCGGCCCAAGGCGATTTTCGACAAGCGCGTCAAGATGACGGACTGGGCCTCGCAGGACAGCATTGTGGTGTCGATGGTCAACTGCATCCAGGATAGAAACATGAGATCCTCAAGGCCGCGACAGGCAGCAGGTCTCTAACTACAAGCGCGGCGATTTGATCCCTTCAGGATTGAAAGATGTACATCGAACGAACGGGATCGTGGCGGATCATCACAACAAACGAATCGGGAGATCGTAGCCGAAGGTGCAAAGTCCGATCAGCCGGAGGTAGCTTAAGCCACCAGCAAACCCCTAAGCTATTTTTCAGGAGTTGGATTGAACCCCGATTGGGTTGCTGCACGCTGTTCTGAAGCTGGCACTATGGCGCGTGGCTCCCGCTTAGCCCCTCAGCTTTTTTCAAGGGCTCGTCCGCCGTTGGTTCGCTTCGAGGATGCTGAACTGCGTTCGGTGCGGCGTGCTTCCGAAGCCTGCGGTCCTACCATGCCTGCAGCATCTCTTGCCGCAGCCCTGGTCTGGGCTTTGGAACGCTCCGCCAGATCGTCAGCGTGAACGCCTTTCCCACGGCGAGTGTGAGGGCCATGCCGTAAAGGAAAATGGTCGGCGAGAAACTCTCATCCATTTGAGGTCATCCTCTCAGCGCCCGTCCGATCCTGTCAGCCACGAGCACTGCCTAAGCTCTGCTCACACCTCTCCAGTGGGCGAAGTGCGGCTTTCCCGCTCATAATCATTCTACCAAAGTCTGTCTTCCTCAATCCTGTCGGTTGCTAAGGATAGAAGGCGACGGGCCGGCCTCAAGAGCTCCCATATCGATCATCAGAGTCATCTACGACGAATGCTTACCATGAGACTGCTGCAAAAAGCTCAGACCTACTTTCGCAAGCCTGCATTGCCACCTGTGATCCAAAGGCAAGCAGCCGCTCATGATGAGCAGATTGGCAGCTCACGTTCGAAGCGCGCTCAGATTAGGGACGTGCTGCGCCAGTACGAGAGAGGCAGTCTCAAGGAAACTGAAGCTGTCGAAGAGCTGCTCAAGATCCTACGCTGAGGCCACTCCAGGCTTTCCTGCTCTACCCAGCTCTCAGCAGATAGCCGCGGCGACGCTTTCGTTGGAGCCAAGTCTCAAGAGCTTCTACTGCACGTGATTGGTTTTCATGAAGCTCGACCTTTCTCTGCCCCGGCTGGCCGATGCGACCCCACTCACGGATCAGGGTGGGGTTACCAAACAGGCTTGGTTCGATCGCCAACACATAGTAGCGGGCCATGTTGCAGGTGGGATCAACCCTGTCGAGGACCAGGTACTGGATCGTGCCTTGGGACATGCGTCCATGGTGCGCAAGCCATGTGCCGAGGTCCAATCAAAGTGATGAATCCATTGCGCCGCAACGATTCACATCCGTGATGCATCCAGCCATCGAGATGTCAGCGCAGCAACTCACAGGCCATATTCGCTCGTCTCGTGCCTGGCTTCTCCCCTACCCCCCTCCACGCCGCTTCTATCTCCCCTGAGGAAGGTTCCGTGCAGCCTTTTCGAGGGCCAGGACCGCTCCTCGAGAGCACCGATCGACGTCAGTGTATAGGCCAAGCTGCCGGCCGCCAGCCCCACGGCAACAATGGCGGTGATCAGGGTGCCGGTCTCGACGGCCTTGTGCCCGACCTGGGTCCGATGCAGAGCCTTCTTCAGGTACCGCTCGAGGATCACGTAGAGGACGAGCCCGCCCACGACGGTTGAAATCAACACCATTTCTTCGCCTCCTCGTTCTCCGTCGCACG
>NZ_JAERQD010000128.1 GCF_016735695.1 Microvirga zambiensis WSM3693 | reverse complement strand
AGGTTCATCACACGCCCTCCGTATGATGGCTCTTCCGACTATACCTCGATCCGTCAGCTTATGACACAGTAGTACTATGCGGGCGTCGCGGAACTCGCTCATGATATCCTGCCCAAGCACGGCATCGCTGTCACCGCCGTCGATACGTCGAACCTTGACGCTGTGGCTGCGGCAATGCGGCCGAACACCAAGCTCGTTCACATCGAGACACCGGCCAATCCAATCATTCGTCTGTCGGACATAGCCGCCATCGCTGAGATCGCCCATGCTGGAAGAGCTGAACTCTCAGTTGATGCAACCATTTCCACACCACTCGGCACCAAGCCGTTGGCACTTGGCGCCGACTACGTCGTGCATTCGTTGACCAAGTACATCGGCGGCCATGGCGATGCCTTGGGCGGAGCCGTAATCGGCCGCCGGGAGCAGATTGCCACCTTGCGTAAGGGCAGCCTCATCCATCTGGGCGGTTCGCTCTCGCCCTTTGCCGCTTGGCTCATCCTACGCGGCATGGAAACCCTGGCGCCCCGCATGATGATGCACGAGGCCAACGCTCGCCGGGTCGAGGCCTTCCTGGCGGATCACTCGAAGGTCCGGTCGGTATTGTGGCCGGGCTCTCCCCGCCATCCGCAGCATGAACTCGCTCAGCGCCAGATGCGCAACTTCTCCGGCCTGCTGGCTTTCACGGCCAAGGAAGAGGGCGGAGCATTGGCGCGCCAGCTTGCCGAGCGCCTGCGGGTCATCTCGTATGCGGTTTCGCTCGGCAAGACCAAGAGCCTGCTGTTCTACATTCCAACAGAGGACATCCTGCAATCCTCCTTCCACCTTGAGGGGGAGGGGGCTCGCTCCTACCGCGAATGGGCGGCTGATGGGGTGTTCCGTTTCTCCGTTGGACTGGAGGACCCGGATGACATCATCGCCGATCTGGAGCAGGCCGTCGGGTGAGCGAATCCGATGAACGGCCTTTCGTATGGGAGCAGGTGTGTCGCTCGTCGGGCTCGTAGGCCACGAGAGCATGTGATGTCAGATCACGTTTACAACATCGTTGAACTGGTGCGCTCGGCGATGACCAGCATTGAGGATGCCATCCAGACGGCGATCAAACGCGCCGGCCAGACATTGAGAAATCTGCAATGGTTTGAGGTCGTCTAGACCCGCGGTCACGTCGGTAACGGCGAGGTCAAGCATTATCAAGTCGTGCTCAAGGTGGGATTTACGCTCGAGGACGCGTGATCTTGGGCCTTCGGACCTGCTTTGCCTCAACGTGCAGGGCCAATCCTGCGCGGCAAGGTGCAGGAGGCTCTGCGGATCGGCCTCGCGAAACCATGGTGTCGCGTCGAACGCGAGGGCTAGCGTCGGCCGTGTTACACGAGGCTCGGATCATCATGCACGTCCCGGATATCGCAGCTCACAGCGTCGACGTGGGGTTCGATGGCGAGCCCTTCTGGTTGAGCAGGTCCAGAAGATACTGCGGGAGTGGCTCCCCCATCTCCCGGTCGTACATGGCCCGCAAGCGATTGCCGAGACTGGTAAGACTGGAACGGCTCAGCTTGTGGTCGGGAGGCTTGTTGTCACCGCCGCCTCCTGCCGCTGATGCCAAGGCCAACGTTCCCTCGACACGGGACCCACCGTCACTCATCCGCTTTTCTCCTCGGAACTGCTTGCCTGCGAACGGTGGCGACTGATTATGGCATTGCCATGCACGAAATCGGGCGATCACCTTCGGTTAACCATGGTGAACCATTCGCCTTGAACGATTCGACTTGTGCCACAAGCCCGACCCAATGCGGCGCTGATGTGCGCACACAACGCTCTTGGAATGTCTGCGAACAATCGGCGAGTTGTCTTATGCGCTTTGGAAGAACCCACGCAGGATTGCAGTTTGGCGTGACAGGCATAGGTCTCGCGGCTGCGACAATCATCGGGTGGGGATCGTTCACCTATTCCGTCCTGTCCACGAAATCTCAGGAGCACGATCTCCGGCGCGAGGTTTCGCAACTTCGGCAGCGGATCGATACGGTCACCGCAGAGCGCAATCAACAGGCGCAGGCAAATGAACGGAGAATTCTGGCAGGCGAAGATCTGAACACCATGCTGGTGCGCATTGAAGTAGCGACCGAAGAGCTCCAGCGGCTGAATTCTCTCAAGGCGAGCGTTGATCAGGCGATCGAGCAGGCCCGCCTTCAGTTTACCGGAGCGTCGGAACAGTCTGTCGATTTCACGGAGCGCCCCACCATCAGCACGACGTCATCTGTTCGTTTGTCGAAGCGGGAGGTCCGCGCCGCGCAGGAAGCGCTCGTAGACTTCGGATATGGCAAACTGAAAGCGGACGGGTCTTTCGGCCCCTCGACCCGCAAGGCTGTCAAGGCCTTTCAACGAGCCAACGGTTTGCCTGTCTCGGGTCGGCTTGGAACGGCCACCTTTCAGGCGCTGAGAACCCACACGGCCGCAGTCGCTCAATAGCTCGTCCTGTCCACCGAGTGGCATCGCGATCGGACCAACTCTCTGGTCTAACCCTCTGTTTACGGTTTGCACGCAGAGTCACGCCAAGGCCGGACTCAGCCCGGCAGTTCAGGTTCCAGTTGCGTTGAGATCATGCATTCGACCCGTAAGCCACCTTTCGCCCCACCACCTCTTCCCGGAGAGAACAATGCCCGTGAGATCACCAACGTCGTGCGGTTGCGACAGGCTCGAAGGGGCGCCGAAAGCGATCCAGCCCAGGACCCCGGCGAGCCGCCGTGGAGACAGGCCTTCGTTCTTGCCGAGGGAGTGAAAGCCACTCGCACACCCGATCGGGTCATTCGCGCCCGCAACGGCCATCCAGAGCCCGTGACGACCGGACCTGAGGAGCACGGCCTTGCAGTCGACGCGGCTAGCGGCAAACCCGTCCGCACCATCACCGCCGAGGGAGCCGAGGCGGCTCCTGAGCCGACGATCCGAAGCCAGATCGCAGACTTGCGGTCGGCCTTGGCAGCCGAGGATTCGGTTTCGGAACGGCTGACACTCCTGGCCGACAAGGAAGCTGCCCTGGCTTATGAGGGTGGCGGGGAGGGGGCTGGCGCTCCGCGCCGGATGATCGAGACTGCAACACGCTTGCCGTTCACAGCGCAGGCTTCAGCCCCGGATGAAGTGAGCCATCAGGAGCAAAGCCCGGAACTCCAGATACAGCCTACCACCGCGTCCTTCAGCTTGGCGTCTGCGGCCCTGTCCTTCTCGTGGCAGGGCACCTCCTACGGGTTGACAGTTAGCCCAGTGGGGACCTTGGACGCTCTCCCGGCCAGTCATACTGATGGTATGGCGTTTGCTGACAGCGGGGTGGCGAACGATGCAGCCTATGGTGGTGGGAGCGATCCATTTGAGGCGATCGAACCGGAGAATGGTACCACCGTCGAAGCCTCACTGGCATCCGGGCCAGTTCCGGAGAGCATCACCAAGTCCGACATCATCGCTATCACCGTGGAAGCACCGCCTTCTGCTGAGACAGAGACCAGCGTATCGGGGCCTATCGAGGTGGAGATCGATCTCAGCTACCTCGCTCTGTTCGATGATCTGGTGCTGACCACGGTTAAGAAGCCGCCGACGGGGGAGGGGGCGCTTCCGCTGTGGACCAAACCGCTGGTTGATCCTGTGCCTGATGAGGCAGCCGTCCCCGTTCAGGAGCACGGTGAGCAGGTGCCGATGCCTGATACCGCAGCAGACCAAGACTGTGCAGCAATTCCTCGCACCGAACCGCTTCAGGAGGTGGGCCCGATCGTCGATCTGCCCAAGGTTGCTCCATCGACCTGGGGACATCCGATCTCGCTTCCGGCAGCCATCGGGGACTGGTCCTACCAGAAACCGGACATTACATTCCTGGCTGAGCCCCCAGACCGCGAGGGACCAGAGCTGACTGAGGACATTTTGGAGGAAACAGCGGGCCGGCTCGAGAAGGTCATCCGCGACTTCGGCGTGAAAGGCGAAGTGATCCACGTCCATCCCGGCCCGGTGGTCACTCTGTACGAGTTCGAGCCCGCTCCAGGCATCAAGTCAGCGCGTGTGATCGCATTAACCGACGACATCGCGCGCTCGATGAGCGCGGTCTCGGCCCGCGTCGCGGTGATCCCGGGTCGCAATGCCATCGGGATCGAGCTGCCGAACGCGACCCGCGAGACCGTGTATCTTCGCGAGCTCCTCGCCTCGCAGGACTTCGAGGCCACCAAGCAGAAGCTGCCTCTCTGCCTCGGCAAGACCATCGGCGGCGAGCCGGTGATCGCCGATCTCGCCCGCATGCCGCACCTCTTGGTCGCCGGCACCACCGGCTCGGGCAAGTCGGTGGCGATCAACACCATGATCCTGTCGCTGGTCTACCGGCTCACCCCGGCCGAGTGCCGCCTGATCATGGTCGATCCGAAGATGCTCGAGCTCTCGGTCTATGACGGCATCCCGCACCTGCTCACCCCGGTGGTGACCGATCCCAAGAAGGCGGTCGTCGCCCTCAAATGGGCGGTGCGCGAGATGGAGGACCGCTACCGCAAGATGTCGAAGCTCGGGGTGCGCAACATCGACGGCTTCAACGCCCGCGTGAGTGAGGCTAAGGCCAAGGGGGAGGTCATCACCCGGCCCATCCAGACGGGCTTCGACAAGGACACGGGGGAGCTCACATATACGGAAGAGGTCATGGACCTCACGTCCTTGCCCTACATCGTGGTGATCGTCGACGAGATGGCCGACCTGATGATGGTGGCCGGCAAGGAGATCGAAGGCGCGATCCAGCGTCTCGCCCAGATGGCGCGGGCCGCCGGCATCCACGTCATCCTGGCCACCCAGCGCCCGTCGGTGGACGTGATCACCGGCACGATCAAGGCGAACTTCCCGACAAGGATCTCGTTCCAGGTGACCTCGAAGATCGACAGCCGCACGATCTTAGGGGAGATGGGCGCCGAGCAGCTCTTGGGGCAAGGCGACATGCTCCATATGCAAGGAGGCGGCCGCATCGCTCGCGTACACGGCCCGTTTGTTTCGGACGCTGAGGTCGAACGGGTTGTTGCTCACCTCAAGCGCCAAGCTAAACCCGTCTACGTGGAGGCCGTCACGGCGGAGGACGAGGAGATGGAGCTGGAGGATACTCCCGTCTTCGACGAGAGCGAGACAGGGCTTGGATCGGGCGAGTTGTTTGACCAAGCGGTCTCGATCGTACTGCGGCACAAGAAGGCGTCGACCTCATACATCCAGCGGCGGTTGCAGATCGGCTACAACCGAGCGGCCTCGCTGATGGAGCGCATGGAGAAGGAGGGCATCGTCGGGCCCGCCAATCATGCGGGCAAGCGAGAGATCCTGATCGGAACGGGTGGAGCAGACGAGGACTGAGACTGGCAGAAGACCGGACTGGCACACGCAAATGAGCATCGGCTCAGCCTCTAGCAGTCAGGGCAGCCTGCCAGCGTCATCTCATCTCCACACCGTGCCCCCGGGGAGCCCCAAGCGCTCCCCGGGGGCTTGGGTTCCAGGAACTCTCTCGCCGTACGCACAAATGTCTCACAACATCAGGAGGCAGATGTCTTGTCTGAACCCAAGATTCAAAGGCCTAATTGCGCAATTTCGCGTTTAGACGGCGTTCAGTCTTGTAGGAGGGGATGCTCTTAATCTGACAGGAGGAAGCGCGCTCGATAGGGAAGGCACAAAAAAGGGCCGCCCCATCGGGGCGGCCGGTTCAAACGGCGGATTATCCGCATCGTCTCTTGAAACGTCCTAGACCTTCAGGTCGATCGCCGACTCCTTGCCGGTCCTGCGATCGGACTGGACCTCGTAGGAGACCTTCTGCCCTTCGCTCAGGCCTCTGAGACCGGCGCGTTCAACCGCGCTGATGTGCACGAAAACATCTTTGCCGCCGGTGTCCGGGTGAATGAAGCCATAACCTTTGGTCTCGTTGAACCACTTCACAGTACCAGTCGCCATTGTCGTCTGTCGTCCCTCTCCGTCGGCGCAAATGGTGTCTTGATGCCATTCTGCCTTTGCTGTCCCATCCCCAGCAGAAGAAGGCTAGTTGTGGGAGCAAGGATTGGCAAGCATCAATGGAATGCCCGTCCTTGAGTTGCTCGATTGATAAATCTCGCTAGTTTTCCAGAACATAGAAGACCCGATTTAGCTGGGGGACAATGATGTCGAGATCGTCAGGTGGACGCCGTCCAAGCGATCCGCTGAAGGCTGCGGAGGCAGCTTTCAGGACGGCGACAACGAAGCCGATCGAGGAACCGCAGAAAACTCCTTCCCTTCCGGGCGTGAAGGAGACCGTCACTCTGCGCACCAGCCAAGATGTGCTAGAGTTCTTCCAGAAGGACAGCCCGGGCTGGCAGAACCGGATCAATTCAGCCCTACGAAAGGCCAACGGCAAGTGAATGGCGGTCACCCGAAGCAGGCCAACTATATGCACGGGATTGGGATCTTGGCGCTGCTTCTTCTGGGTATGACAGGCTGCGCCTCGTTTTCTCTGACCCCGCATCCGAGGCGATGGACGTGCGAAGCCGGCGATCAGTCGATGGTCCGCGACACGCTCTACTTTGGCCGCAACCGCCCGAAGGGAGGAGCAGTTCGTGAGGCCGAGTGGCAGCGGTTTCTGAATGAGATCATCACGCCACGCTTTCCTGATGGCCTGACGGTGGTGAAGGCAACCGGGCAATGGCGGAATGCAAGCGGCCACATCGAGCGAGAGGGATCCGAAGTCGTGACCGTGCTCCACTCCGGTGATCCCACCGCACGGGGCAAGATTTCTGAGATCATCGCAGCGTACCGGCAGCGCTTTGATCAGGAAGCCGTCCTGCGCGAGCGGGCCGCAACCTGCGCACGGTTCTGACCAAACTGAAAGGTAGGTCGACCTAGCCAGCAGCTTGTGAGCTGCGAAGTGCCCCGCTGAGCAAGGACGCTTGGGCAGCCCTTAACGATTTGCTGACCATACCGGGCACTTGCCGGATCGTGTCTTGAACCCCTGCCACAATCGGCCGTTAACCACGCGGATGTGTTCAGTGAGGTTGCGTACATGACACCGATCCTGTCCCCATGGACCCGCCCCGAGCC
>NZ_JAERQD010000127.1 GCF_016735695.1 Microvirga zambiensis WSM3693 | reverse complement strand
CGGCCGACGCGCGGCTTCCAGACGATGAGAACCGCCGCCGTGACCCTGATGGGCTTCGAAACCATGCGCATGATCCGCCGCGGTCATTACAACAAGCGGGGATGTCGAGCGACAGGCGAAGTCCGTCTCATCAATCAGCTCTTCGGTCTTGCTGCATGAGCGGCCCGTTAAACCGGGTCCGTTATGCCGTTTTCAAGTTACTGCAACGGTGCCTTCGATCCGCAGCAGGCCCAGGCCATGGGCCTGCCGGTGCGGCTTTTGCACTACGGCTTTCTTTCGCTGCTCTCTCTGACGATTGTGGGGGCCCTCGCCTCAACCGGCATCATCCTGACCATCGCCCTGCTGATCATGCCAGGCGCCGTGGCGTTTCTGCTGACGAAGCGGTTCGGAACGATGCTGGTCGTATCGGCGCTGGTCGCCGTGGCGGCATCATTCGCCGGTGTCTATCTCAGCTTTTTCATCGACAGCGCCCCCGCTCCGACCATTGTGCTGCTCATGGCCGTCACCTTCCTTGCGGCATTCGTCTGCCGGCATGGCTTCAGCATTCGTGGCCGTATCCATGCCGCAGAGTGACGATCACATTGGGGCAGTTCGCGCGCTGCCAAGGAAAACGCAGAATTCTGGCTTAGCAACCGGCCGAGCAATCCACCAAGGTTCTGTCGCAAACCCAGATTGGAGCCGCAAGATAGGAGCGAATCTCGGTCGTCATTCATGTGACAGAACCGGCGGGCTTGGTTTATATTTCAGACTATAAGGCAGAAGCCCAGATCGAGAGTTAGCGTGACATCCCCCAGCTGAGTGCAGACCTTCAGCATCCGCTAGTGATCCGCCTCGCCAGTTCCCGTCGCGCGCTCTAGGCCGCGAATGTGCGCTTGGAGGAGTGTCGTTGCCTTTCCGAACTCGCGCTTTTTCAAGGCGTCAAAGATTTTCCAATGCGCGAGGCTTGAGCCCGGCCGCCAACCCGCAGAACGGGTTGCGGAAAAAATGATGCGGGAATTGGCCAGCTGAAGGTCATCCAGCATGGACAGCAGCCTGGGCATCGCGCAAGGGGCGACGAGCTCGCGGTGGAATGTTCGATTGGCTTGCTCCCGTTCGGTCATGGTCTGAGCCTGATCCCCGGCGACGAGGGCCCGCTCGATCCTTTCGAAGCAAGCCGCGTTGAGCCTTGGCGCCGCGAAGGTGAGCGCCAGCGTCTCGAGGGCGGCGCGGATTTCAACGATCTCCTGCACCGATTTGGAATCCAGGGCGGCCACCCGAATCCCTCGACGCGGTTCGCTGATGACCAAGCCTTGAGCGCGAAGGAGCTGGAAGGCTTCGCGCGCGGGAACGTGACTCGCATCGAATTCTTCGGCGATCCGATCCTGACGCAGAGGAGTTCCGGGAGCGAGCTCGCCGGAGACGATCCTCTCGCCCAAAACGCGCGCGATCCGCTCTGCAATCGTCTCAGCCATGCTGTCCTCATAGATAATCTATGAAAAATTCGGGTGCATCAGTGTTGATCATGCGTATAGTGCACCCAACACGATGCGCAATAGTAGATTATCTATGATTTGGCGAACTGCCCCGCGCCGCAATTGCCTGGGCTGTGGTTGTTGAAAGAGGACCTGATGCCAGCACCATCGACCAATCCGCGACTGACACATGTCGGAGAGACCAGGCCTTGGACGCTCGATGGCGCCCGCGAACTCTACGCGATGCCGTTCAACGATCTTCTGTTCCGGGCCCAAACGGTGCACCGCGCGAACTTCGATCCCAACCGCGTGCAGCTCAGCAAGTTGCTCAGCATCAAGACCGGCGGATGCCCCGAAGACTGCGGCTATTGCAATCAGTCGGCGCACCACGCGACCGGACTCAAGGCGTCGAAGCTCATGGAGGTCGAGCGCGTCATCGCCGAGGCGCGCAAGGCCAAGGAGGGCGGCGCCACTCGCTATTGCATGGGAGCGGCCTGGCGCAGCCCTAAGCCGCGCGATATGGACATGGTCGTCGCCATGGTGCAGGGCGTGAAGGCGCTCGGCCTCGAAACCTGCATGACGCTCGGCATGCTGACGCCTGCGCAAGCGGAGAGGCTCGCCGATGCAGGCCTCGACTACTACAACCACAACATCGATACTTCCGAGCGCTTCTATCAGGAAATCGTCACCACGCGCCGCTTCGAGGATCGCCTTGAAACGCTGGGGCATGTTCGCCAGGCCGGCATCAAGGTCTGCTCCGGCGGCATCCTCGGCATGGGCGAGACCGCGGACGATCGCATCGACATGCTGGTGACGCTGGCGAATCTGCCTGTGCCGCCCGAGAGTGTGCCGCTCAACCTGCTCATCCCGATGCCGGGGACGAAGCTGGCCGATGCGGCGCCGGTCGACCTGATCGAATTCGTCCGGAGCGTCGCGCTCGCCCGCATCCTCATGCCACGCTCTCATGTCCGCTTGAGCGCAGGGCGGACTGCCATGACGGTCGAGATGCAGGCCTTGTGCTTCTTCGCCGGGGCCAATTCGATCTTCGTCGGTGACACACTGCTGACCGCCGCCAATCCGGGCGACGACCAGGATTCCGCCCTGCTGCGCCGCCTCGGCCTGACGCCCGTGGCGCCGGAGGCTGCATGATGCCTGACCGGCTCGCCCGCTACGAAACGAAGCTGAGGCAGCTCCAACAGAAAGGGCGGTGGCGCGTCCTGACCGGACCGGGTGGCATCGATTTCACCTCGAACGATTATCTCGCTCTTGCCGGATCGCCGCGTCTGACCGCCGGTGCGATCGCCGCGCTCGAACGCGGTGTCCCGGTCGGAGCGGGTGGATCGCGCCTTCTGCGCGGCAATCATGCCGAGCATGAAGCCCTGGAAGCCGAAGCCGCCGCGTTCTTCCAATCCGAGCGGATGCTCTATTTCGGGAGCGGCTATGCGGCCAATCTCGCCGTTTTGTCGACCCTGCCGCAACGCGGCGACATTGTCGTCCATGATACGCTGGTTCATGCGAGCGCGCATGCCGGGATGGCGGCGGGGCGAGCCGAGGCTATTTCCGTGCCGCACAACAATGCGGACGCGTTCGATGACGCCATTAGCCGATGGCGCAAAGCCGGCGGAACGGGACATCCCTGGATCGTTGTTGAGAGCCTCTATTCCATGGACGGCGATAGGGCGCCCTTGCCGGATTTGGCCGAACTGGCCAACCGGCACGATGGCTTTCTTGTCATCGACGAGGCTCATGCCACCGGAGTCCACGGCGCCGGGGGTCGGGGCTTGGCGGCGGAGCTGGAAAGACGTGAGAATGTCGTGGTGCTGCATACCTGCGGCAAGGCCCTCGGCGCATCCGGCGCGCTCGTCGGCGCCAGCCGGGTACTCTGCGATTATCTCGTCAATCGGGCCAGCCCCTTCATCTATGCGACGGCGCCGTCGCCGCTGCAGACTGCAAGTGTCCGCCAGGCGCTGAACGTCGTGGCGGCGGAGCCAGAGCGGCGGGAGAAGCTTCAGGATCTGGTCGCTTTCGCCAACAGACTCGTCGCCGATCGTCTCGGTTTTGCAGGCAGCGGCTCGCAAATTCTGCCTGTTGTCGTCGGTGACAACCGCCGCGCCATTCGGATCGCCGAACGGATGCAGGCAGACGGCTTCGACATTCGCGCGATCCGTCCGCCCACCGTGCCGAAGGGCACCGCGCCTGCGCATCGCCATCACGCTCAACGTCGATGCTCCAATGATCGCCCGCATGGTCGAGCGATTGGCCCAAGTCATGGCGGAGGAGAGGCCATGAGCCTGCGCTTCGTCGTCACCGCCACCGATACGGGCGTCGGCAAGACGGTGTTTTCAGCCGGTCTGGCCGATGCGCTGGGCGCCTGCTACTGGAAGCCGATCCAGGCAGGTCTTGACGAAGAGACCGACAGCGAGACCGTCCGCCGGCTCGGCCGCCTTCCGCCGCAGCACATCCTTCCCGAAGCCTGGCGCCTCAAGACGCCTGCTTCGCCGCATCTGGCGGCGGACATCGACGGCCTGGCGCTCCGCCCCGAGGCACTTCACCTGCCCAAAACAACTTCGCCCCTCATCATCGAGGGCGCTGGCGGCCTGCTCGTGCCCCTGACGCGGCGCGAGGTTTTCGCGGATGTCTTCGCGCGCTGGCGGCTTCCCATCATCCTTTGCGCCCGGACCGGGCTCGGAACGATCAATCACACGCTGCTGTCGCTCGAGGCGATTCGCCGCCGCCAGATCCCCGTCCTCGGCATCGCCTTCATCGGTGACGCGCAACCGGACACGCAACAAATCATCGCCGAGATGGGCGGCGTTCCAAGTCTCGGTCGGCTGCCTCGGCTTGATCCGCTAACCCCTGACGCGCTGCGCGAGAGCTTCCGCAGGCATTTTGATGTGTCCCAGTTTCAGGAAAGGTGCGTGTGATGCTCCGCCCTCAGCCATCTCCGGTCTGGCGTCCCTTTACCCAGCACCTGCTCGATCCCGTTGCCAAGAGAATCGCCAGGACGGAGGGTGCCTATCTCATCGATGAGGACGGGCGCGCGATTTTCGATGCGATTTCGTCCTGGTGGGTGATCACTCACGGCCATCGTCACCCGGCCATCATGGACGCGATTCGGGTCGCTTGCGAGAGATTCGATCAAATCATCTTCGCCGAATATACCCACGAGCCGGCGGAAGAGCTGGCGAAAGGACTGATCAGGCTCGCCCCGCCGGGCCTCGCCCATGTGTTCTTTTCCGACAGCGGTTCGACATCGGTCGAAGTCGCCCTGAAGATGGCGTTGGGTTTCTTCTACAATCGCGGCGCTCCGCGTTCGCGCATCGTCGTCATGGAACACAGCTACCATGGCGACACCGTCGGCACGATGTCCACCGGCGCGCGTGGCGTCTTCAACGCGGCCTATGGACCGCTGCTCTTCAATGTCGACACCATTCCCTTTCCCGAACCCGGCCGCGAACAGGACACACTCGATGCATTCGAGCAATTCTGCCGCGGCGGCCAGATCGCGGCCCTGCTGGTCGAGCCGCTGGTGCTCGGCGCCGGCGGCATGCGGATGTATCCACCGCATCTGCTGACCGAGCTGAAGCGGATAGCCGAGCAGCACCAGACCCTGCTGATCGCCGATGAGGTGATGACCGGCTGGGGACGAACCGGTACCCTTTTTGCGTGCGAACAGGCTGGCATCACACCGGACATCCTGTGTACGTCAAAGGGCATGACCGGCGGTGCAGTGCCGCTGGCAGCGACGCTTTGTTCGACTGAGATCTTCGACGCCCATCTGTCCCACGATCGGAGCCGGATGTTCTTCCATTCGAGCTCCTACACGGCCAATCCGATCGCCTGCGCGGCGGCGCTGGCCAATCTCGGCGTCTGGCAAGATGAGCCGGTCGCAACGCGAATCGGAGCATTGGCGCGGATGCATCGGGAAAGGCTGGCGCAGTTCCGGTCCGATCCGCGTTTTGTCAATGTCCGCCAGGCGGGCACCATCGCGGCGTTCGATCTCGATGTCGCGGCGTCCGGGTACCTTTCCGAGGTCGGTCCACGGCTGAGAGCATTCTTTCGCCAAAGAGATCTTCTCATTCGTCCGCTCGGCAATGTCATTTATCTAATGCCGCCTTACTGCGTGACGGCCGACGATCTCGACCGGGTCTACGCCGCGATCGATGAAGCCGCCTCCACGATCGTGAGGGTCAGGCCATGACCAGCTGGCGTTCAAGCCGCGCCGCCGGCTTTGGTCACCACGTGCCGCACAGGCGCGTCGAGAATACCGAAATCGAGACCCGCCTGGGTCTTGAATCCGGCTGGATCGAACGCCGAACCGGTATTACTGAGACGGCTTGGGTGCAGTTGAAAGATCGGCGGTCATGGATAGGGCCGGATAACCGGCTAGGCTCTGGCACAGTTCAAGATCACCCAAGCCGTCTCAATAGGACACGGCGTTGGGCGGCTCCTGACGAAGCGCTGACTGACCTTGCGGCGAAAGCCGCCGCCCTCGAAGACGCGGGTATCGCGCGCCATGAGGTGGCATTCACCCTTCTTGCCACATCGACGCCAGACCATCTCTTACCGCCATCCGCGCCCTTGCTGGCCCACCGACTCGGCTTGTCCCATTCGGCAGCCGTCGATCTCGCCGGTGCCTGCTCAGGGTTCCTCTCTGCGTTGACGCTGGGCGACGGCTTTGTGAGGACACACGGCAAACCCGCCCTTGTCGTGGCCGCCACTATCTTGAGCCGCCGCATCAACATGGAGGAACGGGCCAGCGCAGTCATGTTCGCGGATGCGGCCGGCGCGATCGTCCTCGCTCCATCGCGCATGCCGATTACCGGGATCCTTGGCGTCGATCTCACTTCAAAGGGAAACCACTACGATCTGATCTCGATTCCAGCAGGCGGCAGCAGACGGCCGTTTGCCGCAGGCATGGATCCGCGCGAACTATTGATGACCATGCGCGATGGCAGAGCGGTGTTCACCCATGCCGTCCGCATGATGACGCAATGTTCTGTCCGGGCGACGGAGCGCGCGGGGCTCACGGCGGCGGACATTCATCGCTTCGTCCCGCACCAAGCCAATGCCCGGATTGTCGATGCGGTCTGCGACCAGATCGGTCTTGCGAGCCACAAGACGGTGTACACGATTGGCGAATTTCGAAACTCGTCAGCTGCTACCATCCCCTTGTCCCTGTCACTTGCCAACCGGGAGCGCCCCTTCGCGTCCGGCGAACGCTTGCTCTTGTCAGCCGTTGGGGCGGGCCTGACAGGTGGGGCGGTCGTCCTTGGGATCGACTAAGGCGATCGCGCTGGCGGCGCAGGGAGGTCAGCCTCGACGACGGAAACGCTGTCGCATGATCGACCCGAGCGCATGGTTGCGGCGGTGCAGCCGAGGGCCTCATACGCTGCCGACTCCATGCAGCATGAAGCCCATCTCGAGTTGACGATCCGTCGGCATGGATTTGGTCCTGGTCGGGGATTCGCAGCCTGGTGCAGGACGTCATTCAAGACATTGCGAGAGACAACCTGATCGTTTGCTAAACCGGACAGAACAGCAATCAACTAGCCCGGCTAATTCACGGCGCCCCTTTTACTGATCCGGCTTGGGTGAACTTGAACTATGCGGCATAGCGGAATGACGGATGCCCAAAGTAGCTGCGGATTCG
>NZ_JAERQD010000126.1 GCF_016735695.1 Microvirga zambiensis WSM3693 | reverse complement strand
GAATCCGCAGCTACTTTGGGCATCCGTCATTCCGCTATGCCGCATAGTTCAAGTTCACCCAAGCCGGATCAGTAAGTTCCAGACGCAGGCCTGGCATTCGGATGACGTCAGCGGCGATGTCATCGTGCCGCCCGATCCCGATCACCCTGACCTCCCCCATATCCCTGTTGATCCCAACCGGATCCCGCCGCTCGATGTGCCTGATGGGCTGGTTCGCATCATCGCAGCCTACGTCAATGACGTGCGGACCCCAGAGCGCGAGACGGTCACCCTTCTGAACACAGCCGACGTTGCGGTGGACCTTGCCGGATGGCAGATCGCCGACAAACAAAAGAACCGCTTCTCGCTATCAGGCTCGATCGAAGCCGGTTCCACACGGGTGATTGTGATGGAGAATCCAGTCAAGTTGTCAAACAAAGGCGGGATCATCTCATTGCTCGACGCTCGTGGCGTCAAAGTCCATGGCGTTTCCTATACAAAGGAGCAGGCCCGACAACCCGGACGGACAATCCCGTTCCAATCGTAAGCGATGGCGGCACGGTAAAGGACATTCGCACTGTTCGGCTAGGCTCTAAGCGGCCGCGAACGCCGGGCGCAGCCCAGCCGCTGTGCCCAACGATCGAGTGCCGAGGCTCTGAGATGGGTACAGGCGAGGGACGATCTCCCTCGTACCATTAGAAGGTCAAGGCAGTCGGAACAATCCAGTGATGATCAGTAGCGTTCCTCACACCACCTAAGGGAAAGATCGCAGCGATGGATCGCACCGTCATGGGGATTCGCCACGCTCGATTTCCTATCAAGAAGAGGGGACATCTATGCGCCAGATTGTTGAAGGACCTGTGCTCACGGTGCGCGCCATTGGCGGGCTCCATGTCGTCACCCTTGCATGGGATTTTGTCGAGGGCCAAGAGGCCAAACGGGAGGGGTTTCTCGGCTTTGCCGTGGAACGGAGTGAATTCGCCAAGGACGGTGGCATCGTCGAGCGATACTGGCTGCGCGGGGTCAAGCGCTTCAGGATCAAGGACGAGGGACTGCCTCCCGGTGCCCCCGTGCCGACATCCGAGCACCCGATCCAAACCTTTCAGTGGGCAGACTACACAGCGAAGCCAGGTGTGACTTACCAGTATCGGGTGGTTCCCGCGTACGGCAAACCGAAGCTCCTCGATTTGGACCCTGCCGCCTCAACGACGGTCGAGATCACCACGGAATGCGAAGAGGGCGCCGAAGCCGATGATCATCGCATCCGTCACGACGTGTTCTTCAATCGGGGGGTCGCTGGATCTCAAGCCTACGTCCGCAAATTCGGAAAGACCAAGCCGGATGAGGACGACCCAACGTCTGAGCAGATGAAGTGGCTTTCGCGTGGACTCTTCGAGGCCCTCACTGGCTTCATCTCTCGCGCGGCGGGAAGCGATGCCGCCGACTACAAGCTACGTGCCATGCTCTACGAGTTCCGGTATCCCGCCATTGGCGAGTCGTTCAAGGCGGCAGCCGCCGCCGGTGCCGACGTCGACATCCGCTACGAGGCGCAGTCCTACAAGGACGAGAACGAGGCGATGATTGCGGCGGTCGGCATCGAGCATCTCTGCACGCCGCAGAAATCCCGTGCCGGCATCCGGCACAACAAGTTCATCGTGCTGGTCCATCATGATGTGCCGGTCGCCGTTTGGACCGGGTCGACCAACATCTCGGCGGGTGGGATTTTTGGGCACTCAAACGTTGGCCATGCGGTCTGGGACCGCGGCCTTGCCCAGCGTTACCTCGACTATTGGGAAGCACTCGCCGCCCCATCCGTCACCGCAAGTCGGCTTCGGACACGCAACCAAGCCGTTGAGGCAACCCCAGCGCTCCATGAATTGCCGCCGGCCGATCGGGTTCTGACCCTGTTCAGCCCGCGCGATGAGGAAGATCCGGACACAACCACGCCGACCCTGGCCTGGTTTGCCGATCTTCTGGCCTCGGCGCAGAGGATTGCCTGTATGACCTTCGCCTTCAATTTCGACCCGGTGTTCCAAACCGCAGTCCAGGGCGAGACCGATGCCCTCAGTTATCTCATCTTCGACAAGACCCTGGACGAGGTGCGAGAAACGGAAGTGCGGCGCAACCGCAATACAATCATTGCGGCAGGCGCCAAGCTCGAGAAAGGGGATCTGGAGACCTTTCTCGGGGAGGTTCTGACCGGGTTCAACCGAAACCGCTACATCCACGACAAGTTCCTCCTCGTTGACCCGCTCGGCAATGACCCGATTGTCGTGACGGGTACGGCAAACTTCAGCGAGCCCTCGCAGGAGAAGAATGATGAAAACATGCTCGTGATCCGAGGAGACACCCGTGTCGCCGATATCTATTTCGGCGAGTTCATGCGGATCTTCGACCACCACTACGTTCGGTATGTGATTGCCAGGTTGAAGGCAGGCGGCCAGCATGACCCCGATGCCGGTTATCTGAAAGAGAAGACAGCCGAATGGCTGCCATCGCACTTTGAGCCTGGGCCGAAGGAAAAGCGTCGACGTTTCTTCATGCAATAAAGGGATGGATCTGCATCGCTGAAGATTCTCCTGGCACCCGCATGAAGCTGGTATCGATGTCACCATAAGCCTGGTGAATGCCGGTTAGCGAGTTTGCGAGGGCACCGTGCCATGAGCCAGGTACCCAACCGAACGAGGTTCAGGGCCTCTTCCGTTATCACGTGCTGCTCCGTGTCTTGGCCTGCCAAGGAAGCGGGAGCGCCTGAGGTGCGAAGCTCGGGCACCGGCCGGGATTGTTCTCCCCGTTCTGGTAGGCTGCTGGTACACTTTTGGGGTCGGCACAAGGCTCATCGCCAGGACGGACGGCGCGTGCCGCCAACTACAGCAAGACGCAGGCCGAACGTGAAGGCGAGACCATCTCTTCTGATCCGATGACCCCTGCTTGTGTGGCCGTAGCCGGAATCTGGAAGGTGCGCGGATTGGGTGCCCCGATTGCAAGCTGTACACGGCTTTCGGCAGCCTCAAAGACCGGGAGTGCCAGTGCATCCACAGTAGTGGGAGTGACGGGATGACTTGGAGAAATGCCTGCGCCATTGATCTATCAAGAGGCGTCAGTCCACACGCCCTAATCAGGCCTTCGGATCGTCGATGTAGCCCAAAGGCAGTGCGCACTCCGGGCACCCCAAGGCAATTGGCGAGTAAGGAATCTTGCCATGCATCGCGCCAATGTCGATCCCCTCCGGCAGGACCCATTCTCCTTGGTCTGGAAGTTCGAGCGCCGCGCTCATGCCTGCCCGACGGCATATGCTGTCTGCCGAAAGCGTGAACTCACCATCGCGGCCCGATGAAAATCCTGGATCGCCGTACGCACCACTGACAGGATAGCCCGCAGCCTGCAGGCCGGCGGGATAATCCGGATGGCTGCAGATGTCGTTCTCAAAATGAATGTCGAGGTTTTTCCAATCCGTGGTAAACGGCTCCTCCGCATCGGCGGGCCCCTCGCAGGCGGGATTAGGGGCTCCGACGCCGATCATGCGCCGGCCCAGGTCAACAACACCTGGGGGATGGTGATCCGGCCTCGCGTAGGCAATCGCGTTGTTGAAGTGCCGGACGTGGCGCAGCTTTCCCTTCTTGAGATAGGCGGAGCGGAGATACCAGCTGTTGTTGAAGACATAGAACGGATGGGAGGGGAGCACCTTATCATCCTCGCCCTTCTTGACTTTGTTCGTCTTGATCACCGCACCGCCGTTATTGCACTCCCCGGGAGGTCCCGGCTTACGATCGAACCAGCCCCGGTTGGCGAACACGTACCAATAGCCACCTTGGCACTCCTCAAAGGCGATCCAGGTGTGGCAGTTGTAGATCTTGTTCTCGAAGATCCACCAGTTGGTGGCAGTCAGCTCCGCCTCGACAGCGCTGTCTCGGATGAAGGCAAACGTGTTGCGGTAGATCCAGACGTTTCGATTGACGTAACCATTCTCCGCCCCGTTCCTCGTAGCGAACAGGTGGATGCCATTGAACGCATGGGCGATGAAGTTGTAGCGAACGATAACATCGCCCGTGATGTCGTCCGAGCGGAAGAAGTCGCCGTCGAGCTCGCGTCGAGGAAGCGGATTCGCGTGAATGTCCTTCCAGAACACGTCCTGCCAGATCCGCGTGTCCTGAATCCACGAGCAGTGCTCCAGGACGAGGTACCGGGTCCCGACACCCCGAGCGAAGACACCGTAGGTGGCTCCGTTGAGGTTGAGCTTCCGGACTGTCACGTGCTGGGAGTCCTCGATATAGATGGCCGTGGGCCAGACGTTCTGGATCGTGGTGTTCTCGATCACGATCCCGACGCAGTTCCTGATCTTGAAGAAGGCATAGTCCTCAAAGCTGGGCATGCCTGGGGGGCGCAGGACATTGCGCCGGCCGTCGAAGGTGGCGCAGCCGTTGCTTCGGATCACGATCGGGCGCTCGCGGCTGGCATGCTTGCGCTGGATCACCACAGGCTCGTCATAGACCCCGGGCAGAAGATGGATGACATCTCCTGCGACGGCCTTGTCGATGGCCTCCTGCAGGCGCATAGCCGCAACAGTGGCGCCGTTCCAGCCGCGCGGACTTCCATCTGGCGTTACGAAAAGATCCATCCAGGTCCACTCCCTCTGCAAAGGCATCCTGACGTGGGTTACACTTCCTAAGGTCAGGGCAGCCGCAGCAAGTCCAGTATCCTCTCGGCAATGCGGATATTATCGTACAGCTCCGGCATAAGTTAAATTGGATTGGAGGAGAGGCTGTCGCTGGCAATAATGTTGTTCCCGCCGGGGTTCCGAACCGGGTTCACGCCGCTCTTCCTCATAGCCTTGGGAAACTCCTTGGCGATGAGCCTGTGCCCGAAGGCACTGTTCTCTTATTCCGGGGATTCTGCTCAAAGGGCTTGACCAGAATTCCCGGAACAAGAGAACGAAACCCGTCCGACGGCAAGCGGCAATCGTTCTATAAAAAGAACAAGCGGTCCTTAAGAGACTTGAATGAAGAGCTCCGTGCCCCTTTTAGGGCCAATCATGGCATTTGTTCTCATATGATACCTGATAAGAGAAATTCTTTGTCGTCCATCCCGTTCTAAAAAAAGAACGTTCCCGTTGACAGCGAGCGGCATTGCGTCAATTCTTCGTGACATACGGCGGGAGCCTCGACGGGATCAGCAGATGAAGCAGTCGAGCATTCCATACTTTCTCGATGATCGAGCACCTGCATCACAAGCGTTTTCGAAGGAAGAATTCAAGATCATTAGCCGCAAGGCCATTGTAACTGCAAAGGCAACTTAGCCTCGTCTGCTTGTCAGCAGGTGCGGTGAACCGGCGCGGGATCGATTGATCTCGGTTCACGCAAACCTCCCGACCTAATCATCAACGCCGCGGGCACTCGCTGGCGGAAGGAGAACTTGTGCCATGAGTCTGCCTCGCATCGTCGGCCTGTCCGGCAGCCCGCGCCGTCCATCCAAGACGAGCACTCTCGTTGAACTGGTGGCGGCCGAGGTTCTGAACCGGGCACAGGCACGCCTTGAAATCTTTGACCTCGTTGACGCAGGTCCCGGCCTTGGCGCCGCGCTGCAGCGCCCAAACCTGACTCTCCCGGCGGCTCGCATCATTGACGCCATCGAGCAGGCTGATGCGCTGATTGTTGGCACACCGGTGTACAAGGGCGCCTATACCGGGCTGTTCAAGCATGTCTTCGATCTGGTTGATCCCCGGGCGTTGATCGGCAAGCCGGTCCTGCTCACCGCCACGGGAGGAGGCCCGCGCCATGCACTGGTGGTGGAACACGCCCTGCGGCCGCTCTTCGGCTTCTTCGAGGCTCTCACCGTCCCAACAGCTGTCTACGCGAGCGATGCCGATTTTGTGGACGGGCAGCTGAATGACGCCGACGTCCTGGTACGGGTGAGCACCGCAGCGCAACAGCTCACCGGTCTCCTCCACGGCCGGCACCATGCTGACAGGTCGCCCGAATCCAGAGTTGCCGACCTCCACATTGTTGGCGGGCGGGCCGCAAGCCGCTGAACCACGTCATTTCACGACATCGACCACGTAATCCAACCTGAACAGGGACGAAACACCATGAGCACGCCGTCCAACCCGATCAAGTTCGCCTACTGGGTTCCCAATGTTTCCGGGGGCTTGGTCATCAGCAACATCGAGCAGCGCACCAGTTGGGATATCAATTATAACCGCAAGCTCGCACAGATCGCCGAGGCAAGCGGGTTCGAGTATGCGCTGACCCAGATCCGCTTTACCGCCGGCTACGGCGCTGACAACCAACACGAGTCGGTTGCGTTCAGCCACGCGCTTCTGGCGGCCACGACATCGCTGAAGGTTATCGCGGCCCTCCTGCCGGGCCCGTGGACGCCGGTGCTCGCCGCCAAGCAGATTGCGACCATCAACAATCTCACCAGCGGCCGCATCGCCGTCAATGTCGTCAGCGGCTGGTTCCGCGGTGAGTTCCAGGCGATCGGCGAGCCTTGGCTCGATCATGATGAGCGCTACCGCCGTTCGGAGGAGTTCATCCGCTCACTGCGGGGCATCTGGACGGAAGACAGCTTTACCTTCGCAGGCGACTTCTACCGCTTCCGGGACTACTCGATGAAGCCCAAGCCGATCGATCCTCAGCCGGAGATCTTCCAGGGCGGATCGTCCCGCGCGGCGCGCGATATGGCGGCTCGGGTTTCGGACTGGTATTTCACCAACGGCAACACGCCCGAGGAAATCCGCAAGCAGGTCGATGACATCCAGGCCAAGGCCGAAGCGAACAATCATTCCGTCAAGATCGGCGTCAATGCGTTTGCGATCGCCCGCGAGACGGAAGAGGAAGCCAAGGCCGTGCTCGACGAGATCATCGCCAAAGCCAACCCGGAGGCGGTGCAGGGCTTTGCCGATCAGGTGAAGAACGCCGGCAAGGCCTCGCCGGAAGGGGAGGGCAACTGGGCCAAGTCCTCCTTTGCCGACCTTGTCCAGTACAACGATGGCTTCCGCTCGAACCTGATCGGAACGCCCGAGCAGATCGCCGAGCGCATCATCGGGCTGAAAGATGCCGGCGCCGATCTCATCCTGCTGGGCTTCCTGCACTTCCAGGAGGAAGTGGAATTCTTCGGCAAGCATGTGATCCCGCTCGTTCGCAAGCTCGAGGCTGAGCGGGACTCTACGCTGATCGCAGCCGAGTAAGGGGCGCGGCCGCTAGTGTTCTGTCACTGACGGGTAATTCCGAAATCTGGTCTGACGTGCGATGCTGCTCGCATGGGCAAGATCGAAC
>NZ_JAERQD010000125.1 GCF_016735695.1 Microvirga zambiensis WSM3693 | reverse complement strand
CTCTGCCACTCGCCGGTCAGTCGGGTAATGGTCGAGGGCGAGAGGTTGGGCGCATCCTGGCCGAGCAGGGCGGAGAGCGCCTCCTGGAAGTCGCCGGTGGAGAGCCCGCGCAGGTACAGGATCGGCAGCAGCGCATCCAAGCTTTTGGTCCGACGCGCCCATTTCGGCAGGATCGCCGAGGTGAAGCGGATCCGATCCTCGCCGGTAGCGCCGCGGTCGCGGATCTTGACCCGGCTCACCTCCACCGGGCCGATGCCGGTCTGGAGCGTGCGCTCAGGCCCATGGCCGTGCCGGACCAGGCGCTCGCGGCCATCCGGCAGCTTGAGATCGCGCATGCTGGCCAGATAAGCCTCGGCCTCGCTCTCGATGGCTTGGGCCAGCAGCTTGCGGGCGCCGGCTCGGAGAAGATCCGTCAGCGGATCGTCAATGATATCGGGCTGACGAAGGCGGACAATGTTGGTAGTCTCGTTCATGGCGTATCGCTCTCCTGGAGAGGTTCTGGCAGGCTCGACACCCGCCTCGATACGCCGCCTTTCTCACACCGTCATCACCCAGGTTCCACCATAGCTGGGTAATCCGGGACGTATGCCGCAAGATCACAGGCGATGCGGCTCTGGAGGAGCGGTTTGGTCCGCTGCTCGCCTTGGCGGTGAGGGTCCGGCAGCAGACCCAGCGTCAGCGCGGGCCCAAGGTCTACGCCCTGCATGCACCCGAGGTGGAGTGCATCGGCAAGGGTAAGGCCCGCACACCGTATGAGTTTGGCTGCAAGGTGAGCATCGCCACTCCGGTCACGAAGCCCAAGGGTGGCCAGTTCGTGCTGCATGCCCGGGCGTTGCACGGCAACCCGTATGACGGTCACACGCTCGCAGCCGCGGTGGCCGATGTCGCCGTAATGACCGGAGTTGCGGTCCAGCGCACCCATGTGGACAAGGGCTATCGCGGCCACAACCATCCGAACCGGTTCCAGGTTTATCCTCCGGTCAGATCAGGCGCACGACCGCCGCCCTCAGACGCGAGATGAAGCGGCGGGCGGCGATCGAGCCGGTGATCGGGCACCTGAAAGCCGAGCACCGCATGGGCCGCAATCATCTGAAAGGCCGCGAGGGCGACCGCATCAATGCCGTCCTGGCGGCCGTCGGGTATAACTTCTCGCTCCTGCTACGGTGGTTGGCGGCGCTTTTGTGGCCTCTCGCCCTGATGCTGGTCGGCGATGATCCATTGCGCCAACGCGCATGACTCACGCTATCAAACATTCTTCACGGACGACTATATCAGTTGCTTCTGCCCTTACGCCTTCACGACTCTTCTCGGCTTGGCCTCGTTCTTTGCCGGCATTGCCGAGTTATCCACATCAATATTGCTTGTTTGTTCCCGACGGAAAAGGGGTGCGCCATATCTCTGTCGAGAAGCAGGGCACGGGCCTAAAAGCCTGTCCGGACGATCGGCAGCCGCGCAAGGTGGGTGTCGATCGCCTCCACCGCAGGACCGGGCAAGGGCAAATGCCTCTTCTCGCCCCCCCACTGCGTCAGAAAGCGCTCAACCGTCTCCTGTGCGACAGCCAGCGCCGGGCGGACGGGCAGGCCTGCCTTGTCCGCTAGGTACGAGAGCTCCTCGCGCGTAAAGCCGTCGAACCGCTTGGTCCTAGCGAACTTCAGCGCAAAGCTGTAGTCCTCCAGGTAGGGGATCGTCGAGACCAGGTCGTAGGCCGGCGCAAGCAGCGGCGTGCGCCGGTCCGGGTAGATCAGCGACCAGTTTTTCAGGTGCATGTCGGCATTGCCGATCAGCACGCTGAACACCACGCGCCGGATGAACTCCGCGACGCTGTCGCTGCCGCTCTCGATCCCGAGCACGTGCGCGAGACGGCGCAGCGTCGCCTTCTTGTACTTGTCCTCCGGATAGACACCGAACACCTGCGCGAAGTCCTCAATGTGAACGGGCCCGTCCGCCGTCCGGTCGAACCGCTTTATCGCAAAGGCCTGCCCTTTGAGCACGCCGATGCCATCCGGCAGCCCGTTGATCGAATCCACGTCGAGCAGCTGGATTTCCGGGACGTCAATACCGACCGCCCGGGCCAAGCTCATCATGGCATATTCATTCTCCGGCACTCCTTCAAAGCGGGTCGAAGGCAGCTTCACGATCCACTCGCCACCCACGCCCTGCGCGGGGACTACGAGACCGCCATTCTTGCCGCTGTTTTTGACGGCCGAAAATTTGAGCTGCACGCCGGCAAGGGAAAAGCGCAGCGCATTCTCACGGTCGCGCTTGACTGTTTTTGCAGGGGCGCTGTCCGCCTCCGGCGGCCAAGCCTCCCCGTCGGCCGGCACAATGGTCAGGGCGCCAGGTAGGTCGCGTCCCAGCACCCACAGCAGGAAAAACTCGCGCTCGACATGCACGCCCGCGCGCTCGGCGAGATAGTCCCGCAACGTGCCTTCGGGCAGCAGATTGGCAAAGAAGGGCGCCACACGCCGCTGTGTTGCGGGCAGATCGGTGATCAGCCCGCCAAACTCGTCTTTGAAAGACAGGCTCAGAGTGGGCCGGTCATTGCTCTCGATATAGCTGTCACTGAACGCGAAAATCGTGCGGTCGCCGCCCACATGAGTGAGCGTGCCGATCGTCTCGCCATAGAGCTGGACATAGAGAATGGAGACATCAGGCATCATCGTCCTCCTCATCCAGGGCATAGGCCGGCCGGACGGCCGGTTTTACAGCCGCGGGACTATGCGCAATGTGATTGCGCACGCTTCTAAGGGCCTGCGCCGCACTCCTGATCGCGCTCTGCAGGCCCGGGTCCTGCAGCTGGCGCGCGAGAGCCTCGTAGTTCTTAGTGTGAATCGGCAGATGCTGCAGGGGCTTGAGCTGCTCGACCGCCTTCTGCACGCGGGCAATCTCCTCCCGTGGGATCGTGACCTTCTGCAGAAGGTTGGCGGCATCGGCCAGCCGCTCCGCGTCCGGCAGAAGGTGCAAGCGAGAGAGCTCGCCTGACGCCTCGGCAATGCGTCTCAGATTGTTATGCAGACGCGCCTGCTGCTCGGCTTCCGCCGAGGGCGCGGTCGTCCTGACGACGCTGTCGACGGCGGGAAGGGCCTTGCGCGGGACCAGCCTTACATCCAGATCGAGGACGCGCGCGAGTTCGATCAGGCTGGAAAGCTGCAGATCGACCGCCCCGCTCTCGATCTTCGAGATATGGCTCTGCGGCAGGCCGACCAGCCCGCCCAAGGTGGCCTGGCTCAGTCCTTTATTTGCGCGGGCATCCTTCAGAGCCCTTGCGATTTCACCGACAGCTGGCATAATATGCTTTCACATATGGCGTTAGAATCGTTATATATTTAAACATATCATCTTTGATCGAGCCTGTCAATTAGATATATGCCATAACATATATAGCGCTCTGGATATACGCTATAGCATATGAAGCATTCGGGATGTCAGGCTGTGGCCGTGCCCGGGACAGGGTCCTCCGACTTAGAAGGCCAGTGCCAGCCGCGGTCCGGCTTCAGCCTCTTCCAGGAGATGGCTGTAGGCGTTGAGCGTAGTCTCGATATTTGAATGACCATAAGGGTCTGAATCTTCTTCAGGTTGACCTTTCGCTCGAGCAGCAGCATCAAAGCAAAGAAATGACGCAGGTCATAGGGGCGGTATTTCACCTTCTCGACCATGAAGTAGCCCCCGAATAGACCGACCGGACACGATCTCCCACCTCGTTAAGAGATAGGAGTAGTGTTAGGCCTATGACTGGTTCTTCCTCGAAGTTAGAGGTCCTCGACGGACCGCAACACCGGCGCCGCTGGACGGCCGCCGAGAAGCTGGCCATCGTCCAGGAGACCTACGAGCCGGATGCCACGGTCAGCCTGGTCGCCCGCCGGCATGGCGTGGCCCCCAACCAGCTGTTCCGCTGGCGCAAGCTCGCCGCCCATGGTGCCCTCACGGCCACCAGTGCTCAGGAGGAGGTGGTCGCCGCCTCCGAGTACCGCGCCCTGCAGAACCAAGCCCGTGAGCTGCAGCGGCTCTTGGGCAAGAACACGCTCGAGGCTGAGATCCTCACGGAGGCGCTGGAGGTCGCCACGGGGCCAAAAAAGCAGCTGTCGCGCTCGCTGTCGTGGCCCAAAGGCGGTTCGCGATGAGCGCTGTCTGCTCTGTCCTTGAAGTCGCCCGCTCCACCATCGCCGAGCAGATTGCAGGCCGGCCACCAGAGCCGGAGGAGGAACTCGTCACGGCCATCAAGGCGATCATCTGTGTCGCATGTTCGACATCGGCGGGCGTCGGACATAGCCGAACGCGGTTGAATGACGCGCGAATTGCGCGTCCCCGCGGAGGATCCTGTCCGCCACTCCTTGGATAAACGTCGGGTCCCCGACACCGACTGTCGGGTTTGTCAGGTCCGCGCCCCGGTGCTGTGCGGCCTGACGTCCTGCCGCACTCTCATCCAAGCCCTTGAATAATCTGCACAACAATTCTTCTGAGGCGCTTGCGGCGCCGTTGGCACGCCTTTTGCGACGTCCTCGTCGTACGGCGGCAGGAGCTGCCGACCGGATCTTGAGGCTTGAGAGCGGTGAGACGATCGATGCCGCGTCCGTCGGGGAGGTTTGCATGAAAGCCATGTTTATCGCGGGGCTCGTCGTCCTGCAATTCGGTGCTGCGCCGGCAATCGGTGCCGCTCCGCCGCAGGAACCAAGCGCGCCGGTTGCGAGTGCGCGCGAGATTGTGGCGGGCGTAAAGATTCCCTATCAGAGCTTCACCCTCGCCAACGGGCTGCGCGTCCTCGTCCACACCGATCGCAAGGCGCCGGTGGTCGCCGTGTCGGTCTGGTACAATATTTTGGTTCCAAGCACGAGCCCAAGGGCAAGTCCGGCTTCGCGCACCTGTTCCAGCATCTGATGTTCACCGGCTCGGAAAATGCCGGCGACTTTTTCTTCAAGCGGATGCCGCAGGTCGGCGCTACTAACATGAACAGCATGATCTGGTACGGCACGTTCTCGTACGACTACACCAACTACTATGAGACAGTCCCAACCGGCGCGCTCGAAATGACGCTCTATCTCGAGTCCGACCGGATGGGACACCTTCTTGGCGCGATCACGCAGGCCAAGCTCGATAACCAGCGCGGCGTCGTCCAGAATGTAAAGCGCCAGCGCGACAATTAGCCATACGGCCTCGTCCAATATGCCCAAGCCGCAGCCCTGTTCCCGGCCGATCATCCCTACGGTCATCCGCCGATCGGGTCGATGGCCGATCTCGATGCCGCCAGCCTGGACGACGTGCATGGCTGGTTCCGCCAGCACTATGGGCCCAACAATGCGATCCTTGCCCTTGCCGGCGATATCGACCTTGCGACCGCAAAGCCGCTGGTCGAGAGATATTTCGGGTCCATCAAGCGCGGACCCGACAGCAGCCCGATCGCAGTCGCCATCCCAACCTTACCCGCGCGCAAGGACGAGACGCTGCAGGATCGGGTGGCGATGACGCGGCTCTACCGCACTTGGGTGGTGCCGGGGCTCAACGACTCTGATGCGGTGCCGCTTGCGATCGGCGCATCGGTGCTCAGTGGCCTTGCCAGCTCCAGGCTCGACAACACGCTGGTGCGCGACGAGAAGCTCGCGGTCAGCGTTTCGGCCGGCTTGCAGACGTTTGCTCAAGTGAGCCTGTTCGAGGTGAGCGCCGACGTCAAGCCTGGCGTCGATCCAGCGGTGGTTGCGAGACGTCTCGACGCGATCATCGCCGATCTGATTGCTGAAGGCCCGACTGCTGGTGAAGTTGATCGTGTTGCGATCCAGAATGCCGCCGACACGATCAAGTCGCTCGAATCCGTCAGCAGCAAGGCAGGAACGCTGGCCGAAGGGCTGCTCTATTTAAACGATCCTGATCACTATGCCCAAGATCTCGATGCGTACGCCGCGGCCACGCCCGCGACGGTCAAGGCAGCGTTGGGCAAATGGCTGTCCCGCCCGGCCTATGCCCTGACTGTGACGCCAGGGGCGCGCCCGGCCGATCGCGATGCGCAGGCCGTCACGAAGGCGAGCAAGCCGGCTTCGGCCGTTTCAGGGGTCGGAACAAAAGCTGTTCCTGCTGACACGATAAGGTAGAACGGATCGGCAACTGTTTTGGCGCGGGTTGAGGCCCGCCCGGTCTGTGTGAGGCAGAATGATATTCGCACAAATAGGGTACCCGATTGTTGGTTGTACCTAGTTCAGTTCGCCGAACCTACTTTAACAGCGAGACGTTTCTCGCTGGCGACTCTCAGAGGAGCAATACATGTTTCCATCAATTGTCACGCGTAAGCGGGGCAGATTACTTTCAATTACCCACATCTCCGGAGCGAGCGCCGCTTCAGCTTGCACGACATGGCTCGGGCGTGATTCCTTGTCGGGCACCCGTTCGGAAGGAGGGGTGCCATGGATCCGATGCTCGAAGGTACCTCGTGGCTCGATGAGGAACTCGCCGGGTCGACCTTTGCCGATGCACGGCTGGGCCAGCGGTTGCGGCGGCTCCTGGAGCAGCTTGGCGGGGCAATGGGAGCAAGCCTGCCGCTGGCCTGCCAGGACTGGGCCGCCACCAAAGCCGCGTATCGCTTCTTCGACAACGATCGCGTCAGCGAGGCTGAGATCCTGGCCGGCCACTTCGCGGCAACCGCCAGCCGCGTGGCCGCGACTGAGGGGCCGATCCTCATCCTCCACGACACCACTGAGTTCGTCTATCACCGGGTCCGGCCCGAGCCGATCGGCCTGACCGGGCAATATCCCTGCCGCAACACCAGTTACGATCGCCGCCAGTTCTATACCGTCTGCGGGCTTCTGATGCACTCAAGCCTTGGCGTCACGCCGGACGGGTTGCCGCTGGGACTGTGCGCGATCAAGTTCTGGACCCGCGCCAGCTTCAAGGGCACGAGCACCCTCAAGCGGCATATCAACCCGACCCGGGTGCCGATCGAGCAGAAAGAGAGCCTCCGTTGGCCCGAGAACATGCGCCAGGCATCCGTACTTGCTGCCGATCCGGCGCGGTGCATCCACATCGGCGATCGCGAGGGCGACATCTATGAGCTGTTCGTCACGGCGCACGAACTCGGCACACACTTTCTCGTGCGCAGCAGCGTCGACCGGCGGGCGGATGACGGCACCCGGACGATCATCGCAGCCATGGACGAGGTGCCAGGTCAAGGCGAGCACCGGATCGCGGTGCGGGACGATAAGGGCAAGAGCAGCCAGGCCCACCTTACCATCAAGTACCAGCGCCTTCATGTGTTGCCGCCCCTCGCCAAGCAGAAGCGCTATCCCGCTCTCGAACTCACCGTGATCTGTGCTGATGAGCGAGGGACGCCCGAGAACCGCCAGCCGATCCACTGGCGCCTCATTACCGATCTGCCCATCACGTGCGTCGGTGAGGCGGTCGAGAAGATCGGCTGGTACGCTCTGCGCTGGAAGATCGAGATGGTTTAATCACAAATGACAAATTCTGCCTGAGCAGCTTCGGACAGCTCAGGTTAAGTTGGTGGCGGTTGC
>NZ_JAERQD010000124.1 GCF_016735695.1 Microvirga zambiensis WSM3693 | reverse complement strand
CCAGCTCAAATGGCGAAGCTACCCGCTTTTGTCATTTGCATTCAGACTATCGAGCTGTTCCATAAAATCCTGAAATCGGGCTGCCGCGCTGAGGAGGCGAAACTCCGGTCGGCCGAGCGGCTGGTCAATCTGCTGGCGCTGTTCTGCATCCTGGCATGGCGGGTGTTCTGGCTGACGATGCTCAATCGAACGGCACCCACGGCATCCCCACGCCTGGTCTTCACCCCGCTCGAGATCCGCCTGCTCGATCAGCTGGCCAAGGACAAGGCGTCGTCACCGGCGCCAACGCTGTCCCACTATCTGACCAAGATCGCCCGGCTTGGTGGCTATCTCGCGCGCGCCAAAGATCCGCCGCCCGGCAACATGGTCCTATGGCGCGGCCTCTCGCGCCTCACCGACATCGAACTCGGCGCCTCCCTCGGCATGAGGCTTGTGGGTAATTGAAAGCTTTGCGCAAAGAGAGCGAAGGCACGCTTGCACCTCCAATCTATCATCTTACCCATAGGAATTATTGTGACCAACGGGAGCACTATGACTAACGCCGTCACTATGACCAACGCCGTCATCGAAAATATCCTGAGCCGCAGCACAGCCAAGTACTATGACCCTGCCGCTAGCCTGAGCGACGACCAAATCCGCGAGTTGGTGCGCATCGGCACGACCGCGCCGACATCTTTCCATTTGCAGAACTGGCGCTTCATCGCCGTACGCTCGGCTGAAGCCAAGGCTCATCTCCGCCCGATCGCCTGGAATCAGCCGGCGATCACTGAAGCCGCCGTTACCTTCATCATCATCGGCCAGTTGGCCGATGCCAGTACTGTTCCCGAGCGCCTGGCGCCGGTCGTGGAAGCCGGAATCATGCCGGCGCACCTAGCCCCAATACCGTTGACTTAAGCTATAGTACCAAACGCCGGCGCAGCCGGGCGACCCACTGGTTGAAGCGGTACACCTCCAGATCATGGGATTGGCAGTACGCCGTGCGTGTCAGTCGACTGACATTCCAGTCGCGAACGTGCTGATGCCATGAAGGGCGGCCGCAGGCTTGGCCTGGTGGTCTGGAAGCAGTCTGCGGGAGAGCCGTTGACAGGAGCACCGTGTCCTCCACCATTGGCGCGACAATCCGGATAAGCGCGCTGGAGCGGACGATCGGCGCGGTCAGGGGCGGCCCAGCCCGCGCCTTGGTCGGGAAGTTGCTCATCTTGCGTTTCACCACACGTGGATTGTGGCGACCTCGACTGGGCTCGGCCGGTGTGTCGATGATCTCGATCAGGATCATCTCATGCATCTGATGCTGTCGCTGAGGGGGAAAACGCGGCATAAAACGGGAGATGCCGCCGGACAATCCGCACCGTGTGGAGGAAGGACAACGTGTCCGGGTCGCACCCGGCCTTTCGGCTGGCAGCATGGATCAGCTGCCGCAACGCCAGATGGACGAGCAGAAAGCCATAGAGTTCTTGTTCGGCCAGATCCGCCCGGCGACTGCGCAGCATCAGGCGCTGCCCGGGCAGGCTCACCTTGAATTCGGCGAAGGTCCCCTCGCACTCCCACCGTTCATGATACAGCGCTGCCAACTCCGTCGCTGGCGCGACGGCCGGGTCGAGGAGCGTGGTGACCAGCCGATAGAGGGGCTCCGCGTCCGCGATGCCTTCCAGGCGATAGTCGATGACGCGCACGACCTGTCCACCCTCATTGTGTCGACGCTGCTTGGGCGAGGCGTAAAGCCCTCAGATACGAGCCATCGGGAAGGCGCTGGTGGCAGGGCAGTTTGTGGTTGAGGCGCACCCGCCAGAGCAAGTCGGCGCCCGTCGCTACCGCCAAGCGCCACAGCTCAAAGCCGACGAAGGCCCGATCAGCCAGACACAGCATGTTCGGCTGCAAGTGCTGCAACACGCGCGGCGTCAAGCGGACCTCGCTGGTGTCGTAGCGGCCAACCGCCACGGCGAACATGGCATGGGTGCCGGTTTCAATCAGCCCCACCAGGCGCAGCTTCGGGAAGCTGCTGGCGCCCCGCGAGGCGGCAGGGCGGCCGAACTGGGCCTCCAGTTCCGGCGTATCCGGAAGATCAATGGTCGTGCCATCCACACTGACCAACCGGCGACCACGGTACCACGCTCCGGGCGTGCCGGGGTCCGCAATGGGATGGGCCACCCGCTGGAACAACTCCCGCACGGGCGTGACCCCCAGCCGGATCCGCGCACGGGTGATGGCCGACTTGGTCGCCCCCAGCGCGTCGAGCCCGCCCAGGCGGAGCCACCGCACCCCCTCCAGCAGGCATCGCAACACCTCGCCGTAGGAGGCCTGTGCATACAAGGCCAGCGCCATCACATAGTACACCACCAACGGCGCTGGCAGCTGTCGATGCCGCTGGCTCTGTCGCTGCGTCGCGACCAGCACAGCGTCAATCAAGGCCGCCGGAACGGTCGTCGTCAGCACCCCGAGTGTGACGAGATCGCTGATCCGTGGGCTGTCCGGCAGGCGCGCTGGAGGTCGGGTCATGACTGAACCCTCCGCAAGCTACCCCCCTCGTCACTTCACACCCCATCGGCAGCTTAAGTCAACGGTATTGCGGCTAGATCTTTCGTCCGAAACCAAGGTCAAGTTGATCATCTCCGAGATATTTCGGATACTCAAACCCTCCTCCCGCATATCAAGCGAACTTAGGGCGTGGCACTGGATCGGTTCCTCGTCCTGGCGCAGCCCCTTTTGCACAGGCACTTGGAAGGAGCAGCCAAAGCAATTGCCAGAACAAATCGGCCAGCGCCATGTTGCTGCGCTTCGCTGCTGCCGCTTTACCTGCGAGGTCGATCGAGCCAAACTAACGGCGCTGCAAATCGGGCAACTGGCGGTCGGAGCCGGCGGTTTATGCTCCGTCGCTCCGGAACTGGGACCACCGGCATGTCCCTGGTGAGGTTGCAACATGCAGGCAGGGCAGACCCAAGGGCAAGATCAGGCGACGTCGCCAATCGTCTCGTCGCGTGTACTTCGAGCTGTTAGCGCTGTCACCGCTATCGGGATCTTCATTCTCGATACGATGACCCCTGCGGAGATCGCCGTCGCCGTACTGTACGTGGGCGTCGTGCTGCTCACGGCCAAGGTTCTTCAGGCGCGCGGTGTTGTGCTCGTGGCGGTGGGCTGCATGGCGCTGACGATGCTGAGCTATGTGCTGGCGCAGCACGATGCATCGCCAAGCATCGCTCTTTCAAACCGCCTTCTCAGCCTTGCGGCGATCGGCGTTACGGCATTCCTCGCCGTGCACAGCCGATCGAGAGAAACGGTGCTGCGCGAGCAGGCGGGTCTCCTCGATCTTACCCACGACACGATCTTCGTGCGCGACCCGAACGACGTCATCACCTACTGGAATCGCGGCGCCGAGGAGCAGTACGGGTGGAACAAAGGAGAAGCTATCGGCCAGGTCTCTCACCAGCTCACCCAGACGATCTTCCCCAGGCCGCTCGAAGAGATCACGGCCGAGTTGCTCCGCACAGGCCGTTGGGACGGGGAGCTCGTCCACACCAGGAAAGACGGCACGCAGGCGATCGTGGCGAGCCGCTGGTCGATGCGACGGGACGCACGGGGCCGTCCCGTCGCGATCCTGGAGACCAACAACGACATCACTGAGCGCAAGCGGGCGGAGGAGGCGCTGCGCGAGAGCGAGGAGCAATGGAAGGCGGTGTTCGAGTGCAACCCAACCATGTACTTCATGGCGGACGCGGCCGGCACCATCCTGTCCGTCAATCCCTTCGGAGCCGAGCAACTCGGCTATACAGTTGATGAACTGGTCCGCACTCCAGTGCTGAGCGTGTTCTACGAGCCGGACCGGGAGACCGTGCAGAGGAACATCGCTAGCTGCTTCGCCCAGCCTAACAAGGCGATGAGTTGGGAGGTTCGCAAGGTACGCAAGGACGGCACGGAGCTCTGGGTGCGCGAAACCGCTCGGTCCGTGCTGTTGAGGAAGTGCCAAGTCATCCTGGTCGCATGCGAAGACACTACTGAGCGCAAGTGCGCCCAAGAGGCGGCCCGGCGGAGCGAACAGGAGCTGCGTGATCTGATCGAGAACCTGCCGGCCATGGTGTACATCGTTTTGCCGGGGCCCTTCGGGCCTATTGCTGCGTTTGCCAGCCGGGGATGGCGCGAATACTCAGGCTTGTCCCAGGAGGACACGGCCGGATCCGGCTGGCAAAGCGTTGTCCATCCGGCCGACCTGGAGCGCAATTTGGAGAAGTGGCGAGTGTGCGCGGCGGTAGGCGAGCCATACGAAAATGAGTCGCGTTACCGCCGGGCGGCGGACGGGGCCTATCGCTGGTTCTTGGACCGTGCCGTGCCGCTGCGCGATGAGCACGGCACCATCCTCAAATGGTATGGCATTCTGACCGACATTGAAGACCGCAAGCGGGCCGAAGCCGCTTTGCGGCGGAGCGAGCACTACCTTGCCGAGGCGCAGCGCCTCAGTCACACCGGCAGTTGCGCCTACACCCCGGCCACCGAGCAAGTGATTTACTGGTCCGAGGAGATGTTCCGGATCTATGGATTGGATCCGCAACGCAGCCGTGCCCCCGACGTGAATGAGCTCGCTTGCTTTTGGCATCCGGACGATCGCGACCGAGTTCTCGAACGCGTCAGGACGGCAGTCTGCGAGAAGGCCGAGTATGCGGTCGAGCACGGGATCGTGCTGCCCGACGGAACGGTCAAGCACCTGCACGTGAGCGGGCATCCGGTATTCGATGACACCGGCGCTGTCGTCGAATACGTTGGCACGGTAATGGATGTGACCGAGCGCAGGCGCGCCGAGGAGGCGCTGCACAAGGCGCAGGCTGAGCTCGCGCATGTCACCCGTGTGACGACGATGAGCGCGCTAACCGCCTCGATCGCGCACGAGGTCAACCAGCCGTTGGGTGCCATCGTCACTAATGCCAATGCGGCCCTGCGCTGGCTCGCCCACGAGCCGCCCGAGCTCGACGAGGCCCGCGAGACGCTGGAGCGCATCACGCGGGACGGACACCGGGCCAGCGAGGTGATCGGCCGGGTACGCGCACTCCTCCGGAAGAAAGCCGCCGTCGCGAAGCGGGTGAACCTAAATGATCTCATTCAAAATGTGGTCGCCCTCGTCCATGGGGAGGTGAGCCAGCATCGGATCCTGCTGCGTACCGAGCAGGCGCCCGATCTACCGCCCGTGATGGGCGATCACGTGCAGCTGCAGCAGGTGTTGTTGAACCTGGTGCTGAACGGTATCGAGGCCATGAAGGATGTGACGGAGCGGCCGCGCGAGCTGCTGATCCGGTCCCGGCGCGAGGAAGCCGCAGTGCTGGTGGCCGTGCAGGACACCGGCGTCGGGTTGGAGTCACAGAATGCGGGACGGATGTTCGAGGCGTTTTACACGACGAAAGCGGAGGGGATGGGCATGGGTCTGGCCATCTGCCGCTCGATCATCGAGGCGCACGGCGGACGATTGTGGGCGAGCGCCAACGAGCCTCGGGGCGCGGTCTTTCACTTCAGCCTGCCGGTCGACCGGGACAGGCCATTGTGACCGAGAGCTCCTGGCCTATAAGCGGAAACCATCTCTAGATGTGAGTTCTGATCAGGTTGTTCCAGCGAGGGCCTGAGCCGGTGTTCGTCGGCCAAGACTACCATGCGGGCGCTACTGATTATACCAGGTCAACCACCGCGGCAGGTCAGCGGCCCGAGCATCCGATGAACTGAACGGGATCGCATAGGCCCACTCCCGCAGAAGGGTCTGGATGAAGCGCTCGGCCTTGCCTTTCCTTCAAGTCTAGAGCAATGGCGGTTCTGACGGAACCAGGGCGTTGCCGCTATCGCTTTGTTTCAGCACCACTTCTCCCAGCGAATCATGATCCAATGCCGGGCGCGCTGCTCTAGTACTACAGTCGGGTTTATGCGTTGTCTTGGACACGGAGGTATCGTGCCATGACGCATGCAAACGAGGTCCATCTCTGGGCCGCTCAATTGGATGACCTCTGCACCCGGATCGCTCCCCGTTTCAGCCGCATCGAACCGCGCCGACGCGCCCGGGCCTACTTGCAGGGTCTGCTCTCACCTTTGGAGCGTAAGAACGGCTGGCACCTGGCGGAAGCCGCCGGCGATGTCAGCCCCGACGGCGTGCAGGACTTCCTCGCCCGCATGCACTGGGATGCCGAGGCGGTGCGCGATGACCTGCAGGCCTATGTGGTCGAGCATCTCGGCGATCCGGACGCCGTGCTGGTGCTGGACGAAACGGGCTTCGTGAAGAAGGGCGACAAGTCCGTCGGCGTCAAACGCCAGTACTCCGGCACCGCAGGCCGCATTGAGAATTCTCAGATTGGGGTGTTTCTCGCCTATGCCAGCCGGCACGGGCATGCGCTGATCGACCGGGCGCTCTACCTGCCGGACACCTGGGCTTTCGATGCGGCCCGCCGCACGGAAGCGGGCGTGCCGGAGGAGATCGGCTTCACCACTAAGCCGAAGCTCGGCCAGGCGATGTTGAAGCGCGCGTTTGCGGCCGGGGTGCCGTGCCGGTGGGTGGTCGGCGACTGTGTTTATGGCGCCGACTCTCACACCCGCCGTTTGATTGAGGCGCACGGGCGCGGCTACGTGCTGGCGGTGACCTCGGCCCAGCGGCTCGGGCTCAAGCCGGTGGAGGACTGGCTCGAGGATGTGCCCACAAGAGGCTGGACACGGCTGAGTGCCGGCGACGGGGCCAAGGGCCCGCGGCTGTATGACTGGGCCTATCTGCCCTACGGTATCCCGCCGACAGGCTGGAAGTCCGGGCTGCTGATCCGGCGGAAGAAAGGGCGGCCGCATCAGTTCACGTTCTATCTCACCTGGGCGCCAGAGGAGACATCACTGGCTGATCTGGTGCGGATTGCGGGGATGCGCTGGGCGATCGAGAGCTGCTTTGAGGAAGCCAAGGGCGAGACCGGGTTGGACGAGTACGAGGTGCGCTCGTGGACGGGCTGGCATCGCCACATCACCCTATCCATGCTGGCGCATGCGTATCTGACCATCGTGCGTCAGCACGCCATCGGGGGGAGAAGTCCCGGTCAAACGCGGCGTGCGGCTGCTGCCGCTCACCGTGCCGGAAGTGCGGCGGCTGCTTTGGCACTTGGTGTGGGAGCGACCGCCTTCGGTTGAGGCGGTCGAGCGCTGGTCGGTGTGGCGCCGACGCCATCAGCAGCGCGCTCGTGAGTGCCACTGGCGTAAGCGCACGCGGCGCCGACGCAAGGCCCGGCTGTAGTACTAGCCCATCGAACGTGTCCATGTCATCGATAGCGACCTGGGACTCTCCGGCGCGCAGTCGCAGGACCGCGACGGTTTCCAGCACCTGGTGACCGAAGTGGCGATGGGACATGCAGGGATCGTGCTGGGGCTGGAAGTGTCGCGCCTGGCACGCAACAATGCCGACTGGTACCGGCTGATCGACCTGTGCGGGCTGTCCGACACCTTGATCGGCGACGCGGACGGCCTGTACGAGCCCATATCGAACTATACCGGAATGTGGGTGATGACGGATTGAGAAAGGCGACGTATCGAGGCGGGTGTCGAGCCTGCCAGAACCTCTTCGAGAGAGCGATACGTCATGAACGAGACTACCAACATTGTCCGCCTTCGTCAGCCCGATATCATTGACGATCCGCTGACGGATCTTCTCCGAGCCGGCGCGCGCAAGCTGCTGGCCCAGGCCATCGAGAGCGAGGCCGAGGCCTATCTGGCCAGCATGCGCGATCTCAAGCTGCCGGATGGCCGCGAGCGCCTGGTCCGGCACGGCCATGGGCCTGAGCGCACGCTCCAGACCGGCATCGGCCT
>NZ_JAERQD010000123.1 GCF_016735695.1 Microvirga zambiensis WSM3693 | reverse complement strand
ACACTGTCCGGAATGAAATCGGAATAGGTGTCCGGCTTCACCTTGGAATAAGCGTCCGGCTTCATCGGAATCCGCAGACAGGGCCGCATCGAGAGAAATGTAAGGCCCATGGCTCGTGCCGGCCATGGTCTCCAAAGCATGGCCGGCCGGGTAGATCGCGAGCTGCTGATCGCATGTCGCTGCAATGCGCCCCATCGAGCGGCCGAGCAGATCAGTCAGATTCCATGCCTTGCCATCGTCTGTCGGGGTCACAATTACGCCCAAGCTTACCCCCAGTACGGTTCTTACAAAAGCATAGCAGCTATCGGGTGAACCACGAAGGCCGTGAACCGCTGTGTTGATGGCAGGACGGATCAGCTTCCAGCACTCTCCGGGGCATGAGGGTGGCGTCGATCCCTATGTGGCACGCTTTCAGAACCATCCATCAACGACACTGAATTTGCCCGCTCCGGCTCCGTGAAGGCTTATCGGCATGCAGCTTACTTAAGCAGACTATGCCTTCAGTAGGCCAATGACCTGAACCCATCCTATCGGATCGACGGCGTTGCAATATCACACACCCATCAGCGACCACTACCGGTCATCACGGTCTTTCTGGGCCGGCACCATTCTGCTGCGGGCTTTGCTTGTCTTGTGACTGGCGAGATCCTTGATGAATGCCGCCGCCCACCGTTTCACATCGGAGTTCCACAGAATTTTTGACATGGCCTGCCAGCGTGTCATCCGCTCCTCCCGGCTCATGTGCAGTGCCTGCTGAATAGCCTCTGCGACTTCGACCTTGTCGTTCGGGTTGACGATGAGTGCTTCCGTGAGCTCCTCAGCAGCCCCGGCAAATTTCGACAGAATGAGAACACCGGGATCCTGCGGGTCCTGCGCGGCCACGTATTCTTTGGCCACCAGGTTCATCCCGTCCCGCATAGGGGTCACGAGGCCAACCCGAGACAGCCGATAAAGGCGTGCAAGGACTGCGCGAGAATAGGTGCTGGTTACATAGTGGATCGGCACCCAGCCTGGCTCACCCAACGAGCCGTTGATCCGCCCTAGCGTCTCGTTCACATCTCGGCTCAGAGTTGCATACTCGGGCACTTCGCTGCGGCTTGTTGGGGCGATCTGCAGATAGGTCACCCGTCCCCGCTGATCCGGATGGCTGACGAGGAAGCGTTCGAACGCCTCCATGCGCTCAGGAATGCCCTTTGAGTAATCCAGCCGATCAACCCCGATGATCAGCTTGCGGGTTCCCAGTCCAGCAATCGTCTGCTTCAGAAGCCGGCTCGAGCCAGAGCGTTGGGCGGCTTGCTGAAACCCATGGACGTCAATGCCGATCGGGGCGCCCTTAATGCGAACATGGCGGCTTCCGACGTCGAGAAGATCGGCCCTGCGGTGGATGGCACCAAGCTCCTGGACGAGGCTGCGTCTGAGGTTGTCGGCATCCCGCTCTGTCTGCACACCCACAAGATCATAGTCCGGGATGACGCGCAGGAGCTCTGTGCTGCCTGGAAGAGCTCCAAACACTTCAGGAGCTGGCCAGGGAATGTGATGAAAGTACCCGATCGAGTTGGTGATCCCAACGGCCCGCAGTTCGCTCGCAAGAGGGATGAGGTGATAGTCATGAACCCAGACAAGATCGTCAGGCTGAATAAGATCGGCCAGTGCACTGGCGAAACTCCGATTGACCCGCGAGTACCCTGCGTAATCAGCCCGCGAGAACTCGGACAAACCAATCCGATAGTGCATGATGGGCCAGAGCGCCCGGTTGGCGAAGCCATTATAGTATTCCTGCCGATCGAGCGACGTCAGGTCCATGACGGCATACTGCACATGCCCTCTATCGATGATCTTCGGATGGACCGCCGGGTGGGCTGACACCTTGCCGCTCCATCCGAACCACAGCCCCTGGTAAGCTTGAAAGGCCTCGTGCAGAGCCACGGCCAAGCCTCCTGCAGCGGCTTTTCCGGTAGCGTCAGGAATAGCCACGCGATTGGAGATGACAACGAGCCGTCGCAAATGCACTTTTCCTTCGGTAGCAGCGTAGAGGGTAACCCAAGGACGAACAGGGCGGCAAATAACGCGAACCCGGTTGTGGGCCACTCGTGCTTTGAAAGGGCCACTGTTGTAAAGGGGACCTAGGTGGCTGGCTGCAAAATGGGTTCCAACTCAATAGCAACCGCAGCGGTCACTCTTAAGTGACTTGGCAGGGGCGCAATGACCCACTGTTGATTGGTAAGTGTGTGCTAGGCTCCAACATTCGAACCTTCTGCGGAGCCGACCGATGCGCATTCTGATGGCCCTATTCATATTGGCTCCTGCTCTTGCCACTCAGGTTGCTCAGGCACAGGAGCAGTCAGGTAAGGAAGGGTCAAAGATAACGGCAACAAGGGCCTATACGGCGGAAGAAAGCGCGGCCATGGCTGCCGCTGTCCGTAAAAAGGCCGAAGCCGCAGAGCATGCGAGGGAGGTAAAGCTGAGAAGAGCGACAAGGGGCATCTGCATTGGCTGCTGAGCCGGCCCAACTGGTTCATGGCGGCGATCTGGCGGCGGCCGGTCCCGAGACCCGTATGACGAACGAACGCCAGAACTCGCTCCACGCGGTGCGAACCGTGCTTGGCTTTGCGGCCGGACTTGCGTTCTTGTAGCCGCCCTCTGAGTGAAAAAGGCGTCGAGACGCGAACATCAATCTCACAGCAAGACGTTCGATGAACTGCCTTCTGCAAAACTGATGCATAAAATAAAAATGCCTTGGTTCTTGTCCCATAACTTAGACAGCACCAGACATGCCGAGAAAGCGGCCCACGGCATGTCGACTTCGCTCCCATTGCGACCCAGCTACGATGCCCGCTTTCCGCCAGGTGGTTTAGGCGGAACGCTGCCCTTGCCTTGGCTCACGAAGGGGGAGACCGGGATCGCGTTCTTGGACTTCTCCTGCTTCGGCTTCTTTGCTTCGCGGTTTCCGCGCTTTTCGCCTCTGGCCATGGGTTGTCTCCGTTGTCAGTCAGGTTCTGAGAAAACGTTTCAGTCGTGCGGCGGCTTGTCGAGCAGATGCTCGAAGTCCGCCAACACCCGCTCGATCAGCTTGCGGCGACGCAAGTCGGCTGCGTCCAAGCTCCGCGCAAGCAGACCCAGCAGATAGCGCGCCTTCTCGACAGCCTCCGGCCAATCGGCGGCGGGTGCGGCCGCGAGCAGGTCTTCGAGTTCTGCTTGTCTTGCGTGGAGTGCTGCCTGGTCGGCTTCGACCTCGGAGCGCAGGCGGCGCAGGTCGGTGGCTCTCTGCGCCGCCATGCCGCGATGCGCGTCGAGATTGGTTGGTTGATCAACCATGGTGAGCATCCTCCTGCTATTTTAGAGGCGAAACTGCTGTCCGCGATAGAATCTCATCCGCCCATTTGTTTCCACATTGGTTGCTGTCAGGTTCGCTCCGTTAGCAGCCTCGCTAGGGTCTTGGCTTGCTGAGCACTCCCGCCCATCGGCTCGGGCGTCACGAGGTGCCACGCGTGCGCCCGAAGAGCCCAACCCACATCCGAGAGGCTACCGAGAGGCTCGTGTGACCATGCTGGCTCGCCGGATGGCGTGAGGATCATAAACTGTCGCGATGCCTTCCGGCCGACGCGAGCAACGTAGACGGTCTCATCACCCTGTCGAAGCAGGGCGATGGGATCGTAGATCTGCGATCCGTGAAAGAAGGTGTCTGCGCTGGTCAAATGGTTCACGCCTGTGCCGTGATCTCGCTCTCGCGCACGGCGCGCTCGCCGAAGCCGGACGATTTGATGCGATAGGAGACCTCGCCGGTCTGATCGGCCGGCATGAGGCGGGTCACCTCGTAGATGCCGCTTGTCGTTGCGCGCTTATCCGAGAAGTTCGGATGGGTGATGCGGACCAACTGACGAACTTTATACTTGTGAGACATTCATTGCTCCTAGAGCCCGACTGCTGTCGGGCAGGGCAGGCAACCGCTGCCGGGTGATTGCGGGCGCAAACAAAAAAGCCGCCCCACGGGGAGCGGCTTCAAGACAGAGCGGCACAGGCCTATGTCCTGAGCCGATCATCAGCGATTACGCCGTTTCGATGTTGTTGACGGCAATCTTGCCGGAGCGGCTGTCCTCAGCCGTGTCGAAGGAGACCTTCTGGCCTTCGGTGAGGCCACGCATGCCAGCACGCTCGAGGGCGGTGGCGTGAACGAACACGTCCTTGCTGCCATCGTTGGGCTGGATGAAACCGAAGCCCTTCATGTCGTTGTAGAATTTTACTGTGCCCATGATCATGGGGGTAGCCTTTCGCAATTGCTGTAGATGCACGTGAGAGAAGGTGCGCAAAAGCGCGACCTCAACTCGGTTCGTCGATGTAATGGTAAGAAAGTCCGAACGTGCGCCTGGCAATGCCAAAAGCGAAACGACCCGATTGTCCGGCCAAAATCCGATAAAAACTATATAGGTCTTTTCCAAGTTGATAACAAGTGCTGTATGTCTTCCCATGAGATTTAGACAAATCTTGGCTATTTTCGACGAAACACAAATACAGAACTGTGCGTAGCAGAGCAGGGGCGGCTTCAGTATCGATCAGGGCCACCCCGCGCGCATTTACCCGTGCCGTACGCTTGAGCATCCGAAATGCCACGACAATTTGCGGTGAGGCTTGAGGATGGGCGGGCAGCAGCAGTGTGGGCTTGTCCTGCCAACCGGCGGCGCATATTCGCACGAGGTGCGTCTCGTCGCCGGCAGCTGCTAACCCAACCCCGACTACCGACGTGACAGCGGAGTTCGCCAATCCGGACAATCGGCTGAGGCCAGGCCTCGCCGCCACCTTTCAATCGTCGGTTCTGGCGGAGTGAGTTGGTTGAGGGCGCTGCCTGAGCATCCGTTCAGTTCAATCCTGCTCAGGTCCTCTTGATGACGCGCAACATGACGTCCGCGAGGTCGGCTCCGGGCACATCTCGGAAGAAATGCTTTGGTCTACTCATGAGGCGGTGAGTGTACCTTCATTTCGTTTGCTGTTCGTTACTCTTTGACCCAGATGTATGGACCGGCCGTGTGTCGCAAGAGGCTTTTCGAGATAGCGAGGTTGGTCTTGCGCTAATGTATCCGGCCCATGTGGAGCGATTGCTCCTAGCCATCATGGATATCCGCGCGCATCCGCTCTCATCAACGGACCGGCCCTTCATGGCCAAACGGGTCACCAGAGCCCAGATGCGACGGCGCGACCGTTCTCCATCTCGTCTTCCTCTCGCAGACCTCGGCGAGTTCCAGGCGGCTGATGCAGGGCAGGGGCGATGCTGCCCTCAACCCATGATAGCCGCTGTCCGTGGTTCATAGGTGCGGTTCTGGCTCAGCACGCTCCAGGCAATCCGCGCCAGCTTGTTGGCCAAAGCCGCCGCCAGCACGTTGTGGTGCAGGCGTGTGGACGCGGCGTTGAGCCATGCCCCGAAACTGTGTTGGCGCCGCTTCGCCGGCCAGAGCAGCAGCACGCGAGCAACCTGAACCAGGAGCGAGCGCAGATAGCTGTTGCCGCGCTTGGTCAGCCGGCCCAGCACGGTTCTGCCTCCAGTGGAATTCTGGCGCGGCACCAAGCCGAGCCAGGCTCCGAGGTCACGTCCCCGGCTGAAGGCAGCCCCATTGCCGATGCTGGCCACCATGGCGCTGGCGATGATCGGCCCCACACCTGGTACGCTCATCAGGCGCTGGCAGGCCTCATCCGCGGCCACGAGAGCTTGGATCTCCTCGGTGACCGCCTCAATGCGGTCGTCGAGATGATGCCAGTCCTGCAAAAGACCTTCGATCAGGCGCGTCATGCGCGGCGTGAGCACGTCTGTGCGCTGGGCAAGAATATCCGGCAGGGCCTGACGCAGCGAACGTAGCCTTTGGCGCACCGCAATCCCGCGCTCGAGCAGGAAGGCGCGGATCTGATTGATCACGGCCGTGCGCTGCCCCACCAGGCGTGAGCGGACCCGGTGCCGGGCTTGCAGATCAAGCTGTTCGACCGACTTGGTCGGCACGAAGCGCATGGTGGGGCGCCGGACGGCTTCGGCAATCGCCTCGGCATCACGGAAGTCGTTCTTGTGGCTTTTGCGGAAGGGAACCACGAACTGGACGGGGATCAGCTTCACGTCGTGGCCCAGCGCCAGCAACTGTCGGCTGAGATGATGGGCACCGACACAGGCTTCCATCCCGATCAGACACGCCGGCATGTTGGCGAGACGTGCCTCAACCTGTCCGCGGGAGAGCTTCTGGCGCAGGACAATGGCGCCGCGGGCATCCAGACCTATCAGGTGGAAGCTGTTCTTGCCGATGTCGATCCCGAGGATGGCAACAGGCTGAAGCGGAGCATTAGGCATGGCTCAGATCCTCGTGTTGGGCGCCCCTCCTGAAGGGTGCGCCGGTAAGCACGGCCGGTCCATCCCATTATCGGACTTTCTCGCGCCCTCCCGCCAATGAATGCGGGCTGCCGTCGCACCGCAGTAATGCCGCATGTATGGCCGTCGAGGCCATTCAAGTTTACCGCCTGAACGATCTGGAGAATGCACTGAGCCCATTCGACACCGCCACTGACTGCCCGCCAATGGTGTTGTCGGTGTAGGCCAGACCGCCCGTAGCTCAGATCAAGATAGGGTTGATGGCGAAACCGGCGCGGGCACGAACGGTGCCGAACCAGTCGGACAGATCGCTTCTGAACACGCCGAGCACGAAGGTGCCGCCGCCGAACGGAATAAGCGCAACGTTTTCGTCCTGATCGGTGTCAGCCCATTGAATGTCGGTCTCGAGACCGATCACGAAGGAGCCGAACTAGTAGTTGTAGCCGATCTGGGAGATGCACGAGAACTCACCGATATTCCGTCGGCGTGGAGAATGGCCATCTGCGGCAACGTCCCAAGGCGTGTCACGATCAGGGGCAGGTTGGACCCGAGTGGGCGAGTTCAGGGAAGTGCCGAACGCAACAGGACCAGAGCCGAAGTGACCGTCAGCTTGTTGGGACGCCCGGGTTCAGGGCATTGGACCACAGCGGGACGATTGCACTGCTCTGGACAATGGCGGGCCGATAAGCAGTGAGCGGCGCCAATCTCATGAATGTGACAGCCGGGGCGTCTCAGAAGTCGCGCTGGACGCGCAGCCGGCCTTCCCACATGTCTTCCCAACCCGTCGACCGGAAGGTGCCGGTCGGATCGCCGGAGGCCGTGGTGATCGGAACCGCAACCCGCTCGCGCGGATCGACTTGGATGTAGAGCGCCTCGACGCCGATGAGGAAATCCTTCACCGGGGTCCAGATCACGTTGGCGCCGACACGAATTTCGTCGAAGTCGACGCCCGTGGTCGTACCCGCCGTTCCGGCCGCGATCGTCGCCGCGGGTAGCGGTACCGCGTATTGGGTGATGAGTGCTGACGATGCCCCTCACCCCGAGCCGTGGGCTCTTGTCCGGCGGGGGCGCGGTTGTTGGGCTCTTGTCCGGTTTAGTTGGCAGCGCCGGTCCGCTCGGGGCTGCTATCTTCCTGACCTTGAACCTGCCGCCTGTTGCCTACATCGCCAGCGAAGCGGTTACGGCCATCGGTATGCACACCGTAAAATCGGTCATCTACGGCAGCACGATCAATCTCGGGGCGACCTTCTGGCCGCTGGCGCTCGCGATGGGCGGTACGATGGTGCTGGGTACCTGGGCCAGCAAGCGAGTCATCGAGCGGATTCCGGCTAAGCGGTTCCCGCAGTTTGTCAGCGTGCTCCTGATCGCGATCGCGGTGCAGATGATCATCACAGGTTGACTGCCGGGCTTCGCGTAACACGCAGTATGGAACAGGTTAGTACCCACCCAATTGTACAGTCTACCTTCACTGGTTAAACCGGGTGATCCTTCCGAAAGTCTGCACAACAGAGAGCATGGATGAG
>NZ_JAERQD010000122.1 GCF_016735695.1 Microvirga zambiensis WSM3693 | reverse complement strand
TGCAGAGCGCCGGTGGTCCGCTCTGGAAGCTTGGCAGCCGCCTCGGAAGCTCCAAAGCGAATTCGCCAGCAGTATCTAAACTGAAGCAAGACCAGAGAAAGGCTGCTTCATGAGCCTGGACCTATCGCGTGCTCCTGCTGATCGGAAATCGGCTCGACCGTCGCTCAACGAGCTTGGCCACCATCTACTGAATAGCCTGATCCGACAAGCCGAGCCGCAGCTTCGCCCGTCGGCATGTCACTGACCGTGATTGCGCTCGCTGCAAGGAAACGGCGTTCGTTTTTGGTCAGCGTTGCCGCATCCATTACCGCAAAATGTGGACCTTTGGAGCGCTTCATGATCTGTTGGGCGTAGGTGCGCAGCACCTGATCATCGAAGCGGCAGCCGACGAAGAAAAGGCCACGGTTGGGGCGCCATTCCTTCACCACGCCAGGGATCGGCGTCTGAATAGCGGTTTTGGTCAGGACTTCGACATAGTCGGAATCGGTGACGAGGAAGTTTGCGGCCGGCCTCATACTGACGTGACGCGTATGGCGAACTCTGTCTTTGCCGCTGATCCGGGTTCGAGTTCCCTTCCAGACAAATCGTAGGTTTTCGTCCAAATGTCGCCGATTTCCTTCGCCCGCGTGACGCCTTGTATCTCGACGTCCCTTCGGCCGGTTTCTGCCAGGGCCGCGCGCATGGCGCCATCGTACCAGCTGTCGACGATGAGGGACCGCGGCACGTTGCGAGCCAGCGTGGAGGACGGTCGGTGCCGCCGGCGCCGCCAATAGCTCGGCCATCCAAGCTTGAAGCGTCCGATGATGCCGGCGCTGTTCGATGAACTGCGCGACCGACCCCATATTGGTGCGGATCTTGGACGGGGCTGGCGCCCGCGTGTTGAGTGCCGCGGCGATGGCGTCCCGCGTGTGCGGTACAGGCGGTTCCGCGGAGCTGAGCCGCAGGAGCCCCGGGCCGAGATAGGGGGATGATCTCATCGGCGGCGAGCGCTTCCTTCAGCAGGTCAAGCCGCTTTTCGGCATCACTGTTTTGCATGATGAAGAGATGGCCCGAGGTCAGGATCGTGCTCATGCTCGCTTCCTCTTGCCGCTGTCATCCTGTCAACCCACAGCCTCAGTCCTCGTCGGAAATCTTCCTTGCCTCGACGGTGATCGGCAGACGCGTATCCCGCGGAAGGTCGGGCAGGACGAGCCGCCAGCCGTTCCTGAGCGTTATGGCCCCGCCCCACAAATCTTCATTCTCGACCTTGATGATCGGCTCTTCGAGATCCTTCTTGGGAACATACGCCGACAAGCCGGCGCCGGTCCTGCGGATCATGACCTTCATCTGGCTGTTCCTTCACTAGAACCAACCGTGGTTTGGGCACTGCAAGGAGACCCGACTTTGTCGAGGCTCATCAGTTCACCCGCGCGCATGCCGACGACGGTACCACGATCGACCCATTCGACCGCATAGATGTAGAACTGCTGGAGAAAGGTGCCGACGTCGCGCACATAACCGTCGTCGCCCTTTCGCACGAGGCTTTCGCCGATCTCCCTGCCAGGATAGGTGCCGTCATTCCTGATGTGGCGTGTGGCACGGACCCGCTCACCCGGCATGAATTGTGGAGGCTTGCGGATTTCAACCTCCTGTTCGCGTCTGAGGCCCATGGCCGTTCCTTTCTGGCCGCTGCAGGTTGTCAATAGGGAAGTTCAAGGCCTCCTTAGGAGGCGACCTCAACCGTGTCGGTAGCCAAATAGGAGGTCAGTCGGGAACGCAGGTCTTCGGCACCGGACAAACCGAGGCGCATTGCTGCGTATCGAAGGCCTCCTTGCATTCGGTGCACTTGTCTGGATCGATCACGTAGATCTCGCCCTCGAACTTGATCGCGCCGGAGGGACATTCGAATACGCAGGCCCCGCATTGGGTGCATTGGGATGCGATGATCTTGAAGGCCATTCTTCAACTCCTGTTTCGGTTGGTATGAGACGGCTCAGGCCATTGCCGCTAGAGGTTCGACCCCGAACTCGGCGGTGTAAAGCGCGCTGATTGCGGTCTCGATGTAGTCATAGCCATAAGCGTCCGTTGCTCGGATTCCGGCTCCCGTGAGCTGATCCTTGGGGCACTCTCCGATCTTGGCGCACAGCACGATGTCTATGCCTTCGAGCGCAGCGATGACGTCGTCGAGGGTGGCGTCCTCGCCCCAGCCGCCACGGCAATACTGCTCGACCTTGCGATGCCCGACGAAGCTGATCCCTCCCGGCGAGGCCTCATAAATCTGGAATTCCTTCGAATGGCCAAAGTGTTCATTGACGCGGCCGCCGCCCTTAGTCGCCACCGCCACGAGAAGCGAATTGCCGGAGCCCGCTGCCTTGACCATCTCGGTCGCCGCACTCTTAGCCGCCACGTGATCGCCACGCTCGCGCGCGACCACCTCCCGATAGGCCTCGCGCTTGCTGGCATCGTAGACGACCTCGCCGGGAATCTGGTCGAGCGTGAACTCCTGACCGCGATCCGCGCCGAGCAAGCCGACGGCATCGGCCCGGCACTGCCGGCAATGGCGCATCAACTTGGCGCCGCCTTCAAGACGGTCCTGGAGAGCCTTCAGCTCCATCGCATTTGGGCCGCGCTGCCCGGTCAGGCCGTAATACGCACCGTGTGCTGGGTCGGAAATCAGCGGCATGACGTTGTGCAGGAACGCGCCGCGCTCCTTGACCCATTTATTCACCTCGATCAGGTGCTCGTCGTTGACGCCGGGGATCATCACCGAATTGATCTTGGTAAGGATGCCGCGCGCGGTCAGCATCTCCAGGCCTAACATCTGCCGCTCGTGCAGGATCCGGGCGGCTTCGATGCCGGTGTAGCGGCGGTGGTCGTAAAAGATCCAAGGATAGATCCTTGCGCCGACTCCCGGGTCGACCATGTTGATGGTGATCGTCACGTGATCGACATTCATGTCGGCAAGCTCGGCGACATGGTCCGGCAGCGCGAGCCCATTGGTGGAGACGCACAGCTTGATGTCAGGGATTTCCCTGGCGACTTGTTCGAAGGTTGCCTTGGTCCTCTTCCAGTCGTAGCAGGCATCGCCCGGTCCGGCGATGCCGAGCACGGAAAGCTGCGGCACTTCATTGGCGACCACCATTACCTTGCGCAGCGCCTGCTCGGGCGTCAGCTTTTCCGAGACAACCCCAGGCCGGCTTTCGTTGGCGCAGTCATATTTGCGATTGCAATAGTTGCACTGGATGTTGCAGGCTGGGGCGACCGCGACGTGCATGCGGGCGAAATAGTGGTGCGCTTCCTCTGAAAAGCAGGGGTGATCCTTGATCTTCTCCCAGATAGCCGAATCCATGTCGTTCGGCTTTGCGGATGAGCCGCAGGATGAAGATGCGCAGCCACCGGATTTCGCGGTCGCCAGCAACTGGTCGAAGGATGTCGTGCTGGTCAGGCTCTCGAGCGAAATCATCGGTTCGGGCATCGAACGGTTCCATTGCTGGGTGAGTATCGCAGTTCAAAACGCAAGAGCGATGCCACCCCCAAAAAACGATTCAATTCAATATGTTGGCTTTTCGTGTCCGATTCTGTCGGTTTGCTCCGACACCATTTTGTCAGGCTTCCGACAATGGACAAGCGAATTGGGTTGCGAAAGGCGCCGCGTCTCAGACACATAGAGTGCCAAGAGGAGCATCTCCGGCCTGACGTGTGACGTCACCAGGACGTTTAGAACTTCTTCACCTCGATGCGATACCGGCGCAGAGCATAGCCGACCTGCCGCGGCGTGAGGCCGAGAATACGAGCCGCCTTGGCCTGAACCCAGCCGGCCTTCTCCATCGCGTCGATCAGCCGGTCGCGGTCCGCCAGACGCGGGCCCATTGCGGGCCAAGCGGGACCGTTCGGATCGCCGGCCTTGGCGGCCGGCACATCACACTCCGAAGCGCCGATGCGCCTGGCCGGCGGCGGCGATCCAACCGGCATCATGTTGCCCCGGGCGAGCGTGTCGATGGCCTTGCCGCCATGCGAACGGTCGGCGCCTTTCCAGAGGAGCGAAGAAAGGCACTGGCTGTTCTGGCAGGCGAAATCCGACGGAGCGATCGTGCTTGAACGTGCAAGTGTCGCCGTCCTTCGCACACAGTTTTCCAGCTCACGAATGTTACCAGGGAAGTCGCATTGCGAGAGCATCTCAAGCGCCGACGGCGCGAAGGCGAGCTCGCGATGGTTCTCCCTGTTGAACCGGTCGAGGAAGGCTTTCGCAAGGCGTGGAATATCGCCGGGTCGCTCTCTGAGCGGAGGCAGGACAATTGGCACCACATTGATGCGGTAGTAAAGGTCGGCCCTGAACTCCCCATTGACGACAGCCGTCTCGAGGTCCTTGTTGGTGGCGCATATCAGCCGGACGTCGACCTTTAGCGTCCTGGTGCCGCCGACGCGCTCCAGTTCACCTTCCTGCAAGACGCGCAACAGCTTGGCTTGAAAGGCAGGCGAAATCTCGCCGATTTCATCAAGTAGCAGGGTTCCGCCATGCGCCAGTTCGAAACGGCCGGCGCGCTGCGAGACAGCTCCGGTGAAGGCGCCCTTTTCATGCCCAAACAGCTCCGATTCCAGCGTGCTTTCAGGCAGCGCGGCGCAGTTCAATTTGACGAAAGGCTTCTTGCTCCGCAGTGAAAGCTTATGGATGGCCTGTGCAAAGACTTCCTTGCCGGTGCCGCTTTCACCCCGCAGAAGCACGGTGGTATTCGTCGGTGCCACGACCGAGACGGTTTCGAGCACCTGCTTGACTGCGGGACTTTCCCCGATAATCCAATCGACTTTGGCATGCGGATGCCGGGCGGGGCCGGTCCTCTCCTCGTTGAGCACTTTCTCCGGCCTCCGTTGCTCCTCGATAAGCCGCTGACCATCCATGCTCTGGATGCGATGGAGGCGGATGGTCTGGCCGACAAGGATGGCGACCATGGTCAGGAAGCGTACGTCCTCGTCGCAGCAGAAGCTGGCGGCATCGTCCCTGACGCGGTTGATCGACAATGTTCCAACGATATGATGCTCAGCCTTTACCGCGACACCAACAAAGGTAATTGGGATGGTGCCGCTGCTCGAAGTTGTTTGAAGGTCAACTTGAAACAGTTCGGACTTGCGGACATCCTGTATGACGAGCGGCGTCCCCGTAGTGACGATTTGGTCGATTACGGCTTGCGGTATGACGCTGCGAAAGCCTGATTGAGGTGGGTAGGTGTTGCCGCCATTTGCAGTAATCTGCGGCTCTCCTTTAGCGTCTAGGACGACGATTGCTCCATGAGCTATTTGCAGAACTGAGGAGAGGATGTTCACGACATTGACAAGCGTGATCTCCAGCGGGCCGGGCGTGGCCAGGACCTCAGATATTTCGTAAATAATGCTGAGCAAAATTTCCGCCTTGCGCATGGTTTTGGTGGGTGGTTCGGGCCGGGTGTTCCGAGGTCCGACTTCATCGACCCGATCCCGCAGCATGTAAGTTATGGAAACCCCTCAGGGCTTGTCCAGGGTGCTCCTCCCCAGCGCCTTTTAGCCGCCTTGTTGCACGGATGAGCGATTTGGCGGCCGAAGTGGCATGGCGTAGGGGACCGCGTCCTCCTGATCTCGGATCTCCACCATGCCGTTCAAGGCCGTTGATCGAGCGGATCATGTCGACTGCCGGCTGGAGTGTCTCGACGAAATCCTCGGGGTGCGGCTCGATGTTGAGTTGGATCCCTCCTCGCTCGAAGATCGGCACCAGCTCGTCCATGCTGTCCCAGAAGGCGGCTTCACAGATTTCCGTATGGCCGCCCGCACAGCAATTGTAAGAGGTGAAAGGCGAACTCGGCGCAGGCCCGCGGCCGAATTCCGAGTTCATGGTGTCACACTCGAGTTCCACCGCGATTCGAATCGCGTTCTTCCAGTAACGCATGGCCGCCAGTCGTTCGACCTGATGCGGGCTTGCCCAGCGGTACATCGGCAGCAGCGAGGCCAGTTTCACACCGCTGTCGCGCAACGCCTTTTTGGAGTCGCGGATACGCTCGGGAGAAACGCGGGGGTTGACCCACCAGTCGAGGAAATCCACTCGCAGGGACAGTTCGATGTATTCGTAGCCCGGTTCTGCGACGAACTGCGGCAGTTCCAGGAGAGGCACGGGGCGGCGCATGTAGGGATCGAGCGCAATCTTCATGTAGGCTCCTCCTCGATGCGTGGGTCTGTCGGGGGCGCTGGCCCCGCCCTTCATCAGTCGATGGCACACCCGCGTCGGCGCGGTCCATCTCTTCGCGATCTGCGCGGTTCCTCGACACCGGCACCTCGTGAGCCGAGGCAGGACCGCACGACAAGCGGATGGCATTTCCGGCGGGCTTTCATGCCCATCTGTGGTCATGGGAGGAGCGGCTCGTCCCATTGCGGGAGACGAAACCTTCGCTCGCATCCTGATCGGATCGAGGAGTACTGTTTCACCGTATGAGGACTTAGGTCCAGACTGGCCGACAGATGGTTGCAGGACCATCCGGAGTTCTCCTGCTCCCGAGCAGGGGGCTCCTATCGTAGGGCGGCCTATGGGATCTTGTCAGGCATTGGTCTTGCCTCCTGTGCCGTGGGCGTCCTTGAGCGCCCTCATTGACGAGGTTTGAAATCCCTACCAGTATGAAAGAAATCTTGCAATGAAAGCTGACAGTTTTCTTTCAAGAACTTTCATCGCTGCCCTGGGAAAGAATGAAAGAATCTGTCAAGGAGGGTCAGTTGAGCCGCCCTACCATCGCCGATGTGGCCAAGGTTGCCAATGTCAGCGTGTCAACGGTCGATCGTGTCCTGAGCGGCCGCCATCGCGTGCGGGAGGCAACCGCCCAACAGGTGCTACGTGCCGCAGAGGCCATCGGCTTCTATGGCACCGGGATGATCCGTCACCGCCTTAGGCGGGATCGGCCTACCCGCACCCTCGGCTTCCTCCTCCAGCAGCCGCAACGCTCGTTTTACAAAATGCTCGGGCAGGACCTGAAGGAGGCGACGGATGCCTCGACGACTATCAGGGGCCGGGCGGTGGTGAGGTTCCGGGACGACCTGGCGCCGGAGGTCGCCGCGGAACGCCTCCTCCAGCTTGGGCGGGACTGCGATGCCGTGGCGGTCGTCGCCGCAGATCACCCCAAGGTGACGCAGGCGATCGACACTCTGCACGGGGAAGGTGTGCCTGTATTCGCGCTCATTTCCGACCTCCCGGCGGCGAACCGTGCCGGTTACGTAGGGCTGGACAACTGGAAGGTCGGCGGCACCGCGGCTTGGTTCATCGCCAACATGTGCAGGACGCCGGGAAAGATCGGCGTCTATGTGGGGAGCCATCGCTTCCTGAGCCAAGATGTCAGCGAAATGCGCTTCCGTTCGTACTTCCGCGAACATGCGCCGGAGTTTCAGTTGCTCGAGTCCGTGGCAACCCTCGAGGACCCGCGCTACGCCTATGAAATCACCCTGGATTTGTCGCGGCGGATACCGGATCTGGTTGGCATTTACGTCGCCGGTGGCGGCATCACTGGCGTCATCCGAGCCTTGCGTGAGGACCCGAGCGCCTTATCCCGAAACCTTGTGGTGATCGGACGGGAACTGATACCTGAGACCATTGCCGGGATCGTTGATGGTGTGATCAATGTTGTCCTGTCGCATCCGAGGAGATTGTTGGCCGACACGCTGGTCGAGGCGATGGCGCAATCAACGATCAGCAACCAAGGCGGCAACATCGTGCAACGTGTCATTCCCTTCGAGATCTACATGGCCGAAAATGTTTGAGCCGGGGCGGCCAAGGCAGCCCGACATAGCACGGAGCCGGACATTGAGTGGCGTGCAGAGGGCGCATTAATGAGCGAACCCTAGACAGCGTCGTCTAGCAGCCCGTCGGACTTAGGGCCCCGGAGGGATATAGGCTAGCCCCAATACCGTTGACTTAGGGGGTGTTCCGGGCGGATCCTCGGGGTGGGGGCGTGCGAAGGAGGCCCCGATGGCCCGCACTGCGGCACGTCTGCCGGACGGCACCC
>NZ_JAERQD010000121.1 GCF_016735695.1 Microvirga zambiensis WSM3693 | reverse complement strand
CGCTTGAACAAAGACAACAGGGCGGCTCCTCGATTGGCCGCTCTGGATTATACTGCCGAGGTTACCGCAACAGTGCCTTCAGGTCCGTGGCCGTGCCGGACCAGGCGCTCACGGCCGTCCGGCAGCTTCAGATCGCGCATGCTGGACAGATAAGCCTCGGCCTCGATCTCGATGGCTTGGGCCAGGAGCTTGCGGGCGCCGGCTCGGAGAAGATCCGTCAGGGGATCGTCAATCGTGTCGGGCTGACGCAGGCGCAAAACATTGGTAGTGTCGGTCATGGCGTATCGCTCTTCTTGAAGAGGTTCTGGCAGGCTGGACACCCGCCTCGATACGTCGCCTTTCTCAATCCGTCATCACCCACATTCCGAAATAACTCTCGGAGCACTGATCTCGGGCATGTCGCTGGAATCAGGCATTGGGACTCCGATGATCTTGCAGGTCTCGCCGACGCCAATCTGGCTGATCAGAAAGGCGATCTGACCGGGCAGGCCGTCGCTGTTGGCGGCCGCGGCTGCCGATGAGGCGGCATTGTGAACTCTCTCGTCGAGGCTGCTGTCAGACAGTCCGTGTGATAGGGCAAGTCTCACGAGTTCCGCAATGATAGTGGGCATCGGTGCTCCATTCGTATGAACGATGGGAAGGTAAGTACCATGTAGTATCTTTGTAAAGAGGCACAGCAAGTTCGAGTTCGCCGGCCATCACAAGAACGCCGAGTCGGTCGATCTCATTGATGAATCGGTAAGCCGAACGAGATCGTTTGAACATTTGTTCAGCGCGTTGAACACGATCGCATCGCCCTTAGCGCCGGATTCGCGCATTATCATCGACGGGGCCGCCAGAGTGGTCGACTTGGGCACGCCGAAGACCTCATCGACAATCGCGCCGTGTTGCTCAACGTCGATCAGCATCCCAGCACGGCGTGCGCTGCGTCGGTCAATCTCCTCAACGGGGGACTCGGCGGATGGCTCGTAGGCGGCGCTCTTCGCGGCTTCTTGCGTCTACTTCGTCGCATGCTGTAGCGGGCCGCAGACAACTTCGCCGAGGCGGTGGCGTCCATTCCGCCGGCGTTTGATGTAGCAGTCGGTGGCGAGCTTAGTGAGCCAGGACTTACTGACTCGCGCAACGCTTCGAGCTTTTCCAATGAGACTTCTCGATTCGTATCTACGTCCATGTTAGGTTTCCCCTTCCGTCGTTGAAATGGACAAACGACTCGCTGTTGCTGAGAGTTTGGGCAAGTAGAAGAGTCACTGTTATTGATGCAGCCGCGTCCAAATGAGCTTGCTGGTTTCACGCTCTGCACGCTCGAGTTTGCCGATGCTGAGTTAAGTTCGCCGGTGGGCAGCAGCGCCTTCCGCTCGTAACGCCAAGATGCCGGGTTCCTCGCGCTTGGAGATCACAGGCCGCTTGCGACAACGTCCCGTCTCCAGGCCGATCCGCTCAGGCTTCGATCCCAGCGATCCAAGCCAGGCAGCCAGTGCCGCGGGCTCGCTCGGCACTTTGACCTCCCTCCCGACCTTGCCCGTCCCTTCCACGTCGCACGCGCTTGAGCATTCGACTGCCACATCAATCCCGCCTTATAGTGACATGGTCATCCCCGCAGGCTGCTTGGAGAGTGTCGAGGAGCGTCGCCACGACGATTTGATCTCCAAAGTCGGATAGCGAATTTCATCGTCAGCCAATTCGATCCATGATTTCGGCTTGAATCGCGTTTGCGGTGTGTAGAGAAGCATCTAGTTGCAGGTTCCCAAATGCGAGTTGACGAAGAAGGTAGTTGGCACCTGCCACTTCCAGCTGATTGAGAAGAGTTTGTCGCACAGAAGCTGCCGTTCCTGCTACACACAATTCACTCTCGACTGCTGCATCGAAGGTCAGCGGCAGGTTTGGGGGAGTCGGGATAGCATTTTGGTCGCAAAGGTCTTTAAAGCTCTTGAGCCATCGTTCGTAAGCAGGTGCTGCGACCGAGTAGGCGTGTATGTCAGAATTCCCAATCACGACCATGCGGAGCAATCCAAGAAATGGCGCTTGATGGTCCGCGTCAGGTTTGTGTTCTCGATTGGCGCGGAAGGCTTCAGTAATTCTTCGAAGAGAAGAGGAAGGTCCTACGCAGGCGATATTTGCGCCATTCGCAGCGGCCCAGCCTGCGGTCTCGGGTTGATTGGTGGTGATCCATATCGGCGGATGTGGACGCTGATGGGGTCCTAGCGTCAAAGGAACGCCGTTCAGCTCGAAATGGTGGCCTTGATAGGACAGCGTGCCGCCCTTCATCGCCTCAGTAAGGATTTCGCTGGCTTCCGCGTAGCGGCCTGGCGCCGCCTCCGCCCCAATTCCGAAGTAACCCAGCTCGATCGAGAGAGAGCCGCGTCCGATACCCAGCTCGAGCCTGCCACCGCTCAATTGGTCCAGCATACAGATCTCTTCAAACGCACGCAGCGGATGAGAAAGGACAAGCAGCATTACTAACGGGCCGACACGAAGTCGCTGTGTCCGCTGTGCAACACTCGATAGGGAGAGGTTCGGCGATGGACCTCTCCCATGCGGGGTACAGTGGTGCTCACCAAGATGGTATGCATAGAAACAAAGGTGATCGCACGCCTCCGCTAAGGTCAGGCGAGCTGCGTATTGTCGGGCGATGTCGCCGCCGCCATCATCCAGATGATCGAAGATGCCGCAGGTTAACTTCGAAGGAGAGACGTGTCTCACTCAGTTATCTCCAAGTTCGCGCAGGCTTTTGACGTACGTTTGTTCAGGGGGTGCACAGGAGTTTGCAGTCACTGCATTTCGCGCTTCTGATGTCATCGGTTCACGAGGCGCTATTCGGCGCCTGCGGTTCGGTTCTGCAGTGCTTGTGACCAGCCTGGCGATTTTGCAGGTTGCGATGCGCGACCCTACTCGGCGGGTGCGGGATCGGCGGGTGGCCGGTCTCGGTCTCGGTAAGCTGATGGCCGCGCAAGGCAGCTCCCAGCTGCGCTTGGTCGAGTTCGCCTTCCCAGCGGGCAACCACAAGCGATGCCACCGCGTTACCGATCAAGTTCGTCAGCGCCCGGCATTCGGACATGAAGCGGTCGATGCCAAGGATCAGAGCCATGCCAGCAACCGGAACACTCGGCACGACGGAGAGCGTAGCGGCCAGCGTGATGAAGCCGGCCCCTGTGACACCTGCCGCACCCTTCGAGGAAAGCATCGCAACGAGCAGCAGGAGAACCTGATCGCTGATTGACAGATCCGCATTCGTCGCTTGGGCGATAAAAAGGGCCGCCAGCGTCATGTAGATGTTGGTGCCGTCCAGGTTGAAGGAATATCCGGTCGGGATGACGAGGCCCACCACCGAGCGCTTGGCGCCGGCCTTCTCCATCTTCTCCATGAGCGAGGGCAGCGCGGCCTCCGAAGACGATGTTCCGAGGACCAGCAGCAGCTCTTCCTTGAGGTAGCGGATGAGAGAAAAGATCGAGAAGCCATTGTAGCGGCAGACCGCGCCGAGAACCCCGAACACGAAGAAGAAGGCCGTGATATAGAATGTCCCGACCAGCAGCGCGAGGTTGATCATCGAGCCGAGGCCATACTTGCCGATCGTGAAGGCCATTGCGCCGAAAGCGCCGAGCGGTGCCGCCTTCATCAGGATGCTGACGAGCTTGAAGATGGGCGCGGTGAGCGCCTGGAGGAAGCAAATGACCGGCTTGCCCGTCTCTCCGACCATCGCCAGCGCAATCCCGAAGAGGACGGAGAAGAACAGCACCTGCAGGATGTCGCCTTCCGCAAAGGCGCCGACAATCGTTACCGGGATGATGTTCATCAGGAAGCCCGTCACGGACCGCTCGTGGGCCTTGGCGGCATAAGTATTCACGGCCTGGACATCGAGCGAGGCCGGATCGATGTTGAGGCCGGCGCCCGGCTGAATGACATTGGCGACGATGAGGCCGACGATCAGGGCGAGCGTCGAGAAGGTGAGGAAGTAGACCATCGCCTTGCCGACGACCCGGCCGGCCTTCTGGGGATCGTTCATGCCGGCAATGCCGGTCGTAACGGTCAGAAATATAACGGGCGCGATGATCATCTTGACGAGCTTGATGAAGGCATCGCCGAGCGGTTTCAGGCTTTCACCAATTCCCGGATAGAAATGACCGAGTGCGACGCCGAGGATGATTGCGGCAAGCACCTGCACGTAAAGCTGGGCATGAAAGCGCTTGCGGGGCACAAGGTTTGCGCTGTGGGCTTGTGGGGTCAACATGGATTTCTCTCCCTGGCCGGATTGGGGCGGGCTCTTCGTCCCTCCCCGGTTTTCTCCCGTCTCGGCGCTCCGGTCGAACGCGGCTGCGATGTCAACTGCAAGAGCCATGCCAAACCAAACAACGAGCGAATCGCGCGGTTCTCAGGTATTTCGGAAGCCTTGTGCAGTACGCTTGTGCGGATTTCCGCACTGGCTGCCTTCCCCGTGGCGGAATCCCGCACTAAGATTCGCCAATGGCCGGTCTGGAGAATGCGGTGGCAGAAGACGGCATCGACAAGGGCACCTTGCAGCATGCCCCATTGATGTTCCCTGGCAGATCGGCCGCCGGTCGATCTCTCTGGCTTGCGGTTTTGCTCGCACTTCTTGGTGCGGCCCTCGGTTTTGTCGTCTTTGCAACGGGCCAGATCGCTGGCGCCGGAGCGGAGTATGCCCTACGCAACCGTGCGCTTGCCGCGCTCCCGCTTGTAGCCGACAGTTTGAAAGCGGACGTCGAGAAGCAGAGATTGATTCCGCTGATCCTGGCCCGCGACGGTGCGGTTCAGGAGATGTTTTGCAGTCCGAGCTCTGCCAAGGAAGCCGCGCTCGACGACAAGCTTCGCGGCATTGCCCGCGATGCCACGGCTTCCGTGGTCTATGTCATCAACACCGAGGGCATAGCGGTTGCTGCGAGCAACGCCGGCGAGCCGACCAGTTTCGTCGGCAACGACTACCGCTACCGCCACTACTTCACCGAGGCGATGGCAAATGGCACGGCCACGCAATATGCGCTCGGCACGACCAGCGCGCGCCCGGGCCTATACCTGGCGAGCCGGGTTGACGGGTCGGAGGGTCCGCTCGGCGTGGTCGTGGTGAAGGTGGAGCTCGACCGGGTCGAGTCGAGCTGGAGGGAGAGCGGCTTCGTGGTCTTCACGACGGATGAGCGCGGCGCTGTCCTTGCGACGAGCGTGCCCCAATGGCGTTTTGGCGATCTCTCACCTCTTTCCGAAGAGGAGACGGAAACCACCCGCGATCATCTGCAGCTATCAGGCGCGACTTTCAAGCCGGTGCCGCTTTCCCAGCGTGGCGGCAACATGGTCACCGCAAGTCCTGCGGGCAGATCAGCCGGCTTCGTTGCGGTTTCGCGGGATCTCGGTAAAGCAGTTCCGGGCTGGCGTCTGTCCCTGCTCATTCCTGCTGACGCTGAGATTTCTTCGGCGGCCATAACGGGCCGCGTAACGACACTGCTTGCCCTGATTCTCCTTGGGTTCGTCGTTTTCGTCATTGTCCGACGGCGGCGGGCGATCCGACAGCGGCAGGAAGCACTTGCGCGCATAAATACCGAACTCGAGTACCGCGTCAATCTGCGCACGGCGGATCTCCGCCGCACGGACCAAGCGCTCGCGCACGAGATCGCCGAGCGCGAGAACGCTGAGGAGAGGGTGCGCCGCCTGCGTGATGAACTCGCTCAGGCGAACCGGCTGTCTATTCTTGGGCAGATCGCGGCCGGGGTCGCCCACGAGATCAACCAGCCGGTGGCAGCGATCCGAACCTATGCTGAAAGTGCCGCGCGCCTTCTTCAGAACGGCCGGTCGCAAGACACCGCTGGGAATTTGAGCTCGATCGTCGCCATGACCGGCAGGATCGGGTCAATTACAGAAACACTGCGGTCCTTCTCCCGCCGCGCGACCGGAGCGAGATGGCCGTTACCAGCGGAAGAGGCGATTGATGGTGCGCTGTCGCTCCTGTCAGGCCGAATCCGCGATTCCGGGGTGATGATCGAACGAAAGCGGACCGACTCGTCTCCAATGGTGATGGCAAGCCGCATCCGGTTGGAGCAGATCCTCGTCAACCTTCTTCAGAATGCGCTCGACGCCTTAGAGGACCAACCGGAGCCCCAGGTCGAGATCGCGCTCACCGCGAAGGAAGAAATGGTTGCCATTTCCGTCCGGGATAACGGTCCCGGCCTTGCCCCCGACATCCGCCGGAACCTTTTCATGCCGTTCACCACCAGTAAGGAAAAAGGCCTCGGTCTTGGCCTGGTCATTTCAGAAGAGATCGCACGGGAGCTCGGCGGCTCATTGCGGCTCGATACGAACCATGAGAAAGGAGCTTCCTTCACGGTCGAACTGAGGCGTGCGGCATGAGTGCGGAAAAAGGACCAGTTATTTTTGTGGACGATGACGAGGATCTGCTACGGGCAACCAAGCAGATGCTGGAGCTTGCCTGCTTCTTTCCGATCCTTTTCCGCTCGGCCGAGACGGCGCTCGCCACGATAGATAAGGATTTCGAGGGGCCTGTAGTGAGCGACATTCGCATGCCCGGAATGGACGGACTCCAGCTCTTCGAGCGGGTGAAGGCGATCGACCCGGATATTCCAGTCGTCCTCATCACTGGGCATGGCGATGTCGAGTTGGCCGTCGCGGCCATCAAGGGCGGCGCCTACGATTTCATCCCGAAGCCATATGCGACGGAGCGACTTCTAGAGACGCTGCATCGTGCTTCGGAGAAACGGCACCTGGTTCTGGAAAACAGGCGTCTAAAGGACGCGGTCGCCCGATCCGCCGGCGATATGCCGCTCATCGGCGAGGCGCCGGCCATGAAGCGGTTGCGCAGAACGCTCCGCCAAATCGCCGATACCAATGTGGACGTCCTCGTGGAAGGTGAAACAGGCACCGGCAAGGAGGTGGTCGCCGCGCTGCTGCACCGGTGGAGCAACCGGCACGCGAAACCCTTTGTCGCGTTGAATTGCGGCGCGCTCCCGGAAAGCGTCATCGAGAGCGAGCTTTTCGGACATGAGGCAGGCGCCTTCACGGGAGCACAGAGGCGCCGGATCGGGCGGATCGAGCATTCAAACGGTGGGACGCTCTTCCTCGATGAAATCGAGTCTATGCCGCCCCCGCTTCAGGTGAAGCTGCTCAGGGTGCTCGAAGCCCGGCAGATCACGCCGCTCGGCACCAATGAAACCCGAAGCATCGACCTTCGTGTCGTCGCCGCGACGAAGGTCGATCTCGGCGATCCAGCGACCCGCAGAGATTTCCGGGAAGACCTCTATTTCCGGCTGAACGTAGTGACGTTACGCATCCCGCCGCTTCGCGAGCGCCCCGAAGACATTCCGGCGCTTTTCGGCCATTTCCTGGAGCGCGCATCGAAACGCTTCGGCCAGCCGGTGCGGGAGATGACCGCGGCCGTGCGCGACCATCTCATGGGCCACAAGTGGCCCGGCAATGTTCGCGAACTCGTTCATTTTGCCGACCGCGTCGCCCTGGGGCTCGAACCGGCATTGGAAACCTCGGTTGTATCGACTCAAGAATGCGGGACCGCACCAGGCCTAAGTCTTGCTGAAAAGGTGCGCCGTTACGAAGCAACTGTAATTCACGAAGCCTTGCAGGAACATCGCGGCGATATGCAACAAGTGATCGAAACACTTAGAGTCCCTCGCAAAACTTTCTTCGATAAATTGAAACGCCACGGGATAAACTCGGCCGATTATCGAAAGAATCGCGAGTGTTCGAAACCTTCTTGAACTTGCACATCGCGGAAAGGCTGCGATGATGTGTTGACGCCAGCGCATTGGAATAGTTAAAGCCGCTTGTGCCGAATGCCACGCTATTTTGCCTCAACCCTTACTGTAATACCCATCCACTGAAGTTCTGACTCGGGTTTGCGATGGAGTTCCTGACGTGATTCACTGATCGCCGGGTGCTGTTGATGGGGATCAGCATGGCTGCCCTCCGGATCCGCCAGGACTACTCACCGTGCGACTTACGCCAGCGGGCCGCCCGCGAGAGGGATCCCAGGGCGATCTTGCGGCTCTTGGCCATTGCCAATGCGCTGGAGGGCCTGACCCGCGCCGAGGCGGCCCGGCTCGCCGGCATGGAGCGCCAGGCCCTGCACGATGCCATCCAACGCTTCCATGCCGCAGGCACTGACGGCCTGCATGACCGCTCCCGTTCGGGTCGCCCGGAACACCTCACTCCCGGCCAGCAGCCCGCGCTCAGGGCGCCCCTCCTGCGCGGACCCCAGCCGGAGCGCGATGGGGTGAGCGCCTGGCGCCTGGTTGATCTGTGTGACTATGTCGAGCGGACTTAGGGCGTCCGCGACAGCCAATGGGGTCTCTCCCGCGTGCTCAAGCGGCTCGACTAGTCGCGTCAGAAGACACGGCCCTCGCCCCCGAAGGGCCATCCGGCCGCACAGGCGTAAGCATCCGAGGAGCCGCGCGGACTTTGAGCGTCGCGCGTCATCCGGTTTGTCGTATGATGGTGGATGTTCAGG
>NZ_JAERQD010000120.1 GCF_016735695.1 Microvirga zambiensis WSM3693 | reverse complement strand
GGCGATCGCCCGCACCACGCCAGCGTTGCTCGGCCTGTTCTCGTTGGTGACGGTGTGGGCGGATGAGGTTCTCAACGAGGGCTGGAAGCCACGATGCGCCGCTTGGTATGTGAAATCTCACCCGACCTTCAGCGATGCTCTGGCGGTTGTGCGCGCAAAACTGTGGGGCGCCAGTTTTGAAATGTCCCGGCAGGACCGGGAGCAGGTGAAAATCCCACGGGCGCTGCTCAACCGCCTCACAGAGGCCGCATGCTTCCCCACCTGAAAGTGCCAAACTCCAGCTAAGTGCATAATTATAGAAGGCGCTGCGTGACATTCTGATCGGCCAAGCGCTTGGTGCGGATTCGGCGAAGTTTTTCTTTCTTAAACGGATCGGAAGGGACGAAACTATTTGGATCACTGCCGACAACTGCTCGATAATCCGCGATATTTTCATTGGCCCGACGCAAGGAACGTGACGTTTCGTCAACGAAGGTTTCAGAGACCGTGATAGTATACTTGATATCGACCTTGCGCTTACCCGCGGTGATGTCGTCGCATTGAAGCTCCTTGATAACGCCGTCAGCTTTAAGGTTTTCCATGCCTTCCGTGATGCGGCGCATCGCGTCACGCGGACGCTTGGTTGAAAGGGCCGATCCGTCAATGACCTCCTGGGCATATATCACGTGCATATGCGGGTTCATGCGATGATATAGCACATCGTGATTGAGGCGCATGTAGATCCAACGCTCGATCGGTCCTCGCATCTTCATGACGGCTTCGTAGTTCATCTGGCGGAAGTCCAGATGCATCATCGCTTGCGAAACAAGCCAATTGAACTGGACCGTCGATTTAGCCCGCTCCTTGCCTCTGTTGGCGAATGCAAGCTGGGGAAAGGCAGCGCTGGAGATCACCCGTTCATGGATCTCCCCATCACCCCCGACATCAATTCGAATGATTTCGACGGTGGACTGGTGAAGGATAGTGAGCGCCTCGACGATCTCGTAGTAGCTGTATGTGTGACCGGTTCGGGCGAGCTCAGCCTTTACCTCGTTGATGCTGAACGAGACATTGACTTCGTCCTTAGCGCTGAGGCTGATCCTGTTACGCATCGCGGCGATACGGCGGATAACCCATTCGACTAGACGCTCGCGCTCGCCAGGGTACTGCTCGCTTTCTTTGCCGTTCTTGTCCTTGATGCGGGCTGGCTTGAGGGTGACTTGGTATATCTTGCCAGCAAGCGTGAATGTCCGTTCCAAGGTCTTCAGGTATTTCCCGTCCTTCAGATCGTCGGAGGCGCGAGAGGGAATGGAACGAGGAGCCACATCCCATAAGGAGATCGTATTAGTAATGCCAGGTTCTTCTACCACCCAAAGCTCGCCTTGGAGGCTTTCGCGGATGATAGCCATGGGCTTCAAAGCCTTCGACATAATGCGTCTCCTCGCCGGTCAAGGTACGTAGGTGTTCAAACTAGGCAATGCCAAATCGCTTAACCTGATGGGTTTGCCGTGGCACATAGTAGGTCTGAGCCGCACATTCAGTAGGTTTGGATCGCGCGTGTAGTAGGTCTGGGTCGCGTTTCCAGAATGGCGAATGTTCAAGAGGCTTCGCGGTCAGCGAATCTAGGGCTTATTCATACGGAGTTGAGGAAATGCGATTTCAACCCGCCACTCTAAGTGCGCGTCAAACCTACTAGCCTGGCGGGAGTCGGAGACAGCAATCGTAAGTGCCGTTCAAACCTCTCATGATGGCGCCGATCGCGAATCAACCCTTTCCGAACCGAGGTCTGGGCGAGCATATCGGGCCCGGTGGCCGGCAGGTGCGGGTCAAACCTACCGAATCTGGCGGGTCGGGCAGTAGGTTTGAATCGCTCCTGGGAAGGAGTGCGGCTCAGACCTACTGAGATAGTAGGTCAGACCTACCGAGGTCGCGCGTCATACCTACTGAGGCCGCGGGTCAGACCTACTATGTGCCCTATAGTAATTTGACAGTAAGTCCAAAGATTTAGCTTCTATTGGTCAGTTTTATGATGAGGCTGGCCATGACTAGTGCGTTCGACCTGCTGGAGACTATGGGGAGGGTATCCCGTCCCCAGCAAGCAGCAATCGCGGAAGAGGGCATCCATGAAGGGCGCTGGACGAGAGATCAGGTTGCGGCGTTCTTCGAGCTTCCGGAGCGGGAAGCTAAGCCCAAGGAGCGGCGTCCCCGAACTCCTGCAGTGACACGTCGAACACGCCTGTCTCGGCGCCGCTGTTCCTTCAGTCGGTACGTTCGGCGGTTCAGTATCGATGTGTTGGTTCATCCCAGTCTCAGCACCGGGGCGGTTACGACCCTCGTGTACCTGATCTCCCGCTGCGGCCGGCAAAAGCAACTGCAGACATGCACCTCGTGGCTGGCGGCTGATCTCGGGGTGTCTCCAAGGACCATCCAGAACCATTACCGTCAACTCGAGCAGGCTGGCTTTCTGGTTCGCTCAAGCCCGGATCGGCTTGGGCGGACAACGATCTACCTAACCAACCTGGTTGAGGCCCACCCATTACAAAAGGAAGAGGCTCAACCCGTTGCTCAGCATGGTAGGGGTGCGAAAATTCTTTCGCCCACCAAAGAAATAGATTCAATAGAAGGGGGGAAATCTCACATCCAAAGGGAAAAGCCCTATCGCGAAGCCCCCGGTCTCACTACGATTCAAAGGAGGTCGAAAGCGGAGAATGTTCCTGTCAGAGGCGGTTCGGCTCTGGCCTCTTATAGATCTGCTTGGAAAGGGCATTCGCCTTGCTCTTCAGCTCAAGCGCTTCAGCCTGGGAGAACTTGCGGCATCGGTCATCCACTTTGATCATCATGAGAGCCGTAGAAATTCCGACGATCGCACCAGATTCTATAGCTGCTCCCTATGTGGTTCGCTCTCGCAGGAATGGGCCAGAGCGAGCGGCAGGCGCAACCCGATGACGACGATTTTTGCGATTCCAGTTTATTCACATTCGACCCTGCACGCTTCTCGGACGTTCAGCCTTTCACCGAACCGGCCGTCAACCCGTGCACGATGAACCGCTGTGCCATGAAGTAAAGGATCACTAGTGGGATCGAGGACAGAACGGCGCCGGCCATCAGCGGCCCCCACGGCAGAACATCACTGGTGATGAGATAATTGAGGGCCAGCGGCGCCGTTCGGCGCGATTCGGATGTGATCAGCACAAGTGCCAGAAGAAGCTCATTCCAGGCTCCGGTGAAAGTGAAGATCGCGACAGCGGCGAGGCCTGGCGCCGAGAGCGGGAGCACGATCCGGAACAAAGCTCCAAGTCGGCTGAGGCCATCAATCATGCCTTGCTCCTCAAGTTCACGCGGTACCGCTGCGAAGTATGCCTGTAGCATCCAGGTGCTCACTGGAAGAGAGAAGGTCAAATAGACAAATATCAATCCGTAAAGTGTGTTCCCGAGTTGCAGACGCGCGATCAGGATCGACAGTGGGATGAAGAGAAGCGAGGTGGGCGTGAGATAAGCGAATAGAATGAGCCGTCCGATGAGCCCTTTAAAACGGTAGCGGAACCGCACCAACGAGTAAGCTGCAAGCGATGCGACCACGAGCGATATCAGCGTTACCGAAGAGGCCACGACGAAACTGTTGCGGATGGCGATGAGAAAGTCCTTGTCTTCAATGAGAATGCGGTAGTTTGCTCCGGTAAAAACCTGCGGCCAGAGGGACGGTACCCGGAAGATCTCGCGCGGAAGCTTAAGAGACGTGATCACCATCCAGTAGACGGGGAAGAGAACGAGGGCGAGCACGAGCGCCATCACTGCAACGATCGCGAGTCTTGCAATTAAGGGCCGACCCAGCAGCTCCGAATAAATTCGCATTGCTCAGTCCTGCTCATTGCCGTCGCCTTGCATGAGCGACGTCGTCATGAAGACGAGGATAAGAAGTGCCGGAAGCATGGCCACGGACACGGCCGCAGCCTCTCCGATGCGTTGCGTTTGCATGCCGAAATAGGCCAGAACTGGGAACACCATGGTGGCGTCGGAGGGACCACCCTGCGTCAATAGCCATACACTTTCAAAGGAGTTTGCAGTCCAGATTGAGGACAAGAGGGTCGTGATTATCACGATCCTCCTGATGCCAGGCCAAGTGACGGCGCGAAACCGCTGCCAAGCATTAGCCCCGTCCACGCGTGCGGCATCATAGAGCTCGGCTGGAATACTCTGTAGACCTGCCAGAATACTGACGAACCAGAACGGGAAGCCTCGCCAAACCGAGGCCACAATGACAGCCGGCATAGCAGTCGACCGCTGGCCGAGCCAGTCGACGATGCCGGGGTACAGTCCTGTGCTCGTCAGTACCAGATTAATGCCTCCCCCAATGGGTTGGTAGAGCACGCGCCAAGTCAAGAAAGCGACGAAGGCGGGCATGGCCCAAGGCAGCATCAGGAGGGATCGGAAGAGGCCGCGAGCTGGGATGCGCTCGTTGACGAGTAATGCGAGCCCAAGCCCAATCGCCAGCTTGAACACGTCGCTGACGACAACAAGAACAACGGTATTCCAGATTGCGCTGGTGAAGACCGGCGATCCTGCGAGATACCGGTAATTGGCAAGTCCGATCCAGTCGCCACCGCCGCCGACGACCATGTTTGTGAACGAAACATAGACCGCGTAGAAGAGCGGATAGCCGACGAGCCCAACGAGGAGCAACACTACTGGTAGGACGAGAGCGTATGCGAAGAGCTGCTGCTGCGCCTCTGCGGACGGGCGTGATTTGACGGTCGGGGATGGCCGCTGTCGCATAATTTTGGTCTTTCGGCTGTATTCGGACAGATCCGGAACTTCGTTGCATCCTCAGGAGTTGGCCGAACGGTGCAGCTTTGAAGGTGCTGGCATCCGCCTACTAAGTGCTACCGAAGTCAAGTGCCGCTGCTTCTATTTGTACTTGTCATAGATGGCCTGGGTCTGAGCCTGCGCCTCGTCCATGGCGCGTTCGAAATCCCAGTTGTCGATCACGATGCGCTGAATCATTTTAGGCACGACGAAGTTGTTCCACATATCGGCATAAGCCGCATTGTAGACGTCCGGATAGCCCGGCGCGGTCCCCTTCTGGACGAGGTCGAGTAGGCCCGAAAGGATCGAGTCCTGTGTAAACCCCCTGAACTTGGATTGGTCCTGTAGCACAGGCCCGTAAATGGCCGCGTCGAAATATGCATTCATGAAAGCCGGCTGGGCGAGATGCTCAATAAGCGCCTTTGCCGCTTCCGGGTTCTTGCTCGATTTGAATACTGCGCGAACCTGCGGCTGGATCGGTGAGATCACTCCCTTCGGCCCTGCGGGTAGAGAGGAATAAGCTGTGTCCTTGTAAAGCTCTGGGTCCTGGGTCTTGGCCGCGATACCAACCGAGCCCGTATTGGCGATGAAGGCTGTCTGTCCCGCAAGGTAAGCCTGATTGTCCCCTGCGCCATCCCAGGTTGTATTGCCGGGTGGGAAGACCTTCTTGTCCCAGGCATCCTTGACCCAGCGTAGGTATTCGCGGGTCTCGTTCGACTTTATCGTCGCTTTGGTGCCAGTGTCGTCGGCAATCCGGCCTCCGAAGGATTGCAGGGCGGAAATCTGCACGTTGCCGTCGCCCACGTTCGAGAACGCGAGGCCGAGCCCGAACACGGGCGGCTTGGTCACGACCGCAGCTTGCTGCACGAGTTCCTGCCAGGTGGCCGGTGGATTCTCGAAGCCTGCTGACTTGAGGAGATCAGTGCGCCGCAGGAGCAGGTTGCCCGATACGCCGAAGGGGATGCCGGTGCGTCCGCCTGCGACCTTACTGGTGTCGGTGGCCGCGGCCACTGGAGCGAACCAACCGCCATGCGCCTTGCCGATCGAATCGTACACGTCGTCAAGCAGTAGGAAGACACCCTGTTTCGACAGCACCATAAGAAGATCGAGACTCATATCGAGGGCGTCCGGCATGGTGTTCGACGCGATTGCTGCCGACACTTTCTGTACGGTCTCGTTCTGGTTGATCATCACAACTTCCGTGGTGATCCCGTTCTGATCACCCCAGGTCTTCACGGCCTCCTGGAGCAATTTATTGGCTTTGTCGGAAAAGATGAGACCTCCCCAAAACGTGAGCTTCGACCCCTTCTGGAGCACGTAGGGAGCTGCGAAGGCGCCACTGAGGCCTTTCATTCCGAGCGCGACCGTGCCAACAGCACCATGAAGGAAGCCTCGTCTCGTCCATGATCCGCGAGTAACCATCTGTTTCCTCCCTTGGAAAGCTTACGATGAGATCTGCTACGCCATTGCGAACCAAGCGCGTTCGTCTTTTTTGCAGTCGTAAAGTGATCGCCACCGCTCAGCGCGGTGCCAAGTGCGATGCCATTTGCATGAGCCCCTGCATGTAGCCTATCGCGTGCGCGCGGCCCCGATGGTTCCAGTCAGTGTCGCCATCCATGTGAGGAACGTGGTCATCAAGTAGGAAACCGGTAAAGCCATTTGTCTTGAGGAGAATGAGGGCCTCGGCGGGGTCGAAGTTCCCTTCGCCGATGAAACACTCCTGAAAGTTCGGCACGGTACCCTGAACGTCACGAAAGTGGACGTAGAAGATTTTACCTTTGGGTCCGAAGAACTCGATCATCTCACGAACGTTCTTGGCCCCGCCGGACATTTCTGAGCAGCAGCCTAGGCAAAGGTCAAGGCCCCAGGCCGGACTCGTCGGGTTGAGTTCCCATGCGCGCTTGAAGCCGGCGGGAGAGCCAAAGATGCGCGCCACGCCGCCGAGCATTGGAACAGGCGGGTCGTCGGGGTGCAGCGCCATCTTCACCCCTACTTCCTCGGCGACCGGCAACACCGCTTTGATGAAATAGATGTAGTTGTCCCACATGTGCTCGGCCGTGATGCCGGCATCGCCCTCGCCATACAGGGGCATGGCCTCCTGCCGACCAAGGCTCGTGGGGAGATATTCGCGCCACTCGTCTGGCGTAGACCTAGCCTCGATAACGGTCATGTCGAACTTGGTGCAGCCCGCCCCTCCGCGGCCCGGTGCAAGGCGTTCTGTACGCCAGACAGAATTTGGCATGAAGTGGAAACCAAGGATAGGGATGCCGGCCCGTCCCATGTTGCGGAGCGTGGTCCGGTAGTGCTCAATCTGCTCGTCACGGCCTGCCAGGCCCAACATCGCCTTATGGTAGAAATGGACTGGCACATTCTCGATGGCTTCGAGGAGAAGGCCATACTCCCTACATCGCTCCACTAGGCCACAAAGGTCTTTCTCCTCCCAGTGCGTCTCCCCAGGGATGATCGGGGTGTTGAGCTGGATGCCAGCGACGCCGATCTGCGCCGCATAGCGAAGTTTCTCGTCCGTTAATTCGTTGAATTGACCAACGGCGATCCTCATCTCCAACTCTTGCATGATGCCTCCTGCGTCAGCCCAATGGGCAACGATCCTGTGCAGCTCTACAGTAGTTCACACTGCGTATCTGGTTCCACAGTGTAGGACCAATACCATTTACTTGTCGAATGTTCAGTCCCGGCATTTGATGGACCGGATCAAGTTTGAAGCGTTTGGGCTCCTTGAGCCAGGTTTTGCAGATGAACTCGTAGGGTGTGAGGCCCTTTAGGGTCTTGAGCCTTCGAGCGAAGTTGTAGGCGCTCACGAAGTCAGCCAGATGCTGCCGGAGTTGGTCATGGCTGTCGTAGTAGTAGCGTTTGACCGTCGCGTCCTTGAGGGTGCGGTTCATCCGCTCAACCTGACCATTGGTCCAGGGATGTCTCGGCTTGGTCAGGCGATGGTCCACATCGTTCTGGGCACAGGCATACTCAAACGCATGGGCCCGGAAGATCTCGCCTCGTTTCATCGCTTTCTTGATCAGCGGGGCTGCCGAAGCGGTGTTGCTGGGCGTGGTGAAGTGAATGCCATGGTCAGTCAGGACCGTGTACACCTTGTAAGGCACGGCCTTGATCAGCGCACGCAGGAAGTCGCCGGCGATGCCGGTGGTCACCTTCTCGTGCAGCTCCACAAAGGCAAACTTGCTGGTGCGGTCAATCGCAACCAGCAGATAGAGCCTTCCCTCCTCAGTGCGCACTTCCGCAATGTCGATGTGGAAATAGCCGATCGGGTAGCTCTTGAACTTCTTCTTGGCGGGCTTGTCGCCGGTCACCTCGGGCAAGCGGCTGATGCCATGGCGCTGCAGACAGCGATGCAGCGAGGAGCGGGTCAGGTGCGGGATGGTGGCTTGCAGGGCGTAGAGACAGTCATCCAGCGGCAGCAGGGTGTGCTTGCGGAAGGCGACGACGATTGCCTCTTCCTGGGCCGAGAGCACCGTGGAATGCGGTGCTCTCGGTCCCGTCGGGCGATCTGCGGTGGCGTCCCGCTTCTTCCATTTGGCGACGGTCTTAGGGTTGATGCCATGGCGCTGGGCCAGGGCCCTCAGGCTCGCTTGACTATGTTGTATTGCTCGACGGATCGCCTCAGTCGTCGTGGCGCTCCCATGGAGAACCTGGCCCATAGCGCGTCCCTCCATTCCAGAGATAATATCGCACCATCAAACCCTGGGATCAAACACCTAGGTCAGAGCAGATCGGAATCCCAGCCGTCCCGTCGGCTCAGCGCGTCCTGGACGCTGTCACTGCCCAATCGCGGTTCTTGACCAGTCTGGAACGATTGTCGCCACCAATCGGGCGTGGCAGGACTTCGGTCACGCCAATCAGGCCCGTGACAGCTCGCAAATCGGCGTCAACTACCTTGAGGTGCTCGCGCGTGCGACGGGAGGCGATGCTCCCTGCGCGAAAGCGGCTGCGACCGGCATCCGGTCGGTCCTGGCTGGCGACCGCACCTTTGTCCTGGAGTATCCGTGCCACTCCCCCAATGAGCAGAGATGGTTCCAGCTTCGGGTGTCCCGACTGAAGCACGATGGTGCCGCGTATGCGGTCGTGATCCATCATGACATCACCGCGCGGATCCTGATTAAGCAGGAAAAGCAGGCCTATCTTGCCAGGGCTGAGTGGCACCAGGAGCAACTCAAGGCCCTGGCGGCAGCGTCGGCCCGGATTGCGGCGGCCAGCACGCCAGAGGCCTGAAGCTGGCGAACTAGGTCGTGGACTCATAACTGCGGATCCAAATGCGGGCTGACACCAGCTTGATGGCGGCCAGGAAGTTGTCTGGGT
>NZ_JAERQD010000011.1 GCF_016735695.1 Microvirga zambiensis WSM3693 | reverse complement strand
GATCATGGCGGAAGCTGACCTCGCCGCAGAAGAACTGCACGTAAGGGCTGTCTAGAAAGCGGGCGCACAGCGCCTCGTCGGACAAGCTCTCCATGTGCTTGAGGATCATCAGGCCAGCCATCAATCGCACCGGCAGGGGCGGCTGGCCCGGTCCCGGCCTGTAGACGCCGCCGAGGCGGCGTTCGAGGAACGCCCAATCGATGCGCTGGGCGAGCAGCACCAGCGGATGCTTCAGGTCGATGATGCTGTCCAAGGCGGGGCGGAACAGGTCCTTCTGGCGCTCGTCTTTCGACTTCGACATGGCGCAACTCCGGCCGGGTGGAGTGCTCCCGATTGAATCAGATCCTGGGTCGGAGCGGCAACGGAAAACGCAGGAAATCCACCGTTGTCGCCCCACGATCCTGCAAAGTCGAATTCTTCAACTCGCCGGATCTCCCAATCGTCCCAATGAGATCGGGATTCTTCACGGACGACTAGGTAACGATCCCTTGTATAGAGGACCTCGAAAACATACACCAAAGCAGATGCTTCCGTCGGCTCCCCTGTCGGTGAGGCAACTTCAAGCCCCCCGATAGCTCCGCTAAGCGGATTGTCCTTCGAAGGCGGCCTCAAGCTGATCAAGAAGTGCTAGGGTCTCTCTCGCTTTAACAGCATACCCGAGGTGGAGCCCCTCAGTTAACCGCACTACGGCTTTACTGGTTGTCGGGACCGGGACTATCTCGACATCTCCAGTGGTTTGAACAACAGCTCTTCCCCACAGGGTCCCAAGCAGTCCAAATCGTGTGACAGCTCTCTGATTGTTTGTGCCTTTCTCCCTCATCAAACCATGGTCGAGCAACAAAATAGGTGAGCCTGAAGACCCTCCAAACGCTCCAATATCAAGTGCGAACTGAGACTTGCCCTGGAAGTCAATTGCTGGATGTGAAGCAGTCACCCCACGGCGAAACAATGGAAAGCCATTCACTTGGTCCCATAGACCATTCGGGCAACCAATCATAGTTACAGGTTCGATTGCGTCCAGGTGCTCCGCAATCTCTGCGTCGATCCAAATTTGGGTTCTTAGTAAGTGCTTCCAATACAGGCCTCGTCCGGGATTGAGAGACATCCAGGAAGCCATGTATGGAGTAAGATTGATTGCACAGAGGTCCACATCAGGATTGGTATGATTTACAATTGATCCTATCGGGTTGAAAACCTCCAGGTAAATATACTTTCCATCGGGAAGCCGACCTGTAGTTGCCCCGTTGGCGGTGTGCATTAGGACTCGAATGTGTTTTGCGTCCTTGACGACATGCTTATTCGTCACAAGGAATAATTGAGCCTCTGACTGGTCCTTTGTAAATATTGCAACGTGGTAGCCAGTCCCGAATGACTTACTAGTGGCCGTTTCGACTTCCAGCCGTTTCACCATAAACAGGACGTTTTCCGCGTTGGAAACCGGAACGAAATTAGCCACAACGCACCTCGCAAATATTCGAATTCGAACGGTCCATAGATATAAGTCGTTTGGCAAACTCATCGGTTCATTTCGGGCGGCAGAGCAGACTCCGGTTTCAAGCCCATCGTAAACCGCATAGGGTTATTCTGGACTTCTCCCGTCCCGGCAAGCCCACCGACAACAGCTTCGTGGAGGCGTTCAACGGCAAGGTCCGGGCCGAATGCATCGATCAGAACTGGTTCTTGTCTCTGGCTAATGCCAGGCTAAAATGTGAGGCGTTCAGACACGAGTACAATGGCGAAAGGCCACACAGCTCGATTGGGCATAAGACCCCGAGCGAGTTCATCAAATCCATCGGTGCTCCCAGCCAGCCGATGGGGCCGTGAGGCCGGAAAGCCCGCTCGGCCGTGGTCCAGCGTTCGGGGCAGGTCCAAGGGGCTCAGCGCAATCAACCAGCGGACTCCAGCTCTGAGCCGAGGATACTCAGGGCTCACGTCAGTATCGGTGGTGCTTCCGCATTGCTTAATGAGATTTATGAGGTGGGGATGGATAGCAACAGAGTTGAGGTTGAGGCCGCCATTGCCCGCCTTGAGAAAAGCCTCAAGGACAAAATGCGCTTTGCCGCTGGACTTCGAGACGGGCGCTATTCGGGGGTCTGGGCAGCGTGGTCCAGCAAAAGTGACTTTTATCTTGGAGCCCGAAGCATACTGGGAAGCCTGAAGATAAGCCTGCACCAAAGCGGGATCTGTCGAATTGCGCTGACTGAGCAACAGGCGAAGGCACTAGAAGCACAAGGGCTTCGGCCTGAAGGATCGGATAGAGCTTTTTATAAATGGCGAAGGAGACCTACCCCGCCAGTCGGCGTTGTTCCAGTTGTATCAATTCTCTTCCCGAGCCAATTCCTTACCGGAGACGAGCCAAAAGGCGCTCCCACAAAGCCTCTTATAGTCTTTGAGGCAATCGAAGCTGCAGGAGCTATCAATATTTCGTTCTTCTATGCCATGGAAGCGCCGGATCAAGTCGAGAAAATACTCATTGATGCTGGATGGAAGCCATTTTTCTACAGTATACTCAACAGTGGAGAGGTAGTTGCGACTGCCGCACGAGTTGAAGCCGCATTTAATCCTCAGGCAGTTCCGTCAAGCGATCAACTCGCTCGGAGCGGTGTCGAATTTCTCAGGCGGGATGCGGTTAAACCTCAGGCGGACCTTGCCGACTTGCGTGCGATGATCTGGGACGGGCCTCGTGATGGGGAGGTTCTAACCCTCATTGAGGTTCACGGGATAACACTGAAACAGGGCAACGACGACGCTTAATCCAACCAAGTGGTCACTGCCTAGGATTGCCCTCGGGTTTCAACTTGCCTTGAGTGGACCCGTGAGCCATTCTCCGCCCAGCCGTGCACGAGGGGGGTACGGGAGAACTTCGCTCCGTTGTGTCTACGTAGCACCTGTCACACGGGCGACCCGAAAAATTTCAATCGGCAACGTGTAGCTTTATTCAAATATATCCTGTTCAACAGCAAGCCCAATTAACGGACGAAGTATGCGGGGCCTACCGCTCACTTGTAAAAAGTCCCGGTATTTTCGTCTTGAGCGCCGTCCTCTGACGATAATCCGAGCGCCCGGTTTAAAGCGCTCATCCGAAAGTAGCCAATTGAATATTTCTGGCTCCATAGCGCACGTAACTTGCTTCCCTCGTTTTGACATCATCACGAAGGTTTTGGAGGGCCTGTTGATTACGTCGAGAGTTCCCACGTCGAAAACGATAGCGTTCTCAAGATTTCTGTAAGCAGTTTGAATGCGCTCCCCAGAAGTCTTGTTAATAGACAGCGAGCGCGTCTTGCCGTCGCTCCGAACCGAAAACTCGACGCTCGTGATTTTGTTCTCGTCGGTCGGAAGCACGCCTTGAAGGTTGTCTAGCAGATAAAAATGACTCTCTGCCGTGGCGGGTCGAATGACACCCTCATCAGCCTGCTTCACAACTGTTCCAAGATCTTTGATGAACGATTGAGCTTGGGCCTCTATCTGTTGTTGAACGGCATCGATTGGGACTTCAGCGAGTTGTGCCCGTCGACGAATGTTCTCCGAGTTAACGACCGGTTCCTTGAGAGCTATAATCAAGCTTCCAAATCTAGGTTCATACATCTCGAAATCGAACGTCGAAGTTCGGCTCCCTGCCAAAAAGTCAGGACTGAGTACCTTACGCGCTGTAAGATAAGCATTGTTTATCAAATTCTTGAAAGTGCCGAACATCATTCCTGCATGAGTCATGGCCTCGCCATGAAAGCCCATCGAGAAAAAGGCTTCGGCTTGCTCAATGCTATCGGGTGCTGGCCCAAAATGTGAATATAGCGGAACCGTCTCCAGCGGGAAGAAGCTCTCCGGCACATCGCGGATGCTTAGTGGCCAGTACCGAGTGACTACTAGGTTCGGAGATGTCTCAACAACCCAGTGGTTTGACTGAAGAAGCGCTCCGCGAACTGACAGGCGACCCTCTTTCAATGCTGAGATGATCTGGTCGCTCGTCTGCGTGGCAAGAAATAAATTCGCATCATCGAGTTCATCGACTTTGTAGAACAGTATTTCAGCCAAGCCGGATCTGACAGTGAAGATCAGAGGTCCATCGAACTCGTATAGAACTTGCGCTGGCCTCAGCGGATCATTTGTCCAGCCGCGCTTGGAGGGCATATCCTCGGTCCACATGCTGTTTAGGCCTCTGGCTCAAAGACAACCTGGAACTCCCCTGAAACGTCACGCTCAAAGGCTTTCCAGAAGGTTGTGTGCTCAGGCTGATCGTTTGAAGGTGTGGCCATCAAGCAGCCATCGGCTGGCGAAAGCTGCCCAGCGACGATGTAAAATTTCTTCCGGAAAAACGAGAAAAGCTGTCTGCCGTGTGAGGCCGCTGCCTCGCTCGGCCATACGGAGCAACCCCAACAATCACAATTCTCAGGATCAGCGTTTCTTCTATTGGACTCAACATCGGAAACAAAGTGACGCGCCTGAATCGGGAGTTCTCTGACTGCCCTATAGATAGTTCCATTAGCAGGCTCGGCAGCAGCAGGCGGGCAAGCTAGGGGGATATTTGGATGATAATTGGGCATAATCTTAGAGGTTGAGGCAAGCACAGACGAGGGAGGGTGCAAGAATATTGTCGCCTCGTATGTCATAGTTTCAAAAGCCGGTCTATCAGCTAAGCGTCTATCTTAAAGCTTCCTTGTGATTGCTACTTGAGATTGTGATCTTCTATAAGGTGCGCGGGACGGTTGCGCAGCCAGAGATCATTGTCAGCTAGATTATTGAAAATATTAACGATCTTCAGGGATTGTAAACCTTGTGGAGCTGAGGGCATACTCCAGTGCAACGCCATTTCGAATCTCTCATTGCCGAGTTGCTTCGTTTGAGCACGGATTAGGCGAGAGCTGACCTATCAGCTCTCGCCTTAGTTCTCGCCCTCGAAGGCATCTGCCTACTTCGTCGCCACACCGAAAAAACCATAGTGAACACACGTTAGCGTGGCCTTAGACGTTCCCGTATGCACCCCAGGTCGACAGGCCGTGCTTGAGCCTCAGAGTCTCCAAGGGCCACGCTAACTGAGCGTAACGGTGGCAGGAGTAATGTGGCCATTTAACCAACCCTGACACCTCCGAATAGAGGTCGGCTAGGCCGAATTGCCGAGCTCATCCCACCAACTTCCTTGATTTATCAGTAGCTGCAGCCTGGATAAATTTCAACTCTAGGTTCCATAAATTACCTTATGCGAATCTGTTTCTGGGTTGTCTGGTAGCCCCTCCCGCCGCCCACTTCCGCCGAAATGAGGAACAGATTATTGCCATTTGGCATTAAAGCGCCTATATGATGCCAAATGGGAGACGCTGCTATGACTGGCTTGTTGCCCGTTGACACTGCACCTAGGGATTTCCAGCCCTCACCGATTACCGATGATGAAGCGGCTGCGATGTTTCGCGCATCGCTAAACCTGTTTCGCCTGTGGGACACCACTGATGAGGAGGCGGCTATCCTGCTCGACTTACCGGTGAGAACATACCGGCGTTGGAAGGCTGGCGATGTCGGCCGCATTGATCGTGATGGCAAGGCGCGGTTGTCAAACCTCATGGGCATTCATAAAGCCCTGCGGATCATCTTCCGTGAGCCACAGCGCGGATATGCTTGGATCAAGAGGCCGAACTCGGCGTTTGCGAACAAATCAGCCTTTGAGATCATGCTCGGCGGTGAACTCACTGATTTGATGCGCGTTCGCCGCTATCTGGACGCCGAGCGGGGAACTTGGTGATCGAGATCGGTTCGATTCCCATCTCTGAAATTCGTTGGCGTGGCTCAGTTCGGATCATACGAAGCGTCTTTCCGCCAATCGACCTCTTTGAGGACATTGCCGACCCAGCCGACTGGCCCCTGATTATCTCGGCGGAGCAGAAGACAAATCCACGCTTGATGGAAACCATTGGCAATCTCGATCTAGTCCCCGAAAAGCGACGTGTCGCCGGCCCAGGAGCCAGTTACCTCATGGCCCCTTTCACACATGTGAGCGCCGACCGCCCTAGTCGATTCAGTGATGGGACGTTTGGAGTCCTTTACGCAGGCAACTCCTTCGAGGTCGCACTCTTCGAGACAATCCATCATCACGGCCGGTTCATGGCCCGAACAAATGAACCCGCTGGGTGGACCTCGCAATTTCGGGAGATTGTGCTTGAGATCAACGCAGACCTACACGATCTCAGGAGCAGAAACGTGAAGCTGGTGGAACTGCTCCTGCCCGACGACTATGGGGCAAGCCAAACATTAGGCACCCAGCTCAGAGCCACAGGCTCGGATGGGATCGTTTATCCAAGCATCCGTTATTCAGGTGGCGAGTGCGTAGGGTTATTTTATCCAGACGGTGCTGCCAATCCGATTCAGGGCCGGCATCTCGACTACCATTGGAACGGCACGAAGATTGATCTGTACCGTGATGCTACCACGGGCCAAGTCTATCGGATTGTCTAATGTCTCATCCAGAGTCTCTAGGGACGGATGGTATTCTCAGGCTCGAATGAACGCACTTAGATCGATCCCTGGCTCTACCAGACCTGCACTCGCATCCTCTTCAACCACCTTCTTAAGCCGTGCGACGACTGGATGGGTTTTCGCGACCGTTTCCGCTTCATTCAGCAGCTTCTTGAGGCCGCCGAAGGCCGGAAGATCGAGGCTGAAAACTTCCTCTTCATCCTCGCCGGCAACGGCGGCCGCCACGATACCAGCGGCCGCAGGTTCCGTTGTCTCAACAAAGATCGCCTCAGGCTCGGGAGCCGCGATTGCGGCAACAGGCTCTGGGGCAGCAATGGCCGGTTTCACAGGTTCCGGCGCAGCGGTCACGGCCTCGGGAGCCTCTTCAAACAGCGGCCTTTCTTGGAGCGGCTCGAGAACCGGCACATTCAGGGCCTCGCCATAGCTCGCCACTTTCCTGCGAGCCTCGATATAGTCCCGATCCAAGAAGAAATGCAGCTTGTCGAGAACCGCGCCGTTTTGGCCGCGCACGAGCAGCAGGGACTTGCGGTTGTCGAAGCGCCGAACCGCGTCCGAGCTAATGAGAGGTTCCGCCTCGAACCGGCCAGATCGAGAGTTAGAGCGAAGGCCCATGCCCCCCTTTCCCGGCGAAGAACTCCACCCTTCCCGCAGAACGTAATGGCGGCCGAACTCTTCCGAGACGTAGTCGGCTGTCGCCTTATCGCCCGCGGCAATGTTGAGCTTCACATCCATGTTGCCGAGGAGCATTTCACGGATGGGCTTGCCGTAGCGTGCATCCAATTGTGGGATGTTTTGGGCGATAATGGCAATCTTGAAGCCGTAGCCAGCGACGAGCGGCGTCTTGTCCACGATCTCGGGCAGGCGTCCGAACTGGTAGAACTCATCGAGCATCATGAGGAGCTTGTGATGTTCATCCTTCGCCGGCAGCTCACGCATGAGGACATCGTGAACCTGTTGGATGAACAAGCGAATGAGGGCTTCCGCCGTTCCGAGATCACCGGCAGGCGTGCCGATGAACACCGTGAAGGGCTTCCGGCGCAATTGCGCAATGTCGAAGTCGCTCCGGCTTGTGGCGGCCGCCATGAGCGCGCCGTTCCAGGCGTTTATCGCAGTCATGATATGGGCCTCGAACGAGGGCCGTTGCTCGGGATCGCGGCTTATGTGTTGCCGAAACTTGTCCACCACATAGGGGTGCAGGTCGGGTTCCTCATTCAAGATCGTCTTCATGACGGCGGCCAGATCCTTGCCGGTGCTAAAGAGCCGGATCACGGAACGGATCGTTCGCCGCCCTTCCATGCGCCTGCTATCGAGAACGTAGCCCAAGAGGCCGGCGAAGATGCTTCGGGCGGTCGCTGTCCAAAAGGCGTCTCCCTTCTCCGGCGACGGGATCAGGGTATTGGCGATATTCTCAATCTCAGTGGACCGGCGCAGCCAGTCCGACACGGTATCGAGCGGATTCCAACGGTGAGACTCGGCAGAGCCAGGGCTGAACAGAAAGACTTCCTGGCCCATTGCGAGGCGCGCAGGCCCGACCTCCTGCCACATCTCCTTTTTGACATCGAGGGCAATCAGGGAGCCATGCCATTCGAGGCCATTGGTCAGGACGAAGCCGACGCCCTTACCGGAGCGGGTTGGGCCGTTCACGTAGATATGGCTATCGCCGCTGTAGCGGATCTTCTTGCCCTTGAAAGAGCCGAGGACGATAGACTTTCCGGGCACCCCATCGAGGAGACCGGCTTTCTTCAAATCGGGTTCGGTCGCTATGCGCGCTGAACCCTTGGGCGCCTTCACCTTCCAGGGCTGGAAGTGGATCAGCGCGCCGATTGCCACCAACAGGGCGCCTTCACAAAGGAGGGCGGCCGTCGAGACCGTGACCAGTTTCGAGACCATGGGATGCCCCCAATAGACAACCACCTGGTCAAGAGCCGCACGCCAGGAGGCGTCAATGACGACAGCCTTCCACATGGCCGTTTGGCGGCTCAGCAGGTACGTGGCGGCCGCATAGTTGAACGACCACACGAAGAACGCCCCGCTCAGCACGGCGATAGCGCAGACGGCGAGAGCGCCGATTTTCACAAACCGACTGAGTTTCCTATTCACCGCCCTGCCCTCTGGTACTTGTTGAAATAGATTTCCGCCACGCCGCGCGTCGGCCTCTTGCGGAGTTGGACGACGACCGGGACCGTGGCGCGAATGATGTCCATCAGTTCCGCTTTCGTCAGGCCGAGACCGGCTTGCAAACAGGCCATCGCGACCCGGATCACCGCCGTCTGTGGCGAGTTGGCATGAACCGTACTCAGGGAGCCGGGGTGTCCGGTATTCACCGCCTGGAGAAAGGTGAAGGCGTCCGCCCCACGGATTTCGCCGAGCAAGAGCCGATCCGGCCGCAGGCGCATGGCAGCTTCGAGCAGGTCTTGAACTGTCACCTTGGCAAGCCCCTGATCGCCCTTGGAGGCCAGGAGCGCGCCCCAATTCGGTTGCGGCGGCTTTAGCTCTTGGGTGTCCTCAAGGCTCAAGATGCGTTCCGAGAGCGGAACGACCTTGAGAAGTGCATTGAGGAAGGTTGTCTTTCCCGACGACGTGCCGCCTGCGACGAGAACAGTATATTTGTTCTCGACAGCAAACCGGATCGCCCTCATTCGCCCTTCTGGGCTAGGATCGCCCAGGAGCTCAAGGAACGCCTCATCGGCTTCATCTATGTCGTCAGGATCGACCTCGCGCGGCCCCGAGACGTTGACGTTATCGAACGCCCCCATCTCAAGGTAGTTTTCTAACGATAGGTCGCGGATCACCTGCTTGCGGATCGAGAACATGCCGCCGTGAGGAGCGGCAGGCGATAAGACGCCCTGAAACCGTTCCCCGAACGGCATGGCCGCCGAGAGGAGCGGCGTAACGTCATTTACAGACTGGTTGGTGTAACTGGCAACCTGTTGGGCGATGCGCTGGATTTGGAGGCTCGACAGGGCCGGGACTTCATGGCGCTGCATATCGGCATGGCGGGTGGATTCAATCCAGACCTCCCCAGGCCGATTGCACATGATCTCGATCACTTGGGGATCGTCGAGCCAAGGTCTAATCGGCTCGCAGGCTTGCCGCAGGAAGACCGGGAGCGTGTGCCACACGCTCACCGGCTCACTTATAGACGGCTCTCGAACGATGTAGTTCATTCAATGCCTCTTTGACCGGATCTTGGTACAGGCCGGAGAAATCAAGGTCTCTGCGCACGAAGACCATGATCCGCGTTCCTTGATCGACATGGATCGTCGGCGGGATGTTGATCGAGTCCTTGAGCGCTTGGTTAGCAAGGTCGGACATCGTTTGGGCGATGGTCTGTTGCGCTTGGTTTTGGGCCTGCTGCTGGATGTAGGAGCCGCCCCCGGCAACAGCTGATTGCCCCTCACTGTTCAGGCCAGCCACGAAGGAACTCACGCCGCCGACGACGCTCAGCAGGATCGCAGAGCCGAACCGCTCAGGATAATGGTTGTCCACGTCCCCCGCGAGGCCGGAGCGCCCAAGCCCATCTGTGCCGTAGGAGCCGAGCGACACGGACACGCCGTCGGCGCGCAACATCCGGGTCCAGGCCACCAGAACCCGCGTTTGGCCGCGCGAGAGGCCAGACTTGTACTCGCCGGTCAGCATGGTTCCCTTGGGGATCAGCACCCGCCGTCCGTCGAAGGAATAGACATCCTCAGAGGTAATCGCCCGAACCATACCGGGCAGGTCCGATTGAATGGCTGTTTCGAGTGTGCCCCGGATCATGGTTCCTTGCGGGATCAGGGCATCAATGCGGTAGTTCTTGGTCGCGCGCGCCGTCTCGACATCCTGCGACGAGGCGCGAGCCATGAAGGCCCGGTTCGAGTCCGTCTCAGGCCCATCCACGCGCAAGACCCCTCCCCGCTCGGAGCCGCCAGCAAGGGAGCCCTCGCCCCGCGTCTCATGGTCATAGATCAGCATACTCGACCGCAGCGCCTTATCCCGGCGCGCTTCTTCCGCGAGCCGCCGCTTCTCATCTTCGGCCAGCCGCCGCGCCTCGCTATCGTCAAGAACCGGCGCAGGCTGGATCGCGGCCACCGGAGGGGGCGGAGGAGCCACCACGACCGGAGGCGGTTCGATCACCAAGCGGTTTTCCGTCTTCGGGGGCGGCTCCTTGAAGTCAAAGCTTACGTTCCTCGCTTGCGCCGTGTTGAACGTTTCCGGCTTCTCCTCTTTCACAGAGTTGACGCTTTTCTGGCTGGAACTCCAAATCCAGGTCAGAACGCCGAGGGTCGCAGCCACGAGGACGAACAGGGCAAAGCTGTTCGCCCGGCCGGTATGCTTCACCGGCAGACCGGACCCGGCCTCTTCGGTTTCAAAGTCAATGCGTGACATCGAGGATCAGCCCTTTGCCTTGATTACAGGAGCCTCAGCCGGAGTCGGGACGGGTTCGCCCACCATCTGAATTTCGGGCTGGATCGGGGTCATAATCGACTTCGGAGACTCAGCCGGTTGAGCGCGCAGATTGAAAACGCAGGTCGCTTCATTGTTGGCGCGCAAGGTCCATTGCGCGGCCACCTTATCGACCACGATCACCTCACCCTCCCGCCTGTGGTTGATGAGGCTTTCGGTTCCGTCCGGATTGACGAGGAAGATCCCCGGCACGTCGCCTGCAAACTTGAAATATGTCTTCACGCCATCATCAAAGATGTTCTGTGGCGCGTTCAGGCTGGAGCCCTTGAACCCATAGTCCAGATTGGCATTCGCCGCGTTCTGCCTGAGTTGCTGGAAGTTCGGCATCGCGGCCATGCGCTTGGCCTGTTCGAGCATCCGAGCGTCCACGAGTTCATCCGGGTAATCGAACCGCAGCTTGAACGTCATATCCTTGTTGTTGGGCGAGCCAGCTTTGAGCAGGAAGTTATAGATCCGCTTGTTGGTGACAATGTTCATGTTCGTCACCGCATCGCGCTCCAGCGGCTTGATGAACAAGAACGCCTTGCTCTTGTCGGGCACCGCCTGCCAGGAAACGCTATCGCCCATGGCGACCGTCGCAATCTGTTCATCCTCGCCAAAGACAATCATGGTCGAGACGCCGAGCGTTCCCGCGAGCGACACAACATTGTCCTTGTGATAGGTCACGGTCCGAATGCGCTGATCGGCCTTGACCGCCGCAGGAACGAGTTCGGCCGAGGCGCCAGAGGACAAGGCCACCAGAGCGGCCAGGGACAAAAGAAGCTTTTTCACTTTCCGGCCTCCGCCGTGACTTCCACGGTCTCTTGGTCCTTACGGTACTCGGTCACTTGGAAGCCCAGCGGGTTGTCAAAGCGGTAGTCGTTGCGCATGGGCTCCGAGGTGTACCGGAAGCGGACATTCGCCACCCAATGCTCAGTGACGTTCTCCCGGTCGCTGCGCCGGGTCGTCTGGAAGCGCACCGCCGCCGTGCGCTCATTGAGGAAGATCACAGACTTGACCATGACCGAAACCGTCGTGTCCGCCCCATAGCGGCGCATCGAATTCTTGAGGTTGGCATTGTCAAACTCCGCCTGGAGATCCCGGCTGGCCGCCCCGGTCGAGTACAGAAGCGCCATCTCGTAGTTGTCGCGCAGGCCCTTCGGGTCGTAGGTTTCCCGAGCGCGCAGGAAGCGCACTATATTGCCGCGCGTCACCGCCTCCTGCTTTGAGATCGTTCCGCCCTGTTCGAGCGGCCGCGCGACCTCGACAAAGCCAGTCGTCTTATCGACAATCAGGGTAACAACATCGAAGGTCTTGAGCGGGAGCAGAAGGCCGAGCAACCCGAGAGCCCCGAGCAGGGCGAGGCCCAGGACCAGGGCCACGCCGCGCCACACACGAAGGGAGTTCGCAATCCGCTGATAGGTTGCCGCTTCCCAAGTTACGCCCTCACTGTAATAGCGGGGATCCACGAGGGGTGCAGGCGTTTCATTGCTTGCCAAATCAGACATAGGTTTTCTCGCTTACGAACGGTTCTTGTCCAGTTGGGACGTGATCAGAGCTTGTTGCTTTTCGAGATGGCTTGGACCGATCCGGTTTGCGTTCCGGTCCCGCAGGTAACGGTAGGTTTGGCCTGCCTTGATGCCGGATAGGAGAACACCCTCCCCGCCCAGGAGGGCAGCGGCAATCGCGCCACGCTTGGCGGTTCCATCAAGGCCATTGGTGCTAAGGCGAGCGCCGCCGGCAATGCCCTGTGCAATGCTCAGGCAATGATAGGCGAGGAACCACCCGATCACGCACATAAGCAGAAACGGCGCAATGGTTTTCAGCGTCGGCTCACCCGCCGCAACGGCCGCGTTCAGGTCGTTCACGGTCGTATTCAACAGGACGATATAGAAGCCGAGCAGGCCATAAACGACGAGGGGAATAATTGCATATTGGGTGCAGGAACGCATCCAACCATCGAACAGCGGAACGGTAATCTGAAACAGCGACAGGGCGATAAAGATTGGGGCCAGCCCGAGCAGTACGAAGAGGGCAATCTTGCCCATAATGACGAGGAAGGCCGCGATCGCCACGAACACCGCCGCGACACCGATCACGATGTAGCTCAGGATCGCCATCGCCAAGCCCATTAGACCACCCGCCGCACTGATCTTTTGAGCGGCGTTGTTCGAGGCAATCCAGAGATTGCTCAAACCGGCTGACATGGAGGAGCAGTTGGAGCCGCCGCCGCCGACCGCCTGGCACACAGCGTTCCCCAAGCCGTCAGGAGCTTTCGTCAGGACCTCCGCAATCAGAACCTGAAAGTCACCCCAGGAGGACGCGAGGGTATAAATCAACATCATGCGGCCAATGCGCCACAGGAACACCGGAGCCGAGACCCCGACGCGCCCGATCAGCATTTCATAGCCCCAGAACACAACGTAGATCGCCATCCCCAGGAGAAAGACAGCCTGCAAGTTGGTCGCAAGCTGATTGTAGATCGCCTGCACCGCCGAGATCCCGAGGCTGTCCACCTTGTTGAACAGTGCTTCAATGACGTTGTTCATGGAGCCGCCCTTTCCTTACTGATTAAGGAGCCTCAGAGGGCCGCAATCCTCGCCGGCAGCGAAGACGCTTGCGCTAAAGATGGAGCCGGAGAGAGAGCAAGGGGCCGTGAGTTCCTTGCGACCCGCGCAGGCAGAGAGCCCGAGGGCGAACACACCGAGAGCAGCGGCGAGGGCCAATCTTTTCACAATTCTTGTCATGTTAGGGAGCAACCAGCCGGACAGAGGACGAGTCGAAGGAAAGCACTTTCGCGGCATGAGCTTGCCCGGCTAGCTCCTGCATCTGCTGTGCATTCAAGGCGGCATTGGCGGCATTCATGACGCCGATCAGCTCATTCACAGTCAGGCCCGTTTGCACCTGCAACTGGCTGTTCTGGTCGATTGAGCCCTTGATGTCCTGCGCGGTTCCGATCATGCCTCCGGCCGACTGAAACGCATTGGTGCGGGAGGACGCCGCGGACTGCGTTCCGGCGACCATCCCTTGCAGGGCCGTCGCCGTGTTCACCGCGCCTTGATAGGCTTTATCCGTGCCGGTCGAGCTAGAGCCGCTAAGACCCGTCAGGGTGTTGACCAGCTTGAGGCCGTTGATAATCCCGGCCGCAACCCGTCCGAACTCGCCCAGGTTGCCCCAGGCCATCTGTCCGCCGCCAAGGATCGAGGACAGGGACGGCGCACCGGACATATTGAAGCCCGACCCGAGGGCCGCGCTCGCAATCGAGGCGGTCTGCCGGTTTCCGGTTACAGCCTTCAACGTCTCCTGCACTGTCTGCATGATCTGTTGATTGCTCTGCATGATCGACGCCGTATTCGAGGCAGTCTGCGTCGCCTGTGACAGCGTGGCGGAGTCGATCACCGGCACTTGTGCGACCGCAGGAGCGGTCATAGCCAGAAGGCCGGTCACAAAAGCAATCGAGCGAATGGAACGCATACGACCCTCCTTCACTTCGCTTATTGGGGTTGGGCTTGACCATCGACCAGCCGCACGGTCGAAGGATCGAAGCTCAGAGCTTTTTGACGCTGGCTGGCCTCTTCGATCTGCCGGAGCAGCTTGTCGTTCTCATACTGGAGTCGGATCAAACCGGCCTGGATCGCCTGTCCCCAAACGCCGACCGTTCCGATCCGAGCTTGCGAGTTCTGGTCCCAAGCGCCCTGGAGGGACTGCACGCCGCCGATCTGCGCCTCGCCTTGGTTGAGGCCCTGCATGTTGGCTTCGATCACGGCAGCCAGAGCCCCGATCGACTGCGCCATGGCGGCGTAATTCTTGCCCTGCACCGCATTGATCACGCCAAGCGTGCCGCCAACCAGCGCCCCGACATCGACCCCGTTCACGATGCCCGAGGCTTGTCCCGGCCCAATGACGTAGGAGGTTCCGGCGTTCATTGACCCGCCACCGGATTTCGGGGCAGCAACGCTTTCTTTGACGCCCTCAGACGGCTTTACGCTGTTCGCCTTGTAGGTGCGGGAGCGCACCATGCAGCGCGCCGTCCTGTCCTCTTCCTTGAGGCGAGCGGCGTCATTGGTCGGCACTTGCGCAAGAGCGCCCGTCGTGACGAGCGCGCCCAGGAGGGCGAGAGCAATCCGGTTCATAGGCTGACCTTCCATCCGCAGAAGTGGGGAAGCCACGCCGCAGCATCGTCGCCATACTGCTTCCGAAGCGCCTCGCACTCGGCCACGCTATCGGCATTGCCCGAGAGGACTTTCACAAGGTCGAGCATGTGCGACAGGTCGAGGCGCGCAATGACGGAATCCAAGTCATGCTTGATGAGGAACTGGCGAGCTTCGGGAGCCGTCTCACGGACCCATTTGAACTCCCGCTGTGACAGCTTGAAGCCGCCTAGGTAGCTTGCCTCATCCGCCTTGGGGTTCGGAAAGAACAGGTTGGTCGGAGTCTGCTCAAGCAGGGTATGGGCTATTTCGGCCGAGACAATATCCTTGGCCGACTGGGTGCCGAAGCCGACGCAGCCGTTGAGCTTACGGATCGTCTTGAGCTTATCGTTGAGGAAGCCGGAGAACTTCTGATCGCGCAGGATCTTCCAGCCTTCGTCAATGAACAGCATCAAGGGCGTGCCATCCATGAGACCTTCGATGCGGTGGAAAATGTAGCCGAGAGCCGCCGTGCGCAGATCGTCGTCATCGAGGATCTTGGTCATATCGAAACCGAAGATCCCATTGCCGGCCGACCACGAGTCCACCGGGTTGTTAAACAGCCAGCCCCGCGCGTTCAGCCAAACCTCGAAGCGCGAGGCTAGATCGTCGTGCCCTGCCCTCTCGCGGCCACGCAGAAGCATGGTCACATCAGACAGCCGCCGCTCCTTTGCCGACACTTCAAAAATCTGATCGACGGCCCCCTCGATGATCTTCTCTTGTTCGGCCGAGAGGTTGCGGTTGTCGGCAGGACGGACCATGAAGCGCAGGAGGTTCTTCACAAACTCCCGGTTCGACGGGGTATCGGCCTGCTGGAGAGGGTTGAAGCCAGTCGGCGTGCCAGGCTCCAAGGTCTCATAGCTGCCGCCCATGGCGCGAATGAAGACTTCCGCGCCTTGGTCCTTATCGAAATAGGCGCAACGGGGTTGCGGCTGCACCCGCATGGCCTGGGCCATGAGGAAGGAGAGCGCCACGGTCTTGCCGGAGCCGGTTGGACCCACAACGGTAAAGTGGCCGACTTGGCGACGGTGGAAATTGAAATAGTAGGGCGTGCTGCTGGTCGTTTGCAGCAGAGAGATTGCCGGACCCCAATGGTTGCCGTCGCAGCGGCCTAGGGCGAAGTTATGGAGCGAGGTAAAGCCCATGAAGTTGCGTGACGTAATCAGCGCGCGGCGAGCGATATAGGCGAAGTTGCCCGGTAGTTGAGCCCAAAAGCAGGGCTCAGCGTTCATATCCTCACGGACAACCGTGATCCCGAGTTCCTGGATTTCGTTGGTGACGTCCTGAACGCACCGCTCCATATCGGCAATCGTGTTGCCGAGGCAGAGGACCGTCAGATGATGTTCCCCGAACACAGCCCTGCCCGAGACAAGTTCATCCCGAGCCAGGGAAATAATCTCCTCGACCTCGGTTCCGCCTTCGTCCGAAGCGCCGATTTGGCGCTCGACCTTGCCGATCTGCGACAGGACCGGGGCGCGGTCTTGAATGGCGAACGATTGTGAAACAATGAACTCGCCTTTGATCTTGAGCAGCCCGTCGAGCATCCCCGGCCCGGTCAGAGCAGGATATTCGCGGATCGAGATCATACCGCCATAGCGATTGTCGCCGGTCACAAGGCCGCGCATCTCCAAGGCGCGCTTGCCGAAAGTGACCCGGCGCGTCGGGAGGTAGGTGTCCAGGCCCATGCGCGGGAGAAGCATGGGGATCTCGACGCCACCGTTCAGGAGTTGGGCCAGAAACTCGCAGGGCTCCGAATAGACGGAGCCATTGCGCGCCACCAGCGACAGCACCCGAGCGCCGTAAGGGGAAAACTGCTCTCTTAGGTTGCTGACAAACTCTTGCAGTTCCTTGCGCGCCTCTTTGTCCAGTTCGGCAGCCGAGACGCCGGCAACCTTGCGAACGCCTTTGAGGAACTTATCGGCCATGCCGACCTTGCCATCAAAGCCCTTGCGAATGACCGTCAGGTAAAGGTCATTCACAAACATGCGCTGATCGCGGATTGCTTCAGAGTAACGCTTGTCCAGCAGTTCGCAGAAATCATTGTCGAATTGGCCGGGAATTGAAGCCTGAATTCCCCGCCGGATGATGTGAGAATAGACCGCAAAGCGGCTGTCATTCAGGGCGCGGACGAAAGTATTCCGGCCTTCGAGCTTTTGATTGATGGCCGCCTGGTCCGCCGTCTGGAAGCAAAAGCCGTCCAGTTTCACAAAGGACATGAGCATTCCGTCCTTTGTGCGGATGGTCTGGTCATCCACATGCCGCAGATACGGCAGCATATCCGCGATTTTCTTCTCGCGAGAAGCAACTGCCCCGAAGGATAGGAGAGGACGAACAGCCTTGTTCACTTGGCTCATGCCGGGTCTCACTTAAGGCGTATAGGAGTCGCCGCCCCAAAAGGAGCGGTTGCGGGTGAACGGGCAGCGCCCGAAGCGAACGAGAATGATGTCTACAAATCGCGCGTCCCGAACCGTCAGCAGGTAGGCGACGGCGTGAACCGGGATCACCAGCAAGAACATGAGGAGGTTCTTGGTGTTGATGAAGATCAGGACGACAAGGCAGAACTCCAAGACGAAAAGGACGTATGGAATGCCAAGCATCATTGGCGGCCTTGTGAGGCCGCCAACAAGATGATCGAGATGGGGCTTTACGTCGTCCACTAGCCGCCCCCGAGGCCGCCCGAAAGGGTGCTGACGATCTGCGCCGAGCCGAAGATGAAGGCGATTGCGACGACGATCGAGAAGCACATCATCCAGGGAATGCGGGATGTCAGAGCAAGGTAGCCAGCCACCGCAACGGCAATGGTCGCAGCCGTGGTCGCAAAGGTTCCAGTCAGGAACGACAGGATTTGACCAAAGGCTGTCTCGATAGGCTGGAAGGCCCCGCCAGCAGCCGGTTGCGCAAAGGCCGGGTCAATGCTTGCGAAAGTGCCGATCAGGGCGACCGCCGCGACGAGCCCGAGGGTCGTCAGGCCTGGCACGTATCTATGGGTCTTGTTCATTGGGGCTTAGTCCTCAGTCAACATAAAGAACCGAGCCGCCGATCCACTTTTGACCGGAGGCGTCAGTGCGTGATGCGTCGGGCTCTTGTGCAGCCGTCGCTCTTTTCCGACTGGCTCCCGAGCGGCTACCGCCCTTCAAGGAGTTGTCGAAACCGTAGTAAGAGTTGGCGACCGTCGCGACGTAGCGCACAGTCTCGGAAATCGGGGGAACGCCTTTCGCGTCGTACACGCGCCCAGGACCGGCGTTATAGGCAGACAGGATCAGGAAGACGTTGCCGCCGAACTCAGCGGCGAGATCCTTGAGGAAGGCCACGCCGCCGCGAATGTTTTCGGCAGGGTCGCAGATGTCCTTGACCTTATACATGGCAGCCGTGCCGGGGATTAGCTGCATCGGCCCCCGCGCGTTCTTGTCTGAATTAACCCGCGCTCCATCGGCGGATTCCTGTTCGACAATCGCGAGGGCGAGTTTCGCATCCACGCCCTGCTTATTCGCCTCTTCCTCAACCAGCCTGCGCACTAGGCCAGCTTCCACCGGCTCGCACATTGGCACCGTCTCAGGCGTCCCGTTCATGGTCGCGTGAGCCGATCCGGCCGCTATCAGAAGGGTGGCTACGAGAGCCGAGCGCATCCGCGCCTCCTTGCTATCCCATAATTATTGCGTTATTAGCATGAGCAGAAGAGACATGGAAATGTTTTTATGAGAAAACCTGCACAAATGGCGTTGATTTTATTGGGTTCTGCGGCGTCTCCCGCTGTGGCCCAGGACGCCTCTTTTGGCTGCAAAGTCTTGCTTTGCGCGGCAGCCTCTACGCCGTCATGGACCGGCATTCCCTATTGCGTTCCGTTCATGCAGCAGCTGTTCAAGCAGCTTGCCATGGGAAAGCCGTGGCCGGTCTGTTCAGAGGGCAATGCGAGCGCGCCCGGCTATGAGCCTTATGAGCCTTGTGCGCCCGGCAAGGTGAGCGTTCGGCAGAACGACGAGGGCCACCTGATCACCGATGAGCAGGGGGAACAATGCACGGCTCTTGTTGTCGAGGACGATCCTCGCTTTAAGGAACTCAACTGCGAGTCCGGTCACGCCTGTATTGATCCCAATGCGCTTGAGCGGCGGATAGGAAGAGACAAGCCCTATTATGTCGATCTGGCATATGGCGGGCAGACGAAACGGTTTTGGTTCAACCTCAACGGGGCGGACTAGAACGGGTCCGCATCATGAGGAGCTTCGGCGGTGTCCGAGTACGACGACTATTCTCGATACAATCCGCACTCGCCGTATTACGACGACGCACCAAACTCAATTGATCCTCAGATGGGCTTTTTTGGATATCTCGTTGTAGCCCTTCTCATGATCGCTTTGCTGCTTGTACTCGGCTGGGGGTACATCGGGCCGATCTTCTACACTGTGTTCTATATCCTCGACTTCATCATCCACCTGTTTGACCCGAAGTGGCCGGTCAAATGGATGGGTAACAGCTCGACGTATACCATTGTGGTTTCCGGCCTGACGGCGCTTGCCCTGGCCTATGGCGTCTATCGTCTGATCCGCCTCGCATGGCGGATCGTCAATCTCATCAAAGAGGGCTGAACCATGCGGTTTTCACAATTTACCCTGATAGCGGCTCTTACTGTGGCTTGTGCCCCCCCGACGTTCGCACAGCAAAGCGCGCCGACCGGTTACAAGTTCAAACCAGCCCTGACCTATAAGAATGTGTCGAAGGACCCTGACGGGATCTGGCCCGACGATGAGCTTGAACCTTCGGGCATCCGCAAGGAATATCCAAACCTATCGACGGCTAGGATGTCCCTGCCCTCGGGCGAATGGATCCTGAGCGTTCAGAATGGCGGTTGCAACATGCAAAGCGACTGCCCGTACATCCTCGCGCTCAAGAAGAACGGCCAGCTTACCCGCATGTCGCGGGGGTATCTCGGTGGCAATGGCACCGCTACCCTCTCTATGGATTACTCGAAGCTCTTTGTTGATACCTACGAGGGAGTTGAGACGCAGAAGGTTGGGCCGACCGAATGAGCATCCGGCATCCTTTCATCCGGCTCGTCGGGTCTCTTCTCTTGCTGACTGCCAGTGTGGCGCAGGCCGGGGAAACCGCCCTCAGCCTTATGAACACTGGAATGTCCGCCGATTGCGCAGACTATGCGGCGAACGTGAGCGGTAGCGAAGGTAATTTCGGCTCAGTGTCCAAGACGATCAACGGCACCACCTGCTATGGTGCATTCCAGTTCTGCGTAGGCGGTTCGAGCGACACACTAAGCCGGTATTACGACGGGACACCCGGCCAGTTCTTGGACGACCCGAAGGCGCAGGTCGCGGCCTGGATGAGCTACCAGAACGATCAATGGAGACTCGCGCAAAGAAACGGCCTGACCTCGGCGGTCGGACAGCGGGTCTGCTATCGGGGTGAATGTGCGACCCTTACGCAGTCCTCAATCCTGAAATCCTGTCAGTTCGGATGCGCCAAGGGCGGCAAGCTGGATAACTTCGTGAAGGCCGGATTCAATTGTGACGCCGCCGGAACCAAGGACGGCGCGGGAACTAGTGTTTGCAAGTACCTGATTTCGGGCTCCGGCTTTAGTGTGGCGTGCATCACCAACACCAATGACGGCTACGACTGCTAGGCGTCCCCATCACCGGCACGGAGAGAGATCATGACCAGAACCCACCCGCGCGGGGGCCATACCCCCGCGGCGTTGCTCCTCGGGGCTTTGGCCCTCGCCTCCCCTCCTCCGGCCGTCGCGCAAGCTCCGGCCCAGGCACAACCGGCCTTCAGCATCCCCAAGGAAAGCGTGACCTTCGAGACCGGCGACACCTGGCAGCAGAACGGCCAGAGGATGCGCCTCTACGGGGTCCAGGCCTGCATCCGAGGGACAACATTCACAAATCAGGCCGGGGGAACCGTCGATTGCGGCAAGGCGTCCTTGTCCTACCTAGCCGCCGTGATCCGTGACACCTCCCCCTCCTGTGTCCCGGTTGCGCAGATCGCCGGGGCGCCGGCGACAATCATTGTCGTTTGCATGGCCCGAGTCGGAGGACAGACCCTCGACCTTGGGACCATTCTGGTTTCCCAGGGTTTCGCATTTGCCTCATTCTCAAACGACGCAATGCCTGTTTACATGCCCTATCTCGTGGCAGAGTTGACGGCCAAGCAGGCAAAGCGCGGACTATGGGCCGCGTCCGACCTGCCCCACCCGAATACCTTGCTCTTTCAGTCAGTGGCCCGGAAGTGATGAACACGCGGACAAAATATCATGCGAAGTGGCGCAAGGCTCAGAAGGCGCTCCTGCCCGCGAATTTGAGAGAGACCAAGGCCTACGTCGGAGAAGCCACCTATGACCGCGTGGTTGCCATCGCGGAGATGCGCAACGAGCGGCTTCCCGTGACGATCGGACGGTTGTTAGACTTCGCGGTCGAGGTGATCGACGGCAAGGGAGCGGATGAGGCCAAGGATGAACTGGCCGGATCTCCGATCATCCCGAGCCTGGAGGTTCCCGCCGAGGCCCTGTTGCAAGCCATCCTGGCGAGCCGGTTCCCCGGCGAGAACGGCGCGTTCCGCCTTCGGCAATTAGCTTTCGTGCAGATCGTAGCCGCGCAGAACGCCCGAGGACTGACACCGACCGCTACCGAAATGGCCGAGTTAACTGGCGCGTTCCGGTCTCAGATGGACCTCCTGTCGAAGCAGCTCGTGGAACGCGGAATCATCACCCGCAAGCACGCCCCAGGCCATAGGGGAGCCAAGTCGGCCAAACTGCTGATGATTGCGGACAATGCGCTTGAACAGTTCAACGAGGCGCACATTGCCGAGACCGGCGAGCCGATAGAAGGAATTGAGGCCCTTATAAAGACGGGCCGGTAAGGTTTCCCCTAACGGCCCCGCAGCCGCACATAGGCTGAGAAGAAGAAGGCCGGTCCGTTGTCACAGACCGGTCCTTTTCCGTATCAGATCACGAGGAAATCCTTGTAGGTGAGCGCCAAGCCCGACTTGAGTTGAGCAAAAGCAATCGCCTCCCCTGCCCCGGCGCCGTCGGCGTCATATGACAGCAGGCCGGTTCCCTTGTTATAGATGATGAAATCGTTTCCGTCCGCGGCCGCAGATCCCACCTTGAAGAAGCTCTTGGCCGGAGTGCCCTTGCTGGACAGGGAACCGAAGGCCCACCGGCTCAGCCAGAACGTGTCATCCTTGACGCTAAAATCCGTAACCCGGTCTACTTCACCGCTCACAGGAGCCGTGTCGAATACGAAAGCATCCTTACCCGAGCCGCCCGTCAGAACATCCGAGCCAGCGCTGCCATAAAGCCGGTCATCGCCCTTGCCGCCGTTCAGGTTGTCATTGCCGAGGCCACCTTGCAGCGCGTTCTTGGCATCGTTGCCGATCAACGTATCATTTCCGTCGCCGCCAATCGCTTTCTCGATGATGCTCTTCGGACCAATTGTGACCGTGCCATTGAGGTACTTGTCCATCGCCCAGGAAATCGGCGCGCTCACGGTACTGAACTTTCCTTCCCGCAGGTCTACAGTAACGCCCAATGTTCCGACGTATTTGATGGTGTCGGTGCCGCCAGCGTCATCAATCGCCTGCCAGTATTTGTGGCCTTCCTCGAAGATAAAGGTGTTGTTGCCAGAATTGTGCTTTTTGTTGCGACCGTAGAGCGCCTGAATTGCCACCAGATCGTTATACATTGGTGTTTCAGGGTAGAAGTCGGGGATGTTCTTGTCGTTTGCCCCCACAGCGTTGTAGGCCATGGCAGAGTAGAGCAGGCTATCGTACTTCATGGCACTCTTTCCGCCACCACCAGAGCCGAACGGGTGCTTTAGCCCAAGCGCATGCCCAATTTCATGCATGATTGCCTTAGGACCAAAGTTGTGCGGATCACCCACTATGCTGGTGCTCGGATTAACCCAAACATCTCCGGCGCTCGGGGCCTCAGAGGGCAAGAAGGCCGCAGCAGTTCCGACGCTTGTGCTTTCCACAAATCGAAGCTCTCCAACCTTGCTGCTCGTTTCCGTCACCTGCGCAAATTTGATTGCCGCAACGTCCGACCACTTCTTAAGGGCCTTCCTGATCGCGGCAACCTCCGCCTGATCGAAGGCTTGCACATCGCGCTTTGCGTAGGTGTATGTCGAGATCCCAGGCCGGGCTAAGCTCCATGTGAGCGTAACGCCTTTCCCAATGTCCCCTCCCCACTTTGTTCCGCTGAGCAATGATTTAGCGTTACCAATCGGCGGGTAGTCATCATAAAAGTAAGTGATCGGAACGGTGTTGCCTGTCGGAGTCGCCACGTCTTGCCCTTCAGTCTTTCGCCCAGGATAGTAGCGTTCTAATGCTAGAACGCTTGCCGATCAGTTGACCCCGTAGATCTTTTTGAGAGCATCCGGCATGGGATCATTCGTGCGCCGGATCGTCTCAAATTGACGGCTCACTACCTTCTTCCGCTCCGGCTTGACCGGCTTTGCCACCGCAGGCGTTGAAGCGGGTTGAATGGCTGAGGGCTCATCCACCAGCGTATCAAGTGCGGTCATGAAGCCCTTCATGGACGCCGCAAGATCGATTGTTTCGGTACCGAGGGTGTAACGGAACCGTATGTTGTTGGCACCCAGGATCAACTGTTGCGCAGTCGTGTCGGCAGGGATGTAAAGTTCACAAGTTGCGCCTGAGCAGGCCCACTCATCCTTGCCGAACTCACGGATGAAGCCGCCGATCACCAGTTGGACTTTGCTTGCCGGATTTGCTGCAGCCGGGAAGGAAACAAGGAAGAACGGCTTCTTTTGCGAGGACTCGACTAGCTTCCAAGTCAGAGCCCACCTGCCCCCAAGCCTAAGTTCCTGTTCCAACCGGCAGACGCGGCGATTGCGGGACTCGATTTCATCACAAGCCAGCCGCCAATCGCCGTAGTAGCGCGACGAGGAGACATAATCGCCATCACTCACCGGTTCACCGGGAACGACGACGCTCGTCAGTGCCAGCCGCGCCATTGCAGGCGCGGCGGCTTGAGGAGCAGGAGCCGCCGCTTGTGTTGGAGCAGGCTGGACCGAAGCAGGCGTTTGCGCCGGGGGTGCTTCCGTCTTTGGCGCAACCGGAGGAACGAGCGGCTGTTGAGCCATTGCCGCCGATCGGAGCAGGGCAAGGGAGCCAACGGCAGCAACCGCCAGGAGCCCGGCAAACTTGATTGTTGAGTTGTCTTTCATAGTCAGCCCCTTAGTTCAGAGTGAAGGACATTCCGCCCGCCACGCCCCATCCGCCGTCAGCCGTGCTTGCAGAGATATTGTAGCGAGCAACACCGTCTTCGCTGTTCCAGCCAACACCCATCGCCATGCCGGTTGAGCCGCGCCAATGACCAGCGCCGCCAGCAAAACTCACCTTGCCGGGACGCGGATCGTACCGGAGGGAGGCCGTTGCAAGGCCGACAGCCGCCGCCGCCCTAGCCTCTTTGCGGACCTCTCCGATCTCGCCGGAGAGCGCGCTAAAGCGGCGATCGACATACTCTTTCATGACGTCGATACGGGTATCGGTGTAGGTCTTCCCTCCCCCGGCAGCGGCCTTGAGTTGGCCCACATTCACGGCGTCGAAGTCCTTCACGCCGTCCGCCACATTGCTGATCTGGACCGGCTTGCGCTTGTCGCCGCCGCTCAAAGTGATCCGATTGCTCTTCGAGCCATCTTCATTGCGGTTGTACTTAATTGTGCTGTCGTCGAGGGCGGCAATTGCCCCGCCGACGTTCCGGTACTCACGATCTTGAACCTTATAGGTTGGCATTAAGACAGCGCCGCCATCCGACGCCGAGCCTCCTTCCGCCGCGCCAGAAGAACGCCCGTTGATCGTCTGGCCGTTGCTGCCTGCCCCGACCGCAGCACCGCCACCGAGAGCGGCCGCCAAGGCGCGCAGTTGGGCCACGTTCGCCGCGTCCGTGTTCTCTGTGCCAGCCGCCACATTGGTAATCTGCCGCTCGCCGCCAGCCGTACCGACAGAAACGGAGTTCTCTCGATCCGTTGTGGAGCCGTCACCGAGAGCAACCGAATTAGTATGCGAGGCCACCGATCCCGCCCCCACTGAAACGGTCTTGTCGCCGGTCGCTTGCGCATCCGGGCCGTTGCTGTTGGTGCGGAAGTTCGTAATGCCCTTACCGGCATTCACATTGTTGATCCACGTCGAGTGCTGATCGACAGTCACGGTCAGACCGGCAACCTTCGTCTCAACTGTCCCTAGGCGGGAACCGTGATCTGCCAATTGTGTTGCATGATCAGTAAGCTGCGAAGTGTGATTTGAGAGTTGCGAAGAATGGTCCGCAAGCACAGTTTCAGCCGCATCCAACCGCGTGCCGTGTGAGGCAACGGTTGTCTCGAGGCCGCCAATTCTAGTCTCGTGGTTCGCTAGAGTCTGGTTCTGAGTGCCATTGACGGACTCGATCGCATCAATGCGGTCGTCTTGAATGACGTTTCTCTGCTCGACGGCATCAAGCCGGGTGTCTTGAGCCGTGTTTTTCGTCTCGGTATTGGTCAGCCGAGTGTCTTGCGTGGCGTTCCTCGCCTCAACATTATCGAGTCGAGTAGTTTGGGCGTTGTTCACCGCCTCGACGCCCCCTAATCGGACCTCATGATTGTTGATCTGGTTGGTGATCGCAGGATTGAGCCTAAGAGGAGATCCAGCTGTGCCATTGCCTTGGATGGTAGAACCGTCCGATACAACGGGCGTATCCTCGTTCATTTGGCCATTGATATTGTTAATCTGGTTCTGCAGGTTGGTAATTGCATTATTCACAGAGTTCGTATCTGCGAAGTTGCCCTGAGTAGTCAGGCTCGAACCTTGGGCGCCAGCACAGCCAATCGGCGCGTTTGTTGTGTTGCCTGCATCCTCGCCGGACGTTCCACCGCTCGCTGGAGTGTATGTCGTTGCGCCCGGCTTGATCACGCAGCCTTGCGTGCCAGTAACAGTCGGAGCAGCGTAGGCCGCATTCGGGGCTACGAGACCGAGCGCGGCGAGGCCAACAGCCGCAGTTCGCGCGCGAATGTAAAACGACTTCATCGCAGACGCCGAAAGCGCCGCGCTGGAGCGGGGAGGAAAGTGAAGGGACATAGAGACTAGACCGCCATGAGGAAAGGGTCACTTGGGGGGAGCTATGCGGGCATAGCTTTACGTAACGCGCAATCTGCAAGGAAAATGCAGGCTGCTAAACCGTCAGTGCTGACGCGCTGGAACGTAGGCCTGCATTCCGACGAGAATGTCAGTGATTATGCCGTGCAAGCCAGCCGAGTCGGTAACTGCAAGGCTGCCTTCCACTTTCTGACGCCACTCATCTGCAATCTCCTCAACCTGCTGGAAGGGAGCGCTACTACCAAGCGCCCAAAGCAGCCGGCAGAAGACAGCTTGCGTATCGGGATCACCGACTGACAGGGCCATCCCGGCATTTGTGGCTTTGGCGAGCTCGGCCTCGATGCCGAGGGAGTTCATTACACTGATGGAATCCGGGCGCTGTGCCGGGAGGCGCTCTGCCTTAGTATTCATGATCATGCGTCGCCTGAGAACGATTGAACTGTGAAAGGCTTTGGTTTTCAGGACGACAGGCATTCGCCCCTGAAGACAGGGGGAAATCAATGCGCTACTACTCCCGCGCTCAACTCATGTAGAGCGCGCATGGATTCGTATCGACGTGAACCGTTAATAAACCTGAACGTCGCTCTAGGGGGAAATAAAAGGTGGGGCAAGGGCCAAAATTACAATTTCAGGGCGAATCCCTATCGTTCGTTCGGAGGGCCATCATTCGGATTGTATTGGCAGACCTTCTTGAGCAAGAGTCTGGGGCCATGGCCGTGCAGCACCTTGGAATCCTGTGGATAATTTACGAGTACTCAGATTCGCGAGATCCGATCACCACCGCGCGCTTGAAAACACTCACGAAGATGACCTCAACGGCGATCATCAGGATTGCGGAGCGTCTTGAGAGCCTTGGCTTGATTAAGCGCAGGCTCGTGACCGCAAGCCACGGCCGAGGCCGTGCGTGGGAGTATCATCCAGCATTGCCGGATGATCTTCTCGGAGAAGCTGTGAAAGGGATCCTAGCCGCTGGAACGCCGCTTCCGCCCTTCGAGGTTTCCGGAGAGCGCAATCTGCCTCGCCACGATCCTCATGGTTCGTCCGCCTCAAAGTCAAAGGCCGAGCCGCGCGGTCAAGACCCAAGCCGCAGCACTGGCAAGCTCCGACGCAAACAGCGAACTCCAGCTTAAGCTTTTCACTTGCCAAGTGACCTGTCTCAGCTCGATTTGAGAGCGATGGGTGAAATTCACAATTAAGCTGTTGAACGTGGTCACCTCGGACTTTCGTAATTTCCCTTATGCGTCTAGTTCGAGCTCTAAGCATGGAAGATGTCCGCGAAGCGTATGACGATCAGACAATGGTTATCCTACAGTACAAAGAGCGTGCGGCTGGACCGGCCGCCGGTCAGGTGACCCAGCATCTTCGGCAACTGGCAGGCTTACATTTCAACCGTCGACGAACATCGTTGTCGGTGTTCTTCATCGATGCTCCGTCGTTTCTAGACGGGGGGCTGCTCTCACGTCTAGACTGCACTGAGATCCGTGTACCCTTTCTCCGCGAAGATCGAAGGCACGATTGCAGCGAAGCATCCACGTGCAGGTGCCGTCAGATCCGAGATGCTGCAATGGCGTCTTGCGGTGCTTAAGCCCAACTAGGAGAAAGACTATGAGAAACGTCGCTAGGTTCGAAGTCCGCGGTCAGGTTGTCCGCAGTGCCCACGTCGGCAAGGCTCTGAAACTCACTATTGCCGCCAATTACCAGGTGAAGGATGGCACCGAGTGGAAGGATGATCCGCACTACAACACCGTAACAATCTTCAGCGATCGGACGCAGGGTTACATCGCAGAACATGTCGGGACCGGCGATCTGGTCCAGGCCGAGGGCCGCATCCGTCAGGGCAGCTTTGAAAAGAATGGCGAGACGGTCTATACCGTCGATCTGATCTGCGACACCTTCTCCCGTCTCGCCCGAGCGTCCAGCACCCGCGACGAGGGCTAACGCCTTCAGGGTGGGGCTTTCCGTCCCCGCCCCGTTCACCGCTAAATGGAGGCTTTAGTGTCAAGCCAAACCGCGGAAGTCCGGCGCAGTGTGCCGCGTACGATCGCGCTCGAAATGCGCCTGCTGCCCGTCGAGTGGCGCGCGGTTCTTTTCGGCCTTGGCTCTTTCATCCTGGACCTTCAGCATGCGGCCACCGAGCTGGAAGAGACAGACGCTATTGCCGCGCCGACTCTTGCAACGACGCTCACTGCCTTCCACATGACGATCCGCACGACCCTCTCTCTCCGCTCTGCGATTGAAGCGGCGCTCGAGCGCAGCCAGTCACCGCGGCGTTACAATCCAGTGAAGACGAGTGCTCCACGCCGGGTGTCGGTCCGCCACGTATCAGTGAGTGTCCTCCCGTCGATCCTGGATGACGCCGCGCAGAAGCTTTGGGACACCGGACACGCCGCTCAGGCTGAGGCCATGCGCGCGATCGCTTGTAGGGTCTCGTCTGCCCTGCCCTGAGTGGACCATGGAGGGCCGAGAGCCACTCCTTATCGACAGCGTTGAATGATCGCGGAAACCCGGGTTACGTGCCTGATGGCCGTGCGGTTAGGCGAAGCGATCCCTCCCCGTTCGTCACCTTCGGCTGGTCGAAATTCAGGTTTCCCAGTTTCCAGGACTGAAGCACCACAGACGTGCCACCGATCGCCTTCGGCTTCACACCGCCCTCGGCTGCTCGCTGAATGCTAAGAGCCCTGCCGCTCCAGTCGAGCAACAGGCGATCGGTGGGCCCAAACCCGGCGCTGTCCCACAGCTCACGTGGCAGGCGGATCGAGGTGTAGAACCGGTCTTTGCCGTTGGCATCCGCAATGGACTTTACCACGACATTGGCGGGCGCGCTTGGACCTGTCTCGTCCTTGGCCTTCCGCCGACCCCGGGCCCGCCGGGGTGGCTCAGGCGCTTCCACTTCTGAGAGTTGTACCGGGTCGGCAGCGTCGGGCGGCTGTTGAGAGATATCGGCGTCAGCCTCCGCGACAGGAAGCTGGTCCGGCACAGGCTGCGGCAATTGCGGAATCGATTGGACGGCCCGGGCCACTTGCCGAAGGCCGTCCGAAATACCCCCGGCCGACTGGGTCAGAACTGGGGTCAGGTGTGCAAATGTCTCGATCTGGCGGCCGCCCAGCGCGACCAGCTGGCTCACCTGATCAGCCATGAGTTCCACGGCCGAGCGCAGGCCTCTTAGATCAGCCGCCATGCCGGAGAGGGTCTGTTCGACCTCGGGCGAAAGGGCTGGCATCACCTGGGCTGGCACCGGCGCCTTCGGAGCGGAGGCCTGAAGGGGCTTGGCTTCCTTGGGCCGGAAGATTTCGGCTGCCAACTCCTCCGGCTTGCCCATGTGGCGGGCCAGGATGTCGGCTGTGTCCCGGTGCCGTTTGTCCAAAGCTTTGGTCTCGCGAGGCTGGCTTGCGGGTTGCATGTTCTGGGCATGGCGCGGCCGGGCGAGACAGGTCGGGCACAGGTCGAAGGATGCAGCCCGGCCGAGCAGCCAGCCACGATCCTTGAAGTAGGCCCTGACGGCGTCATGGCTGGCGGGCCTGGAGGCCTCATAAGCGTCGATGTTGCCACAATCCGAGCAGCGGACGGTAAAGCGGTACTTGGAGGGCGCGCCACCACTACGGGTAATCTGGGGTTCGAACTGACGTGCGATGCCAGGCATCGAGGTAATCCTGATCGTTAGAAAAGATCTTCAGGCGGAGAGCGCGGTATGCTGATCTCTATGCCCGGAAAAGAAAACTGTAGGAATCGGCACGGAAGTAGCATCTGTCCCGCCAAATGCCAACTGGGTGGTTTGGGGCTGCTCCATCTATGGTGAGCCCAGAATGGGCACGCTTCCAAGATGACCCAAAACCCCTATTGTCACAGGAGGGTCGACATCGAATACTTTTGCGCCGACTGATATAGATATGGCGGACGCTGACATGACCGAGACATTCCAAGGCAGGGTTATCACCGGCCGAGGCGATGCCGAGAGTATTGCTATCCAAGTCTTGAATTTCATCGTCATAGACGTTGATCGGATCATTCAATTTCTGAACGTCACCGGCCTTCAGCCCGAGACGATCCGTAAGTCGGCGGCATCATCGCATTTCCTGCTGGGCGTCCTTGAATACGTAGCGAAAGACGATGAACTTTTGAAGGCAATCGATCGGGAGATGCAAATCCGGCCAGCCGGGATCCTGTTGGCCATCACGCTCCTGTCGCAGGAATCCGAGAATAGTTCGCCGGACAAGAAATTTGATCCAGCGTCCCAACTACCGCGGCGAAATCTGTTCCGTTGACGGACGAGGCCGCCCCATCTGCCGTTGCGAGGGTGATGAGGAGGCCTCTTGTTCCAGAAAGCCACGATTGGAGTGCCAGCTTTCAATCGAGATCATGCTCAGCCTGACGATGGTTTCGGTGCAACTCAAGAAAAGGTCTCGTGTTGCAACCGAAGTTCGCTTGCGTGCTTTGGCCTCACTGTGAACATCGATCAAATGGTGTCGGGACGGCTGCAGAAGCACCTACGATAGACTGGTCAATGAGTTGACGGGCATAAACCTTAAGCACGATTCTCGCGTTCAAGTCGCGTCCATTCACATGGCAAAGGGCCGATTCCGACCAATCTGTTTTCGATCGAGCTAATGGACCTTGCATATCGCATATCATCGAACCTACGGCGACTCCCGTTGCCGGCACGACCATCTTTCGGGGCTTCACTCCAGCGGAACACGAGAAACCCGCAACCGACCACGGAAGCGGAAGGCTCAGGCCGCCCGCTCAAGTCCCGGGCTGCTCTCCAAACTGTAACTCAACTCCCGGGCGGGCTTTGGTTTAGCGAAGAAAAAGCCCTGAGCTTGGATGCACCCGGCAGCGCGGAGCCGAACGAGCTGTTCTTCAGTCTCAACGCCCTCGGCAGTAGTAGTCATATTAAGGCTCGCTCCGAGCCTGATGATCGATTCAACGATCACAGCTGCATCGCCCTCGTCAGGGAGGTCACGAACGAACAGTTGATCGACCTTGATCTTGTCGAAGGGGAACCGGCGCAGATAGCTCAGGGACGAGTAGCCAGTACCGAAATCGTCCAAAGCGATGCCGATGCCCATGCTCCTAAGTTGGTGAAGCGTAGCGAGCGTCGCGTCATTATCTTGGAGCAGCACCGACTCTGTGATCTCCAGCTCCAGGCGGCTTGGAGAAAGACCGGAGGCATCGAGGGCTGTGATCACCTGCTGGGCGAGATTGCCGGATCGGAACTGCACGGGCGACAGATTGACGGCAACGCGGATGTGGGCTGGCCAGTTGGCGGCTTCGCTGCAGGCCTGCTGAAGGACCCACCGACCGAGGCTGGCGATCAGCCCGGTTTCTTCGGCGAGCGGAATGAAGTCGCCCGGCGCGATAAGTCCTTTCTCGGGGTGATTCCAGCGCAGGAGGGCCTCGAACCCGCAGATTTCATAGGCTTCGAGATTTACGATCGGCTGATACGCGAGCATCAGTTCGTCATTGCTGATCGCCTTGCGCAAGTCGAGCTCCAGTTGGCGACGGGCCTGTAGCTGCTCGTCCATCTCCGAAGCGAAAAACTGGTAGGTACCGCGTCCGACCGCCTTGGCGCGGTATAGGGCGAGGTCCGCGAACTGAAGGATTTGGCTTGGTGTCCTTCCCTCTCGGATAAGAGCAATGCCGATACTGGCTCCGATGACGATCTCGTGCCCGTCAATGAAATAAGGGGCACCAAGAGCAGTCACGATCTGCGTCGCAAGTCGCGCGCATCCATCCAAGTTGGTGACGCGCATTTGAAGAACCGCAAACTCGTCGCCACCCAGGCGTGCAATGACGTCACCCTCGGCAACGCAGTGGCTAATGCGTGTCGTGACTTCCTTGAGAAGGGCATCGCCCATTCCGTGCCCAAACGAGTCGTTGACGTCTTTGAAACGGTCGAGGTCGAGGAGCAGCACCGCCTGAGTAACTTTATTGCTTTCGTGATTTGCCAGGATGCCTTCCAGGGTTTCCTGAAACAGCGCGCGATTAGCGAGTCCTGTCAGCGGATCGCGGTGGGCGAGGACGCGTAGCTTCTTGTGCGCTCTACTGAGCAAGCCAATATGGCGAAGGAGAAGGGCGAGGAGAATAAATCCGAAAAGGATGAGCCCGGCGACGATGCCGGTGAATCTCCAGTGCATCCTGAGCAGGCCCTCTTGCTCGGCTGCAACAGTGTTTGCACTGTACGAGTGAGCGACGGAAGCGATTTGGATGTAAATCGCTTCGAGCGGCTTTAGGGCCTGCAAAGCCTTCTGGGCTGCGCCTGGCTGATCGATATGATCGATCAGCGGCTCAATTGTTCGGAGGATATCACTGAGTTGAAGGAGGGCGGCCACGTATTCCGGGTAGCCTCGAAGCGGTTCAGTCAGGATATCGCTTTGGATGAACGACTTGGCGCGGTCCGCAAGAATATCAAAGCGCAGTCTAATTTCGCTTTCATCGACATCACTACCGGGATCTGCGTATTCGGCGAGGCGCTGCTCAAGCCTAATGAACTCATTTGATGCCTGACTAGCGTCCCAGGATGGGCGATATCGCGAAACGTACTCGAGCGAATACTGCCGCTTGACCACGAGGGTCGAAACATACCCTGCAGAAATCACGAAGCCGCAGATGATGACGCCAAGCAACAGTTGAAGTGCACGCAGGGACAAACGTTACATCCTCCAGATCGGCTCCGGCTTGTACGAAGAAAAAGCGGGTGCAAACAGAGACTTAAGCGACACTCAATCAAGACGATATTCTTTTGCATCAGTGACATACTCCGGATGCTTGCGCAATTGCGTCCATAACGGGACACTATCGAAGTTCAACACTGTTGTGCACCAGCATCGGAGACCCACTCGGTCGGCGGGCTTAATGCCTACGCCGTGAAGCAGATGGGAGACCGCCACTATTCCGATGCTTCTAAGCCGTTAGGCCCGCAGAACACGCAACGCTATAAAATCGCGCATAAGAAAGTTTTTGACAACAAGTTCACACTGGGTGCTGAGGCAAGGTCGTCCAGTGGCAGGATGCCATTCCGCGGCTCCCATTTATGCAGTCCTTGAGACCATGTTCCATTGGCGCTGGGTTGCTAGCGGGAAGGGTCCCTCAGTGCAAGGCATCGTAGGTTGATATAACATGTCGCATAACAAACATTAGGGAACCTGCTTATGCCTCGCCAATGATTCTTTGAGGCGCCGCCACGGGCTTGTACGTTCAATCTACCACCTCAGCGCTTAACCAAACTACTAATGCGTTTCCCCTAGGCGTTGAGTATTCGGTAGAACTCCCTTGAAAAGGCTAAGCTTTTTCCGGATGGTGAAATTACCGTTCTGGTCGGGGGGCATGAATGGCGTCGGCGTTTAATGCAAAACTGGCGGTCTATGGTCAGTGGACCTACCGTGTGGCTTGGGCGCTTGAGATCGTCGCCGCCTCGATTGGGTTGGCGACAGGTATCGCGCTCGGATATCAGGCCTATAGCGCGAGCCTCGGCACCGAGTTATCGGTCAGTGGTCTGGACCTTGCGTTGGCAAGCGCCCCATTTTTTATGGTTGCACTGGCTGAATTAACGAAGATTCCGATTGCGACGCTGTTGTTCTCGGTCAGATGGATCTGGAAGCCGGTCCTTGCGATTGCCCTCTGCCTTCTGGCGCTCATCACCTTCGAAACCGTATTCCTAGGCCTAGAGCGTGCATCCACCCAACGGCAGATCCAATACGAGGAAATCCAAGCCCGAAAGAACGCAGCGCAAATTGAGCTTCAGAGCACCGAGAAGGCTTTGGTCAACGTCGCGGCCGCTAGCCATGTCGCCGACGTGAAGGCAGAGGTCGATAGACTGAACGAGATGGAAGCTGCCGAAAGCCAACGGAAGCAAGACGAGATCCAGCGGGTTCAAAGTCAGATCGAGAATCTAAAACTGCAAAACCCGACGTACGCATCCCTTGCTCGACAGCTTGCAGCGAAGGACTCGGAATTCAAACAACTCATCGAACGGCGCGATAATGAAGTTCGCGTTCAACTCGAGCCATTTGAGCGGCAGAGAGAGAGTTTTACAAAGCGCATCGAAGCGGCACGGGAAAAGGGTGATCTGGCGACGGTCCGCCGGTTGGAGGAAGAACTGGCGCGACTGAGAAATCCCGTTCCGGCGATCCGGGAGCGTTTCGGTTTGGAGGAGCAACGGCTCCAAGGGGATCTGCGTATGTTGCGAGAGCAACAGGCTGCTCTGGAAAACAGTGAGACTGAAGCTGAGAAACAGACCCGTAGCCGCCTCGTCGAGCGCCAGAACGTACTCGATCAGGAAGTCCGCGACCTCCAGACAACATGGCAAGAACGTCGCAATCGAACCCTTTCTCAACTGCAGGACGCTCAGCAGAAGGCGGCCGCGAACGCCCTTGAAGGAGATCGCCTTCGGGTGAGAGCCACCCAACTGCAGAATGAGCTTACCATCCTTGAGAAGGAGCGGGTCGTCACATCCCGCAACGATCAGATCCGGCGCCTTGCAGGCAGGCTGTATGGCAAAAATCCGGAGGCGGTGAGTGTGGAGGAAGCCGGCTTCATCTCCGTCGTTTGGTTCGGGTCGCTTGCAGCCTTGGCTGCCCTTGCCGGACCTCTGACGGCCATCGTGGCTCTGGGCCTGCAACGCTCGGCAGAGGTAAGGGAGGCAAGAGGAACCCGAACACTTTCCGACTATCTGCGCCGTTGGCTCATCCGGTGGCGGTTCAAGCGCACCCGGAAGGTCCAGGTGATGGTTGAGGTCCCGGTTGAGAAGGAAGTGGAGAAGCGAGTAGAGGTGCCTGTCGAAAAGATCATCAAGGAGGTTCTCTACGTACCGATCCTGACCGACGATCCGGATGCTGTTCGCAAGACGCTTCAGCAGGATCTGCCAGCCGAAATCGCCGACTTGGTTCAGGTTAAGTTTAAGGGCCCCCCCAATGCAAGTGCGGCATGACACTTCCTTGCTTGAGAAAGCCATCGAGCAGGTTCTGCTTCGGGCCTCGATTCCCACCTTGCAGGCCCAAGCCGAAGCGCTTGAGAAGACCAATAAAGCCGTTGCTATTCGGCGCATCGCTACCGGAGCAGCAATTGCGTTAGTGGCAATCGGCATCGGACTCGGAATCAAGTTCGCCCTCGATCGGAATCCGAATCTTGCTGGTCGAGAGCCACCGATCCAAGCTCAGGCCACACCTGATCCAGCGTCGCAGCCATCGGCCCCGACTCCGCGTCCGCCCGATATTACAGTGGCTAGGTCCGACCCGCCACCATCACCGCCTGACATCATAACAACGAACTTCACCAAGTTTGCCAATCGGCAAGTTGAGCTTCTTGGCCGAAATTGGACCGTCAGCGTCGGCCATCATTTCGACAATGAGGCAGACACATCCTGGAACCAGGCTTGGTGCTACACTTTGACGAAGGTAAATGGGGTCGAGGTCAAGGTAGAACTAGCAGACCGAAAATCGCCGAATGCCAAACCAGTTGCGCCGACCGCAAATCTGGCGACGATGCAGCATGCCGGGTTAGATATCAACGATGCCTTAGCCCTTGCCTCCAGATGCCCTTGGTCTGACAAGGAGTTCAGCGTTGCAGATCTCCAAATTCCAGCATCTGCGAAAGGGCCCATGCCAACTCCACCAGTGCCGCAGCCCTCTTTGCCCTCCCCTCCTCCGCCGCAATCGCAACAGGAATTTATTGTGGCCGATGACTTCGATATTCCCGGTGGAGATTATCGGGTCGAAAAAGAAGTCTCATTGGAGCTTTGCACGTCCCTTTGCCGAACCGACGCGCAGTGCAGGGCTTATACCTATAACAAGACTGCCCGATGGTGTTTCCTGAAGGACCGTCTAGGCGAAGCCCAGCGATTCGTCGGGGCTTTCTCGGGTCTGAAGAAGACCGCGCCGACCGCCGGGAATTTCAATGCTCAATGGCGCTAGGTAGACAATTGTCACGAGCATCGATCGAATGAGGTTGGGACAACAGCCGATGTACCGACGACCGATCGGTCGATGAGTCTTTGGCCAGCAATTCTAAGAAAGATTTTTGAGGCTAATACCAATCGGCGCTGATGCTCATGCATTGACCCAGTCGCGCAAGCCGATGGACATGATGGTCCAAGGTTGGTCAACGAGCTTGTTCCAAGCCGCGCAGCAATGGTCGAGGATGTCTGTGTAGGACGTGAAGATGCGGTTGGAGATCCAGTTCTCCCGCAGATACTGCCAGATGTTCTCGACCGGGTTCAGCTCAGGCGCTTTCGCCGGCAGCGGCACCAGAGTGATGTTGGGCGGTACCTTCAGTTTGCGTGAGACGTGCCAGCCCGCCTGATCGAGCAGCAGCACCGCATGAGCGCCGGGCGCGACAGCCTGCGCGATCTCGGCCAGATGCAGGGACATCGCCTGGGTCGTGCAGCGCGGCAGCACCAGGCCGGCGGCTTTGCCCTGTGCCGGGCAGATCGCCCCAAAGATGTAGGTCGAGGCCGTCCTCAGATCTCTTGGGGCGGACGGCCGCGTGCCGCGTTTGGCCCAGCGTCGGGTGATCTTGTTCTTCTGGCCCACCCGCGCCTCATCAGCAAACCAGATCTCTAGCGGCTTGCCATCGGCCTCGTGGATCGCGATCTCCGCCAAACGCGTGGGAAACTCTTTTTAAAAGCAGCCACGGCGGCCTCGCTCTTGGCATGATGGCGCGGGCGGGCGGAGAGCTTGCGATAGCCGAGCGCCCGCAGTTCGCGGCCCAGGGTCGTCTCGCTCACTTCGATCCGGAACTCATCCCAGAGCCACTGCACCAGGTCCTTCAGCCGCCAGCGCACCACGCCGTGAACGGCCGGGATCGGGCCGCTCTCCACCAGGGCGAGCAATGCCCCGCGGTGATGGGCACTCAGCTTGCAGACATTCCCCGGCGCCTTGCCGTCGGCCAAGCCATCGGGCCCACGGGCGTTGAAGCGTACCACCCAGTCCCGCACCGTCTGCAGCCCGACCCCGCCGACCCGCGCCGCCTTGCTCCGCGAGCCGCCATCGTAGATCTCAGCCAGCGCCAGCAGCCGTCGGCTTTGCCCAGCATTGCGGGTCGCTTTGGCCAAAGCCCGCAGCCGGGCCGCGTCACAATCTGTGCGAAGCTCGATCCCCGGGCGCATGGCGAACCTCCTGCTCGCCAGCATTGAATCAGACATCCGCCCGGTTGAAAACCTCGAATGAGTCAGCCTTCACGCCGCTTGGTATAAATCACGTCCAGCCAAATGGCACAGTGCCGATCCAGACCAGTCTGCGTTGGACCGAACTAACGGCCCTTGCAAATCACAAATCATCGATCCCACCGCAACACCTTTTGCCGAGATGACCATCTTCCGCGGATTCATCCCCACAGCGCACGAGAAGCCGGCAACTGACCATTCGCCAAACGGTGTATCTCCCGCCGGAATTACCTGCGTTTGACGAAAAGCTGCTTCGACGGTTCCATCCCAAGCATCGTCGACTGGAAGGCCATTAGCCGCTTTGAAGTCCTGGAGAGCCGATCGCGAGACAAGCCCCCAAATTCCCTCCGGCTGATAACGATAATAACCTAGCTCTGAAAGCCTCGCCTGGATCAGGTTCGCATCAGTCGGATTGAGGGGGTGCAGCGTTGCCCCCAGAGCAGGCGAAAATGACCTATAAAGGCCCTCAATATCGGTGGTTGGATCCGGCGCGATGTACCATTGTGCCGCCCCTACATATGTGCTGTCGAAAAGCGCAGACTGGCTTGAAACATCCCATTCATCAGTCCGAGGAAGTCCATTGGCCGCTTTGAAATCGCGCAGCGCAAGGCGCGATCGCGGTCCCCACACCCCGTCTATTACGGGCGTTTTGAGAAAGCCGCGCTCCTTGAGACGAAGCTGAACTTCCACCGCAACCTCAACCCGAACCAGATCTCGCAGGGACACTGCAGTACCTTCCGGTCTGACTGTGAGCATCAATGGCGAGCCAGGCGGCGAGGACGCGGCCTGGGACTTAACCCCATCTGTGGTTGTTGAGGGTGTTCCCGGAGGTGTTGCTGGGCGAGCGAGTGCTATCGCCGAATTTCCCAGCGACGGCGTTTGGGAGGGCAGCATAGCTCGATTTTGCTCAGCTGTCTGGCTAATGGCGCGCCCCAACGCTGCCATTTCCCGGGCGACACAGGACTTCCAGAGCTGAGGTCCATAGCTCTTTGGACAAGTCTGATCGATCCACTGACGGGACTCGGTCGACAGATCAGCTAGGTTTGGCAGGGACGTCGTGAGAGCCGCTACCTCGCGCTCCGCACAGCTTCTCCAGAGCTGCGGCCCATAGGTAATGGGGCAGGATTGCATGACCCATTCCTGCATTTCGGAGGCCAATCCATCGACCGCCGGCCATCCCGGAGCACGGAGGGCTCTGATCTCCCGGGTCACGCAGGAGGTCCAGAGCGAGGGGCCGTAGGAGCGCGGGCATGTTTGCTCTACCCAACGGAGGTTATCTGGATCTAGCGCCGACAAGTCTTCCGACGCGCTCTGTGATTTGGCCTGCTCAACAACGACAGCGAGGGTAAGGATCAAAAGTAGGCGAGCGATCTTCATTGGACTTGCGCCTCTCGGGCCTTCGGGATTCCAGTTGTTATGGCTCCGGGCGAGCGTGCCGGAGGGTGGCGTTCAATAAGCAATCCCAAGCCGAGCCAGCGTCTCGTTGTCCATATAGCCAGTCGCTCGGAGTTGTTGCGCAGTTTGGAACGCTCGAATGGCGGACTGCGTATCCGCTGATAGTCGACCGTCAATGGGACCGTAGTAGGAGCCACGGGCACGCAACTCGACTTGGACACGCATCACCATGACCTCTGCCGGCACCGGCCGCGATGCGACAGTTCCAGGAGAGCCAGCATTGCTGGTGCCGGGCGCAGGCTGCGTCGGTGTCATACCGCTGACTGGCGGTGACAGCGGACGAATGGCGGCGCCGGCATTACTCGCTGGGTTCGGCGGTGGTTTGGGAATGTAAAGTCCGGGTGCAGTCCTTGTCTGCCCTGCACCTGCCGAACCAGCCGATGGCGTAGATCCTCCCCCTACAGAAGGGGCGCCATACGGGTTGGGTGGTGGTGGGGAGTAGACAGGCGGTGGATTATAGACCGGTGGTGGCGGAGGACTGTAAATCGGAGGAGGTGAGGAGGTGTAGCCTCCGCCGGAGCCGGAATAATGACTGCTGTGACTGCTATGACTTGAGTGGCTGCGATGGCTCGAATGGCTGCGGTGTCCAGCATAGAGTTGCCGACCGTCGATGTAATTCGGACGCTCGAACGTCAGGGGACGACCTTGCGAGCCTGGATCCGAGCCGGCGACGCCCTCAGGTAGTGCCGTCACGGCAGCATCTGCTGGTGACCAGACCGTCGCGACCGCAGTCGCCGGCATTGCCCAGGCCAGAACGTTTTTGATAAATGCGGACCAGTTCCTCGTCATGCGATTGCTCTCAATCCAACCGGCTGGATGCCCCTGCTCCGCCATCCGTCGCCGGCCGATCTGAAGAACCCGCAGCAGGAATCTTGCAACGTGCAGCCTTGACACTCAGGGGCGAAAACGTTCTTCCAGTCGGAAATGCTTTTCCGGGCAAACGGTCGCGCCTGGTCCGGAAGGACACAGAGAGGAATGTTGTAGATCGACACGGCTATCCCCCGGCGCCACAGGTAGGCTGCGGCTTGGTTCAAGGTGTCGGCGTACTCGAGCTGATCAATCCAGAGGACGTCCCGGTTGGAGCGGGCATATCCCATGGGTTCAAGTCCCATAAGGGCCACATGCTCTGCAAACGGCAGGTTCCAATAAGCGAAGTCAGCAAGCTCTCGTAGGCGATGGACCGTCTGACGATGCAGAACACAGCGGATTTCGACCCGATGGCCGCGCTCCGCGAGATTATGGAGCCCATTCAAGGTTTCATTGAAGGCACCATCCGCCTGAACGACATAATCGTGATCTATTGCATTATCGGAATAGACTGGAACAGCCCACACGACTTGACCTGCCGCTTGGTCAAATGAACGAACAAATGCGCGATCTGAAAACAGACGCCCGTTTGTGAGTATGTGCAGGACCGTATTCGGCAGGTATCGTTTTGCTGCTCTCAGAACTTCGACCAAGCCCTCACCGAGAAGACATGGCTCACCTCCCGTAATTCCGAGAACCGGCAGGTCATGATCGATCAGTTGAAGCAGGTCGATCATCTCGCCGATCCGCCAGCTATCATCCTCCTCGTGCGGTGGCTGACTGCACATAAGGCACCGGCTGTTGCATCGCTCCGTTGCAAACAGTGTGTTCGCGTTCGCGCCGCGCCGATAGAGGACATTCACTTGGCCCGACGGGTGGACTCGGATAACGTCCCCGGAAGCGACAACTTCGGGCATCGTGAGCGAGTGAAGCATCGGGAGCGGCGACGCAAGGTCACCATCGACACGGAGAATTGCGCCGGCCCCGATGGAACCCAACGCATCGAGGTCGACGCCGTCAAGTGAACGCAGATCGACCATCACCTTTGAGAGTGGAAAGTCTTGGCTGAGGGCGTCGGCTAAGGAAAGCACCTTGTAGAGCACCGAGGCTCCAAGATCAGTTACCGTCCCTCTTGTATGCAGCGGGAGAGCCATATCAATTTGCTGCCTTGACGACAGGGGGAACGCCGTGGACCCAGTTGTCAAAAATCTCCAACGTCGCAGAGTCTCCGTTGGCCAGATGATCGAAGAGGATTTCGAAGAGCCCCGTGTGCCGCTGGCAGTGCTCGCTCTCCGCTCTATGCCCGACAGGATCACCGTGCCGGGAGAGGGAGCCGGCCGGATCGGGACCACAATAGGGCACGAAGGCGCAGTCGGAACATCCGGGTAAGGTTTCGGAAAGCCCAGACGCTGCCAAGAGCTCCATCGCCGGGGATCTCATGAGCGTTTGGTACGCGTCAGTGACCGAGCCAACACGCAGGGTATCGTTGCCAAGCTCCTTGAGCATGCGCCCCTCATCGGACGCATAGACGCCGCCATCGTAATTGTACACGAGGGTTCCAAAGCCGCTGCCGACGGGAGAGCGTAAATCGACATAGGTGGTCGGGAATGGCGTCAGAATGCTGGAGAGCAGAATTTTGGCGTACGCCTCTTCGATGAGGTGGCCGTTCCGATTTATCTCGAGGATGTAGCCAAGGGCGGCGCGGTAGAAGCGCAGGTAATCCTCCACCGTATAGCCAAGTCGACGCTCTGACTTCTTTGCAAACCCATAAGGGCTGAGTGGTCGCAAGAAGATGGATCGAAAGCCAAGCCTTACATACTCATCGACAATCTCGTTCGGACGCTCGAGACTGCGCCGAGTGAGCGTGGTGAGTGCAGATACGCTGCCCTGTCCAAGAGCTTGGCGCGCGCGTTGGATGCCCTCGATGGTCAGCTCATGGGCGCCTCCACCTGGAAGCGGTCTATTCGCGTCATGAAGGTCACGTGGACCATCCAGGGACGTCGAAACCTGGAAATCATGAATACGCATGAAGTCAAGGATTTCATCAGTCAGGTGGTGCAGTGTCGACGTGATCGTAAAGACGATCTGACGACCCTCGTGAACATTTCGAGCTTGGATGAGCTCAACAATGTGCCGAATGACTGGGAAGGCTAAGAGCGGCTCGCCGCCTTGGAATTCGACAGTAAGATTGGGTGAGGGGCTATCGAATAGGCGATCCACGGCCGCAGCGGCCGTCTCGAGTGACATGTCATAGCGCCCGCCCGAGTGCAATCGGCGCGACACCTGGCAGTAATGACAACCATGATCGCAACCGAGCGTCACGACGAAGATATGCAGCGATGGTCCGCCGCGAAGAAAGGACTTTCTCGTGCGCAGTTTCGTCGCTAGAAGGCGGACCGCTGTTTCCGGAGAGGTCTTGTAGAGAAGATGCTTCGCCTCCAGATTTCTCAGCGTAGTCTTGTCGATCAATGGCTCTCGTCGAGCGAACGACGCGAACGTAGCTTCGTCGAGGACTTGGAAATCACCGGCCTCCGAAGTCACGAGGACCCGCCCTGCATCGACTTAAATCTGAAGGGCAGATGACCGTAGTGCCCAGCTGGAGCGGCTGCGTGCTTTGGGTATTGCTCGCTCATAAGGGCTTGGCACCCAGTGTTTCGCTGAACGCGGTCTGCCAGATGCGTTCCCTCAGATTAGAGGTCTGGCTCTCGATATCCATCCGAAGGCTGAAATCGATGAGAGCTGATTGCAGCCTATGGACCAGGCTGGATGCAGATTGGCCATTTCGGCAGCGCAGGGTTATCCGAAGCTGGCCCTCATCGACCGTAGCAATATCAATCTCGGCCTCATGAGAGAGCCAGTAACAGGCTCTGAGAACCGCTTGCCGGGGATGGACGTTGGGGTCGACCTCGATGGCATGTGTTTCGGTTGTGGGGTCAGCAATGGGGCAGGACATGGGAACGAAAACTATGCGTCAGGAGGGATTGGAGTAACAGAATTTGAAATGGGACGGCATTTCGAACAAGAAACAGTATCGAAGGATCAAGTAAGAATGAAAACTACTTATGTTGTTCGTCTTTAGGAGGAGGCTTTCGGAAATCTCACTGTCCGAGGCAGTATCAAGTCTGAGAGGCGCACTCCGCTGGAATCTTAATGTGCAAGATTACCCCTAGCGCCCCGGCGGCCGCCATCCTGCACGCGTAGCTTCCGCCTCTGAACAGAACCAGCGCTCGCCGGCCGCGAGATTCAGTACCGTACGCTCATAGTCACGGCTGCCGGGAAGGTGATAGATCCTGTCACCTTTTCGATTGATGTTTCCCTTGATCTGGCAGCCTTGCCCATCAGCGGACTCTTGTGACGCATTGTTCAGGGGCGGCCTCGCAGATGAGTTTTCATCACGCTTGCCTTTCCGCCAATCCCACGGAGGAGTGAAGATGCCGGCCCATAGTCCCCGCTTGGCGGCCCGAGCCTTATCCTCCTCCGCAATATAGTCCGTGCCATACTGACGGTAGGCCATGGCATGCCCTTCGCGAACAAGCCACGCGTTCAAATCTTCTCCGTTCATCGAGCATACTGCGACTGTACGTTGATAGCGGTCGATGTCTTTTCCTTCGCAAGACACGTTTGCTGTCCCAATCTTGTCGGAGAGGGCGAGCGCTGCCTTTTGGCCGCACCGATACGTCGTGCCATCCTTATCCTGACACAGCTGGGCGCTCTCAGGTGCGTCCACTCCGTGGAGGCGGATGCGTTCGCCTCGAATGTCAAGTGTGTCACCGTCTGTGACACTTGCTCGCCCGACAAGTGGTGCGGCCGCGAGTGGGGTCGCTAATAGAGTGAGGCAGACAACAATAAACGAGGCTCTGATCATCGGATCGCTTCGGCGTAGGGCAAGAAATACAATCGATTTAACCAACATAGAAATACCCGTGGGATGGTCCCACGGGCACTTCGGACTCCATGGAGGGCTATATGCTGACAGCTTCCCTCACAGTGTGCCGTGCTAAAGCCCAGCTGCTGAGGCTCGAATTCGGGCTAGCAATAGCCGCTGCGGCCACCTTGCTTGCAGCCCGCTGCGCGGCCACCACAGTTGGAACCATCCTTAGCGGTGTCGTAGGAGTTGGTGCAGGCTTTGGCAGACGACACGGAGGCCAGCGGAGAGAGCACGAAGGCTGCCCCGAAGGCGAATGCAATGAGAAGCTTCATGAGATTTGGGACCCGAATGGAAGGACGTTGGCTAGGTGGAGGGTGAGCCGGCTCATCGACCACCAATAAACACAAATACAGCTGAATTTCGCCACATTCAAGCCGCATTTTGATGCGGAAGGGCAGAGTTGGACCCCTAATCCTCAATCATTCAGCGCTCAGATCCGGTCCGCGGCTTTCCCGATGGTGATTGGGAAGACGACGTGCCTGGACGCGCCCCTTTTTTGTGAACGAAGTAGGTGTTGATTAGCGCCACGATCCTTCGCCCCAGTGCCTGATCCTGTTCGTCGTTCTCCGTGTCGAGGATCTCGAGCCGGATCTCGAAATCAGGGTCGCGAATGAGAATGGCCGGATCCTGCTCGTCGGATCCTCGGCGCTCTAAGAACCAACCCTCATCCGGGTTCGGGTCTTCCGGACGGAGATCCTCATTCAGGCTCTCGACAAGGTACTTGGCGAGATGATCGTTGATCCGCGTGCCATCGTCGTCGCCGAAGATGAGCCGGGGCTTGCCTTGAGGATCCCTGATGACATGCCGTCGCTCATTTCCGGGACGGGCGATAAAGAGGGTCCAGCATGGCGACGTGTTCATGGGCTACTCTTTGACCGATGATGAGTAGAAATGCACTATGCCGCCTCCATGGCAAACATCGATCCGCCCTCGAGTCAATCTCTGATCACTCAGAGGAAATGTCGAGTACGCCTGCGGCTAGGAGTTCCTCGGCCTCTGGTCGCTGCGTACTCCCGCGATAGTGATAGTACGCTGTGCACGCCCCAAACTCAGAACTCCTGCAGATACGTATGATCCGTCCGAGGCTCGCATCACGGTCTGTCCCGGTGCACTCCCCGTTCGATCTCCTCTCCGCCAGCGCCCACGGCTCCCGCCGGATCGACTGCCCTTTCCAGTTCCTCCGGGGCGACAGCGAACGATCGGCTTTTGCGCTTTGAGGCGAGAGCAAAGTGCGCCAGCATCGCGAGCAGAGCCATGCTGGGCATCACCGTCGCCAGCGCCGTCAGGGGATCGCTGAAGAGAAGCGCCGCAACCGCAGTTCCAGCAAGGCCAACACCGATCTGCAGAAAGCCGGCCAGAGCCGAGGCTGCACCGGCGACCTTCGGAAATCCTGCCAGGGCTGCCGTGGTCGCACCTGGGATCACCAGTGCACTGCCGAAGGCCCAGATCAGAACTGGGCCCATAGCCGTATACAAGGAGAGCGGCAAAAGGCGCAGGCCAAGGCAAAACCCGATGGCTGAAACCGCAATGAGGATCAGCCCGCTCGGAACCAGACGCATGACTTCAATCCGACGCAGCAGTCGGCCCGTTATTGCTGCCCCGAGGGCATAGAAGCAGGGCTGCGCCAGCATCACGAGACCGAACTGGGTTGGTGTCAGGCCGATCTTCTCCATCAAGACGAAGGGTAGGACGACCGCCATGGTGTAGAACGCGCCGACAGCGCATCCCAGGACAAGACTTCCCTGCATGAAGCCTCTGTCCCTGAGGAGCCTGGCGTAGTTCCGCAGGACCTGACCCGGATAGGCCTGAGTGGGATCAGGGGCGGAATTGGTCTCGACGCACCAAACCGCCATCACCAGCAAGGCGACGATGCCGTAGACCACCATGACGAGAAAGATCGAATGCCAGCCGAGGGTGCTCAGGAGCATGCCACCGATGATCGGCGAGACTGCCGGTCCCACCGCGAGCATCAGGCCGATCAGGTTCATGATGCGTGCGGAGCTCTGGCCGGTGAACTGGTCGCGCACGATCGCTCGCGAGATCGCCACCCCCGCGGCGACGCCGACGCCCTGGAGGGCCCGCCCAATCAGGAGCCAGATGATCGAGGGCGAAAGACGGCGATGACACTGCCCACGACATAGATGGAGAAGAATCCGAGCGCGATCGGACGCCGGCCGAAGGCATCAGAGAGGGGTCCGCAGACCAACTGGGCAAAGGCGAAGCCGAACAGATAGACCGACAACGACATCTTGATTGCTGCCGGCGTGGTTTGCAGCACCTCGACGAGCGTGGGCATCGCGGGTGTGTAAAGAGCCATGCTGACAGAGCCCAAGGCCACGATGAGGGCGCCGATCACGGCGGTGCGGGTCTCGGACATGAGGGGCTTCATTCCTGCCCCCTCCCCGTCTCGCTGGCAGTAATGTTTGCCCGAATGCGCTTCAGTAGGGTTTGGAGCATCTCAATCTCTTCAGGACAGAAGTCGTGAAGAGCTGCTTCCTCGACTTTCCTCGTGATCCCATGAACCTGTTCAAGGGTCGGCTGTGCCTCAGGGGCAAGCCGCACGATCTTGGCGCGCCGATCCGCTGGATCGGGCTCCCGCACCACAAGGCGCCGACGTTCCAGTCTGTCGAGAAAGGCAACAAGCGTCATGGGCTCGACATTCATTTGAGCCGCGAGTGCTGTCTGACGGGAGGCTGGAGAGTGGGCGACATAGGCCAAGGTGCGGGCTTCGCCGGCTGTCAGCCCAAGTCCAGCCTCCTCGAGTGCCCGATCAATCCGCAGGCGCAGAAGCCGTGCGCTGTCAGCCAAAAGCAGGCCAATGGTTCCTTCGGAGCGATTGGTAAGCATGCCTTATTATCCGGCGCGCTTACTAGTTTGGAAAGGCTGCCATTGCACAATCCTGACCTGCGCCGACGGTATGGTTACGGCACTGGAACACTTGATGGCCAACGAGCAGATCCGGCCGCTTTGGAACGAGGTCTGGGGTGACGTGGCCAAAATTACTGGCAGTCAGTGCTTTACGCGCTATATGCCGCCGGGCTGATAAGCAGGAGCACGCGATGTCGGGTCATGTCTACAAGGTGGTGGAACTTGTTGGTTCATCTGAGACCAGCATTGAGGATGCCATTCAGACCGCAATCACCCGGGCCAGGCAGACCTTGAGAAATCTGCACTGGTTCGAGGTTGTCCAGACGCGCGGCCATATCGAGAACGGCGAGGTTCGGCATTATCAGGTCGCTCTCAAGGCCGGCTTTACCCTTGAAGACGAGGCTTCGTAATTGAGGTACAACAACACCATCGTCTGCTGGACGGAGCAGTGGCCTGGCAATGCTGAGATCCCTAACACGGACATCCACGGCAAGATCTAAGGAACTTCAACGATGCTGATTCATCCCGGCAAACGGGCAACTCTCGCCAAGGGGCGGCAAGAAGATTGGGATGAGGCTCGCGAGGTCTATCTGCTCGAACATGCCCCTGGATTGAAAGAGCACTATGCGGCACAGCAAAGAGCGTTCAGTCGAATCGAGGAGGATGCGAAGGACCGTCATCCCGACCCGACCCCAGACGACATAGCCGCAGCGCTCGCATCGGAGGCTGCCCTTCCCTACCGGAAGAGAACAGAGGCTCAGTTGCGTCGAGACTTTGAGCCTTTGGCGACGCATCTTCCTCAGGACATCAAGGGCAAGCGCAAGCGCTTCATCCAACGGGGTCAGCGGGCGTGGGACAGAGCCAATCCCAGACCCCTGACGGATGAAATGCAACGTGCTCTGACGGCGGAATTCGTGAAGATCTACGCCAGGGCTGCCCGGTCGTAGGCTGCTTCACCGCATATTGCGTTTGCTGGCACCGGCAAGTACGCAGGTCCATGTGGATTCCACTCTCCCTAAGGATAGACGCGCTGCGTTCGACACCCTCTGCATTCTGCAGGGACGGTGAGCCATTGGTGAACATCGACTGTCAATGATGGGCAATCTGGCGTGTCGCAACTCCATCCTCTTGCGGCTAAGAACGGGCATAGGAAAACCCGCCTGTCTTGCACCAGGCGGGTTCTATTCGGGGCAGAGGTTCGGTCCCAGCGACGTCCCTGCAGCCCTGAATCCCTAGAGAACGTAGGCGAGCTTGTGTCCTGCTGCTGCGGGCGATTGCAATCAGGCGTTCCGTCGCAGGATCCTCACAGCTCCCTGGCGTCGCCCTGCCGCTTGCTGGTCTTCACTTCTGGATCGCCAAGCCACCCACACAATGCCTCCAGGCTCGGAAAGTCGTGCTCGATTTCAAGGAAGGGTGCTGGCCTTTCAGTCTGCGGCAGATTCTCGAGCAGCTCGGCGTACCACGTCGCTCCCGCTTGGTCTTCACTGAACGACGCTCCCAATCAGCTCGTCATGCAGCAGGAGATCATAGGCGCCAGGCGCAAGCTGAATCGGTTGATCGGCCGTCATTCCGACGTCTACCAGTCGCGAGCTGCAGATCGACCCACTCATGAGCCTTATTGATGAAGCCTACGGCGAACCGAGTTTTGATCGGTGCTTTGGCTGCTGATCCGGCTGTATTCGTGATGTCCTCTGACAGGAGGACACGCGACAGTAGCGGAATCGATCGGATACACATTGTTTACCATGGCTCCGGCAAGATACGTGTACCGGGCGCGTGGCGTATCAGCCCGAACAGACTCTCCGGTGCCATCCGTCGACGGCATTGAGGTGAGTGGAGGGCTTCCTCTCCGCTGACGCCCTGGCTGTGAGATTTCGAGACAGCACTTTCAGCCAGGGCGCTTTGCGGTGCCAAATGCCCGCCCCTTGCAGGTCAAGACAGAACAGGGGCTAGCCAACAGGAGCGTGCGGTGGCCCATTACTATTTCGATTTCCGCAACGGGAAGCCGCCCGTGCGCGATGACGAGGGCGCCGAGTTCGACAGCCTCGATGCTGCTGTGCAGGCGGCGGCCCGCTCAGCGGCTGAGATTGGAACCGACCGGCTGGCGAAGGGCGATACCAGCGATGTCGTGATCGAGGTGCGGGACGAGCAGAACCAGCGTGTCGCCACGGTGACCGCGTCGATGCGGATCGAGCGGCACGGCTCATCTTATCAGGGACCGCATTCCTGGAGCGCGTAAGTCGCAAGAGATCGTCATCCAATGTGCTGATGGACACTTCCATCGGCGCGCATGATCCACCGGCGCAGGTGGGAGGAACGCCTTGGCCGTATTGGCAACCAATCATCGGCCCGCTACGTTGTCTGCGATGTGTGACGCACGGAGGGTTCCTGATGAGCCGGAAGGATCGTGTTGCGCTATGGGGACGCGTAGGCCTTGTCCTGGTGGCCCTTGCCCTGGTGGCCCTTGCCCTGGTCGGTGGGATTGTCGCCGAGCCGGTCCTGCGGCCCTTGTAGTCCCCGCCCCTGACCATTGCCCAGCGTTAGCAACAGCCGCTCGTCAGAAATCTGGCGCCTGGTCGCGATCCTGACCGCGGTCGTTGAAGGCAACGATTCCCGTGCGAACCTGTTACTGTGGCGTAGCTGCTTTCAATGCTCGGTCAACCATCTCTACCATCTCCGTGAGGCGGTAAGGCTTGGCGAGGAAAGGCACTCCCACTTTCTCGCACATCCCATGGCAGATCCGCGACCGGCCCGAGGTCAAGACAATCGACACGAGCGGTTGGAGAGACAAGGCAGCTTGCGCCAGCTCAAAGCCGTCCTGACCGCCCAGATCGATGTCGGTGAACAGGACATCCACCGACATTTCTCTCAGAATAATCTCGGCCTCCTCAGCGCTGGCCGCCGTGAAGACCTCGTAGCCTGCGTCCCTCAGGACCTCAGTCGCGATCTCACCGATGATTAACTCGTCCTCCACGACGAGAACACGCTCGCGCAGGGACTTCGGGGCTGGGTTTTTCTTCGGTTCGGAACGGGTCCAGGGGGATAGGATCGGTGTCATGTACGCAACCTCACTGAACACATCCGGGTGGTTAATCGCCGATTGTGGCAGGTGTTCAGGGCGGGATGCGACAAGTCGCCGGTATGGTCAGCAGATCGTTAAGGCCTGATGCAGCGCGCTTGATCAGGGCGACACCGCGTTGACATCCGGTGTCCCGCGTCCGATCTCTGGTCATGCATGCTCAGAGCGGAGCGCGTTCGATCTCAAATGGGAGAGTATCCGGCCGGGTTCAACGATGAGAGGGATCGTGGCTTCTGGCCATAACCAGGATTCCGGTTGGGCAATCGGTGCGCCAAGGCAAGCCTTGTGCTCGTCATGAAAGCGACGGCATCGCCCATGCCCGTTTGTCGCACCCCGGTTGAGCGTTCGCTGCACTGCACCATCTAGCGACGTGCTTAGCTCTGCCGGTGGAGATGGAAAATTGCTTGAGCGATTGTTGAAGTCCGTGTCGCCAGGGGCGGATGCCGTCGATGTCGGCTTGGTCGCAACCGCCATGACAGCCGTTGCCACTGCTATTCTCATCTGCAGCCAGTTACCTTAGGCGGCACGTCTCGCTGAGGCCCCCGATGGAACAAAGCAGCTTTCCCTGGGCCGCGGCCGTCTGATAACCCATTGGGAGTTATGCTCGAAAAGCATAGCCGTATCCCGTCAAAAGCCGCTGCTCATCGCCAAGCTGGACGCCTATATGCTGCAGTGCAGCAAGCGCAATGAGCCTCGGTGTCGAGCCGCTTTTGCGCAGGGGGAATTCATCTTCGTGATCTACATTCTGTCCAAAATCCGCAGCTTCAAGCTCGATCGCCAGATGTGAGCGAGGCCGGTTATCCAAGGATTCAAGCCAACCCGTCAAAGCAGCGTCGATGCCAGCACCCAAGAAAGAAGCCGTTGGGCGTCCGGACATCGATCCGCTTCGATCCTCCTTCCCTGGACGAGGCAATCTTCGCCGCACAGGGCCTGGCCGATATTATCGATGACCAGGCAGCGATTGCCGCGAGCCTGATGGGATTGCCGGAGGCGGAGGTCAAAACCGCGATCCTGGAAGCCAAACCCGCCAGGCCCCAGATCGCGCGCCGCTCGTCTGTCCAAGTGCAATTTACGTCGCGCCGGACACCGGTCGTGGTCGAGCGCAGAGCGCCAGTACTCTGAGCGTTAGCCTTACCACCATAAACCGGCCCCCTCAGGGGAGAAGGTGCCGTAGGTCCCATGGGCATAGATCAAAGGCCTCGCGGCTGCCTTGGTGACGATTCCGACCACAGTTCCGAAGAACACGGTGTGCGTGGACATTGTTACCACCTCGGTCACCCTGCAATCAAAGCCTGCAAGGGCACTCTCAAGAACAGGAGCTCCAGTAACGAGCGGCGCCCATTGGCCCGTCGCGAAGCGCTCTTCGCCCTTCACGCCAGTCTCCCCTGAGAACCGCCGCGCCATGTCATCGTGGCCGCTGGCCAGCAGGTTGACGGAGAAACACCCGCTCTTGTGAATAGGCTCGTGAGCACTCGCGCCGGAGTTGATGCAAATCAGGATCGTCGGCGGATCGGCGGAGACGGAACAGACCGCTGTTGCGGCGAGGCCTGCACGGCTGCCTTCATGCTCGGTTGCAATGATCGCCACCCCTCCGGCCAAATGGCGCATGGCCTGCTTGAACTCGTCTGCCGATGTCATACCACACCCTGAGGAGTCAGTTCTGCGGATCGGGAGATTGGGCTCTCGCAGCGTTCGGCGCTTACATTCATGGGCGTCAATCTCAACTCAAGAACTTCGATGTTCACATCAAATCCGGTTGTTGGCATGCCCTTGCTGAACCGGCGGATGATTGCTTCAGAAAAGCATCACTAGTTCGCTCTCATCATTGGCAAGCGTATCGGCTGGGCCATCAAAGATGATCGTGCCGGTTTTCAGGACCACCGCCTTGTCCGCAACTGTCAGAGCTTGCTGCACATTCTGCTCGATGAGAACGACGCTTTTCCCAAGTTTGTCGCGAAGGTCTCGGACTGAATGAAAGACGAACTCCGTCATCCCAGGCGACAATCCTGTCGACGGTTCGTCCAGTATGATAAGCTTGGGATCTGTCATCAGCGCCATCCCGATTGAAAGCATACGCCGCTCGCCGCCACTCAATGTGTAAGCGGGTTGCCGAAGGCGCTCCTCCAGTTTTGGAAAAAGGCTAAGGACATGCCGGAGGCGCTCGTTCAGCCAGCGCTTATCTCTCTGACGAACATGTCCCCCCAGCCGCAAGTTGTTCTCGACACTCATGCTCGGGAATACGGAATCATCCTGAAAGGAAACAGCAATTCCTGCCTCGACGCGGCTACGAGAGGAAAGTGATGAGAGATCACGGCCGCCGAGGACAACGCGTCCGTCCCAGATTGGGATGAGGCCGATCAGGGCCCGGACCAATGACGACTTACCCGCGCCGTTGTGGCCGAAGACGGCAGTAATGGAACGGTCGGGAACCTCGAAGGTCACCCCGCGCAGGATCGGGTCGGTTCCATAGCCGCTGACGAGTTGCTCAACCTTCAGCATCATGCCACCTTCAGTTCGCGATGTCCGAGATACACGCGCATAAGATCGCGATTGCCGATGATGTCAGCAGGCGTCCCGGCCGCGATTACCCTCCCCTCCTCCATGAAGACGACCCAGTCGGCCAGATCACGAACCACTGTCATGTTGTGCTCAACCAGACAGACCGCCCGGTTTTCGCGCTCCGCAAAGGATCGGATATGCTCCAGGAACGTGCCGAGGCGGCGCGGATCAACGCCGGAGGTCGGCTCATCGAGGAGCATGACCCGCGGTGCGAAGGCATCAATCCGAGCCAGGGCCAACATCTTGCGCTGCGCATAGGACAGTTGCCCCGCGGGGGTGTTGGCATGGTGCTCAAGGCCGAACCGCTCCAGCAATTGCCAGGCGGCATCCAGGTTTTCAATCTCGTCTCTTCTTGAGCGCTCAGGGTGGGCAAGCCATCCCAGCGCCGTCGCCCCATGTTGGCTTGCTCGAGCAGCGAGGATATTCTCGATGGCACTCAGCCGCCCCCAGACCCGCACATCCTGGAAGGTACGTGCAAGGCCCAGTCGAGCAATCTCTGCCGCGGTCCGACCAATGATCGATGTCCCTCCGATCGAAGCGGTTCCAGAATCGCTCTGTTCGACGCCGCTCAGGATGTTGAACGTGCTAGTTTTGCCGGCGCCATTGGGGCCGATGATGGCAACGATCCTGCCATCAAACAGATCGAGGCTTGCATCCGCGACGGCTGTGACGCCTCCGAAGGACTTGCGAAGACCACGGCAAGTCAAAACTGGAGCGCTCTGCTGGTCCATCCGGGATCCGGTTGCGGGATGTGGCTGTGCCGGAATGGGGGTGTGTGCACCAGGAACGGTGGATGGGATGGTCTCTCCAGCCCCCCCTGCCCTACGCGTCGGCAGAACGTATTTGGGCAAACGCTCCGCAATCAGGCCGGTGCTGCGCATAGCCAGAACGCCAATCAGCGCGACAGCAAAGAAGACCTGCCGCAAATGGGCAGTCATATCAAAGGGCACACCCAACACGTTGTCGAGCAGAATGCGGAGCAATTCGAGGAGCGCCATGATGAGAACCGCGCCGACACTTGCGCCCAGCAAACTATACTGGCCACCGACGATGAGCATGACCAGAAACAGCACAGTCGCATCGAGTTCGAACTGCGTGGGACCGACATAGTTGAAGTGGCTGGCAAACAGGGCGCCCGCAAGCCCCGTAAGCCCTGCTCCAATCACCAGGACGCTGGCCTTGATCGGCATCGTATCTCGCCCATAGGCCTCAACGGCGACGTCATCCTCGCGGACGGCCCGTATCAGACGTCCGTAAGGGGACTGGATCAGCGTAAGACAAAACCAGAAGGACAGAGCGGCAAAGCCAACCATGACGGCCAGCTTCACCTGGGCATAAGAGATGACCACTGACCCTATGTTGAGGCTGGCGCTGGACGACAGCCATGAGTCGAACGCCAGGCCAGGAACAGATGAGATCCCATCAGGCCCTCCAGTGATAGGCAGATTGATGACGAGCGTCACAAAGATCAGCTGCACCGCAAACGTGACAATCATGAAATAGCGGCCGCGGTTGCGCAGGGCGGGCCAAGCCACCAAGGCTCCCCCAAGTGCAGCCAGGAAGATGCCGGCGAGCAGCATCGCGGGGAAGCCGGCTGCCGGTAGAATGCGCGTGCCCATGATCGCAGCACCATAGGCTCCCAAGCCATAGAAAACGGCATGCCCCAGGTGGAGCATCCCGCCCAACCCCTTGATCAGCATGTAACCGTGCACTGCAATCATTAGGATTGCCGTCAGGGTCAGCACGTCGATGATGTAGCCCATGAAACTCCTCGTGCCGGGTTGGCTGTCAATCAGGCCCGCTGGCGCACCGGGCTGAAGCTGTCGAACAATCCTTGTGGCCGCAGGAGCAGGACCGCGATGACAATGGCGTAGGTCACGACCTCCTGCCAGCTGGACGAGATCCCCCAGACAGCCAAGTGGAAGCAGATGCCTAGGAGCACTGCGGCAAGGACGGGACTGGTGAAGGTGGCAAGCCCACCTACGATGATGGCTGCCATCCCAAGAAACACCGGCGTGGTGGCTATATACGGATCGACGCCGTTCTCAGCGATCTCCGGAACGACGGCTGCGCCGACGATGAGACCCGCAATCCCATACGTCCAGCGGTAGGTCGCGTCCGTGCTGATCCCGATGCCCTGGGCCAAGGTCCGATTGTCGGCCACGGCGAGGATGGTTCTACCGCGATCCGTGCGGTGGCAGAAGTATGCGACTCCGGCGAGTGCGACAAGGCTGAGAACCATTTTGGTGATCTGGACCGCGTTGAGGCGCGTTCCGCCGATCTCCCAGCCTGGGATGATGTCGTCGATCAGAAAGAACTTCTGCGCCGACATGGTGGCGGCGAGGATGTGCTGGACAGCAATGTGCAGGCATAAAGCCACCAGCACGAGCACGAAGAGGGCAGAGTTGCGCTTGATGAAATGGCGGTACACGGCGGTGTAAATTCCGATGCTCGCAAGCGGCGCCACAATCAGAGCCCCTGCAGCACACCACAGGAAGGGCCACTCCAACTGGGTCTTCAGAATCAGGGCCGTATAGGCAGTAATGAGATAGACGGCGGCGAGGCCGAAGTCGATCATGCCGACGGTCCGCCAGATCAACGCTAGAGCCAAGGCAATCAGGGCGATGCTGAGCCCGAATGCGGTTCCGTTGATGAGATATGGGACAAGTGACATACCGGTGGTCCAGGCCACTTCAAGTGGCGATTGGTCAGTGCTGCGGCCAACACCTCATGAAACCGTGCCAGCCTGCGCCGGCACGGTTAGCATCAGTCCGCAGTGTTATTGAAGCTGGCTCGGAGTCAGGCTCTGCTCCAGCTTGCGGCCGCCGCCAGCGACGCTGAACAGGGCGAGAGGACGCACAGTATTGCCATCGGGCAGGAAGCGGTACTCATTGACCGGGGTTTTGACCGTCTGGATCTCGCGCAGTTTCGTGATCAGGTTGCGACCTGAGATCTCCTTGCCCTCCTGTTTCAGCTGCTGGGCCAGAGAGGTCACGATCCAAGCGAAATCATAGCCCATACCGACGTACCCGCCGTACGATTTGGTGGCCTCGTGCACCGACTGGGGCGCCCCTTCAGGCACGTCATGACTCACGAAGAAGAAGTTGTTTTCCGCCAGCTTGAGGTTGTATACATCGGGTGTGTCGCCGGCTGTGTAGGTGATGAAGAGGCCCTTGAATCCAAGCTCACGACCGGCGCGTATGCCGAGGGGAACCGTGCCGCCACCGATCGGCGCCAAGTAGATGGCATCCGGCTTAGCCTCCAGAATTTTGGTGGTTTGTGCTCTGAGATCGGCAGGCGCATTGGGGTGACCTTCGGCAGCCACGAGCTTGATGCCCACTTTGCCGAACTCGATCTCGCATTGGTCACGCATCTCGATGCCGAATTCGTAGTTCACATAGAGGATGCCGAAGGTCTTGACCTCCGGATAGCGCTCCTTGACATGCTTTGCGGCAACTGCGCACTGAAGTGTGGTGACGGCCTCGATCTGCTGGGTCAGCTTTGAGTTTTTCACCACATTGACGCCGGAGGAGGTCGTGAAGGCCGCAACTCCCGCTTCGTCGATCAGAGAGCCGTTTTGCACCATCACGTTGGTGCCCCAGCAGATCAGAGCCTGGATCTTGTTGACCTGGAAGGCCTTGTTGAAGGACAGCCTGGCCTGGGCCGGATCGTTGTTCCCGATATCGACAGGAACCGGTTCAAGCTTGATACCGTCGGCACCCGCTGAAGCGTTCGCAGACTGAAGGACGAGTTCGGCGCCTTTCCAGAGAGCGGTGGCGAACTTCGCAGGGCCTTGGGCCGTGCTCTGACAGATGCCAACTGGAATTGTCGTTTGTGCATGCGCTGGTGGCGTCAGAATGCTGCCGATGGCAAAGACCAGTCCGCTGAAAACAGCGGCTTTAATGGGATCCAGGTGTTTCAGCATCGTTGACGTCCTTCCGATTGTGCACGCCCGAGACCAATCACAGGCGGAGGCGTGGCATGGGTAACGGGAGCATTCCTGCTGACAGGAGCTTAGATTCCGAGATGGCTGCGAAGGGTGCTGCCGTTGTAGTCCTTGCGGTAGACGCGGAGGCGCTGAAGTTCAGGCACAACCAGATCCACGAACTCGGTGAAGGATTCCGGCAGGAAGGCCGGTGAGATCACGAAGCCGTCTGATGCACCGGACCGGAAGGTTTCGGCGAGCTCTTCAGCGATCTGTTTGGGCGTGCCACAGAGCTGTGGGACCATGACACTCTCGCCGTATCGGCGCCCGGCATCCCTTAATGTCATGCCTTCTTCTTTGGCGACGCGTGACACCATGGCGATGTTCCCCTGCGTGCCGGAACTGCGAAGTTCGCTCACGGGTGCATCCAAATCGAGCGTCGACAGATCGACATTGGCATGAGCCGACAGGGTCGACAGTCCCACCAGAGGCTCGACAAGGCTGTTATGGGCGTCCCGCTTCTCACGCGCTTCCGCCTCCGTATGGCCTACGAACGGCATCACGGCGGGAAGAACCTTGCATGAGGTCTCAGGGCGTCCGGCTTTTGCCAGATCCTCGCGAACACTCTGAGTGAAGCGACGCATCAGCTCCGTGCTGGGTGAGATGTTGAAGATCACTTCGGCCCACTTGGCTGCGAACGTCCGCCCTCGATCGGAGGAGCCAGCCTGAATGATGACCGGTCGTCCCTGCGGACTGGCCGGGATATTGAGGGGCCCGCGAGATTTGAGGTATGTGCCGTTGTAGTTGACGTAGTGAACCTTCTCAGGATCAGCATAGATGCCCTTCTCGGCGTCCAAGATGAGCGCATCGGGCTCCCAGCTGTCCCAAAGCTTGCAGGTCACCTCGAGGAATTCATCGGCGCGATCGTACCGCTGGTCATGGTCAAGATGGCTCTCGATGCCGAAATTCATCGCCTCCCCGTCGTTCATCGACGTGACGACGTTCCAAGCGGCGCGTCCGCCAGAGAGGTGATCGAGGGTCCTGAACTCCCGCGCGATGTGGTACGGCAGGTCATAGGTGGTAGACCGGGTGGCCCCTAAACCGATCCGTTCCGTGACCGCAGATATGGCGCTGAGGACGGGCACTGGATCCATCCGGGTCGAGTCCTGATCGCCATACCGAATGCCGATCGTTTTATCATTCCCGAAGCGGTCGGCGATTCCAAGCCGATCGGCGAAGAAGACGAGGTCGAATTTTCCTCGTTCCAGCGTCTGGGCGATGTCCGTGTAGTAGCGCGCCGATAGGAACGGCACGTCATGTTTTGGATTGCGCCACAAACTATGGCTATGGACAACGGGCCCGGCAATGAGAAAGCCCGCGAGATGCATTTCCTCTCTAGCCAAGCTTAGACCCTCCGTCGGCGCGATCTGTTTTGTAAACCGGACGAAACCTACGCTAGTTTGGGTCCTTGTCAACGGACACGTTCGCTATAAGAAACGACCGCCACAGCAGTACGCTCGATCGACAGCTGGCGCGAAAGCAACCAGAAGTTGGATTGCCGTTGTATATCAGTCAAGTTGACTCGGAAGATGCGGGGAAGATTGCGGCCAGAAGCCCCTTTTGCCTTAACCCCGTTGTCCCCAGGCAGGAACTCCGAGCCAACCAAGTGCTTGGTTCTGCCAGTGGCACTGCCGGACCAATACGCTGGTCAACCTTCCTGGGGGCAAAGCTTGGTACACGATGTCGTCGTCGAATACGCGCCGCAAACAGGCGGGTTTGCAGACCTGCATGAGCGGATCACTCGGACGGCCATTGCCAAGCAATTGGCTGGCGTGCTGGGATTCAGTCATAAGGGCGAATATGACCGCTCTTTTCAGCATCCCGGCAGGGTCTATTTTGTCCCGAGTAATACGCTGGTCGGCCTGGAGCAGGCAGCTGAGCTTGGGATTACAGGGGAGCACGATCTCTTCGGCGGGGTTGTGCCTCATCCCCTCGTAGCCACCAAAGCGATCACTCACCCACTCATCGAGCAGGGTGCCTTTGCTCCCGAGGGTTGGTCTGACACGTTTCCCCAGCAAGTACAAAGTGCTGTGCTTGAAGGGTTTTCCGTCTTTACGGCAGACCAAGCCTATGCCGCGGGTGAACGTCTTCTGGAACAAGGGCCAGTTCGTCTCAAGCCAGTCACCGCAACAGCCGGACGTGGGCAAAGAATAATCCGGAACCGGGCGGAGCTTTCGGAGGCCCTTGTCACCATTGATTCAAACGAACTCGCCCATTTTGGCCTGGTATTGGAGGAGAACCTCACAGCCGTGACCACCTACAGCGTCGGTCAAGTGCGGGTGGCAGATCTCACTGCCACATATTACGGCAGCCAGCGCTTGACGACGGACAATGCAGGCGAGGAAGTCTATGGCGGATCTGACCTCGTGGTCGTGCGCGGCGATTTCGATGCTCTCGCCCTGTTGCCTCTATCCGACCGCATCCGGATTGCTGTGGAGCAGGCCCGGATTTACGATGCCGCCACAAGCGTCTTCCCGGGGCTGTTTGCCTCGCGGCGCAACTATGATGTCGCTCAGGGAGTCAACGCTCACAGTCAGTGGCGCTCGGGTGTACTGGAGCAATCCTGGCGCATCGGAGGCGCAACGGGCGCTGAGATAGCCGCCCTTGAAGCCTTCCGGGCTTATCCCGCTTTGCAGGTGGTGCACGCATCCACCTTCGAGGTTTATGGTGAGAGTCAGGGTCCGCCACCCCATGCGACGGTGTACTTTCGCGGGCTGGATGAGCATGTCGGATTGTTGACCAAGTACGTGGTGGTTCAAGTCGATGACGACACACGATAAGCGGATCGACATTCTCGTCGATGATCAGCGGATTTACGGCACCCTGCTCACCCCCACGACAGTCATCCCAGGCGTACTGTTTCTCCATGGTTGGGGTGGGAGCCAGGAGCAGTATCTGGCCCGAGCTCGTGAGATCGCCGCCTTGGGCTGTGTGTGTCTGACGGTTGATCTGCGGGGGCACGCGGAAACCGAAGTGCAGAAAGAGACGGTGACCCGCGAAGACAACCTGCGGGATGCGCTGGCGGCCTACGATACTCTCGCCGGCTACCGAGCCGTCGACAAGATGGCTATTGCAGTGGTGGGCAGCAGCTATGGCGGCTATTTGGCGGCAATCCTCAGTTCACGGCGCCCTGTGCGCTGGCTCGGGCTGCGCGTTCCGGCGCTTTACCGGGACGAGGACTGGTCGCTGCCGAAGCAACAGTTGAAGAAATACGGCTTGGCCGATTACCGCCGCGGGCGAGTGGAGCCTGACCAGAACAGGGCCTTGTCCGCCTGTGCGGCGTTCAGGGGTGACGTGTTGGTAGTGGAGTCGGAGCACGACGACATCATCCCGCACCCGGTCATTGAGAACTATCTGGCCGCGCTCAAGGGTGCTCGCTCGCTAACCTACCGGGTCATCGAGGGCGCCGATCATGCCCTCTCCGAAGAGAAGTCACAGCAGGCCTATACCTCCCTGCTGCTCAACTGGGCCACCGAGATGGTGCTTGGGGCAAGAGAAGGCGGAACTGCCCCGGAAGTGCATACGCATCTCCAGCCGGCACCGTCACGGAACCCGCCAACGGCCGCCTGACTCTGAGGATATCTCACATGGATTTCAAAAGGTGAGGATATGCCCAGGCTTGCCTCGTTGAACGACGTCCCGCGAGGATTGTCCACTAAAGTTGCGGCGGATCCAATAAAGCGCCGGTTTGTCTGATCGACTGCCCGAGCCTCCAATAAATTGGACGAAAGCGGCGACCCCAGCTGCGAGATCCGTTGCTGTCGAGCATCACAGGGTTCATCTTCCTGTTCAACGCAGCGGAAACGCTGGCGAATTTCTGACGAGCAGATGAGAGACACAGATGACCAGCTCAGCCGCGATGCCCATGATGGGCAATATGATGCCAGGCATGATGCCTATGATGGGCGGAATGATGCCGGGGATGATGCCTCAGATGCCCATGGGTGGGATGATGCCCATGATGGGGGGCATGATGCCCGGTATGATGCCTCAGATGAACATGATGCCTCAGATGCCGATGGGCGGGATGATGCCCGGCATGATGTGCCGCATGTCCTGCGAAATGGCCGCCGACGGTTCCATGACCTGCACCATGATGCCGATGGAAGGCATGTCCGCCGACATGTTCAAGATGTGCTGCGAGAACATGATGAAAATGATGGAGATGGGCATGCCCTGCATGATGATGTGCGGCGGCATGATGCTGATTGGCATGAGCTCGGCCATGGGCTCGCAGACCAAGCCCATGAAGAAGAGCGCCTGAGCTCGCAGTCCCTCTGACGGCGGTGCCGCTGCCTACCAGATGCGGCGCCGTTTGCCTGAGATCAGCAACGCGCGGATCGAACTACCCAATCGGCTCGACATATGACATCACCAGATACATGATCGCCATAACATGTCCCGGATTACGGTAAATGTGCGGGACATCGGCTTGGAAGACGATCGAGTCATCCGCGTGGAGATTGTAAACGGAACCGTTCAGCTCGATCTCCACGTCGCCGACGACAACGGCGATATTCTCAAGCGTGCCCGGTGCATGGGCAACCGCGTTTTCTTGTGACCGCGCGGCGAGCGTCAACTTGTAGAACTCGACACGCCGCTCCGATTCGAAGGGAAACAAGGCCCTTGAGGTAAAGCTCCGGTCGGCGGAGGTAAGGATCTTGGCATTCGTTGAGCGCATGACGACGGTGCCACTGCCGGTACCTGGGCTCGTTAACGCGGCAAATGGGACGTCAAGCGCCCGTGCTACCTTCCACAACAAAGAAATTGTTGGAACGCTTCGCCCCAGTTCAATCTGGCTCAGCATGGCGCGGCTAACACCTGACAGATTTGCAAGACGCTCCAGAGAGTAACCGCGTGATCGGCGCACTCGTTTCAGATTGCTGCTGACGATCTCGGTAAGCTCGTGAGCCTCATTCTCCAGATCGCCACTGGTCTCGTGAATTATGCCGCCGAGATGGTCTTTGGTCACATCTCCCACGGCAACACCTCACCTTATCGATTCACAGCCCAAATATTACCTACCCAAAACGGTACGAAATACCATACTGTGACCCAGGTTCCCGGCGCAACGGCCAGCGCTGTCTCAACCGGAGCCATGGCTTCCTGACGTCGGCGTCTGACCTCATTCAGATCTATTATCTCGGCCGTCGCTGCCATAGTTCCCGCCCAAGCGTTCTTCAAACGAAACGTATACTCCGATATATAGAACTATTTGTCAATATAGCGGATCTGCGAATTGAATCTACGTGATAAGTTTTTGTTTCAAAAGGCTTTGCCATGTATTTGAGAGCCTCGACAAAAGGTTCGCTAAAACGAACCGCCCTCGCCTGCAGCGCGCGCATGGGCACTCCGGTTTTGGATGCAACTAGACCTCTGAATGCCCGGAGTGCGCACAATGTGTCGGCGCCTGGTTTTCCGGAGAGCGGGTCGAGCTTGGCGTGGTGGTTCCTGGTGTTCAGTCGCTCCGTTTGTTGGCTCCGGCGCATCTTGAGCAACGTCCGCTGTCGTCTCTGCGAACCTCCGGACGGAGGGGTTTAGAGCTCCAAGCTGGTTTCAGGCGAGTTCTGATAGTGCGGCGAGTTGCTGCATGTAGGGCTGCCGCGTGATGCAGTACTGGTCCCTAAGCTTTGTAAGCAGTCGGGCTTTCAGCGCAGCACCGAGCGAGCTTCGGCTAAGCACCTCCCGCTCCCGGTCAAATTCCAGGTCGAGGTCGACTAGCGCATCAATCAGCCCTTGCCGTGGGAGTTCATCGTTCGGCAAATCCATACAGGATAATGACGTTTCCTCGCCCGGACAGACGTTGTACGATTCTCGAGCCGCCACACCTTGCTCCTCCGAGTTGCCGAATTCCACAACAGTTCACAATTTGCGGGTGGCTGACCTTGCCTTCGGCTCGAATTAAGACGCTCCCTCCAGGGAGCAGATAGCGATGAAGATGGAAATGACCCCTAACAAGGGGACGAGTTCATTGAACACCGACGCCATGACGCCCTCGAAATGGTAACGGCCTGAGTTCACGCTAGTAACGGCCATCCCGCGGAAAAGGATTGCTCGCAACAGCTTCTAATATCGGCAAGTTGAGCCTCAATTTTAAGCACTTTACAACCGGAATAGCCTTGCTGTAGTCGATTTGTCTTTCTGAAGATGATCTGAAGTGCGGATCGCTGGTACGTCATGTGCATCCTTGCGTCCGACCGTCCACATCAGTCGGACTGATGCTCGCATAAGTTGACACGGCGGGACGAATTTTCGGAGGTTTTGGATGCCGGGTATCTCACGTAAGAAAACGTAGGCGATCACGGCGACTTCGGTTGTAGCAGCGCCTCGATCGATATCCCACCGATCCTTTGACAGAATGGGGTAGAGCACTGCAGACATGACCAATCACGCCAGCGCTTGAGGCATCGTTGGAGATATTGTCGATTTGTTGAGCCCGAGCCACAGCGATGGAGCTCGTCACTCTGTCGCTCGAACAAGCCTCTCAGCCGAACAGTAATGGGCCGGACAACGACCGGCGAATCCGCCGAGGGTTCATGCTTCAAGCCGGTCAGCCATCGGCTGCGTGATCAGGCAGATACCGCTGTCGGTGCGCCGGAAGCGCCGCGCGTCAAGATCCGGATCTTCTCCGGCAACCAGACCCTCCGGGATCCGCACGCCGCGGTCGACAATGACTTTCGTCAGCCGGGCCGATCGGCCGATCTCGACGTCAGGCAACACGACCGCCTCCTACAGATGAGCGCCGGCGCAAACACGGGTGCGCGTGAACAACATCGAGCGCCGCAAGACGGCGCCTGATACGATGCAGCCGCCGGACAGCAGGGAGTCCGTCACCTCCGCTCTTTGGCCGTCATGGGTCACCTTCGCCGGCGGTGTGATCGCGGCGTTGGTCCAGATCGGCCACTCCTCATCATACAGGTCGAGGGGTGGCTTTGACTGCGTCAGGTCGATATTCGCAGCCCAATAGGCATCGAGCGTTCCAACATCGCGCCAGTAAGCCTCCCCTTCGCCGGAAGAGCGCACGCAGGAGGTCGTGAAACGGTGTGCCACCGCTTTGCCATGCATGACTAGATACGGGATGATGTCCTTGCCGAAGTCCCGGCTAGAGCCCGCTTGGGACGCGTCCCGTCGGAGCTGGTCGGCGAGGACACGGGTCGAGAAGACATAGATTCCCATGCTGGCCAGGGCCATCTCCGGGTTGTCCGGCATGCCGGGCGGGTCCTTCGGCTTTTCCAGGAAGGAAATTATGCGGTCCTGCGTGTCCACTGCCATCACGCCGAAACCAGTCGCCTCCAGACGCGGCACCTCGATGCAGCCGACGGTGACGTCGGCTCCCTCGGTCACATGCTGCTGGAGCATGACTTCGTAGTCCATTTTGTAGATATGATCACCCGCGAGGATGACCACGAACTCGGGGTGATAGCTCTCGATGATGTCGACGTTCTGGTAGACCGCATCGGCTGTACCCTCGTACCACATCGTCTCGGAGACGCGCTGGCTCGCCGGCAGGATGTCGAAGCTCTCGTTGCGCTCGGGCCGGAAGAAGTTCCAGCCGGCCTGGAGGTGCCGGATAAGGCTGTGGGCCTTGTACTGGGTCGCCACGGCAATGTGGCGGATGCCGGAGTTCAGCGCGTTTGAAAGGGCAAAGTCGATGATGCGCGACTTCGCCCCGAAATACACCGCCGGCTTGACGCGTTTGTCGGTCAATTCGAGGAGACGGCTACCGCGCCCGCCAGCCAAGACATAGGCCATGGTGCGGCGGGAGAGAGGGGCAGAGGCAGGCATCTGGGGCATCGGCGTTTCCTCTTATGTCGCACCTGGCTCTTCTGGACCGCTAAGCTTCTATGCACGAGGGTGAGTGGAAGTTCCCGATGGTAAGGGCTGGCATCTGCTAGAGTAGGACGATACGCCAACAGGATAGGAAGCGAGGTGTCACCCACCCTCGACGTTTGGGTCAGGATGTGCCGAATTCAGGCCCGTCCCGGGGCGGGTCCCGAGATCCATTGGCGAGCGACCTAACGTAAATCAGGCGACGATGCCAAGGCACCAGCTAGACCCCACCTGCGTCTCGCCTCCGCAGAAGATCGCTCCCAACCGGTCGTCGGAGACAATGAAGCGGCACTGCCGGGCCCGCAGCTTGAGCAGGGTCGTTCGGGTCCGCGGTGACGGCTCGCTGTTCTCGGACATGGCGCTAACATCCGATCCATGGATCAGAGCAACACCCTGAGGGCCTGGGTGAGTTCCATGCCTATGAAGGCTATCAACAGCTTGATGGAAACCTGAAGCGGTCATCCTATGTCAGCTGCGTGCATATGATGATGGCAGCGGTCGCAGCGGACGCTGCGGCCGTCAGTCAAAAGTCGATGGCTTGAGGCCGCACGGCGACAAGGCTCTTCACGATGATAGGCCTCAATCAATGTGGTGAGATGCAAAAGGGTGCAAGTGGCAGATAAGGCCCAGCCCTTAACGCGCTGACACCGTCATGGTTCCGAGATCGATCGCAATGGCATCAAACGAACCGTCATCACATCTCGCCGCCGGCAGGCTCGTTCCGCTGCCCGATCACCGCTGGAATATGCCCGTTGATTGACGCGCCTTAGGCAAAGCCGGTCGCTTCGAGATCATGCTGCTGACGAAAGCCGAGGTGTCCGACGATTGCTTGCACGAGCATTTTTGCCCAAAGAACAAGTCATGCAGCGATGCGAGAAGCAAGCCCGGCGACAATGCCCATGATCGATAGAAACAGTGGAAACCACCTTGGACATAAGTTGTATTCTGGCTCGCAATCCATCGCTATCTCCGGCGCCGTTTGAGTTAAAGCTTGTCATTGTGGGTGCTTGGTCTGTCTTGGCAGTTTGCCAGGACGCCGCCGGGACGGCTCTTTCATCACGCGCGAAACTTTAGCGCAAGCCTGCACACGCAATGCAAGAGTCGCAACCAATTGAGCGGCGTGGTCTACACTGATCTGTTCAGGGGCGGCGTCTGGCGATCCTTTTGCGAGCGGCCCGGCTGGCATCCGCGATGGAGGGAAAGATCGCCAGATCGAGCGACTTGAATGCCAGACCGGCGGCGAAGAAGCGAAAGCCACCCTCAGTCGCAACGACGATACCAGCCGTAACGTCCCCAACTTCGATAACATGCGTGGAATGTGACATGACGTGGGTCTCCTGCCGCCAGCCTGAGACTGGCAGCGATGCGAATTTTCATGGATGGAGGTCGGATGGTACTTTTAGCGACGACACCAATCGCTGCCGCCGCGGACCCAACGTGCCAAGCGGTGCAGAATGACGTTCAGCAAGAGAATGACCATGACTGCGATCCTTATACGGATCACGAGGCGTATTGGACGCATCGTGACGCTTTAGCGTTTGTTGTCGCGGCGCAAGCTGTGCACTTCAAATCACCGCGGCTGTTCGAGCATGTAGCTGTTCGAACGGCGCAGGTATGTTGCTTTCACCCTCTCAAGCTGTCAATGAGAATGTTCTTTTTAGAAGACTAGCTTGAGCATGGAGATCAATTTGCCGCAAAGCCCAGGCGTGCGAGAAAATTGCTTCAGTAAGAAATTCTAACCACTAATGCTTGTCGAAGCAGATAGATAATTCCCTAGTTGGCGTATCAAAGGTTTGCATTTGGCCGATGCGGGATGCGCTTGACTTAATCTGCCTCGTTAATTGTGTCAGACGTTCGCTATCTGCTTTGCGAAACCAGCGTTCCGCTCTTGAGGGAAACCAATTTTCTCCAGTACGCGGCCCGTTCTGGCAATTATATACTCCCTCGAACGTGAATTTTAGAACATCAGTTTATTGCATTCTGGTTCGTTTTAGCGAACGATCGTTCTATCCCCGCAGGTCGGAACCAACGCCCTGCACCAGACGACTCATTCCTCGCCAGGAGCGCATTCATGCCGGCCGATCGTCAACTCAAGTTGGGCTTCATGCTGCATGGTGTCGGCATGGGATGGGGTGACTGGAGACATCCGGACGCGCAGCCGAACGCGAGCACCAATTTCGCTTACTATAAGAAGCAAGCTACGATCGCCGAGAAGGCGAAGTTCGACTTTCTGTTCGTGGCCGACAGCGTATTCATCACGGCAAAATCAAGCCCACATTACCTGAACCGGTTTGAGCCGCTGACGATCCTGTCGGCGCTGGCCGGCGCCACGAATCACATCGGCCTCGTCGCGACGGTGACCGTCAGCTACAGCGAGCCCTACAATATCGCCCGGCAGTTCGCATCGCTTGATCATATCAGCGGTGGCAGAGCGGGCTGGAATGTTGTGACGTCCTGGCTTGAGGGCAGCGCATCCAATTTCAGCAAAGCCTCGCATCTGACACATGACACTCGCTATCGTCTCGCTGCCGAATATCTCGACGTCGTGCAGGGCCTGTGGGACTCGTGGGAAGACGATGCCTTGGTCCATGACAAGGCCAGTGGTGTGTTTCTCGATCCGGCAAAACTCCATGAGCTCAACCACAAGGGCGAGTTCTTCCAGGTCAAGGGTCCCCTGAACATCGCCCGCTCGCGCCAAGGTCAGCCAGTCATCTTTCAGGCCGGAGCATCGGAGGATGGCAAGAACTTCGCCGCAAGCCGCGCCGATGCGATCTTTGCCGGGCAGGAAACGTTCGCGGAAGCGCAAGCCTATTATCGCGACGTCAAGCGCCGCGCATCCGGATTCGGGCGCGATCCGGACCAGCTCTTCGTCCTTCCGGGCATAAGGCCGGTGATCGGCTCGACTGAGGACGAGGCTGAACGCAAGTTCCAGGAGTTTACGGACCTTACATCGATTGAAAACGCTCTGTCCCTGCTGGGACGACCCTTCAATGACTACGACTTCTCTCAGCATGATCTCGAAGGCGCGTTCCCAGACATCGCAGCGCATGGCGCAAACAGCAATCAAAGCCAGTCCAGCCGCATTGTGGCACTCGCGCGGCAGGAAAACCTCACCCTCCGTCAGGTCGCCCGACGGTTCGCGACGCCCAGAACTGACTTTATCGGTACCCCGGAGAAGGTTGCCGACGCATTTGAGAACTGGTTCACGAACCAAGCTGCGGATGGCTTTGTCTTCAACGTATCGCTGCCGAAGGAGCTGGAGGTTTTCGCCGATACGGTGGTGCCAATCTTGCAAAAGCGCGGCCTCTACCGAACCGAGTATGACGCCGAAACATTCCGCGGCAACTTGGGCATTCCAGTGCCAGCCAACCGATACGCTGCCGTGCCCGCGCGCGTCGCAGCCGAGTGACGCATTCCCGTTCCAGCCAACTGGCTAAGGAGGCCATTTTCATGACAACATTCTCTCGCCGTGCCTTTGGACTGGCCGTCGGAGGTCTCGTTGCGGCATCGATGTTCGGCGCTGCCACGAGGGCCTCAGCCACTGAGGATCTCAGCAAGGTGGTCTTGCGTGTCGGTGACCAAACTGGTGCGACGCGGGCCAAACTCGAGGCTGCCGGCCTTCTCAAGGACGTCCCTTACCAGATCCAATGGTCAGTGTATCCAGCCGCGGTCAATCTCCATGAGGCTCTGAAGGCTGACGCGGCCGATATCGGTTCGGCGGCCGACTCGCCGACGGTGAGTGCGATTGCCGGGGGATCGAAGATCAAGGTGGTCGCCAACTTTTCGAACGGCGGCCTTGGATCCTCACTGATCGTACCGGCTGGAAGCTCGATCAAGTCAATTGGCGATCTGAAGGGAAAGACCATCTCTCCCACGACGCGCGGAAGCGTCGCGCATTACCTCGTGCTTGGGGTTCTCAAAAAGGCTGGCCTTACGCCATCCGACGTGAAGCTTGCGTTTTTAACGCCGACGGACGCGAGCGCCGCCTTTCAGGCCGGAAGCATCGACGCCTGGGGAACGTGGGGCGTCTACCTCGCCAGAACCGTCGGATCGCTGAAGGCGACAGAATTGATCGATGGCGTGGGCATCAATACTGGGAATGGTATCCTTAGCGCAACCGATAGCGCCCTTGCCGATCCGCGCAAGGTCGCGGCAATTGCGGATTTCGCTGATCGCGTCGAGCGAGGCTATCAATGGTCTCGTGAGAACAAGAATGCTTATATCGACTTTTATGCCAAGTTCACCAAGCAGGACAAGGATACTGTCGAGAGCCTCTATCCGTCCGAGGCGGCCTACCAGCGCACACCTGTCGACGACGCGCTAGCTGCATCCCTTCAGAACGTCTTTGAGACTTGGAAGGAGGCCGGCGTTCTGACGGGGTCGTTGAACCTGAGCGAATACGTCTATCGTGGTCTTCCGACCGATTGACCCACGGACCGGGAGGCAGCGTTCAAATGACCGATGACATAGCCGTCATAAATACCGCATTTGGCCAGGTCGCGGCGTCGAACACAGGAGCGATTGGAACGGGTGCCCGACGTCAGGGTATCCTGCGAGAGCGCATCAAGCCGGTTTCGGTCTCCACGAAGGGCGTGCCGCGATGGCTGCGGCGCGCTTCCGGCCCGGTTCTGGTTGTTCTCGCGTGGCATCTGGCATCGGTCACCGGCCTTCTTCCCAAGGAGGTCCTGGCCGGACCAGCCACAGTCTTCTCCAGCGCGGCCAACCTCATTGCCACCGGTGAGTTGCAGCAGGCCATGTGGGTTTCGCTCATGCGGGCCCTCGTCGGCCTTGCGATTGGCGGCTCAGTCGGCGTGACGCTGGCCCTTTGCGCCGGCCTGTTTCGGCTCGGCGAGGATCTGATCGATGCGACGGTGCAGATGCTGCGAACCGTGCCGAACGTCGCACTGATCCCTTTGCTGATCATCTGGTTCGGAATCGGCGAGGCGCCCAAGATTGCTTTGATTGCCCTTGGCACCGCCTTTCCACTCTATCTCAATGTCTACGCCGGCATCCGGAACGTCGATTCCACGCTGATCGAGGCGGGACGCACACTCGGATTGTCGCGAGCCGCCCTGATCTGGCATGTGATCCTTCCCGGGGCATTGCCCAACGCCCTCGTCGGCCTGCGATATTCCCTGGGTATCGCATGGCTGGCCCTGGTTTTTGGCGAGCAGATCAACGCGACAGCCGGCATCGGCTATCTCATGGCCAACGCGCGCGAATTCTTCCAGACCGACGTCATCGTCGTGTGCCTCGTCGTCTATGCGCTTCTCGGGCTCGCTGTCGATTTTACAGTCAGGACACTTGAAAAGGTTCTTCTCTCATGGCGACCGGCGTTCAGCGGAACTTGATCACGCCCGAGCAGACCGGCGAGCACCAGGTCCAGCAACGGCAGTTGCGAGGAGCGCAAGCCGTCCGGGTCCGGGGTCTCACGCGTCGATTTGGCGAGCGCGAGGTTCTCAAAGACCTCGACCTCGATATTGCACCGGGAGAATTCGTCGCCCTCCTCGGGGCGAGCGGCTGCGGCAAGAGCACGTTACTTCGTATTCTGGCGAACCTCGATCGCGAGATTTCCGGTACGGTCGATGTCGCGGCGCGGCGAGCAGTAGCGTTCCAGGCACCGCGGCTGATGCCGTGGAAGAAGGTATGGCACAATGTTGTCCTTGGCCTCCCCGGCCGACAGGATCGAACGAAGGCGATCGCGGCGCTTGAGGAGGTCGGCATCGGCCATCGCGCCGACGTCTGGCCAAAAGTGCTGTCAGGTGGCGAGGCGCAGCGCGCCTCGCTTGCCCGTGCTCTGGTCCGTGAGCCGGACCTGCTGCTGCTCGACGAGCCCTTTGCGGCGTTGGACGCGCTCACACGCATCAAGGCGCAGTCACTCGTTGCCGAACTCTGGCAGCGACACCGCTGCGCTGTCCTTCTTGTGACCCACGATGTTGAGGAGGCGGTTCTCCTGGCTGACCGCGTTCTCGTCATGAAGGACGGTGTTCTGGCCCACGAGGAGACAATCGCGATGTCGCGTCCACGCAACGTGGCGTCTGCCCAATTCGGCCGCATCCGCGCCAATCTGCTCGGCTGGCTTGGCGTGCATCAGCCCCATTGAGCTCAAGAACCCGGCGGACAGCCTCAGCCGGGTCATCCCATGCGACGTTTGGAATCCTTGGTTATGACATACGGCAAACCGCCTACGCTTGCTTTGACGGCTGATGTGCTGGTGATCGGCGGCGGGCTGGCCGGCACTTGGGCCGCCTCCGCAGCGCGTCGTGCTGGAGCCTCGGTGATCCTTGTCGACAAGGGATACTGTGGCACAAGTGGCGTTACTGCAACCGCGGGGCCAGGTCACTGGTGGATTCCTCCCGATCCCGCCGAGCTTCGCGAGACCGCCATCCGAAACAGGCTGAAGACGGGGCTCAGTCTCAATGACCCGCGTTGGATGGCGCGGACGCTCGATAAGACCTGGGAGGCCCTCCCGGGCCTCGCGGGCTTCTACACCTTCTCGCGGGACCCGGACGGTGTCGTTCAGTACCGCGCACTCCGCGGTCCTGAATACATGCGCGCGCTCCGCAGCCTTGTCGACAGCCTGGGCGTCACTATCCTCGACCACAGCCCGGCGTTGGAACTGCTTCAGCGGCCTGATGGGTCCGTGGCCGGAGCCCGGGGCATTCGGCGTCAGACCGGTGAGGATTGGCAGGTGCACGCTGGAGCGGTCGTCCTTGCAACCGGAGGCACATCGTTCCTGTCACGCCTGCTGGGCTCGCACACGAACACCGGTGATGGCTACCTCATGGCTGCTGAAGCAGGGGCGGAACTCTCGGGTATGGAATTCACGACCTACTATACGGTCGCCCCAGTGCGATCGACCATGACCCGGTCGATGTCCTACGCGTTTGCGACCTACTACGATGAGAGCGGTGCGGTCATTCCGATGCCGCCGGGGCCCGACACGACACGGCCACTCGCCCGTGCCCTGTTGCGGGGACGCGTTTTCTGCGACCTGCATCGCACGCCGGAGGATATTCGGGCGCAGGTGCCGACCATCTCCCCCAACTTCCTCCTGCCGTTCAGAAGGTGGGGTATCGACCCTTACCGCGATCGGTTCGAGATTACCCTGCATGGCGAGGGGACAATCAGGGGGATTGGCGGTCTCAGAGTGACCACGGAAGACTGCCAGACTTCGGTGCCCGGGCTCTATGCGGCCGGCGATGCGGCGACTCGTGAACTGGTTGCCGGAGCCATATCCGGCGGCGGAAACATCAATTCGGCGTGGGCAGTTTCGTCCGGACATTGGGCTGGCGCCGGTGCGGCACGGTTTGCCCGGGCTAACGGACGGGCATCCGTCGGGCGGGGGTTGGGCCAGGCCGGCCTCGAGCCCACTGCTTCGGCGGGCACTGTGGCAGTGCGGGAGTGCGTTACCCTCATCCAGCGCGAAATGCTGTCGTACGACAAGAATATCTTTCGAGATGGTCCGCGGCTGAAGCAGTCCGTTGGCGCCCTGGAGTCCGTTTGGCGCGATGTCTCGGCCCACGCGCTGGGCGTCGGGGAGCGTCGGCTTCGGTCCCGGGAAGTGGCTGCAATGCTCGCCACGGCTCGGTGGTGTGCGGCTGCGGCATTGGCACGCGACGAGAGCCGCGGCATGCATCAGCGGGAGGACAGGCCAACGACCGATGCGGCATTCGATCACCGCATCCTTGTCGGCGGACTGGACACTGTCTGGACCAGAGCCGACCAAGGGCAAGCACTGGAGCTCGCGTCATGATTGAACTCATCGTCGCGGATCGATGCACAAGCTGCAATACGTGCGTTACCGTCTGCCCGACCAACGTTCTTGAGGCGGTGCCGGGCGCGCCACCACGCATTGCTCGACAGGACGACTGCCAGACGTGCTTCATGTGCGAACTTTATTGCCAACCGGATGCGATCTACGTTGCTCCCGATTGTGAGGGGCCAACCCCCATTGACGAGGCGTCAATCGCCGCTTCAGGCCATCTCGGCGAATTCCGCCGTCATCATGGCTGGCATGAATGGGCCGACGATCCTCGTTACACCAACGAGCACTGGCGGATGGAAAGCGTATTCCAGCGCGCCAGGACTATAGCCGTGGGCCAGGAAGCGGCTCAGGGAGGCCAACCCCCGAAAGCCGGCAGCGAGCGGTCCTCGTCGCCTTAAAACTCTGGCCCTTCAATGCCTGCAAACACTTCATTGTGCCGTGGAGATTCATATGTCGCCTTCCAATGCCGATACCCTGAATGGACGTCTCGCAGCCCTTCATGCTGAGCGGGTTGCAACGTGGGCGCCTGAGGATCTTGCCATCAATGTCAATCAACGCAGTCTGCTCGCCAAGACAATCAACCGAGCGAACATCGTCAAACCTGGCGACTCTGTCGAACCATTCGAACTGCTTGATGTGGAAGGCGGCAGGCTCTCGCTCGACGAACTCGTTGCCTCGGGTCCGGTTGTTCTTATCTTCTTCCGCTTTGCAGGTTGCCCGGCGTGCAACATTGCCCTGCCCTACTACGAGCAGCGCCTTGCCCGCCCCCTCGCCGACCTTGGCGTTCGTCTCGTTGCTGTCAGCCCTCAGGTCCCTGAGCGTCTCGTAGAAATCAAACGGGCACACGGATTGAGTTTCGATGTTGCATCGGACAGAGATGCGGGCCTCGCGCGGCGCTTCAACGTTCTCTACACCTACGACGAAGCCTCTCAAAAGGCCGCACTCGCGAAAGGCAGGCCTATCGGTGACGTCACCGGGACCGGTACATGGGAGCTGCCCATGCCTGCTGTGATCGTGATCGACGAGGAGCGGACCGTGCGCTTTGCAGAGGTAAGCCCGGATTGGCTCGTGCGAACTGAGGCTGAAGCCATTGTCGATGTTGTTGCAGGCTTGGCTGCACAAAGGAACCTTGTGACACAGAGCTAAGGAGCCGGGCGTCAGAGCCGAGCTTCAAGAGGTGTTCGATCCATTGATGCAATGCCGTCTTAGTTCAGCGGAATGTTATCGGCAGAAAAGGAATGCTATGAGCGTGCTTCAGATCGCTGGTTTTTCGGGAAACCTGCACCGTCCCTCCAAGACAAGGTCTCTTGTCGAAGCGGTTGGCTCTGCAGTTGTGGCTGACCGTCCGCATCGGTTCGATCTCTTTGACGTGGTTGACGCCGCCCCGGGTCTTGCATCCGCCATGAGCCGTCAGGAGTTGTCTCTCCCAGCCAGACAGGTTGTCGACGCGATCGAACGAGCCGACGCGCTGATTATCGGATCACCCGTCTACAAGGGCGCCTATACGGGACTTTTCAAGCATGTCTTCGATCTCGTTGATCCGTTGGCCTTGGTCGGAAAGCCGGTCCTGATCACCGCAACTGGGGGCGGCCCGCGGCATGCCCTCGTGGTTGAACATGTTCTCCGGCCACTCTTCGGGTTTTTCTCAGCCCTGACTGTGCCCACTGCCGTCTATGCGAGCGATGCTGACTTTAAGGACGGAAGGCTCGTCGACAGTAAGGTCCTGTCGCGTGTGAATGAGGCTGCGACACAGCTTGTCAGGCTGGTTGACGGTCAATCAGGACCCGTCAGCGTTGATCGGGAACCGGTTCAACTGGCGCACCACGCTCGACGAGTGGCACTAGGGTAGGTCATCAAAGATAGCAAAGAGAATAATCATGACACATCATAACCACGATCACGATGATTTACCCCATTCACATGATGGCGAGGAGCGCTGGAAGCATGATGGCGTCCGTGTCATCAAAGGCGACCGGCTCGATTCCAATACCGCCCAGACGCCAGGCATGTTCCGTCAGGCCGCCATCAATCACGCACGGGTGGGGGCACAGAAGATATGGGCCGGTACCGTTTCGATCCAAGCCAACGCCAAGACAGGCGTTCATCATCATGGCGAGCTTGAGAGCGTCATTTTCGTGGTGCGCGGCCGCGCTCGAATGCGCTGGGGAGATCATCTCGAGTATGTGGCGGAAGCAGGGCCAGGAGACTTTATCTACGTGCCGCCGTATGTCCCGCATCAAGAGATCAATGCCAGTCCCGACGAGCCGCTCGAGTGTGTTCTCGTGCGATCGGACAATGAAGCTGTTGTCGTCAATATTACAGATATCGATCCGGTCGAAACGCCGGAAGAGGTCTACTGGGTCGACCCGATTCACAAGCAGCCCTGAGCGGCGGGCACTACAGCCTAGCTATTCCCGAAAGCATCATTGTCGGATCATGTCATGAACCCTCTCCGCTTCATTTCGATACTGGTCGCCACGCTCGCGGCCTCTCCTGCCCTTGCCCATACCGGTATCGGAAGCAGCGCCAGCTTCTTCGGTGGTCTGGCGCATCCTTTCACCGGCGCCGATCACTTACTGGCGATGGTCGCGGTGGGACTGTGGGCCCGTCTGCTTGGGCAAAGTGCGCTTGCCCTGCTCCCCATCTCCTTCCTGGTCGCGATGCTTGCAGGCGCCTTGGCTGCGATGACTGGGCTGGCGCTTCCCATGGCGGAGGCGGGGATCCTCATTTCAATTCCTGTGCTTTGGGCAGCCATCGCCTTCCGGGTCAAGCCGCCGACGGCCATCGCGGCCGCGCTTTGCGCTGCGTTCGCACTCGCTCATGGCTTTGCCCATGGGACGGAACTGACGGAGGGAGCCAGTCCGATTCTGTACGCCGTTGGCTTTCTGTCAGCGACATGCCTTCTCATTGTCTTCGGAGCCCGTATTGCGGGCTGGGCGCTCTCTCGTACCGACCCAGCGAGGCGTTAGAAGGGTCCTGATCGAGTGGACCGGTTTCGACTCACCGGTCCATGACGATGTATCGCCATCGATCGTACCGTAAGGCGGTTGTCACTGAGCGTGTGCAGGCGGCGTCCTGGACCAGGCACAACATCCCTCGGCGATTCCATGCTTCTCAGCATGAGCTGCATCTCTGATCGCAGCCATTCGCTGGCAATCCCTGGGGTTCGCCCGTCGGAGTTAAAGATGCGCATACGACGTGCAGGCCAAAGAAAAAAGCGCTCAGTTTCATCGTTCTTTTAGAAGAACATTCGTTTGACAAAGCATACATTTCTCTACACCCTTAGATCTAAGGTTTTGGCTGCAAGCACTGCCAAGTAGAGCGAAATCATTCCAAGTATAAACGCGTTGCTAGCATCCTTGCTGGCAAGGCCAGCCGCTCGGCTCCGTCGAGAGTGTCAATTCCGAAGGACTTCATCGATGACAGCGACTCCACTGCGCTCCCGTGTTGCCGTGTCCGAAAATCCCGTCGATACGGCAATCCGGTTGGCGTCCATCTTCTCGGAGAGTGCGGCTGATCTCGATCTCACCGGGGCATTCCCGGCCGGAAACTTCCGTCTGCTGCATCAATGTGGTCTCGTCGCACTGACTGCGCCTGCTGACCTGGGCGGCGTTGGTGCGGGTCTCACAGAGGCCGCCGAGGTGATCCGGGAAATCGCACGGGGTGAACCATCGACGGCGTTGATCCTGATCATGCAATACATCAACCTTGCTCAACTTCCTAAAGGGCGATGGCCGGAGCATCTGGTCCGCACGGTGGCCCGCGATGCAATAGAGCGTGGCGCACTGATCAATGCACTCCGTGTCGAGCCGGCCCTCGGCACCCCTCTCCGTGGCGGACTTCCAGACACGACAGCACGGCGCGTTGGCGACGGGTGGCTGATCAGCGGGCGGAAGATCTATTCAACCGGCGCGGAAGGTCTCACGTGGGCCATCGTATGGGCGAAAACCGACGAGGATGAGCCCCGTGTCGGAGGTTTTCTGGTCCCAGTGCAAGCCCCAGGGGTCCGGGTTGAGAGGACCTGGGATCCGATCGGGATGCGTGCGACGGGAAGCCACGATGTCGTCTTTGACGAGGTGCGGGTTCCCCTCGACCATGCCGTTGACATTCGGGCGCCCTCTGAATGGGCCAACCGGGAGGGACAAGCGTCCTGGTTCGGAATACTGCCTGGAGCGCTCTATACCGGTATCGCTGAAGCGGCACGTGATTGGCTCGTGCGCTTCTTAAAGGATCGTGTTCCCAGCAACCTTGGTCGATCGCTTGCGACGGTACCCCGCATCCAGCAGGCCGTCGGAGATATCGAGGAACTTCTTGCTGTCAACCGGCGCCTGATTGGATCCGCCGCAAAGGACGTCGATGAGGAACGTCCTTTAAGTCAGTCGGAGGCCGGTCTCATCAAGGTGGTCACTACCGAGAACGCCATTGCTGCGGTCGAGAAAGCACTGAAGCTCTCGGGCAATCATGGCGTTTCGCGCGCCAATCCCCTGGAACGTCATTATCGCGATGTTCTGTGTGGTCGCATTCATAGCCCCCAGGAAGACACAGCCCGGACCAGTGCCGGCCAACTCGCCTTGGGCATCTAGTCCACGCCATCGGAGGTTCATATGCCAGTTGAATTCATCGGTTACATCGGGAACTTCAATGCATCGGAGGCCATTGCCCGCTCTGGCCCGGTCATTGATCGTCGGCACATAGCAGCCGCCGCAGCCATTCACGAAAATGGAGGCTTCGACCGGGCGCTGCTGGCATTCCATTCCACCTCGCCAGAGAGCATTCTGGTTGGGCAGTATGTGACATCCATCACACGTGACCTCAAGCTGATGATCGCTCATAGGCCGGGGTTCACGGCGCCGACGGTTGCGGCACGGCAACTGGCGACCCTCGATCATTTGAGTGACGGTCGGATTGCCGTCCATATCATCACCGGCGGAAACGATCAGGAACTGGCGCAGGACGGTGATCATCTAACGAAGGACGAGCGGTATGCTCGCACCAGCGAATACCTCGACATCGTCCGGCAGGAATGGACCAGCCAGAAACCGTTCGACTACGACGGACGGTACTACAAAGTCGTGGGTGGCTTCTCCGAGGTGAAGCCGCAAGGCCCGGACGGAATTCCCGTCTATTTCGGCGGATCCTCCGAAGCGGCGCTCGCGGTGGCAGGCCAGCACGCTGACATTTATGCACTCTGGGGTGAAACCTACGCACAAGTTGCGCAGACGATTGAGCGCATCCGCACGGCCGCGGCCCCTTTTGGGCGGACTCCTCGCTTCAGTCTTTCCCTGCGCCCTGTCCTCGCTGAAACCGAGGAGGCAGCTTGGGCGAAAGCTGACCGCATCCTGCAGCGTGCCAAGGCGCTCCGTGCTGCCGGCGGTGAGCGTCTGATCAAGAACGGTTCCGGGGCGCCGCCGAACGAGGGATCGCGTCGCCTCTTGGCGGCAGCGGCGCAGGGACCTCGGCTTGATAAGCGCCTGTGGACCGAAATAGCCGCTTTGACGGGTGCTAGCGGCAATTCGACATCCCTGGTAGGGACGCCCGATCAAGTCGCCGACGCCATGCTTGACTATTACAACCTCGGCATCACGACCTTCCTCATTCGCGGCTTCGATCCGCTTGAAGATGCCTTCCAGTACGGCCGTGATCTCATCCCGCGGGTCCGGGCACTTGTGGCGCAGCGAGACAAGGCAGCGCCCCGCGAGGCGGCCGCTTAGGACAGACGACGGGCGGAGCCATTCCGACCCACATTGACTGTGAAATCACCCATCACGCCGACGATTGGAGACTGACAATGAGCTGGATTCATAAGACTGCGACCCAGGCAGCGAATGGTGCTGCGATCACCCAAACCGATCGCCGGACCTTTCTCAAGGCTGCGGGAGCGCTCGGACTTGCGGCCCCACTGGGCGCCCTGTCGATCGGCAGCCTTGCCGCGCAATCTGCCCCTGCTGCAGGACAACTGAAGAAGATCAAGTTTGCGACGAATGCTACGGCAATCTGCCTCGCACCGGTGTTTGTGGCCCTCGAGCATGGTATTTTCAAGAAATACGGCCTCGACGTCGAACTGGTGAATTTCGGCGCCTCGACGGAAGCGTTGCTTGAGGCGATTGCTACCGGGAAGGCCGATGGGGGCGTCGGCATGGCGCTGCGCTGGCTGAAAGCCCTTGAGCAGGGCTTCGACGTCAAGATTACGGCTGGCACTCACGGTGGCTGCTCACGGCTTGTGGCGCTGAAGTCAGCCGGCATCACCGATCTCAGCCAGTTGAAGGGCAAGAGGATCGGTATTTCCGATCTTGCCAGCCCCGGGAAGAACTTCTTCTCGATCCTGCTGCACAAGGAAGGGCTAGATCCCGTCGCCGACGTGGAATGGCGGCAATACCCGGGCGAGTTGCTGCAGCTCGCAGCCGAGAAGGGGGAGATCGATGCGATCGCGGACGGCGACCCAAAAGCCTACTTCTGGCTCAGAGACCCAAAGTATCTCCAGATTGCGTCCAATCTCGATCACGGTTTCGAAAACCGGGTCTGCTGCATTGTCGGTCTAACGGGGCGTTTGGTGCGTGAGGACAAGCCGACCGCGGCTGCGCTCACCCGCGCCCTCCTGGAAGCGCAGGATTGGACCGTTGCAAAGCCGGAGGATGCCGCTCGGGTGTTCTTGCCCAATGCTCCAAAGGACAAGAGCATCGAGGATCTCGTCGGCGTGCTGCTCGATCAAACGCATGGTCACAATCCCACGGGCGCGGATCTTCGCCAGGAGATCGCACTGTACGCCCAGGAGCTCCGCGATGTCAGTGTCTTCAAGAAGTCGACCGATCCGGAAAAATTCGCGGAGCGCGTCTTCGCCGATGTTCTGACGGCATAAGGAGCGGACAATGAGCTTGGTCGAACCAGCGCTTTCCAAAGGCGCTGTCGTGCAGGGCGCGTCAGTGAGAACTCGTCCTGCCCTTTGGGGGCTCGGACTGGCGGCGGCCGCGTCTTGGATTGCCGCTGCCGGTGTCATTGAGCTTTGGCCCGAAACGGTCCCTCAGCCATATGGTCGCGAGCTCGCGTTGATCGCACTTGCGATCTCTCTCGCCCTGATCATCGTCGCAGTCACAGGGCGGGCGCTCGGCGCTGTTGCCACGACAGTCCGCTACTACGGCGCGTGGGCAATCGCGGGTGCCTTAGGTCTTGTCATCTGGGAAGTCGTGACCGCGAAAACGGGTCTGCTGCCGGTCCCATTCTTCTCTTCGCCCCAGAGCATTCTCGAAGTGTTTCTGGATGATTGGAGCCGATTGGGCATCAGCGTCTCGTACTCATTGGCTTTGCTGGCCAAAGGCTACTTCTTTGGGGCGCTCACCGGGTTCGTCATCGGCGTGACGATCGGGTGGTCACAGGCAGCGAGCTACTGGGTGCACCCGGTCCTTCGGATCATAGGTCCGCTGCCTGCGACCGCGTGGCTTCCGCTCGCCTTTTTCATCTTCCCGACAAGCGGCTCAGCAAGCGTGTTCCTCATCGCTCTGGCCACAGCCTTTCCGGTGACGATCCTGACGTGGTCGGGAATCGCCAGCGTCAATCGCGACTATTATGACATAGCGCGAACCTTGGGCGCCAAGCCCGGCTTCCTGATCCTCAAGGTGGCAATTCCTGCAGCGTTGCCGCATGTGTTCGTCGGGCTGTTCATGGGCCTCGGGACGTCATTTGCCGTCCTCGTCGTGGCGGAAATGCTGGGCGTCAAGGCTGGGCTCGGGTGGTACCTGCAGTGGGCCCAAGGGTGGGCTGCTTACAACAACATGTATGCCGCACTTCTGGTGATGGCGCTGATGTGCTCGACGCTGATTACAGTTTTATTTCGGGTGCGTGACTGGACGCTGTCATGGCAGAAAGGGCTCGTCAGATGGTAGCAACGGCCGTGAATGGAAGGGTCGCGCCGGCGGTGGGTCAGCGGGTCGATATCTCAAGCCTTTCCCACCAGTTCGAACTGGAAGGAGATCCGCTGCCGGTCCTTGATGATGTGGACTTCTCGATCGAGCCGGGATCGTTCGTGGCACTGCTCGGTCCGTCAGGGTGTGGCAAGTCAACGCTTCTTCGTCTGCTCGCTGGCCTCGATCATCCCACCAGGGGGCAGCTTCGGGTCGATGGGTCACAGGTGGACGACCCCGATCCTTCCCGGATTCTCGTCTTTCAAGACCCCACTCTGTTCCCGTGGCGCACTGTCTGGGACAATGTAGCGTTGGGGCTGGAGGCGCAGGGCATCCTGAGGAAGTCGAAATCCCGTGTCGACGAAGCCATTCGGCTCGTGGGACTTGAGGGGTTCGACAAAGCCTATCCGCATCAATTGTCCGGCGGAATGGCGCAGCGTGTGGCACTTGCCCGCGCGCTGGTGAACGATCCACGCCTTTTGCTGCTCGACGAACCGCTCGGAAAGCTGGACTCCCTGACCCGTCTGACGATGCAGACCGAGCTCGTCAACCTATGGCAGCGAGCCGGCCTGACTGCAGTCCTCGTGACCCATGATGTCGAGGAAGCGGTGTTCCTGGCTCAGCGAGTGCTGATCTTCGGGCCGAGGCCAGCGCGCATTGTTGCCGATTTGGCGGTTGATTTGCCCTATCCGCGCCATCGCGGCGACCCACGTCTGAGCGAGCTTCGGCGGGAGGCGTTGGTCCACCTCGGCCTGGCTTCGACCTGGTAGTTTCAAGCTCACTGGAGTTTCTTATGAAGAACCGCAAGTTCAGCCTGCAAACGCTCCTCGCAACAGCTGTGCTGATCGTCCCTTTCTGTGCTCAGGCGCATGTCAGCTTTGACAATAAAGAGGTGAAGGCAGGCAGCACCGTTAAGTTCGTACTTGTCGTCCCTCACGGGTGTGCTGGTTCGCCCACAATAGCTTTGAAGGTCGCGCTTCCACCAGAATTGGCGGAGATCAAGCCACAGCCCAAGCCAGGCTGGTTGCTAACCAGCAAGGTCGAGGAAAAGCGGGTCGCTGCAGCCGGGGCGGAAATCGATGCCCATGGCGGTCACGGGGCAGAGATTCGAGAGATCACGTGGTCAGAGAGCAAACTTGAAGACGCGCATTTTGACGAGTTCGTGTTTCGTGCGAAGGTTCGTGGTAGCGTCACGGTATCAGAGATCTTCGTTCCTGTCGTTCAGCAATGCGAATCCGGAACGCAGCGTTGGATTGAGGTCCCGCAATCCGGTCGGACAGCCGACGAACTCAAGTATCCTGCGCCATCAGTCAAAGTCCGTCCCGGCCCGTGAGTGTTCGTGCTCCAAAGCTGTTATGGTCTTTGGCGGTCATCTGCCTCGCCGCCTTGGGGCTCATGCTTTCGACCAGCACGGTGCGAGCCCACGCTCAACTTATCCGCTCCGATCCAGCTGATGGGATCCTTGTCGCAACCGCACCGGGAAAGGTCACGCTGACGTTTTCCGAACCGGTCAGACCGTTGGTTGCGCGCCTTGTGCAGCCGAGCGGCCAGATCGCTGTCCTGAAGGAGATCGGTGAGAAGGGCTCTAACATCACACTGACCCTTCCAGATGATCTTGAGAACGGAACCTACACCTTATCATGGAGAGTAACGTCAGGAGACGGACATCCGATCGGAGGCGGCTTGGTGTTCTCAGTCGGAGCCTCCAGTGGAAGCACACCGGTGAGTGTCGGGGAATCCGATCCACTCATTCGCGTCGGGCTCTGGGCGACCCGGCTTACCTTCATGCTTGGTCTTATTATTGGTGTTGGCGGGGTTGGATTCTATACGCTGATCGGGCGCTACGACCCCAAGGCGGGAGAAGGAATCATTCCGATCGCACTCTCTGCCGGATTGCTGTCCGCTCCTCTACTCCTCGGACTCCAGGGCCTCGATTCGTTAGGCGGGCCGTTATCTGATCTGCTGACGGCATCGGTCTGGACGGCTGGATTGTACGCGACGAGCTACGGTGGGTCTATTTCGATCGCAGCGACCGCACTGACGCTGGCCTATGCGGCTCGATTGCTCAAATACACATCCAGAGCGGGCATCCTGTTGTCGTTGACGGCACTGCTGCTAACGGGGGTGGCGAGCGCGAGTGCCGGGCATGCTGCGACAGCGCCGCCGAGGGGTCTCACGACTCCGGCGGTATTCCTGCATGTCGTAGCAGTCCTTCTCTGGATGGGCTCCCTCATCCCACTTGTCGTCGCATTCACTCGGGAAAGAGCCGCAGCGCCGCGTGTCCTGGAACAGTTCTCATGCACGGTTCCGGCGATTGTCGCCATTCTCGGGGTTTCAGGATTGGTGTTGGCGGTTGTTCAGGTTCGGACGGTATCTGCACTATGGACGACAGACTATGGCGTCGTGCTCCTGATCAAACTCATGCTGGTCGCCTCAATTCTGTTTCTAGCTCTGTTCAATCGATACTGGTTGACGGAACCTGCCATCGCAGACGATCGGCGCGCAACGCGGCGGCTCATCCGTAGCACGAGCACTGAAATTGCGCTCGGCAGCGTCGTGATCGCGGTGCTCGGACTGTGGCGCTTTACGCCGCCTCCGCGTGCAATGCTCGTAGCCCCGGCTATCGCTACCGTACAGGAGGCCAAAGTCAGTAAGGATGGTGTCAGTGCGACACTGATTGTCAGGCCGCCGCGCGTCGGCCCCGTCAGCGTCGAGGTCAGTGAAATTCGGGTTGACGGCCAGGCGGTAGAGCCGCTCAGCGTCAAGATCGAACTCGACAAGCCGTCTTACGGCATTGGACCATTTATGCGTGAGGCTCGACAGCAGGAGGCTCTCTACCATGGTGATGGATTCGTGCTGCCACTGGACGGGTTCTGGATTGTCCGCGTGACAGTGCTGATCACAGAGTTCCGTTCCGTCACTCTGACCGACGTCTTTGATATTGCTAAGGGTATTTCTTAACCGTTGGACCGTGGCTTGATTGACGAATGTCGCCACTCGGCATGCCCTTGATCACAGACCGGCGCCTTGTCTCTGCGAGCCCAGAAACGCGTTGTCCGATATGGTACCAACGGCGCGGAAATCCTTTGCTGTGCTCTCGATGGCTTGGCGTGATCTGATGCATTATGTGAATAAGGCAGGCGCCGTGAAGGCAAAATAGGGACAGGTTGACTTATTGGCCCGCATTGGGAGCAATCAATTCTAACCAGGAGAAATACAAAAAACTGCTCCTATGGCTTGTGATGGAAGTGCGTTCTCCGGAGTGGGCTGATTTAAGGTATACGTTTCATTGACTGATCGTGCAGATGGGCCAACAATACTGCTCATACGGGAATATCAGTAATGACAATTCTTATAGTGCCTGGCCTATACGGCTCTGAGAGTGAGCATTGGCAAAGCTATTGGGAAGCGAAGTTAGACGGTGCCGAGCGGGTTCAGCAGCAAAGCTGGGACGTACCGGACCTTGAGATCTGGCTTGAAGCCTTGGCGAGTGCTGTCAGGAGAAAGCCAGGTGCTATCCTGGTTGGTCACAGCCTTGGCGCAACCTTGATCGCACACGTCGCGGCCCGGTATTCGGAGTTAAAGGTCGGCGGAGCACTGCTGGTAGCGCCGGCTGATCCAGAGTTGTTGCTGCCATTGGTGCCCAGCATCGCATCCTTTACGCCCCTTCCTTCCGTCAGCTTCGGCTTTCCTGCTGTCGTAGTCGCCAGCCGTACGGATCCGTATATGACGCACGCCCGTGCCCGGCACCTCGCCGGATTGTGGGGAGCAGCATTCGTCGACGCCGGAGATGCGGGGCACATCAACGTTGCCAGCGGCCATGGTCGCTGGCCAGAGGGACTGAGATGGTTCGATCTGTTGCTGGAGAGACAATGGAATCCCTATGCGCCGTTGGTCCGAAGACGTGATCGGGCTGGGGACGACTACCAGCAGGTGGCAGGGTAGTGTGATGCCCTTTCAGACGCAGCGCATTCACCGCTTACCGTAGAGAACGTATTATGTGCCGACCTTTCACTTGCCGGCACATAAAATCATGGCTCTAGAATACGCCAGCAAGCCATCCGTGAATCGTGGCGAACAGCGGATGCTCGTTGACAGAGGTGGGGGCTGAGGCCTTCTGCTGAGCAGCGTCCAGCCGGGTCATCGCCTCCTCAGACGTTACCGCATCAGGCTGCCGGCCGATGGCGAGGGCGCCTTCGAGCACCGCCATGCCCTCTCGGAGTGGAAGCCGCCAGCGCATGCGCGCAGCAATGTACGCTGCCCGCTCGCGCTCGACCTCGGGCGTATCGGCACAGGCGAGGCGGCTCACAAACGGCAGCAGGCGCTGCCGATCGTCATCGGAGGCCGCGTCGTTCAGCTGCATCGCCAGCCGGCAGATCGGACGTGAGAAGCACGCCGGCATGTCCTCGACCGAACGCACCGGCTGGTACGGGAAGCCTGCCGCCACAATGGCTGCCTCGTTGATGCAGGTGCCGCCGTCCTGGCCGGGGAAGGTGTGTGATCCCTGCTTCAGCTTCCAGTTCAGGATGTGGTCGAAATGGTCCATCGCAGCCATCCTCATGGCGCCCCCACCTGGAATGGTGATCCCTTGGCGTCATTCCTGTCAATCTGAACGATCCGTCGCACCGTCTCCCGGAAAAGTGGCCCTCAGACGACAATGGATCCCATGACCGGGTACAGGGCCTCGAAGACATCCTTGCCGCGTCCGGCACACGGCGCCTCAGTCCTGCACAATGTCGCGGCCGCGCTGGACGAGGCATACATCCCACCTTGCACGGCAGGCGGGAATTCAGCTTGTATCTTGCCTTCCCGGCCCTAGCTTCGGTGACGACCATCGCGATGGCTGGTGCATGATCCGGGAGGGGAGCATGAGTGAGTGGGCCACAGTCTACGAAGATGAAATTGAGGGACGTCCGGTCACGGTGAAGGTCTACCGCAGCGACCAGGCGGCCGAAGACGATGGAGACGAAGGTCCGGCCATCCGGGTCACGACTACCTCCACTGAGGGGGCTCCAAGTGCTCTCGAAGAGGGCAATGACGCAGATACGCTTTTGGTTGATCGCGAGCCAACCGCGCGTCTCATCACGTTGGAGCCCGACAGTGTCGAGGACCTGGAGGGAGAGTTGATGGAGGTCGGGTTCAGTCCGGAAGCGGCTGCCCAGATTGCCAGCAAGATCCCTCGGTGAGCGGCATGGAGGCGAAAGACGGCGGTTCAGTACTTTTCACGCGTCCATGTTCATTGTGCATGGCAAGACCGCTACTTTCCAAGCTTTTCCCGCGTCAGTCGGATCGAAGACGACTATCGTCTCCTACAGCCTCGTAGGGGTGGACTTCAGGATTGGGTATGCAGCAGGAAGCAGCCGCCACGCTGTTGACATGGCAGCCGGTTCAATCCGGCCGTGAGCGCTGATCTCGCCATGATGCGGGATGGAGGCGCCGCTTCCAGCGCTCGCCGCGCGGCAGTTGACCGGCGGCAGCCAGACGCTTGGTCAGCCTATGCCCGCTTGACGTCGACAAAACGTCCGTCGAGCGTGCGATCATCCCCGCATGCGGCGTTGGCTTGGCTTCTGGCGCTTGTGCCGCTTCGACAACGGCAGATATCTTCGTCCTTGCCTTCCGTGCATGGGACTTCGCACTTTTCCCCGAGGCGGGCTGGGCGTCATGCGTCGCCATGGCGCCCATTTCAACAGCTGCGGCGACGAGGGGTGGCGCGTTGGCTTCAGCATGCACTAGACGTTGGGCAGATACAGCCTTCTCGGCGTCAGATACAGCGTTCAAGTTGAACTCCATCTGCCCGGGCTTGGTTACACCTGATGAGCGCTCGCGGCGGACGGGCTCAGCGGGCTCCGATCGGCTCCATCTCGGCTCGACAATGCTCGGCAGGATGCGAGGCGCATTGGTCGGTTCAGCGACCTTTGTCACAGCCTCATTCTTCAGGATCTCGGGACCCTCGTCCGGAGGAGGCATAACGTCGAACAGGCGTCGGGGCGGAAGGTTGTGACGCTGGCCTTGGTTACGGGATTTCTTGATTTCGACAGAAAATGAGGTTTGCTGACGCTTCATCTGAGCAATGTCTTTGGGCTGGAAACAACTTTGATATGGGGGTCTGGACCAGTGAATGAAAGGGAAGCCTTACCTCGCAGCGTCGATCTGCCCTGCCCGCAACCTCTCAACCGACGATGACGTCTTGCCCGTCTAGGCAAAGAGAAGCGCCCCGTGCACGGCAGAGGCGCTTCCCTTCCAGGGAGAATCGGCCCCCAGCCGTTCCTTCAAGGACTGGGACAGAATGCCTGATGTCCGGCGCTTTGGCTGTATCGGAATAGGCACAGAGGCTGAAAGATGCGACCTCAAATCCCGGCCAGCAGCAGGCTCAGGCCGATCAAGACGGCAAAGGAGACGACAAACCGAACGGCAGCCCGCGTGAACGTCGGCGCATGCGTCGGAGCAAAGACAGGCGCTGCGACCTCTGTCGGCGGCATGATGAAGACCTTTGATGAATTCGGCGAGTTCTGGAAAACGGTGGCGGGGGCGATCACATTGTGTCGCTCGGCCACGCTATGTGGCCGATTCCCGCGCCGATGTCTGTGACCGGCAGGTCACATGTCTGGTCTTGATGCGCCTGATCGGTTGGCTGTCGAAATCAGCGCCACGAGATTATCCGTCCCGTCAGACATCACAAGCTGCTCGCCCAGAGAAGGGCGCCTGCGATGACGGCCAACGACAGCCCCAGGCCTGCCAGCCGGAGAAGGAAATGAGGCTCTTTCCGGATCGGGCGATCATGATCGACCACCAAAGCGTTATTGTCGGTCTCAGCTTTGGCCATCAAGAACTCCTGAACGTCCCCTGATTGCAAAGCCGCTCGGCACAGTGCGGTTCCTTCATACCCTGGAGACATCGGCCAGGTAAGTCGTCGCACCCGGACATGCGCCCGCCAAGACGTCTCGTCCGGGATTGGTCTCAGCGTAGCCCTTGGCCTTGTAGGCGGAACCCGACCAAGTCCAAGGGTGAGAGGTTAAGACTTTGGGCTTGGCCGGGAGTTCGGTTGGGCGACCGGTACGCAACAATGCTCCCCAGTCGGTGAATCATCGGTGAACATCGACTGCCAAACGATGTTCAAAGCTTCCGAGCGCGGTCCCGCTCCATCACTCGCGGCGACGATCGAGCATCAAAAAACCCGCTTGATTTGCATCAAGCGGGTTTCATTCGGGGCAGAGGTTCGGTCCCAGGGACGTCCCTGCAGCCCTGAAAATGAAGAACGATCAGCTTATGGCCTGCTTCCACGCCATCCCACAATGGCGCGTTCCGTCGCAGAAGGCTCAGCGCTCAAAGGCCTCGCCATGCCGATTGTTGCTCAGCACCTCCGGATTGCCGAGCCAGCCACACAACGCCTCCAGGCTCGGGAAGGCGTGCTCGATCTCAAGAAAGGGTGCTGGCCTTTTGCTCTGCGGCAGGTCCTCGAGCAACTCGGCGTACCACGTCGCTCCCTGCCTGGTCTTGACCCGAACGACGCTCCCCATCAGCTCGTCATGCCGCAGGAGATCATAGGCGCCAGGCGCGAGCTGAATCAGTTGATAGGTCATTCCGACGTCTTATCAGGTGCAAGCTGCAGATTAATCCATTCATAGGCCTTGTTGAGGGCGGCCTCCCGGTCGGGCGCCATGATCACCGTCGAGCGCTGATCCGGGAACGTCACAGCAGCGATCCAGTCAAGGCCTGCAGGCGCGAGACGGATCTGATGGCCGCAGTGCTCGATGACCTCGGTTGCCTGGGTCATGTCGCTCTCAGTCATTGGACTTTCCCGCCGCCTGCCGCAGGGCTGCGTTGATGCGATCCTGCCAGCCGCGACCGTCTTTCTGGAAGAAGTCGAGCACGTCCTGGTCGATGCGAAGCGTGATGGTCTCGCGCCCCTCGGATATCGCCGTGGCTTTCGCCCTTCCGTCGATCGGCTTCGTCATCGCGTTCAAGGGGATGACCTCGGCAACATGCAATGGACCAAGTGGCAGCGGCTTCGTTGAAGCTCTCGACAGGGTCGCGCTCCTGAAAGCCTGATCGTCGGTAAGGCTCATCCCTTGAAGACCAGGTAGCCCGCCCCAATGGCGAAGCCCAGACACAGCCCACCCTGAACCGCAGACGGGCTGCCGGCGACCTCGGCGATCTCGGCCATGAGCCCCCAGCCAGCGAGAGCACCGACGAGGATGGCGGCAATGACACCAAGGCCGATCCAGAGAAAGTCAGTCATGGGTTCCAGCCATCGGTCTCAGGTGTCAACGGACGATCGGAGGTGAGAGGTTTTCGAGATCCACCCAGCCTGGCGCATCGGGCAGCTCCGGGACAAGGTATGCGTGATCGCCCTCGACCTTTGTGATGCGGCAACGACGAGATCTCTGGTCGCTAGGCGGGCAGTAGAGAACCATGCTACCGACCGAGACCACAGCAGGTGTAGCTGGCTTGGATTCTCCCTGCTCTGCTGGTGCAAGGCTTTCGCTCCTGCGCTCTTCGGCCGTCGCCCGGACCCGGTCGACCGCGGCGATCGCGAGGCGGGCACGGTCTTTGTAGCGCTCCACGACCATCTTACGCGGACCGCTTGCTGGCTCTGAGGGCCAGGAAGCACCGCTGGCACTGGCGAGCTCTGCCGCGAAAGCTTCAATCTCGTTTTCCGTCATGCTCAAGCCTCCCGACAGCCGGTTAGATCCTCAATCACTCTGAGAGGCCACTGGTGTCCCGTCCTCGACCAGACGGGCGAATTCAGGCCATGTCGTGCCGGTCGCATCGAGGATCTTCTGAATGGTCTCGACATTCGGCCAGCGCTGCCGGCCGTGCGCGTCCTGTCGCTTCGACCGGTTGAACGCAGTTGAATCCATGCCGGCGGCTTTAGCCAGGCCGGAGGGGCTCAATCGGGCCCTCCAGGCAATGGTATCGATGGCGGTCCAAACCTTCTGATGGCTGTCCACAGCGTCACTCCATCCTGCCGTCGATGTCGAAGCCGTCGGACCTGTCTTCGAGAGTGTCATGCGGCAATGTCCTTCAGCTCACGGCAGGGGGATCCGCGATGGCCACGCCGCGGTTCACGGCCGAGGGTTCGTGCTAGGCCTGGGCGACGAGGGCTGCTCGGGGGATGTGAGCACGAGGTCTCGCGGGAGTTGGCCGGTGCGACGCTCAATGGTCGGATCCCCAAAGCGCTCTTTGCCTCCACTCGTCTGGGCCTCAACGTCCCTGCGGCTGCAACGAACGGGCGAGGTCTCGGATCACGCTGTCCTCGATGGCGAGCCTGTCGAGCTCCTGTTCCGCCTCGGCATCGAAGCCAGGCTCGGATGGCGCAGGCGCCTGAGCCCTTTGGGTCGGATGCGGCTCGGCCTCCTGATCCCGGTGATCCAGGGCGTCGAGCAGGCTGTGGAGGGCTGCATTCGACACCTCGACCTCGGGCACGGAGGGAAGGCCGTCGAGGGCGATGGCGCGCAGCCGGTAGCGCGGATCAGCGCTGACCTCCGGGCCGAACCAAGCCGGCGGCTGGAACTTTTGGGCGGCCTTGTCGTGCTTGAACGCCACGCTGACCAGATCGAGCGGTCCCGGTGCGGCGAAGTGCAGGATGGTGGCGGTGTGAGAGTTGATCGTCATGCTGATGCCCAGATAGGCGATTTGCCCAGCGGTCAATCCGAGCAGCGCCTCGGCCTGCACCGGAGAAATCTCGGCAGCTTGCTCGATCGGGCCTGTCGCGGAATGAGAAGCCAGAACGAGGTGGCCGGCATCGCCAGTTACCTGGACATGGACGCTTCGGTCATGGTGTTCGGGAAAGTAGCCGTGCCGGACGCGCCGCCCTGCCCTTTCCTTCTCGATCAGACGAGCCAGGCCAGAGGCGAGCAGAAAGACGCGGGTGACGCTCATAGGTGTCCACCTTCCAGGATGGGGCAGCGGGAGGCGCAACGGCGGTCGGAGCATAGCTTGGAAACAAAAGGCAAAGGCCCCTCATTGATCTCTACGCCAACCACACGCCAGGGACGAGGTTCCATCGCCTTACCGCCTGTCCGCGCTCCGGCGCCTGATCAGCGTTTGCGCCTCCGCGATCAGGGTTTCGCGATCGCTCGCAAGCAGGATCGTCGGCCGTTGCCCCTGCCGCGCGATGAAGGAAACCCAGCCGGTCTGCGTCGGCCCGAACCGGATCCGGTGGTCTTGGAACTGCACCTCCTCGATCTGATCGGGATCGGACAGCACCTGGGAGGCCAGGTCGTGTTGCGGGGTCATCGCGTGAACCTCACAGATTGCATGGCTGACCTCTCGGCCCTCGGATCGCGGGCCCGCTGCCACAGTGCCGGTGCCTGGTCAAACGAGACGAGGTCCGGGAGATAACCCTCCTTCACCAGCGCGAGCGCCGCTCCGGAGCCGCTGCGGACCAGGGCGACCTGCTCCAGGATGATCCCAGACTGCGGCTGGATGGCCGCGGCCAGGATGCGACGGACCGGGCGCAGCGGCGCAATCACGGTCGCGAAAGGGGTCTCTGTTGTGTTCAGGGCCTTGTTCATGGCCGCTGTCAGGCGTTGCGGCACAAACCAATTCTCGGCCGTTGCGAGCGGCAGCGCGCCGCGCATCAATTGGACCTGCCGGTAGTCGATGGTTTCGCCGGGATTGAGCTCGAGAGCCGGCAGAATGTCGTCGGGGACGAGTGCAGGTGCAAAGCGCTGCCTGACATCGACAGTAATCGGCCCGTCTGAGAGGCCATGTTCCTCGCACCAGGCCAGGAGGGTTCCTGTCGCTGTGGCGCCGGCGATCAGACGGGTGTTGAGCGCCCAGACGAGGGAATTCATATCGGTGGAGGCTGTCATGATGGTCGAGATCCCTGGCCGCCGACGTTAACCTGGCGATCGACCGCACAGGACACCACCTCGAGATCGCGATCGGACAGCGCTGTCCGTGGCGGAGTGAGGAGCACGTTGTCGATCAGGCGGGTTGGGCCGATCATGGCGGCGACACACAGGGCCACCGGCTTGTCCACCAGACCGTGGATGGCTTCCAATGTTTGGGCATCCCGCAGCTCGAGATACTGCAGCTGATCGACCGCGGTGATCTGAGATTGGGCGATGGCGATCAGCCTGCCGCTGTCGCGCTCGCCCTCCGCGAATGCCGCCTGGGCGGCGAGCAGGCCCCGGCTGAGGCAGAGCGCTCTCTTGCGATCGGTCGGGCCGAGATAGCTGTTGCGGCTGCTCATCGCCAAGCCATCAGGCTCACGCACGGTCGGCACCGTGACAATCTCGACCGGCAGATTGAGATCGCGCACCATCTGCCGGATCACGGCACATTGCTGAAAGTCCTTCTGGCCGAAGAAGGCCACATCCGGCTGCACGATGGCAAACAGCTTGGTCACCACGGTGGCCACACCGCGGAAATGGCCCGGCCGGACGGCACCGCACAGCGGCCCGGCCACCGGACCGGGCTCGACAAAGGTCTGGAAGCCGGGCGGATAGATCTCGCTCGCATCAGGCAGGAAGATCATGCTCACGCCGGCCTTGCGGCAGAGCTCGTGATCGGCGTCCAGGGCGCGGGGATAGCGCTCGAGATCCTCGGTCGGGCCGAACTGGGCCGGATTGACGAAGATGCTGACCACGGTGATGTCGCAGCGCTCAACGCTTTCCGCGATCAGGGCCCGATGGCCATCGTGCAGGAAGCCCATGGTCGGCACGAAGCCGATCCGCAGGCCCGACGTGCGGTAGCCACTCAGGCACTGGGTCAGGGACTTGATCGTGCGGAAGGTGAGCATCGGCAGACCTCATGAGCTGGTGGAGGCATGTGGCGTCCAGGCGGCAACGGCTGCCTGGGCATCGGCCGGAAGGGCATAGGCCTCGGCCGCGGACGGAAAGGCGCCGCTGCGCACGTCCGCGGCCCAACGGGTCAGGGCCTGCTGCAGAACCGTGAAGCCATCGAGGTAGGTGCGCACGAACTTGGGCCGGTGTCCCTGCGTCAGGCCGAGCACGTCATGCAGCACGAGTACCTGGCCGGAGCAGTCGGGACCGGCCCCGATGCCGATGGTCGGGATGCTGAGGCTCTGCGTGATCTTCGCTGCCAGCTCAGACGGGATACCCTCGAGCACGAGGGCAAAGCAGCCGGCCTCCTCGAGCCGGTGGGCGTCGTCCAGGATCCGGATGGCGTCCTCGGCTGCCCTGCCCTGCACCTTGAAGCCGCCCATGGCGTGCACACTCTGCGGGGTCAGGCCGAGATGACCCATGACCGGAATCTCGCACTCGACCAGGGCACGAACGGCCTCGGCCCGCTTGGCGCCGCCTTCCACTTTCACGGCCGCTGCCCCGCGCTTGAGAAAGCCACCGGCGTTGCACAGAGTTTCGTCAAGGCTAAGGTGGTAGCTGAGATAAGGCATGTCGGCGACGACGAGGGCTCGTGGCCTTGTGCGCATGACCGCCTCGAGGTGATGGTTCATCATTGCCATGCTGACCGGCAGTGTGTTGTCGAAGCCCAGACAGACGTTGCCGACGCTGTCGCCGACCAGGAGCATGTCGACGATGGGATCGGCCAGCCGGGCCGTCATGGCGTCGTAGGCCGTGGTCATCACGAGCCGCTCGCCATCTCGCATCCGCTGCTGGAGCATCGGGATGGTGACCGACGGCCGATCGATCGATGGATGATGGCTCATGGAGAGTGTGGCTTCCGTACGTTGAACGCCGCAGCACCAGCGCGCTGGCTCTCGTCACCCGTGGCTCTCGTGCTCATTGTCTTGATGGCAGTGCGCGACCCTACGACGTATGTTGCGATTGCGGCGGGTCGATCGCGCTGATTGCGAAGCATTGCGATGCCCGCAAACAGAATGGCGCCACCGCAGCCTCCAACAATCAAAACACCCACGACACGAAGGAAGCCATTGTCCGGGTTGTCATGAGAGAGCGCGAAGTGGACCTGATGCAGGCCGCCCACGGCAATTCCCGTGAGCCAGCCGTAAACAGCACTGGATGAGATGCTCCACGCATTCGGCGATGCAAGCTGGTTCATGCTGCTCTTTCGCCAGACGCAGCATTCTGCTTGGGCGCGCGGCGCCTTCGGGGTGCAGTGTGGTTCAGCTTTGCCTTCAGAATGTGCGAGGCTGTGAACAGAACGACCCGGCGCGGCTCGATCGGCACCGCAATGCCGTTCTTGGGATTGCGCCCCACACGCTCCGCCTTGTCGCGCAAGGTGAAGACGCCGAACGAGGACAGTTTGACGTTCTCGCCCTCTGCCAGCGCATCACATATCGTCGCGAGCACCTGACTGACCAGCTCTGCGGCATGGTCTTTCGTGACGATGCCCTTGTGATACACGACCTCGGCCAAATCGGCGCGGGTCAAGGTCTTGTCTGCCATCGGCACATCCCGGTCAGGTTGAAAAAGGGGCTGCCGTTGCCAGCAGCCCGAGTTTGGGAGGATTGACTGTCCTCAGAGGAACGATGCCACGGGCAGATGTGGATCGCGCAAGTCCCTTACCACTTGCTGTTACTATTTGAAGTCTCGTTGCGTCCATGTAATCGATTTCGTAATTTTATTTTGACGACTTGTGTTTGCCCTGTGGCCGACGAGACACAGGTGGGATCAACACACAGCTGTTGATCCTGCGTAGTGAAGCGGTAGCAGGCAGAGTCGGACCCGCACCAAGCCCCAATGGCCTTTTGGCCATATGCGAGCATGCCCCTAAGACTTCCTGCCTCGGATGAGGCGCGACACCTCACAACGTCTCAGTAAGTCCCATATCGGGCCTTGCTTCAAGAAAAATGTTCTTTCTATAGGACGGCGCTGCAAAGCAGGACATTCTAAGATCGGCCACAGAAAGAGAAAATCTTTCTCTTTGACCGGAAAATCCATTCATATCGGATGGGAGTTTGTCGCTCAGCTGATCGAACAGCCAATCCCACCACTTGACTGAGTTCTTTATAACGAACATTTTCGGCGCCGATTAGAGAGCTTCTGGAGCCGATATAAAGTCGGATCACAAGCAACAATACGCATCCAATTTCGGAGACCAAGATGCCCTGCTCGGCACGAAGGACCCATACCGAGTTCGCTGATGACACGGTCGACTCGAGCGAAGCGTTGAGGGGAACAAGCTTTGTCAAACGGCGAGCGTTCCTTGCCTGTGCTGGCATGCTGGCAACTGCCATGATCGTCGGCCCACAAGCCCTCGCGCAGGAGGCCTCGGTCACCGCGCGCGTTGGCGTCATCCCGATCATTGGCACGGCTCCTTTGTTCGTGGCGCAGAACGAAGGCTGGCTGAAGCAGGGTGGCCTCAATCTTACCGTCACCACGTTCGAGTCCGGCCCCAACATGATCCAGGCGCTGGCCTCGGGCACAATCGATATCTACGTGGCTGGCGTTGCGCCCTTGGCGGTCGCCCGGTCGAAGGGCATCGATGTGCGCGTTGTTGCGGCAACGGCAACCGCTGAGAACGTGTTCGTGGCTTCGCCGAAGCTGGCCAAATATTTCACAGCCGGCACGTCGCATGCGGCGGCGTTCAAGAACTACCGCGCCGCCGAGGGCAAGCCGGCACGGCTTGCCACCCAGCCGGCCGGCTCGGTCCCGAACACCACGCTGCAATACTGGCTGTGGGAGCAGGCGAAGGCTGACAAGGCGGATGTCGAGATCGTGCCCATGGGCATCGACGCGACGCAGCAGGCTACTCTGGCAGGGGCGGTCGAGGGCGCGACTATCCGCGAGCCGGCCGTGACCATCGTACAGGGACGAAATCCTGGCATCAAACTGGTGGCTCTGGGCGATGAGATGTTCCCCGGCCAGCCCGGCACTGTCGTCGCCGTGTCCGGTGCATTCCTTGAGAAGAACCCGGAAGCCGTTCAAAGTTTGGTCAGCGGGCTCGTGAAGGCCGCAGATCTTCTCGCGAAAACCCCGGATCGCGCTGTCCCACCGCTGGAGGCCGCTCTTGGCAAAGGGATCGTGGATAGCGAGACCATCCGCAAAGCGCTTTCGTCCCCGGCGACCAAGTTCCAGATCGATCCTCGCACGATCATCGAGTCGGCGCGCCTCATGCAGGCTTACCAAGTCAAGCTCGGCTCGCTCGATAAGGAGCTGCCGTTCGAAGGCCTCTTTGAACCACGCTTCTACGAGCGCGCCACTAAGAGCAACTGATCTTTGATGCGCCTTCTCCTGCTATCGTGTATTGGCCTCCTCATCTTTCTCGGGTTGTGGGAGGCCGTTCCACGTCTGGGTCTCGTCAACGCGGCAATGCTCCCCGGCCCCAGCGCGATCCCGGCTGCTTTTGTGAAGGAAGTCACAAGCGGCGCCTGGCTGACATCCGTGGCCAGCAGTCTCAGCCATTACATCACGGGCTTGAGCGTCGGTGCAGGACTTGGGGTCGCTCTCGGCATCGTCACCGGTATGTATCGGTCGGCGGAAGGCTTCACAGCCTGGATCGTGCGCGTACTGCGTCCCATCCCGGGACTTGCCTGGGTTCCATTCGCCATCATCTGGTTCGGCGTCAGCACGCCGGCGGCCGTGTTCATCATCGCAGTCGGCGTGTTCTGGATCGTCTACTTCGCAGCTCACGGCGCTGTGCGCACGGTGGACCGCGATCTCGTGGAAGTGGCGGAAGCTTTCGGGTTCCATTCCGGCTTGCGGCGCCTGCAGAAAATCCTGCTCCCGGCCGCCGCCCCCGGCATTCTGGTGGGCCTGCGCACCGCTCTGGGACAGGCCTGGATGGCCGTTGTCGCGGCTGAGATCTTTGGTGTTAGCGGCCTCGGCCAACGCATGATGCAGGCATCCAGCCTTCTCGCGACCGATGTGGTCGTGGTTTACATGCTGACCATGGCAGCCCTTTACGGGCTCTTCGACACGGCTTTCGTGGCTCTGCAAGGATGGCTGTTGCGATGGAAAGCGTGATTGAGATCCGGGACCTTTCGCTTGCCTTCGAGCGGGACGGCCAGAAGACCACCGTGTTGGACCGCCTCTCGTTGGATGTGCGCCGCGGCGAATTCCTCGCGATCGTGGGGCCCTCTGGAGTGGGCAAATCGACCCTGCTCCGCGTGCTGACGGGACTTGCACGTCCCAGCGCCGGCACGGCGCGGGTCATCGCGACCAATCCGCAACGGAGGCCTGTGGCTTTCGTGTTCCAGGATTCCCGTTTGCTGCCATGGCGCCGCGTGATCGCCAATGTCGCCTTCGGTTTGGAACATCCCCATACACCCCGTCGTGAGCGCAAGCCGAAGGCGCAGAGCGCGCTCGATTTCGTGGGCTTAAGCCATCTTTCGCAGCGTTGGCCCCATGAACTGTCGGGCGGGCAACGTCAGCGTGTCTCCCTGGCACGGGCCCTCGCGGTCCAGCCCGAAGTTCTGCTCATGGACGAGCCATTCTCGGCTCTCGACGCCATTACCCGCGAGAGTCTTCAGGACGAACTCATTCGCATCTGGCAGAAGACTGGCAAGACGATCCTGTTCGTGACCCATGACATCGATGAGGCCACGTATTTGGCAGACCGGGTGATCGTTCTCTCAGGGTCCCCTGGGCGGATCGTGGCGGAGCATCGCATCGCCAGCCCGCATCCGCGCCAGCGTCAAGATGTGACCCTCGCACAGACCGCGAAGGCTCTGCGCGCCGGCCTGACCTCCGATATCGTCACCGACGGCGGTATGATCTGACCTCGTGTATCTCTCGTTTCCGAGACAGAGCGCGCTGGTGTCGTGTTCGGATTGAGGATCACGCTCCTTTCCTTGCAGGAGGGGCTCGGCTATCGCCTAAACGGCACCCTTGGCTGCCAAGCTCTCTGCTTCGACCTCCACGCATGGCTCCAGCAGGGATCGAAGGAGCTCAATCGTCTCGCTGGCTTCGAGCAGGAGAGCTTCGATCTCCTTGAGAGGAAGGTTACCCTCGCGGTCCAATGCGGCTCTCAGACGGTCAACAATATCGAAGTCTACCACGGGCACTTCTCATCAACTTTGCTGAAGACTAATCTGCAACGATCAGGAGCCCTGCCAGCCCGAGCCCGTTAGGCCCTCACCGCCCCTGAATATGCTGGCTATCCGTCGGATCCTGAACCGACGTAGGAGCCCGTCACAGGGTGTTCAGGAGCTTCGAGGCGTGGCACTGCGCCCAATGTTGCTCCTGACCTCAGGATCACCGAGCCACGCGCATAATTCCTGAAGTGTTGGAAACGAATGCTCAGTTCCAGTGAAGGGAGCGGGCCGCTTGCCCGCGGATCGATCGTCCATCAGTTCGGCCGTCCAGACCGTATCGCTGCCACGCGATCCGCTGCGCACAACACTCCCGACGATCTCATCCTCGAGGAGGAGGTCATAAGCTCCGGGTGCGAGTTGGACGAGGCTGTAGATCATGTGGATCTCCCCAACACTCGGAGCTCTTTCTCAATCCACTCATGGGCGATTGCGACCACAGCCTCACGATCGGGCGCCATGATCAGGGTCGGGCGCTGTTTCGGTAATGCGACGAAAGCGATCCACTCCACACCGGTCGGGCTCAGTCGGATCTGATAGCCACGGTGCTCCAAGACTTCCGTTTGTTCAGGACAGGAAGAATTTGACATCGCGCAGCTCGTCGGAAATCGCGTCAGACCCTGGACGGGTCAACGCCAGGCCGCTCGCGGTGGTCCGCGGCCATCATCGGGTTGGCTCGGGTTCTGACTCTGGCAGGCCATTCTCGCACCTCGTCTGTTCAAAAAGGGCTGCCGTTGCCGGCAGCCCAAGGTTGTGGGAGGAACGACACTCCGTCGCGACCCAGCAGGGTGCTGATCGCGCAAGCTCCTTACAACTCCTCAGCCAAACCAGAAATCCTGTTTTACGGATGTAATCGTTTACGCAACTTCCTTTCCAGCCTTTATGTCAGGTTGTGCCAGGAAAGTCACAGTAACCAGACGTTTAACACGAGCTTCAGCGCTAAGAATGGGAGCCCCTCTATCAGTGCACCAGGGGAGACCGCCCACCCATTGGATCGCTCCACCGGGAGAGCTGTCACAGGAGGCATCACCACGCGAAACCGCGAAACATGACAATGAGGATGCACGTCGGCGCCAATGGCCCGAAGCCGGGCAGCCAAGTCAGCCGGTCCTGAATGATGAAGAACGGGAGCGAGAGGCCGCGGGCTGGCCACCGCAGAGCAAACCTGACGATCCTGTCCCCGAGCACGCAGTTGGTCACGCGGAACGCGGCTGATATGGTACTGAGGCTGTTCGTTGAATCTGTCACTCCGTGCCACGTTGAGTATCCATGGCGTCCCCACCCTCCTCCCGGCAACTGAAGTCTCCGTCACAGTCTGCTGCTGCATTGTCAGTCGATCTCAGTGCCGCCATCATGGCGGCCACGCCGGACGAGCCGCGGGTGCTCACCGTCCATTTTGAGCAGCAGCGGCTCGACTCCCTGCCCTCTGGGCCCTTGCAGTCGCAGCACCGGACCCTGGAGATGGGGCTGAGAACGTGGGTGGCCGAGCAGACGCAACTCACCCTCGGCTATGTTGAACAGCTTTACACCTTCGGTGACCGGGATCGGGCCGAGGCCCATGACCTGCGAGCCGGGCATACCCTGTCGATTGCCTATCTGGCGCTCGTACGCGAAGCCCGTCCCGCCGGAATGGCGCATGCCGCCTGGCGGAACTGGTACGCCTATCTTCCGTGGGAGGATTGGCGTGATGGCCGACCCAGAGCGCTCACGGTCATCGAACCGGCCTTGAAGGCTTGGGCCAAGGCCGGCGGTAAATCCCTCCGCTCGTTTCGGGAAGAACGTATCGAGCTCACATTCGCATTTGAGGCAGGAGACTGGACCGACGAGCGGGTGCTGGAGCGCTACGAACTGCTGTTTGAGGCTGGCCTCGTGCCTGAGGCTCGGCGCGAGGCACCGCCGGCCGGCTCTGCGAAGGCGCGGCTTGCGCCCGGTCAGCCGATGGCGCTCGATCATCGGCGCATTCTCGCGACGGCCATCGGCCGCCTGCGCGGCAAGATCAAGTACCGGCCGGTGATCTTCGAACTGATGCCGGCCTCGTTCACGCTGCTGGAGCTGCAAAAGACGGTTGAGGCCCTGTCCGGCGTCCGACTGCATAAGCAGAACTTCCGTCGTCTGGTCGAGGCGCAGGGTTTGGTCGAGGAAACCGGCGAGGTCACAGGCGAGACGGGTGGACGCCCGGCCCGGCTGGTCCGCTTCCGGCGCGAGGTCTTGGTCGAGCGTCCTGCCCCAGGCGTGAAGCTGCCCCGCTTACGGTGAGCGCTGTTGAAGCAGATTTTGGGTTGACGCCCGCTTATACTCGTGTCTAGCATAAGTCATATGCCGGCTATCCAGCCGGCTTTCTTGTAGCCGTATAATGCTGCAAATGAGTATAAGTACGATTTATTAATGCTCGCCGTGAGCATAGGAGATCGCAATGTCCGTTGCTGCTTCGTTTGCGTCTGGATCCCTGCCGTTGCCTGACCTCTACGCCCGCGTGCGGCATCACGTTCCGGCGATCGAGTGGCCGGTCTTCGCTGACGACATTGAGGCCATCCTTGCCCTCAAGCGCCAGCACAATGCCGTCATCCTGGCCCACAACTACCAGACACCTGAGATCTTCCACACCGTGGGCGACATCGTCGGCGACAGCCTGGCCCTGGCCCGTGAAGCCGTGAACACCAACGCCGACGTGATTGTGGTCGCTGGCGTGCATTTCATGGCCGAGACCGCGAAACTTCTCAATCCGGGCAAGACCGTGCTGATCCCGGATGCCGAGGCCGGCTGTTCGCTGGCCGAGTCGATCACGGCCGAGGATGTGCGCCAGTTGCGGGCGCGCTACCCGGGCGTGCCTGTGGTTACCTATGTCAACACCTCCGCCGCCGTGAAGGCGGAATCGGACATCTGCTGCACCTCAGGAAATGCCAATAAGGTGATCGAGTCGCTGGGCGTTGACCGGGTCATTATGTTGCCGGACGAGTTCCTGGCCCAGAACACCGCCGCCTTGGTGCCTGGAATCGACATCATTACCTGGGCCGGCCACTGCGAGGTCCACGAGCGCTTCACCGCCGATGACATTCGGGAAGTGCGTCAGAGCTATCCGGATGTGGTGGTGCTGGCCCACCCGGAGGCGCCGCCGGAGGTGGTGGCAGAAGCCGACTATGCCGGGTCGACCGCCGGCATGGCGGACTACGTTGGCGAGAACCGCCCGGCGCGGGTGGCCCTCGTGACCGAGTGCTCGATGAGCGACAACGTGGCGGCTTTGTATCCGGAGGTCGAGTTCGTGCGGCCCTGCAACCTGTGCCCGCACATGAAGCGGATCACCCTGCCCAAGATCCGGCAGGCGCTGGAGCAACGCCGGCACGAGGTCACCATCGACCCGGCCGTGGCCGAGCGCGCCCGACTGGCGGTCGAGCGCATGCTCGCTGTGCGCTGAGGACTGGCCATGACGACAGCCTATCCGCGCGATCGCGTTGTGGTCGTGGGTGGCGGCATCGCAGGACTGGCGACAGCCCTGCATTTGGCGCCGCTGCCCGTGACCCTGCTTGTGGCCTCGCCTCTTGGACACGACGCTGCCACGGCCTTGGCGCAGGGTGGGATTGCGGCAGCCCTTGGGGACGATGACCACCCTGCCCTGCACGCTGCCGACACGCTGCAGGCGGGCACGGGCCTGAGCGACCCTGATGTTGCCGCCCGTGTGGCGGCCGCCGCCCCGGCCTGCATTGCGTGGCTGTTGGCCCAGGGTACCCGTTTTGATCGAACCGCGTCCGAGGACAGCTTGGTCCTGGGGCTGGAAGCTGCCCACTCACGCCGGCGGATCGTGCATGCGGAAGGGGATGGAACCGGCCGATGTGTTCTGGACGCCCTCATCCGTGCCGTCAGGAAGGCTCCCTCCATTCAGGTTTTGGAGGACCACCGCGTCACCGATCTGGCGCTCGACGCCCATGGCGCGGTGGCCGGTGTGTTCTGCATGCAGAGAGATGCCGAAGGCGGCCGTGAGCCAATCTTGATCCCGAGCCGGGCCGTGGTGCTGGCCACAGGGGGGATCGGCGGGCTCTACGCGCACACCACCAATCCTTTGAGCGCGGTGGGAGGCGGGCTGGCGCTCGCAGCCGGTGCGGGCGCGGTTCTGCGCGATCTTGAGTTCGTCCAATTCCATCCCACCGCCATTGCGGCTGGCCTTGATCCTATGCCGCTTGCCACCGAAGCCTTACGCGGCGAAGGCGCAACGCTGGTCAACAGCCATGGTGAGCGATTCATGCAGCACATTCCCGGAGCGGAACTGGCGCCTCGCGATGTCGTTGCCCGGGCGGGCTTTGCCCAGATCTGTGCGGGTGAGCGCGTATTCCTTGATACGCGCGCTGTGCTCGGCGAGCAGATCACCCACAAATTCCCTGGAGTTACGGCGCTCTGTCGGGCCACAGGCATCGATCCGGTGCGCGACCCGATTCCGGTGCGCCCGGCCGCTCATTACCACATGGGCGGGATCAAGGTCGACGCTCACGGCCGCAGCTCCGTTGAGGGCCTGTGGGCCTGTGGCGAGGTCGCCTCGACGGGCCTGCACGGGGCAAACCGCCTGGCGAGCAACTCGCTCCTTGAAGCACTCACCTACGCTGCCTGGGCGGCTGAGGATATCAAAGGAAAGTCAGTCCAGAGGCTAATGGAACGGCCAGCCTCACCGTTTCTTGGTGGGCAGCATCGGCCTGCCGTTCGTCAGCAATCTCCCGACCTGCTGCAAATCCGGTCGATCATGGACCAACAGGTCGGCGTTCTGCGCGACAAGGCTGGATTGCAGGGCGCTATCGGTCGCTTGCGTACGTACTTGCGCACTGGGCGCGCGGCAGAGGTCCACGCCGCTGCAATGGTCGGCCTGCTGATAACCGTGTCGGCCTATAGCCGGAGCGAGAGCCGGGGTGCTCATCAGCGGCTCGACCATCCCGAACTTACGGCGGAACAGCATACCGAGATCACCCTCGATCAGGCGCTGCGCCTCGCGGCTGAGATCGACAACGACACAGCGACAGCTGTCAGGAGAGTTGCATGAAGCCGATTGTCCCCACCCACGGTGTCTTGTCTCCGCTTCCTCGCCTGCTGGTGGAGCCGATCGTGCGCGGCGCGTTGCTCGAGGATCTCGGTCGGGCCGGCGACATCACCACTGATGCCGTCATTCCGGCCGATGCCCGGCTGCGTGGCGCCATCGTGGCCCGGGAACCAGGGGTTGTCGCGGGCGTGGATGCGGCACAACTCGCCTTCACCTTGATCGATCCCGCCGTCACGGTATCTGTTGACCGGCCCGATGGCAGCCGGGTGGAACGAGGAGAGGCCGTTCTACGGCTGGACGGTCCAGCGCGGAGCATCCTCCCGGCAGAACGTGTGGCCCTCAATCTGCTCTGCAAGCTGTCGGGCATTGCAACGGCAACGGCCGCTCTTGTCGATGCCATTCGTCCCCATGGCCATGCGCGGATTGTCTGCACGCGCAAAACAACACCGGGATTGCGCTCGCTCGAGAAGCACGCTGTCCGAGCTGGCGGAGGAGCCAACCATCGCTTCGGGCTCGACGATGCCGTTCTGATCAAGGACAACCACATCGCCATTGCCGGAGGCGTCAGGCCGGCGCTGGAGCGGGCCCGTGCGGCTGTCGGCCATTTGGTCAAGATCGAGATCGAAGTCGACACGCTCGACCAGCTGAATGAAGTGCTGGAGGTCGGCGCTGATGCGATCCTGCTCGACAACATGAGCCCCGACACCCTCTCAGAGGCGGTGCGGCGGGTGAACAAGCGCGCCGTTACGGAAGCTTCGGGCCGGGTCACCGCTGCAACGGCGCCTGCCATCGCAGCCTCGGGAGTGGATCTGATCTCGACCGGCTGGATCACGCACAGCGCGCCGATCCTCGATCTCGGTCTCGATGTGGCCAGAGGCTGCTGATTCGACGGGTCTGAGCTCTAAGGGAAAGACAAGAGCCCCTGCACTTCAGCGGCTCATCCGATGCCGCTGGCGAGGGCTACCGGTCACTATGACCGAGGCTGCGTTCAGGATCCAACTGGTCGCGGACGCGCTGCTTCAGGACCTTGGCCTCGGGGAAACCACCGTCGTTTTTGCGGTCCCAAATGATCTCGCCCTCGTAGCGGATTTGAAAGACTCCGCCTGTGCCTGGAACCAGGGCTACTTCGCCAAGATCGGTTCCGAAGGTCGAGAGAAGTTCCTGGGCAAGCCAGGCCGAGCGCAGGAGCCACTGGCATTGCGTACAGCAGGTGATAGTGATCCTGGGGCCTGACTGATCCATTATGCCACTTCAAGAACTTGCAGCGCCGCTCGTCAAGAGGCGTCAAAGCCCTGTCCGCCTGCGCTTCCTCCTGTGAGCTGCGCCGGTCCGTCGTTAGAAACAGGAGGCCAGCCACATGATGACCTCCCGCGCCAAGGGAAACGTTAACCTCCGCGCAGTCAGACATGGCAATCGGAAAGAGACTTGGCGGAGAATATCATTCTCGAGACTGCCGCCTCGATCTCCCAGGATTCATCAGATGAACGGATGATGACATCAGCATGCAGTGTGAGCATGGCTGCCTCATTTTTAGCATCAGTGCTTAGTTTCGCATCGCACGCGTATGTATGTTGCACCGCACGCGCGCCATACCCGATGGCAAATCCTGTGCCCGCATCGATAGGAGCTCCAGATGTTTGTGTCCCACATTCTTGCGAAGGTCCGCGCGTACTTGACGTACCGCGCGACCGTCAACGAACTGTCCAAACTCTCTGATCACGAACTTGATGATCTGGGCATCAAGCGCTTTCAGATCGAGAGCGTCGCGCGAAGCGACGCCAGGATCTGAATCTGAATGGATCCAGATGGATATGGGTGCCCGCCTTCAGCGGGCGCTTGCGGCATCAATGATCCGAGATGAAAACAGAGGACATGAGCGCTCGCCACGAGACCGGCGCTCCCTGAACCAGGCGCGCTGGCAACGCGCCAGGGCCGGTAAACGCTATGAGACATTTGTAACAGCGCTCGGGCGTGGCCTTGCCAAGGGCCCGAAGCGGTGTCCGGAAAGCGCCGACGATGTTCCCGGCGCAGGAGCAGACCCGCAGATCGAGGTGGCTGACCGCCAGACGCGGCGGTGATCAAATGTCGAGATCGACCCAGAGCGCAGCGTGGTCCGAGCCCGCGTCCTCGGGGCGGGCCACCTCCTCATAAGTTTCCCACTTCTTCGGACGCACACCCGGCCACATCGCCTTGCGGAACACGCCGCCGGCCTTGACCTTGGCGTAGAGCGCCGGCGACAGCAGAATGTAGTCAATCTTGTTGGAATCCGTAGAGCCGCCATAGGTGCCCGGATAGCCGCCGTCGTCAAAGGCGTCGTGCTTGAAGATGTCCGTCAGCGATGTGCTGTCGATCAGTGGCTTGAGCGGACCACTCGTCGGAATGTCGTTGAGGTCGCCAATCACCGCAATGTATTTGACGCCCTGGCCGATCAAGTCCTTGTAGATCTTTGCGACGCGGGTCGCCTGCGCCTTGCGCTTCGCATCCGACACGTCCTTCTTGCCATAACCCTTGCTCTTGAGATGGTTGACCATGACGACCAACCGCGCGCCCTTGGGCGTTGTAATTTCGAACTCCGGGCAATCGCGTGAAAATATGGTTTCGCCGTCAGCCGTGCAATCGTCGACATGGCTGCGCATCGAGCCGATCGGGTAGCCCTTGCGGGTCATCAGGCCAACGTCGATTCCGCGTTCATCATTGCCGTCAATCACCATGACGTGCCGGAACGGCGTGCCCCCGACCGCTGGTAGGATCTCGCGATTGAAGGCCGAGAGTACCGGACGGCTTTCCGCCTCGACGACACCGAGTACGTCCGCCTCAAGGTCCACCATCACACGCGCGGTATTGCGCATGGAGTGCTCATTGATCGGCTCTTCCCGCAGTTCCAGGGAGCCGACCCAATCGGCACGGCCGTTCGCGATGACCTCAAGGCCACCCGCCTTGGGCCGCTTGAGCAAGCCACCCCGATTCCGGCGCAGGATGACGAATGGACCCGTGTCGGATTTTTCCATCCCCAGCGCGCTGACCAGTTTGGCGATCTTCGCCTTGTCGGCATTGCTGTAGGTGACCTGCCCGAGCAGGCCGCTCAGCGCGGCAAAGCGCTCCAGCACGGGCCGCCCGTCCGCCCAGCTGTCGAGGTTCATCGCCTTTGCACGATCGAAGAGGTTTTCGACATTGTACACGGCAAGGCGCATGCAATCCCCCCAACGCTTGGCACGATGATAGCAGGGTTACATTTCAAAGGCACGACAGTCCACGCGAGCAGTGGAGATGGGTACGTCATCCGCATTGGGACTGCGACTGATCGAAGTCGCGCAGTACCCGCGACAGGAATCCCGACGAGCGAGTGCCGCTTGTCGCCCCAGCCGACATCAAGTTACAGCTTGAGGATGGCAGGAAATGGCAGGTTCGATGTCACGTCAGGAGGCGGGCGTGCGCATCTCGCCCGACCTGTCAGCATGGCTCCAGCCAACGCCTGATACCAGCCGTCAACCTTCCCGGAAGATCACACCGTCCTGAATGTCGAGGCCGATCTCCTCGCCAACCCTCAGGTTGGTCGCGAGAGGAGCCTCGATCTCGAGCCTCGTCCCATCCGCTTGCGTCACCTCGATCCGGCGCATGGACCCAAGGCGTCGAACGCCAGTGATGAGACCTTGATGATGTCCATGGCCGGCCTGCACGGGCTTCAGATGCCATGGCCGGCAATAGAGGCTCGCGAGTCCAATGGTTGATCTCGGGGCCGCGACAGAAACAAGCTTTCCGTTCACCAGCACCCTCCCGTCTCGGATGTCTGCGGAAAAGCGGACGGCTTGGCCGAGGAAGGTCATCACAAACGGCGTTGCGGGATGATCCTGCACCTCGTCGGGGCTCCCGACCTGTTCCAGCCTTCCTTGATTGAGGACCGCGACCCGGTCCGCCAGCTCGAGGGCTTCGTCCTGATCGTGCGTGACGAAGACCGTTGTCTTGCCCGTGCGCTCGTGGATGTCGCGCAGCCACGCGCGAAGATCCTTGCGCACCTTGGCGTCGAGGGCGCCGAAGGGCTCGTCGAGCAAGAGGACCCGCGGCTCGACGGCCAGCGCGCGGGCCAGGGCGACCCGCTGACGCTGCCCGCCGGAGAGCTGTGCCGGGAACCGGTTCTCGTAGCCGGAGAGTTGGACCAGATCGAGCAATTCCGAGATACGGCGCCGGATCTCGGTCTTGGACGGACGGTTCGTCCGCTCGCGCACCCGCAGCCCATAACCAATGTTGTCGGCAACGCTCATGTGCTTAAACAGGGCATAATGCTGGAAGACGAAGCCAACCTGACGCTTCTGCACGGGAAAGGTGGTGGCATCCAATCCACCGAAGAAGACCTGGCCGCGATCCGCCTGCGCCAATCCCGCGATAATGCGCAAAAGCGTCGTCTTTCCGGATCCGGATGGTCCAAGCAGTGCCAAGAGCTCCCCGGGCCTCACGGTCAGGTCGATGTCGTGCAGCGCGGCCGAACCTGCGAACGCTTTCGTCACGCCGGCGACGCGGATGTCGACTGCCTGGCCCTGCTCAGCGATGGGTGCCACCGGCGAGATCGGCGCCATGGCGCCACTCGAGAAATGACTTGAGCGCCAATGTGACGAGGGCGAGACTTGCGAGGAGCGAGGCGACGGCAAACGCCGCAACGAAGTTGTACTCATTGTAGAGAATCTCCACATGAAGCGGGATGGTGTTGGTCAGGCCGCGGATGTGTCCCGAGACGACGGACACGGCGCCGAACTCGCCCATGGCGCGGGCGTTGCAGAGCAGGACGCCGTAGAGCAGTCCCCATTTGATGTTGGGCAGCGTCACAGTGAGGAAGGTGCGCCACCCGCTTGCGCCCAGCGTCAGGGCGGCCTCTTCTTCCGCGGTCCCCTGCTCCTGCATGAGCGGGATGAGCTGCCGTGCCACGAAGGGAAAAGTCACGAAGATGGTGGCAAGCACGATGCCCGGGAGCGCGAAGGCGATCTTGATGCCATGCGCCATGAGCCAAGGTCCGAACAGGCCCTGGGCGCCGAAAAGAAGCAGGTAGATCAGGCCGGATACGACGGGCGAGACCGAGAACGGCAGGTCGATCAGGGTGATCAGCAGGCTCTTGCCCTTGAACTCGAACTTGGCGATCGCCCAGGAAGCCGCAAGGCCAAAGACGAGGTTCGCCGGGACCGCGATGGCCGCAACCGTCAACGTCAGCTGGATGGCAGCCAGCGCGTCCGCCTCCTGAAACGCGGCAAGAAAGCCGGCGAGCCCTCGCCTGAAGGCTTCCACGAAGACGACGACGAGCGGCAACACCAGGAACAGAAGCAGGAAGACGAGGGCAATCGAGATAGCTAGACGCCGAATGAGCTTACTCTCGGTCACGACGCTCTGCTGCGGTGAATCCGTTAGCACGAGAGCGGCAGAAAGATCAGACATGACCGAACCTCCTGCGGCTCCAAGCCTGAAGCAGGTTGATCAACAAAAGCACTGAGAACGAGATCGCCAGCATGATGGTCGCGATCACCGTCGCGCCGGTATAATCGTATTCCGACAGCTTGATCACGATCAGCAGCGGAGCGATTTCGGAGACATAGGGCAGGTTTCCGGCAATGAAGATCACGGATCCGTATTCTCCGACCGCGCGGGCGAAGGCCAGTGCAAAGCCTGTCAGCACGCCGGGAAGAAGCGGAGGCAGGAGAATGCTCCAAAGGGTGCGCCAGCGCGACGCACCGAGGGTGGCCGAGGCCTCCTCCAGCTCGCCTTCGATCTCAGCGATCAGCGGCTGCACGGTCCGGACGGCGAAAGGCAGCCCAATGAAGACCAAGGCGATGAAGATGCCCAACGGCGTATAGGCCACCTTGAGACCCAAAGGCTCAAGCAGCGATCCCACCCAGCCGTTTGGTGCGTAAAGAGCGGCAAGGGCAATGCCCGCAACAGCCGTTGGGAGGGCAAAGGGCAAATCGACAATGGCATCGATGAGCTTGCGGCCCGGAAAATCGTATCGGCTGAGAACCCAGGCGGTCAGGAGGCCGAAGAGCGAAGCGACGCCGGCGGCAAGCAGCGAAATGCCGAAACTCGTTTTGAGGGCCGCAGCGACCCGAGGCTCAGTGGCCGTTGCCGCAATCCCGGCGATCCCAATTCCTGAGGCCTTGACCACCAGAGCGCCGAGGGGCAGCAACACCAGCAGTCCAAGGTAAAGCAGCGTGTAGCCGAGCGTGACGCCGAAGCCCGGCAGCACGCTCGATTGTTTGAGGCGCAGAGACAGTGCAGGCCTCATGGTCAGCGCTTGCTGATCTGATCGAAAAGCCCGCCCGAGTCGAAATTGTTCTTCTGAATGTCGTCCCAGTTGCCCTGGAGCGACTCGATCGTGAACAGCTTCAAGTTCGGCAGAACCGCGAGATCCTCGGGCTTGGCGGCTTCGGCCTTGCTCGGGCGGTAATGATGCTTGGCAAAAATCGCCTGCGCCTTGTCGGTGTAGAGGAAGCTAAGGAAGGCCTCGGCGACCTTGCGCGTTCCCTTGCCATCGACATTGCCCGCGACGAGAGCGACCGGTGGCTCGGCCAGGATCGACAGCGTCGGCACCACGATCTCGAACTTGTCACGTCCGAATTCGTCGAGGACCAGGAAGGCTTCGTTCTCCCAAGCCGGCAGAACATCCCCAAGACCGCGCTGGGCGAAGGTCACGGTCGATCCGCGGGCACCCGTATCGAGCACCGGCACGTTCTTGTAGAGGGCGGTGACGAATTCCTTCGCCTTGTCGCCACTGCCGTCCTTGGTCTGCGCATAACCCCAGGCGGCCAGGAAGTTCCAGCGGCCACCCGCGGAGGTTTTGGGATTGGGCGTGATCACCTGGACGCCGGGCTTTACAAGGTCGTCCCAGTCCTTGATGTCTTTCGGATTGCCCTTGCGGACCAGGAAGACGACGGTCGAGGTGTAAGGCAGCGCGTTGTTGGGCAGCTTGCTGCGCCAGTCGGCCGGGATTTTCTTGGTCGCCTTTGCAATGGCATCGATGTCGGACGGAATGCCGAGCGTCACCACATCGGCGTCGATGCCGTCGATGACCGTACGGGCCTGCGCGCCGGATCCGCCGTGGGACGTCCGGATCGAGACGGTTTCACCCGTCTTGGCCTTCCAATCATCGGCAAAGGCCTGATTGACCTCGCGGTAGAGCTCCCGCGTCGGATCGTATGAGACGTTCAGCAACTGCGTCTGGGCCGATGCGGCGCTGGAGAGCGTCAGAAGGCCCGAGCAGCCTATGACCGCCAAACCGATAGCCGGCAGAAGGGACCGCAACGGAGAATGTTTTTTCACTCCAGCGACGTATAGAACATTGCCTTGCATTCTACCCTCCCGGGCCATGATTGAAGCGAGAGCAAGCTATCAATGGCTCTCAGACAAGGGCAGAAATATCCGCTAAAAAGAACGCGTGTCAAATCCCCTAAGGCAATTACTTTGCGGATTGCGCTCCGTATGATGTTCTTTCGTAGTATAGCGGTGCGTGTTCAGAGGATGATGTTTTCCTGTATCCGCCGCGGCGCAGTATGTTTGTGCTAGGCTCTGCGGTATTTTCGTGGGGTTCATTTTTATTTGGCTGAGCACTTGCGGCGAGGGCCTTGTTTAATGCCCAAAATCGCTGGCAGAGGTACGAGTAGAAGATTCTTCTTTAAACGAAGCCCCTTCTAGCAAACTCTTTTATCGCGTGATGTTCTATAAAACGAACATTCCATTGACTTGATGCACCGTCTGCGCGACATTTCGATCCTGCCAGTCACTGCATACGCCGCTTCGAGTGAGCGTCCGACCCGATTTCCCGCGCATCACACCGCTGAAGTCGAGATCAGGATCGGTCGCGTGTGCCGCGTGACTGGTAGCGAAGCGATGAAACACACGTGATCGGACCAATCGATTGCACCCTGCCTTGCACATGCAGCGACCAATCCACGCGTAACGGAGAGAGATCACTGCCATGACACTTCAAATCGGCCAGACGGCCCCTGATTTCGAGACGGTGACGACCGAGGGCCCGATCCGCTTCCATGACTGGATCGGTGATTCCTGGGCGGTTCTGTTCTCGCATCCGAAGAATTTCACGCCCGTCTGCACGACGGAACTGGGAGAGGTGGCTCGCCTCAAGCCTGAATTTGATCGCCGCGGGGTGAAGGTCGTCGGCTTCTCCGTCGATCCTGTGGAGAAGCACGAAGCCTGGGCGCGCGACATCGAAGAGACGCAAGGCGCGGCCGTCAATTATCCCATCATCGGCGACTCCGACCTGAAGATCTCCAAGCTTTATGGCATGCTTCCGGCCGAGGCGGGCGAAACATCCGAGGGGAGGACAGCCGCCGACAACCAGACGGTGCGCAATGTCTTCATCATCGGTCCCGACAAGAAGATCAAGCTGGTCCTGGTCTATCCCATGACCACCGGCCGCAACTTCGATGAAGTGATCCGGGTCATCGACTCGCTGCAGCTGACAGCTCAGCATCGGGTCGCCACCCCGGCGAACTGGAAGCAGGGCGACGACGTCATCATCGCTGGCTCGGTTTCGGACGAGGAAGCCAAGACCCTGTATCCGGGGGGCTGGAAGGCGCCGAAGCCTTATCTGCGCATCGTGGCGCAGCCCGCCAAGGCGAACTGATCTGCGATCTCACGTGCGTAGCAAGGGGCAAATACCCGTTGCTCCGAACAGGGGCGCCGCCAGCGTGATTGCGGGCGGCGCCCAAATGCGCGATCGGCCACGTTGGCCGATGCGCATATCCAAGGAAAAGAAATGACCAGCATGAAAGCGCGGGTGTCCTGGGTCGAGGGCATGATGTTTATCGGCGAATCCGGGAGCGGGCACGCCATCGTGCTGGACGGCGCGCCGGAGAACGGGGGCCGCAATGTCGGCATCCGGCCCATGGAACTCATGCTGCTGGGATTGGCTGGCTGCACGGCCTTCGACGTGGTGCTCATCCTGAAACGTGGTCGTGAGCCCGTGACCGATTGCGTGGTTGAGGTCGACGCCGAGCGGGCGCAGACGGACCCGAAGGTGTTCACATCGCTTCACCTCACGTACCGGCTTTCAGGACAGGGGCTCTCGCCCGAGAAGGTCGAGCGGGCCATCCAGCTGTCCAAGGACAAGTATTGCTCCGCATCCATCATGCTGGGCCAGGTTGCGGACATCACGCACTCCTGGACCGTCGATCCTCGTCTCGCCACTTAATTGTTCAGGACCCTCGCCATGACTGTATCACCCCTCGTTTCGACCGAATGGCTGAGGGACCGCAGCGCCGACCCATCGCTTCTGATCATCGATATTCGCTCAACGGAGAGCGGCGGTCAGGAGGCGTTCAAGGCCGGGCACATCCCCGGTGCCATTCACAGCGACTATGCCGCCGACGGCTGGCGGATTGCCGAAGGCGGTGCCGGCGGTCTGCTCCCCGATGCCGGTCATTTGTCCGCGCTGCTGAGCCGCATCGGCGTCGCGCCTGAGCATCAAGTTGTCATTGTATCGGCCGGAGAAACTGCATCTGATTTCAGCGCCGCCGCCCGGGTTTATTGGACGCTGAAAGCTGTCGGTCACAGACAGGTGTCGATCCTCGACGGTGGCTTCCGGGCGTGGCGGGAAGCCGGCGGCACGGAGGACACCGGCGTGTCTGCGCCGACACCGAGACCGCTTTATCCCGTACAGCTCGCCGGAAATCTTCGCGCTGAGATCGATACTGTCGAGAAAGCTGTGGCACATGACAACGCAACGTTGCTCGACGGCCGCTCGCAGGTCCAATTCGACGGGCGTGAGAAGAGCCCGCAGGTTGCCCGCGCCGGACATCTTCCGGGCGCGGTTCATCTGGACCAGAGCAGAGCCATCCAGCCTGGGACTGGGCGTCTGCGCCCTGTCACAGAACTCGAGCCATTGTTCGAGCGCATTCCTCCCGGGCCTGTAGTGAGCTACTGCAACACTGGCCACCTCGCCTCCACGAACTGGTTCATCCTCTCGGAGGTGCTCAAGCGCCCCGACGTGATGCTGTATGATGGCTCGATGTCAGAGTGGACCCAGGATCCCCACCGGCCTGTCGCGACGAACGCCAGCTAAACCGCAACTACCTCAGACGCGCTCGAGAGCCTGCGTCAGGTCGTCGATCAGATCATCGGGATGCTCAAGGCCCACTGAGAGCCTGACGAGACCTTCCGAGACACCCATTTCCGCGCGCTCCTCGGCTGTGAAGCGCTGGTGCGTCGTCGTCGCCGGATGGGTGATCAGGCTCTTGGCGTCGCCGAGATTGTTGGAGATCCTGATCAGATCGAGGGCATTCAGGAAGCGGAAGGCCCCTTCCTTGCCGCCGTCGATCTCGAGCGCGATCAAGGTGGAGCCGCCTGTCATCTGCCGGGCGATGACCTCCGCCTGCGGGTGATCGGCGCGGCCCGGATAGATCAGGCGGCGGATCTTGGCATGTCCTGCCAATGCGTCTGCGACAATCGCCGTCGTCCGGGTCTGGCGCTCGACGCGCAAGGGGAGCGTTTCCAGGCTCTTGAGAAGCACCCAGGCATTGAACGGAGACATGGAAGGGCCCGTTTGCCTGAGCAGCGTATGAATGTGGGTCTGGATGAACTCTTCGGATGCGAGGATCACGCCGCCAAGGCAGCGCCCCTGCCCGTCGATGTGCTTGGTGGCCGAATAGACGACGCAATCGGCACCGAGCTGCAGCGGCTTCTGCCAGATCGGGGACGAGAACACGTTGTCCACCACCAGCTTCGCCCCGGCGGTGCGCGCAATCCCGGCAACAGCCTCGATGTCGATGACCTCGAGCGTGGGATTGGCCGGGCTCTCGAGAAAGAAGACCTTCGTCTCCGGCCGCACGGCCTTGCGCCACGCGTCGAGATCGGTTCCGTCGACCAGGGTGGCGGCCACGCCAAACCGCGGCAGGAGTTCGGCAATGACATAACGGCATGACCCGAACAGGGCACGGGCGGCAACGACGTGGTCTCCCGCCTGCAGCAGTCCCATGAGAGCCGCCGTCACGGCGGCCATGCCGGTCGCCGTCGCGCGCGCGGCCTCGGCGCCTTCAAAGGAGGCGATGCGCTGCTCGAACATCGTGACGGTCGGGTTTGAGAAGCGGGCATAGAGAAAGCCTGGGCTCTCTCCCTTGAAGCGGGCCTCACACTCTTCCGCGCTGCCATAAACATGGCCCTGGGTGAGGTAGAGTGCTTCGGAGGTCTCGCCGAATTCCGACCGCAGGGTGCCTTCATGGACAAGACGGGTATCCGCGTGCAGGGGCCGGCTTCGACGTGAACGCTCGCTCATGGTTCTTCCTTCACCCTGGCCAGCTGCTCCTCCTCGGTGGTTCAGCGGGCGTTTGTCATGATGATTAGGGATTGTGAAAGAGAGCTGGCGCCTACTTGGCGCCGGAACTCTGGGGACCGCCGCTATGCTGGCCGGTTGCAAAGGACAGGCCATAGCGGATCCGGGCCCAGAGACGCTCGTGGCCGTAATAGAGCACGAGCTTGGTCACAACTTCGGTCGCGCCGATAGCCGCGGCCAAGCGGATATCCTGGCTCAGGACCATAGCGGCACCGATCGTCGCAACCGACCCGATGACCCGCCACGACATGGCCTTGAGAGCGCTGCGCCGCTTCTGCTCGCCCGTCCACTTGATCCAGGCCAACGGAGCGTTGTTGCGGACGACGTGGAGGTTGATCGGCTGCTCTGCCACCGCCCCATCCACGAGCCCGATCGCAACCGTGTCGAAGCTCTCCCGGTCGATGAGAATGAACCCACCGGTGCGGCGGCTCTCGGTATAGGGATCGAAGGCGATAGGCTGGTCCAGTGCGAGAACCACATGGCCGATGTCGTTGGCGCCCAGTGACGACACGGGCACAGAGGCTAGGGAGGCAAGATCGATCCTCTGACGCACACGGACGACCCTTGCAGGCACTGATGCTGCACCGATCTTCAACAGAAACTGGTCACCTTCCTTCAGGTGCTCCGTCGCCATCCAGAACAGGCGGGCGTCGATCTTGTCGGAGACCTGAGCCTGCCTCTCCAGAGAGGCGATGACGTCCCCACGGGAGATGTCGACCTCGTCGGACAGGGTGAGCGTGACGGACTGACCGGCAACGGCCTGGTTCAGCACTCCGTCCATCGTCACGATCTGCGCAATGGAGGTCTCCAGTCCCGAGGGCAGGATCCGCACACGGTCGCCGGATTTGACACGGCCGCTGGTGACAAAGCCGGCAAAGCCACGAAACTCCGGGTTGGGCCGGTTGACCCACTGGACCGGCATGCGAAACGGCTCGGCCTCGGCCTTCTGCTCGACCTCGACAGTCTCGAGATAGGAGAGCAGCGTCGGCCCGGCATACCAGGATGCTTGCGACGATGGCTCGACGACGTTCTCGCCGTGCAGGGCCGACAAGGGAATGGCGGCAATCTGATCGAAGCCCAGATTGACCGAGAAGGTGCGGAACTCCGCACTGATGTGCTTGAATCTCTCCTCGGACCATTCCACGAGGTCCATCTTGTTGATGGCCAAGGCGACATGGCGGATACCAAGCATCGACACGAGAAGCGCATGACGGCGGGTTTGGCGCGTGAGCCCCTTGCGCGCATCGATGAGCAGGATGGCGACATCCGCGGTCGAGGCGCCTGTCGCCATATTCCGCGTGTATTGTTCGTGGCCGGGTGTATCGGCGACGATGAAGGTTCGCCGGTCCGTCGAGAAAAAGCGATAGGCGACGTCGATCGTGATCCCCTGCTCGCGCTCGCTGGCGAGTCCATCCACCAGGAGCGCGAAATCGATGCCTCCGCCCTGCGTTCCATGCTTACGCGAGTCACGCTCCAGCGTCGCCAGCTGGTCGTCGAACAGACGCTTGGACTCGTACAGCAGACGACCGATCAATGTGGATTTGCCGTCATCGACGGAGCCGCAGGTGATGAAGCGGAGCAAACTCTTGCGTTCATGGGCCGCGAGGTAGTCCTCCAGCAGAAAGCTGTCGGGTGCGGGACGGACAGTCATCAGAAATAGCCCTCTTGCTTCTTGCGTTCCATGGACGCGGCCGTGTCCTTGTCAATCGCGCGCCCGTGGCGCTCGGACGTGCGCGCCTCAAGCGTCTCGCGGATGATGTCCGGGAGAGTGGCGGCCGTGCTCTCTACGGCTCCTGTCAACGGATAGCAGCCGAGCGTCCTGAATCGGACCGATCTCGGCTGCGGCTGCTCGCCAGGATGCAGCGGCAGCCTGTCATCATCGACCATGACGAGCATGCCGTCGCGCTCCACGACCGGTCGTTCGGCCGCGAAATAGAGCGGCACGATCGGGATGTTCTCCCGATGGATGTAGAGCCAGATGTCGAGTTCGGTCCAGTTCGACAGCGGGAAAACGCGCAGGCTCTCGCCGCGGCGCTTGCGCCCGTTGTAAAGCTGCCAGGGCTCTGGCCGCTGCCGCTTGGGATCCCAGCGATGATGGGCATTGCGCAACGAGAACACCCGTTCCTTCGCGCGCGACTTCTCTTCGTCGCGGCGGGCGCCACCGAAAGCAGCGTCGAACCCATACCGCTCGAGCGCCTGCTTGAGCGCCTGGGTCTTCATGACATCGGTATGGACCTCTGAACCATGGCTGATCGGGCCGATGTTGCGCGCAAGGCCATCCGGGTTAGTGTGCACCAGCAGGTCGAGACCCAACTCCTTCGCCCGACGATCGCGAAAGGCGATCATCTCGCGGAACTTCCAAGTGGTGTCGACATGCAGCAGCGGAAACGGAGGCTTTGCCGGGTAGAAGGCCTTTAGCGCAAGATGCAGCAGAACCGACGAGTCCTTGCCGATTGAGTACAGCATGACTGGATTGTCGCTCTCGGCCACCGCCTCGCGCATGATGTAGATGCTCTCCGCCTCGAGGCGATTGAGATGGGTCAGTCCGGCTTCCGGCAATTCACGCTCAAGGGCCGGCCCTTGAGGATAAGGCTGCCCTGCGCGGCGCATAGCGCCGTCACGCCACCCGGTCATGGGACGGCTCCTGTGTTGTCTGTGTTGGCACGAGGTGCAGGCCGCATTCCTTCTTGCTCTCCTGCTCCCACCACCAGCGGCCTGCACGCTCGGGCTCGCCGAGACGGACCGCACGGGTGCAGGGTGCGCAGCCGATGGAGGGAACGCCCTGATCGTGCAGCGGATTATAGGGAATGGCATTGTCGGCCACGTATCGGACAAGGTCCTGGCGGTTCCAGTCCGCCAGTGGGTTGACCTTGATCAGTCCGTAACTGCTGTCGTGAACCGCAAAAGGCACCGCAGCCCGGAAGGCGGATTGCTCGGCGCGCAGGCCCGTGATCCAGCCTGCGGCGCCCGCGAGTGCCCGGCCAAGAGGCTCCACCTTCCTGATGTCACAGCATGCCTTGCGGGCTTCCACAGAGTGACGAAAACCGTTGATCCCCTGGCCGGTGACCAGAGTTTCCAGACCGGACCGATCCGGGTTGACCGCCCGGATCCGGCGTCCGTAGCGATCCTCCGTCTGCGCCCACAGGTCATAGGTCTCGGGGAACAGCCGTCCGGTATCGAGGGTGACGATCTCAACATGAACATCGAGGCCGGCCCGGAAAATGGCGTGGGTGAGGGCCTGATCCTCGAGCCCGAAGCTTGTCGTAAACACGAGCCGGCCACTGATCGAGCGCGAGACGAGGGTAAGCCGCTCGGGAAGGCTGACATCGGTCATGGCGTGGGCCAGAGCCTCCGCTCCGGCTCCTCCTGAACCCAGATCCATGGAAACTGTCTCCAAAGTGTGAGATCGAACTTGTTCTTAATAACGAACGGTGTCAAGGTCAGGTTGTTCTGACTCGACGAGGCGATCGATTGATCGAAGGGGCAAGTTATCCCAAGAAGAGAAGATTTTTTCCTCAAAGCTCGGAACAAGGACAATCATATTCGACAAAAGGCGGGATGCAGAGATGGATCGCATCGACCGAAAAATTTTGGACCTTATTCAGCAGAATGGCACGCTTTCTGTCGCGGACATCGGCCATAAGGTCGGGTTGTCTCAAACGCCATGCTGGAAGAGGATCCAACGTCTTGAGGCCGAGGGCGTGATCCAGCGACGGGTCGCGCTTCTGGATCCTGAGAAACTGGGTCTCGGCCTGACCGTCTTTGTGTCCATCGAAGTCGGTGATCATACCCAGGAGGCGATCGACCGGTTCATCGAGGCGATTGCGACCATGGACGAGGTTGTCGAGTTCCACCGGATGGCCGGCGACGTCGACTACATCCTTCGCGTCGTGGTCTCGGACGTGAAGGCTTATGACTTGTTTTATAAGCGTTTGATCGCGATCGTTCCGCTCAAGACAGTCAGCTCGCGCTTCAGCGTCGAGCGGGTCAAGTTCACCACGGCGCTCCCGATCCAGATAACCGTGTGACGCAAGCCAATGATAGATATATAATCCTAAGCCTATAGATAAACAGAATTCTCTTCTCTCTTTTTTGAATCTTACAAAAGAAGTTTCCTGCCGATCGTCGTTCTTTAAAAAGAACATTCCATTGACTTGCTCCGGGGCAGCGCGCGACATTCGAGCCATGTCAGCATCAGCGCTTCTCCCACAAACCGCCCCTTTCGGTGACGACGACCGGCTCAGCCTCGATCGCGTCTTGAGCGCCGCCTCCCCGCTTCAGCGTGCGTGGCTCGCCGGCTTTCTCGCGGGCATCGATGCAAGCCAAACGCCGCTCCCTATTGTGGATGCGCCAGCCCGCGCGGCTGAGCCTCTCACGATCCTGTTTGCCAGCGAATCCGGTAACGCCGAGCGGTTGGCTCAGGATGTGGCAAAGCTCGCCAAGAAAAGCGGCTTCAAGCCCAAGATCATCGATTGCGCGGACCTCGATATCGCCGACCTGCCGAACCACAGCCGCCTCGTGGTGATTGCCGCAACCTGGGGCGAGGGCGAGCCACCTTCGCGCGCCACGCGGGCCTATGCTGACCTGATGGGAGCATCGGCGCCGCGTCTTGAGGGCATCACCTATGCCGTCCTGGCCTTGGGCGATACTGCCTACGCAGACTTCTGCGGCGTCGGCAAGGCCATCGACGCACGGCTTGCGGAACTCGGGGCGGTGCGGGCCGTCGACAGGATCGATTGCGACCTCGATTTCGAGGCCCCGGCTGTGGCCTGGATCAAGAGCACCCTTGAGACACTCGCGCCCGACCAGAGTGCATCCGACAATGTGGTCGCGGTGGATTTCAGCGCCCGCAGCACCACCGAGGTCAGCCGCGAGCCGCTGACAGCCGAAGTGCTCGAGCACATCAACCTGAACTCCTCCCGCTCCGGCAAGGAGACCATTCACCTGGCGCTCGGCTTTGAGCACGGGGCCCCGGCCTATGAGCCCGGCGACTCGCTCGAACTCTTTCCCGAAAACCATCCGGCGCTTATCGAGTCCGTTCTTGCGGCCACAGGGCTCAGTGGCGAAGACGCTCTGCGCGCCTCCCTGACCACCGAACGGGATATCACCACGCTCTCTCTCAAGACGCTTGAAGCCTTTGCTGCCGAGACCGGGCATGCCGACGTGCGCAAGCTTCTGGAGGAGGGGCAGGCGCGCGCCTGGATCGAGGGGCGCCAACTGATAGACTTGGTCGAGGCCTTTCCCGCATCGTTGACGGCTCAGCAGCTCACGGCCCTCACACGCCCCTTGCCGCCGCGGGCTTATTCCATTGCCTCTTCGCGCAAGGATGTCGGCGACGAAGCCCATCTGCTCATTGCGGCCGTCCGCTATGAAACGCATGGCCGGGCCCGTGGCGGTGTCGCCTCGACCTTCGTGGCGGACCGCCTCAAGGCGGGCGCATCGACACGCGTTCGCCTCAAACCCAACAAGCATTTCCGGCTGCCCGATCCCAAGACTGACATCATCATGATCGGCCCAGGAACCGGCATTGCCCCCTTCCGTGCCTTCGCGCAGGAGCGGCGGGCCATCGGTGCCAGCGGCAAGTCCTGGCTGTTCTTCGGCGACCGGCGCTACACGGACGACTTCCTCTATCAACTGGAATGGCAGGATGCCCTGAAGGACGGATCACTGTCCCGGATCGACCTCGCCTTCTCGCGCGACACGCCGCAAAAGGTCTACGTGCAGCACCGCCTTTGGGAGCAGCGCCGCGACATCATCGACTGGCTGGATAACGGTGCCCAGCTCTACGTCTGCGGCGACGCCAAGGCCATGGCGAAGGATGTGCGCGCCGCGCTCGTTGCAGCCTTCGCAGACGTCAAAGCCCTTTCGTCCGACGCTGCCGAGCTTGCCGTGACCGAGCTTGAGCGCGGCCGCCGCTATCACCAAGACGTTTATTGAGAAGAAGGTCGATGTCCAAGGAACTCTCTCGCAACGAGCGCATCAAAGAGGCGAGCGGCTATCTCCGCGGCACGCTCGCGGAAGGCCTCACCGACATCGTGACGGGTGCGATCACCGAGGACGACCAGCAGCTGGTCAAGTTCCACGGCATGTACCTGCAGGACGACAGGGATCTGCGGGCTGAGCGCACCAAGAAGAAGCTCGAGAAAGCCTATTCCTTCATGATCCGCCTGCGCATTCCCGGCGGCGTGTGCACGCCGACGCAATGGCTCCAGCTCGACCGGATCGCCCGCGAGTATGCCAATGGCACGCTGCGCCTAACCACCCGGCAGACCTTCCAGTTCCATGGCGTGATCAAGTCGAACCTGAAGGCGACGATGAAGGCCATCGACACGGCGCTTCTCGATACGCTGGCCGCCTGCGGCGACGTCAACCGCAATGTGCTGGCCTCCACCAACCCGCATCAGTCCCGAGTCCACAAGGCCGCCCTCGATCTTGCGCGGTCGATCTCCGAGCACCTCCTGCCGCAGACACCGGCCTATCGGGAGATCTGGCTTGACGGTGAGAAGGTCGTCGGCGGCGAAGAGGTCATTGAGCCCGTCTATGGCCGCACCTACCTGCCACGGAAGTTCAAGACCGTGGTAGCCGTTCCTCCGTCGAACGAGGTCGACATCTTCGCTCAGGATCTCGGCTTCATCGCGATCCTCGACAAAAAGAGTGCGGTCAAGGGCTGGAATGTGACGGTGGGCGGCGGCATGGGCATGACCCATGGCGAGGAAGACACCTACCCCCGGACCGCCGACGTGATGGGCTTCTGCCGGCCCGAGGATGCGCTCGCCGTGGCCGAAGCCGTGGTGACGGTGCAGCGTGACTGGGGCGACCGCACACTGCGCAAGCATGCCCGCCTCAAATACACCATCGAAGACCGTGGTCTTGATGCTTTCCGGGCCGAGGTCGAGAAGCGCATCGGCAAAGCTTTGGGCAAGCCACAGCCCTTCCAATTCAACAGCAACGGAGACCGATACGGCTGGGTCGAAGGCGAGGATGGCCTGTCCCACCTGACGCTCTTCATCGAGAATGGCCGGCTGCGCGACATTCCCGGCGGACCGTCCCTCATGACGGGGTTCCGCCGGATCGCCGAAATCCACGACGGGGAATTCCGTCTCACGGCGAACCAGAACGTCATCGTCGCCAATGTGTCGGCCGAGAAGCGTCCGCAGATCGAAGCGCTGGTGGAGGAATATGGCCTGACGAGCCAGGCCACCGCGCTGCGCCGCAACGCGATGGCGTGCGTCGCCCTCCCGACCTGCGGCCTGGCGCTCGCCGAGAGCGAACGCTATCTACCATCGCTCGTCACAGCCCTTGAGGAGCGGCTCAACCTGCGCGGGCTTGCGGAGGACGAGATCACGATCCGCATGACCGGCTGCCCCAATGGCTGCGCCCGCCCGTATATCGCCGAGATCGGCCTCGTCGGCAAAGGCCCCGGCCGCTACAATCTCTATCTCGGCGCCGCCTTTGACGGCTCCCGCCTCTCGAAGCTTTATGCCGCCGATCTTCAGCACGACGAGATCGTCAGCGCTCTCGATCCGCTCTTTGCGGCTTATGCTCATGGCCGCAGGCCCAGCGAGAGGTTTGGGGATTTCGTCATCCGCGCAGGTATTGTCGCTGCGACGAGGAACGGACCTGACTTTCACGCCAACACGGGCCCTCTGGCCGAGGCAGCGGAATGATCAGACCGCTTCGTCCCGAGGATCGACGCCCCGCGCGCCTTAACGCCCTCCCGAAGTTGCCGATCTTCTTCGATCTTGCAGGAAAGACCGTTCTTGTGGCGGGCGGGTCCGACGGGATCGCCTGGAAGGCGGAGCTTCTCGTAGCGGCCGGCGGCACGGTCCAGATCCTTGCAGAGGACCCATCCCCGGAGTTGTTCGCGCTGGTCCAGAGCGACCCGGAGCGGTTCACTCTGACCCAGCGGAGTTGGCGTGATGCCGACTTCCAGAACGTCTCGGTCGCGGTAGCCGATATCGAGGATCGGCAGGAGGCTCGGCTCTTTGCGGACACAGCCCGTCGGCATGGGGTCCTTGTCAACGTCGTCGATCAGCCGGCCTTCTGCGATTTCCAGTTCGGGACCATCGTCAATCGGGCACCAGTCATTATGTCCATATCGACCGATGGAGCCGCCCCGATTCTGGGTCAGGCCATCCGCCGCCGGATCGAGGCGATCCTTCCCTCCTCCCTCGGCGCATGGGCGCAGGCTGCAAAAGACTTCCGTGATCACCTGCGGGACATCGTCCCGTCGAAGCCCGGAAGGCGTCGGTTCTGGGAGCGGTTCGTCGATGTCGCATTTGCGGATGAATTCCAAGGTTGGGACTCGCACGGCGCTCTGAAGCGCCTCGCACGCGAGGCTGGCGGAGACGCCTCGGAGAGGCGAGGACCAGGTGAGGTTGTCATTGTCGGTGCAGGACCGGGTGACCCCGAGCTTCTGACCCTTAAGGCGATGCGCGAGCTGCAGGCCGCCGATGTCATCGTCTATGATCGCCTCGTCACGCCGGCGATTCTCGAACTGGCCCGCCGGGAGGCCCGCCGGGTTCATGTCGGAAAGGAAGGTCATGGCGCATCATGCCGCCAGGAAGACATCAACGCTTTGATTGTCGATCTGGCGCTTGCCGGCGACCGTGTCGTTCGTCTCAAAGGCGGCGATCCCGCTATTTTCGGCCGTACCGGCGAGGAGGTGGCGGCCTGTCAGGAAGCCGGTGTTCCGGTCCGTATCGTCCCCGGCATTACAACTGCGAGTGCCGCTGCCGCCTCGCTCAACGCTTCCCTGACTCATCGCGATCATGCGCAACGGGTCCAGTTCGTCACTGCTCACGATCGGCATGGAGAGCTGCCGGAGAACCTCAACCTCGCCGCATTGGCGGACCTACAGGCGACAACGATCGTCTATATGGGACGGCGCACGGCGCCCAAGCTAGCAGCCCAGATGATCGAAAGCGGCCTGCCTCCCGAGACGCCTGTCGTCGCGATCAGCAATGTGTCGAGAGACAATCAGGAGAACACCTACACGACCATCAAGGATGTTTCTTGCGGCATTTCTCTGCCCGAAGACGGGCCACTGATCATTGCTATCGGTGCGTCCGTGGCGGCACCACATGAAATCCCGCTTCATGCGAGCGGCGAATTCACCGCTCGCAATGGACAACGACAGCTCTCAGCGAAGAACGAGCAATCGGCCTCCGTACTCGTGGGACACTGACGGCGGTCATACCTTTTCTCACAGCGGCTTGGCCGTCGCGGGTGCTGCAATCTGATCGAAGTAAGCAACCCTGCCCGCAACAGCCGCTCCGACGGTGAGCCAGAAAAGAAGTATCCCAAGAATCATCTTGCGCCATGAGCGCGAATGCACGAGAGCCATGTAATCGTCCGAGCCCGCTATCATCTCCTCTCAACTCTACAGGTTTCAGCATGAGGTGGACAAGTAATCTCAGTTCAGCAGACGCAGTTTAGAAAAAGCTTCTCATATGATCCTGCTTTAGCTGATGATCATGTCGCAGGATCTTTATCGTAGAGCATAAAGTTCTAGGGCGCATACACTCAGCCTTGGACTTGAGTAATCTCCTTTGTCACAACCATCCGAATGCGGTGTGTTCAACGGAATCCAGAGAAATTAATTGGGGTGCTACAGTCTAAAGGCACATACCCCGAAGGCACGGGCATTTTGGGACGACCTATGACTGCAATGGCGTCTGCTCCCGCGACAATCTTCGGGTGGTTCCATGGCGCGAAACCCAATGTGACTGGAGCGGCTCTCCCAAGCCGGAGGCTATGGCTGCTTGGCGTCGCGACCTCGCCAATCCCATCTGACCGCGGACCATTTAGTTCCAGGCATCAAATAGCCAAGTCCAGAGTGCATGACGAAGGGCGGGGAGCAGAAACTCGACGGGTAGTCACGCATAGCGCAATCATTGCTTCAGTCGAAAGGAACATGACCATGGATGTCTCTGTTGAAGCTATCCCCATAGCGAGCGTCGTCGGCGTTTCGGCGACCGTGGATGGTTCTTACATCATCATACGTTTTGGGGCCGATAACGATCAGGAACTTGTTCTGGCCCTACCGTACGACGTCGGGTTTGGTCTTCTTCGAGCCTCATCCGTTGCACTTGGAGAGGCTCTCCGAAGGAAAGTCGACGACCCTGCCTCAGTCCTGGTCACGCCTCTCGATTGGTGGGAGTTCCAGCCCCTCAAGGACGAGAAGGTGCTTTTGTCGCTCCGGCAGCCGGGAGGACTTGCGACCCACCATATCCTCCCTAAGTCCGAAGCTTCTCACATGAGAGACGTACTCAGTGCGGTATTGCACGACGTGCCCAAACACGATCTGAGCAAGTCTATAAACTGAAGGGGTTTCATGCTGATGTCTTGAGGCCCGGTTTTCGTGAACGGGGTGGCCTTTCCGCGCGAAATGAGTAGCCCACCCTTCCCGCCCGTCGGGGACGTCTCGAAGGTCGCGCCCGTGTGTCCGAATCCGTGCACCAGGACGATGGGCGGTCCTGATTGCACTGCTGGAAGCTGATACTGCACGTACATCTGATCGACGATAACTTCTCCAGGCTCGAAAAAGCCGGTCGGCGTCGCATTGGGGTAATCGCTCCGTACCTTGCAGCCGCCTACAAAGAACGAGCCGAAGTCGGACAGCGTCAGCGGTCCTCCTAAACTGGAACGCGTGTCCGCGCGTTGAGCCTGCGGCTGCGCCGTGGCTGCAATCAGGGCGAACGTGGCGAGCATCAGAGCTTTCCCGGCCATCTTGGAGATCTCCCCTACTGCAAGGCATTCGACCGTTTGAAGCACACGGTTAGAAGGCCGTCCAATTCAAGTGATGCGGCTGCAATATCATACGAGTGAATAATGCGTGGCGACGCAGAACCACTGACATAGCGACTCTGCGAAGTTATGGCTCAGGCGCGGGAGGTCCAGGCCTCGTGAACGGAGGCTTGCACTGCCCCTCCGAGCACCGCCCCTCCGCCGGCTACATAAATCCAATCTCCGATCGATACGGCAGCTATCGCATGTCGCGGAGTCGGCATGGGCGCATGGCTTTGCCAAGCATCAGTTGCCGGATCGTAGCTTTCCATGGTGCCAAACACCTTCGCGTCCGTTGTTTGGCCGCGTTCGATGATTCCGCCTTCACCCCCCATACAAAAGAATCGGCCTTCGTGGATGACCATGCCGTGACCGGAGCGGGCGGTCGGCATGGAGGCCTTCTCGATCCATGTATCCCGCTCGGGAAGATAAACGTGATGTAGGCCGGTGTTGTACTGGAAGGTATTGAACCGCCCGCCCACGACATGGATGACCCCGCCATGGGCCACACAGCCGACATGGTCCCGCGCCGCGGGGAGCGGGCGCAGCAGATCCCACTTGTCGGTGGCTGGATTGTAGCGCTCATGCCAACCCACGCTGGCGCGTTCGTGAGCGGGATCGGTCGCACCACCGATGAAATGGACACTGCCTTTGAACACGACCGCGGCTCCAGCACCGCGCGGACGCGGTAGCGGGGCAATATCCCGCCACCTATCCGATACTGTGTCGTAGGCGAAGGCCTTGGTGTCGCAGCGCCTGTTCTGCTCGATAAAGCCGCCCAAGGCGTAGATCACACCGTCAAGCGCTACCACACCTACGTGGTTGGCGCCTCTCGGCAAGGGAGCCGCATCATACCATTGATCATGGCCTGGATCGTAAACGGTATGGTAGGCGCCATTGAACTTGTCCTCGCCATAGCCTCCGACGACGTGCATCCGGCCACCGGAAACTGTGGCCCAAGCCATTTCGGAACGTGGCAGCGGCATATCCGCACGTTTCACCCAGCGCCCTTGGACACCAGCGGGCGCAGGGCTGGAACTGACCCTCTGAGCTTCCTGCACCGAAGTGATATGGTGCGGAACTCCGCCTTGCGTCACGCTGTTAAAGGGGTTCGGAGACGGGGGGACAGGCCTCAACGCGGGACTATGCTGAGCATGGCGATTCTGAGCCATGGCCGGACCGGCCACAATTGCGGATCCGGCAAACAAGAAGTTTCGGCGATGTATCATCCATGCTCCTCATAGGCTGGCATTTCGCGCGCTTTCTCGCACAGGCCGATCGTAGCAAAGCACTTACGAGCGCTGGCCTAGTGCCGTCCTAGCAGAGTTCCCGTACACTCATGATTCAAAACAATGTGATCCGAGCGAAGGGTCAAAGTCATCCCGCTCGGCTCTCAATACGCTGGATTAGTCGGCCCTGAACAATGCCATTTGATCAGGCGGCGATTGGATCTTCCCTCACTTTGACGGACACCTCTGATACGTTCCTGCGGGAGCGGGAAGGTGCTTGATGTCGAAGACAAGGCGAGACTTCACACCCGAGTCCAAGCGAGAGGCCGTCGCACTGTTGATGAGCAGTGGCCGACCCACCATGCAGATCGCGACCGAGCTGGGGATCTCTTCCTCGATGCTGCGCAACTGGAGAGCCCTTGCCCATGGGGCTGCGCCCCGGTCCAGAGCCGCTCCCACGCCGTTGCCGACTGGCACCGCATCCCCGGCCGATCAGGCGAAGGAGATTGCTCGACTGCGCCGTGAGCTCGATCGCACGCGCATGGAGCGCGATGTCCACGCGATAGAACTCGTCCAGCACCGTCTTGTGGAAGCGTTCCACGACATCGTTATCCGGTATGATGTTTGCGGTGCCTTATGCGTCCATCTGCTTTCTTCGGAAGCGGTGCTATGGTCCCCATCTGGGACGCGGGGCACCGGGAGTACGAAGGTGCGGGCAGGCCGCCGATAGACGTTGGGCTGAGAGCCCGAACTCGTTACATGGCCGCCCCCTTGCGACTTGCCCGGATGCGCTGCGAGCGCGGATCAGTAGGTGTCGTGTTGCCCGCCAGCTCCTGTTTTGAACGAGCACAGCTCGGAGGGAACCGGCATGCGCATCATCGGACTGGATATCCACCGCGCCTTCGCCGAGGCGGTCGCCTGGCAGGACGGCAAGCTCAAGCGGATCGGGCGCATCGACATGCTCCGCGACCAGCTGACCGCCTTCGCAGCCTCGCTTTCGGACACTGACGTGGTCGTAGTCGAAGCAACCGGCAACGCAGCGGCCGTGGCGGCTGTGATCGGCCCGCATGTGAAGCGGGTCGTCATTGCCAATCCCATGCAGGTGCGGGTGATCGCCCACGCCAAGATCAAGACCGATACCATCGATGCTGGGGTCCTGGCCCAGCTCTATGCCAGTGGGTTCCTACCGGAGGTCTGGATTGCTGATGAGGCGACCCAGGCATTGCGGCGGCAGATCACGCGGCGCAACCAGGTCGTGCGTCAGCGCTCCCGGCTTAAAAACATTATCCAGTCAATCCTGCATGCCCATCTGATCCCCGCGTGTCCAGCGGCTGATCTGTGTGGCCCGAAAGGACGGGCCTGGCTGTCGGAACAGGCCCTGCCGGACGATGAGCGCTTTGCCATTGAGCGGCATCTGCGGGAATTCGATCGACTGGCGGACGATCTGCGGGTCATTGAGCGGGATCTCGCGCGCTCCGCTCTGGCTGACGAGAGCGTTGCGCGCCTAATGACCATTCCCGGCATCGACATGGTGGTGGCGCTCGCGCTGGTGGCTGCCATCGGCGATGTTCGGCGTTTTGAGGCGTCGCAGAAGCTGGTCAGCTATCTCGGGCTGAACCCGAGCGTGCGCCAGTCCGGTCCGGGCCCTGCCCACCACGGCCGGATCACCAAGCAAGGGCGAGGGCATGCCCGTGGCATGCTGGTCGAGGCTGCCTGGGCTGCGGCGCGAGCTCCTGGTCCCCTGCAGGCGTTCTTCCTGCGGGTGAGCAGCCGGCGCGGCCAGCATGTGGCAGCGGTGGCAACGGCCCGCAAGCTGGCTGTCCTCATCTGGCATCTTTTGCGCAAGGGCGAGAGCTATCTGTGGGCCCGCCCGGCACTGCATGCCAAGAAGATGCGCGAGCTCGAACTCAAGGCGGGCTATCCGGCCGTCCGCGGCCAGAAAGGAGCAGCTCACGCCTACAATCTCAAGAGCCATCGTGACCAGGAGCGGCGCTGGGTCGAACAGGCCGAGGCCGCTTACACGCGGTTTGTGGCCGGCTGGAGTCCTCGTGGTCCGAGATCCGGAAAGGTGCGCACGGGCGCTCTCAACGAGGAGCGACGATAAAGGCTGCGCGGCAGGGGTTGCACCTCAAGCCCTGCTCTTTGCCACAGAGTCACCCGTGCGCCAGAGGAGAATACACCAAGATGATGTAAAAAGCTCTTGTCGATCACATCAGTCGTCTGCGGGCTCTTGGTCTTGGTGCGCCTGTGATCCACATCCTCCACGGCGAGATACAGCTCGTATTCGTGACGCTCGGGATTGCCGCAGTACTCGGTGCCACGGTCGGTGAGCACCCGACACAGCCTCACGTCGTGGGCGTCGGAGAACGGCGGGACACGGTCGTTGAGCAGATCGGCGGCGGTAAGCGGGGTCTTGCGGTCATACAGCTTGGCGAATGCCACCTTGGTGTAGGTGTCGATGAAAGTCTGCTGGTAGATCCACTCAACCCCTTTCATGGTGCCGACGTAGAAGGTGTCCTGCGCCCCGCAATAGCCCGGGCACTCGCTTTCGAACTCACCATGGGCGTCCTTCTCGGCCTTAGCCTTCTCCAGGGCCGCCACCTGGCTCTCGGTCAGGATCAGGCCCTCCTGCGCAACCTTGGCTTCTAGGGCTTTGAGCCGCTTCTTCATCGTCTCGAGATCATGCCGCTGCCAGACCCCACGCCAGCCGGCGAGATCGAGTGGCCGCGCTTGCGCATCTCGTTGGCGAGGCGGATCTGGCCGAAGGCCGGCTGCTCCAGGGACAGCTCGATAATCACCGCTTCCACCTCGGGCGGGGTGCGGTTGGCCAGCAGCGGCTTGCGTCGCGTCAGTTCCTGCAGGGCCAGTTCGCCACCAGTCTCGTAGAGCTCCTTGAAGCGGTAGAAGCTGTCGCGGGAATAGCCCATCATCTTACAGGCTTGGCTGACATTGCCGAGTTGCTTGGCTAGCTCCAGCAGGCCGACCTTGGCGCGGATGATCTTCTGCTCGTTGGTCATGATGGTGTTCCTTGTGAACGCCGAGGCCGGGCGCTGCGCACCCCGACCACTCCGCGCCCGGCCTCGGCTCATGCCTCAGTCTAATGACACCGTCTGTCAAATTAAGTCCAAACTTCTTCATGTTACGACAATGCCCCGATGGAGTCGCTCTTCCATTCCTTGAAGTTAGAGCTGGTCCATCGGCGGAGTTGGGCGACCCGCGAAGAGGCGCGGCGGGATCTGTTTGGTAACATTGAGGGCTACTACAATCGACAGTGCTTTCACTCGGCCCTCGGGCATCTCACACCCGAACAGGCCGAGCGGAAAGCGTGCTAACCCAGTGTCCACACAATCGGGGGAAGATCAACATCCCCTTTTTGAGCGGGCTCGCCTAAGTCTGACGTGCCTCCAGGTGGGTAGCATCGATCATGATCCGCTCGGGCTTGGGCCTTCCCCTGCCAGGGCCGCAAAGATCCGGTCGAACACACCCAGCCGGCTCCATCGCGTGAACCGATTGTAGAGCGTCTTGTGTGGCCCGTATGCCTTCGGGGCATCCGTCCACTGCAAGCCGTTGCGGATCACATACACAATTCCGCTGACCACGCGCAGATCATCCACCCGCAGAACTCCATGCGCCAGCGGAAAGGACAGCGCAATCCACGCCATCTGACGCTCGCTCAGCAGAAACAGATCGCCCATTCAGAACTCCCCAACCGGAGGCTCTGAATCACGCTCAGTCCAAATTAAAAGGTCCTGAGCTTAGATGCGATCGGCGCCATCTCAAAATAGCATAACAGAGACGGCGTTTTGTCTTTCAGAGAACGAAGCAAGCGATTACATTCCGCCTAGCCAGAAAACTGGATTGGCCGTCGTTGAGCCCAGCTCGACAGGCTTATGGAGGAGAAAGATAATGAAATACGCAAAATCAGGAGCCAAGGCTGCGGCGAAGACTGCGTTCCGTGGCCTCGTCGCTGCTACAACTACACCATTCCTGCCGAATGGTGAACTTGATGAGGCAGGTATTCGCAGCAACATGCGCATGCTCACAGATGTGCTGAAAGTAGATGGCGTTTTCTGCGGTGGCGTTATGGGAGAATTCTGGGCGCTCACCAAGGAAGAGAGGAAGCGCGTCACTGAGATCACCGTTGAAGAGGCGACCGGCAAATGTCTTGTGATCGCACACACAGGACACCACTGTGCTGACGAGGCTATAGAACTAACACGTCACGCGGAGGGAGTTGGCGCTGATTATGCAATCCTAATCAATCCGTACTATCCTCCATCAACTCCCGATATGATGGTCAACTGGTTCGAGTATGTCTGCGAGCGAGTCAACATTGGCGTGTGGCTATTTGATGCACTGTACTCGGGTGTCACCCTAACTCCGCCGGTCATCGCAAGACTTGCAGAAATCGAAAACGTCTGCGGCATCAAAGTTCCTCGACCCCACGACTACTTTGCCGAAGTCCATCGCCTCGTGGGCGACAAGATTGTGGTAAGCCATCCAAACGAAGGTGATTTTCTGCCCTTCGTGAAGGAGTTCGGCATTCAGGTGCATCAGTCCTCAGCAATGCCATTCCTGTATCAAACCGCTCATCAGCAGCTCTTCCGCGATTACAGTGAACTTGCCCTTGAAGGTAAATTCGACGAGGCAGCTCCAATCGCCGCCAAACTAAAGCCGCTGCGAGAATTGAATGAGAAATGGATACGTCGGCCCTGGAACGAACACCAGACGATCGCTGTAGCCAATATTAAGGCCTGGTCGGAATTTCTGGGCATGGCAGCTGGGCCGGTTCGCGCACCGATGCTCCAGATCTCGCCCGCAGCCCGTGAGGAGCTCCATCGCGACCTAGAGGCAACAGGGCTACTGCAGCAGCGTCCGCTTGCCGCATAGGACAAGGGGCAGGAGAAGCAGCCAGCCATTCTTGCGCGGCTGGTTGCTTCCGTTCGCCACAACATTCCCACCCTAAAGGCGAGTACCTGCTCATGGGCTATCCCGCGACGCAACCTGAATCCCTGCAACTCTACCAGTCTGTTAATCCTGTCGATGGTAGTGTTATGGCGAGCTTCCCGCTCACCACACCAAAAGACGTTGATGTGATAACTGGAGCTGCCGTACGCGCTCAGCGCGAGTGGCGGCAAACACCAATTGTCGACCGCGCGAACCTTCTTGCAAATATTGCCCGCCTTTTGCGCGATGACGCCGATAATTTGGCAAGATTAGCCACACTTGAAATGGGTAAAACACTTGCCGAGGCAAGAGCAGAAGTGCTCAAGTGTGCGTGGTGCTGCGAGTTCTACGCTAGCGAGGGGCCGGGCTTTCTTGAACCACTTCCAGTAGCAACTAGTGCCACGGAGTCCATGATAGTGATGGATCCGATTGGGATTATCCTTGGCATTATGCCGTGGAACTACCCGTACTGGCAGGTCATTCGAGTGTTGGCGCCGGTCCTGCTTATTGGAAATGGCATGCTCGTGAAACACGCAGAGAATGTTCCGCAGTGCGCTCAAGCCTTAGGTGACATATTCGACAAGGCCGGTTTGCCCGAAGGGTTAGTTGCCAACCTATTTGTTACTCAAGCCGCAGTATCAAATATCATAAACGACGGCCGTGTCGCAGCTGTGTCCTTAACTGGGTCGACGCGCGCGGGAGCAGCCGTCGCCAGCCAAGCTGGCGCCGCCATTAAGCGACAGGTCCTGGAATTGGGCGGGTCAGACCCGTTTGTAGTTTTAGCCGACGCCAATCTTCAACTGGCAGCGAGCGCTGCGGTGCAAGCCCGGTTTCAAAACAATGGCCAGAGCTGCCTGGCTGCAAAGCGTTTTATCGTAGTCGAAGAGATTGCCGATAAGTTCGTTGCTTTACTGCGCGAGAGGATTGAGAAACTTGAAGTTGGCGACCCAATGCAGTCCCAAACTCAGGTTGGACCTCTAGCTAAAATATCAGCCTGCAGTGACCTGACCAGTGCCATTGAGCAGTCCATATCGCTTGGAGCCGAGCTGCTGCTCGGTGGACACAAGCTCGGCCGTATCGGCAACTTCTTCGCACCCACTCTACTCGACAAGGTCAAGCCGGGAATGGCTGCTTTCGATGAAGAGACATTCGGACCCGTCGCTGCGGTCTCGCGCTGCCGAGACCTCGATGACGCCATTGAACTTGCGAATTCAAGCCAATACGGCCTCGGCGCCGCCATCTGGACCGCAGATCGCATGAAGGCGATACGCTTTGCACAAAGCGTTGATTCGGGAATGGTAGTTGTAAACGGCGTCGTGGCCTCTGATCCCCGCCTACCGATTGGCGGCGTGAAGAGGTCCGGTTATGGACGCGAATTAGGAGCCGATGCATTACGTGAATTCGCCAACGTTAAATCAATCTGTATCAACGAGATGCCATGTGAAGGAGCGTTGTCATGATGCCGACTAATGCTGCTGTTCTGAGGCCATCAGCCCTCACACCAGTCAATCGCGGAGGTGGGGCAAGGACCATTCCGCTTGTGACGTCGAGTGTCGGCGCGCGTCAGATGCTTAATGGTATCACGATCTTTTCTCCCAACGCACGCATTGGGTTGCATTCCCATAACTGTGAGGAAAGCGTCCTCGTTGTTTTCGGCAAAGCAGTCGCGGTCATTGACGGTATAGAACATCGCCTTGAATCAGGCGACACAACTTGGATCCCACCTAACGTACCGCATTATTTCCGCAACGACTCGGATGTTGCCGAGATGCAAATCTTTTGGACCTATGCATCTGTCACTGCGACGCGCACGATGGTTGAGACGGGCGAGACACGTCCAGTTGCGGCGGAGCATACCGGACGAGGAGGACACGATGAAGGCTGATGTTAATGGTATTTCGATCAATTATAGCACTAAGGGCGAGGCCGGAGACTGGGTAGTCCTATCTCACTCGCTGTCGGGCAGTCTTGAAGCGTGGGCACCGCAGATCGAGGAGCTGTCCGCGACGTTCCGCGTGCTGGTTTACGACATACGTGGCCATGGTCAAAGTGATGCCCCGCAGGGCCCCTATACGATGGATCTTCTGGCCGATGATCTTGAGGCGCTCCTTGACCATCTCAAAATTGATCGGGCGCATTTGGTTGGACTTTCATTGGGTGGCGCAATTGCACAGACGCTCGCGGTGCGGCGGCCGGGCCGTCTCCTTAGCCTGACGATTGCAGACGCGACCTCGGCTTACCCTCCGTCGACCCATGCGATGTGGGAGGGCAGGATCAATCAAGTCGAGACTCAGGGCATTCAGTCGATTGTCGGTGGAACGCTCGACCGTTGGTTTACACCAGCCTTCCGTGCCCACGATCCGCAGACGGTTGACGCCGTTGGCAATATCATCCGCGCGACTTCGCCGACTGGCTTCATCGGAGCGGTTGGGGCAATTATGGGTTTTGATATATCATCAAAATTGTTTGGAGTGCAGATTCCCACGCTAGTCCTGGTTGGTGAAGAGGACAAAGCGTTGCCAGTAGAACACTCTCGATTCATCGCAGATTCCATTCCCGGCGCCCGGCTTGAAATCATACCAGCAGCTGCTCACATCTCCAATCTGGAGCAGCCTACGGACTTCTCGCGTCGCCTTATTAATTTTTTGGAATGCATCCGTTAAGCATATCCTTCCAGCACGCGAATGCCGATTGATCCGACGAACGGTGCTGCCCGTTCTGTTTTTTTCTCCGTTTTCTTCCGCGTCGCTCTGCCAATGGCGATGGCTATGGCGGACCTTTCTATGCTCAGTACCGTTCTGCCGACGATCGGCGCGGACCTTGGCGACCTTGATCGGTTGTCTCTTGTTGTGGCTGGCTATGCCGCTGCTGCAGCTATATCAGCACCAGCCTATGGCAGGCTCAGCGATGGCTATGGCCGGCGTAGGTTGATGCTTGTTGCTATCGCCATTTATGGCCTAGGCGCCTTAATCTGTCTTGCAGCTACATCCCTCCCTACCCTATTGGCTGCACGATTTCTGCAGGGCATCGGTGGCGGTGGATTAATGGCGCTCGGTCACGCTATGATCGGCGAAGCTTTGACCCCTCGGGAGCGAGCCCGCTTCCAAGGCTATATCGCGACGTTAATCGTCACCGCCAATTCGCTTGCACCTCTCACGGCTGGCTTTCTTGTCGATTTTGCTGGGTGGCGTTCCATTTTCCTGCTGGGCGGCTCACTCGCAGCAATATCTTTCTGTTTGGTCTGGACATTTCCTCCGAAGTACATCGCAGGGCCACACAAGCGATTTGATTTCCTTGGCTTCGCGTTGTTCACCGCATTCGTTTTCGCACTTCTGGGCTTTGTTGATGCGCTACGCAGCCTAGTATCGTCTCATCCCGCACACCTTCTCGTTTGGCTTGCGGCCACCGTTGGCGCGGCATTCTTGCTCGTTCGCGTCGAACGCCAACGTCGCGAGGCGCTCTTGCCACTGGGTATCCTGTTTAGTCCCTCTGTATGGCGCGCCAGCGCGGCTGCCGCCTGTCATGGCGGCGCGACAATAGCTTTGTTTGTCAATATTCCGATCTATATGCGCCTAGCTCACGGACTATCAAGCTCCGAAATTGGTGTGGCTCTCGCTCCCATCGCGATCGGGACATGTCTTGGATCCGTGGCAACCGGAACTCTAGTTGCCATTACAGGTCGCACAGCCATTTTTCCTGCTGTGGGCCTGTCAATTATGACGGCCGTTATTGGATCTTTGGCTCTTCTGTTACCCATGCCGCCCCCGCAGCAGCTTGGCTTCATTATCGGAGCCACGACTATTTTTGGCGGGACAGTAATGGGCGTTGTACAGGTTACAGTTCTAGCTGCAACGATCCCGGAGCACTATGGAGCGTCAGCGGCAGCTGTCCAATATTCCCGATCTCTTGGTTCTGCGTTCTTTGCAGCCCTTAGTACCTGCGTTTTCGTCACTACTTTAGTTGCAACCAGCGGACTTTCAGGCGACGTAGCAATTCGACTGCTTTCCGTTGGAGAATCAGTTTCCCTAGTAGGTGACTTAGCAATGGCCAGAATGGGTGCCGAGCTTGCGCTGCGATCTTCCCTAAGTGTGGTGGCGCTAGCATGCGCCCTGGGTGCGTCTGCCATGTGGACGTTGCCTATGCGCCGTATCGAGTCTTAGATGCCGTAATGGGCCTGCCGCTCACGAGGTAGCGGAACGGGATGGCTGTCCCTCAGAGTGATGGTGTTGAAACGGGGTCCGAGCGGATCGGCCCCAAGCATCATGAGGGACAGCCATGGACTACTATGCCGGAATTGATGTCTCGTTGGAACTGAGCCGCGTCTGCATCCTCAATGCCACAGGACAGATCGTCCGCGAGGCAAAGGTCGCCAGCGAGCCTGAGGCGCTCTCTGCCTTCCTCGCCAGCCTGAACCTGCCGCTCACCCGCGTCGGCCTGGAGGCCGGGCCACTCTCGCAGCGGCTGCATGCCGGCCTTGTGCAAGCCGGGTTCGAAGTCGTGCTGCTGGAGACCCGGCATGTGAAGGCGGCGCTCTCGGCCATGATCGTCAAGATCGACCGCCGCGACGCCCGTGGCATCGCCCAGTTGCTGCGCATGGGCTGGTTCCGCCCTGTCCACTGGAAGTCGCCGCCAGCGCAAGAAGTACAGGCGTTGCTCATGGCCCGCAAGCAGCTGCAGGCCAAGATGCGGGATATCGAGCTCAGCCTGCGTGGGCTGTTGCGCAGCTTCGGTTTGAAGGTCGGCGAGATCAGCAAGGGCCAGTTTGCCGTCCGGGTGCGCACCCTCCCGGCCGGTCATGAGATGCTGGAGACGATTGCCGCGGCGATGTCGCGCGCCAGAGACGCGCTGCAGACGGAGTTCGCCCGGTTGCATCGGGCCATGCTGGCGATCGCCCGGAAGAACGAGGTCTGCCGACGGCTGATGAGCGTGCCAGGTGTCGGTGCGCTGATTGCGGTGACCTTCATGTCCGCAGTGGAACAGCCTGAGCGGTTCTCGCGCTCCAGGGCTGTCGGCGCGCATTTTGGCCTCCCCCCGAAGAAGTACCAGTCGAGCGAGGCCGACATCTCTGGGGCGGTGAGCCGGGTGGGCGATCCGACGGTGCGCTTCTCGGCGCTCAAACGCTGGGCGCTGGAGGTGGCCAAGCGGCGTGGCCTGCGGCGGGCCAAGGTGGCGCTGGCCCGGAAACTTGCGGTCATTCTGCATCGCGTGATCGGCATCGATGAGTGGGCGTGGCGCCGGGGACGCACCTACGGCACTATCATCGTCGATCTGGAACACAACACCATCGCAGATCTCCTGCCGGATCGTGAGACCACATCCGTGGCCGCATGGTTGCGGGACCATCCGGAAGTGGAGATCGTCGCCCGCGACCGGGCTGAGGTGTATGGCGAGGGCGTTTGTCAGGGTGCTCCCACAGCCCGGCATGTTGCCGATCGCTGGCACCTGCTGCGCAACCTCAGCGTTGCCCTGCAAGCGGTGGTCAGTCAGCATCACGCTGCGATCCGTGCCGCCGCTCATGAGGTTCTCGGGCCGCAAGTCGAGATAGTGCGGGCTCAACAAGCGGCGCGTCTGCCGCTTACGGCGATGAAGAAGCGAAGCCTGGCGATTCAGTCAAGACGCCATGACCGCTATGAAGAGCTCCTCCGCCTCCATGACGCCAGAGCTTCGGTCAGCGGCATGGCCCGCGCCCTCCAGCTCGATCGCAAGACGGTTCGGTGCTGGTTGCGCGAGGGTGGGCCACCATCATGGCGCAGGCCACCCGTCCGACCCTGATCGATCCTCATGTCCTATACCTGGAGCAGCGCTGGAGTAAGGGCTGCCGCAACGCCGCCGAACTGGCGCGCGAGCTCGCCCGACGGGGCAGCGATGTCCGTCCACGTGTCGTGCGGGCCTGGGAGACGAGGCGGCGCCGGGCAGACGCCGATGCACTCGATGCTGGGGTGAGTGAAGCGGTCGGTCGATGGAAGGCGCCCACGATCAACCGGACCGCCTTTCTGCTGCAGGCGGAGCGCAGAGCGCTCCGGCAGGAGGATCGTGCCTTCATCGACAGACTGCTGGAGAAAGCACCGCGCCTTGCGGCCGCCGCCAATCTCGCAGACCGGCTCGCGCGTTTGCTGCGGCAGCAATCGAGCGAGAGCCTGGACGACTGGTTCAAGGATGCCAGATGCACGGCGCTGGCGCGTCTTGCTGCCGGACTATGGCGCGACCTTGAGGCGGTGCGCGGTGCGGTGACGATGCCCTGGTCAACGAGCCCGGTGGAGGGCCAGATCAGCCGCCTGAAGATGATCAAGCGGCAGATGTACGGGCGTGCCGGATTGATCTGTTGCGTCAGCGGGTTCTCCACGCCCCCTAACAGCAGGCACCACACAGGTTGCGGGAGAACCACAGTTCAAACGGCATTGACAGGCCCCGGGAGACAAGGACGTAATCAGCCACACCGAACGACTGAAACCGTATGTTCTCGGGGTGAAGGCGGCTCACCCTCGCCGTAAGCTGAGATCGGGGGTTGCTTCGTAGTGGCCGAAGCCGAGCCCCAAGCTTAGCGAGGATGAACCGTGGATCAGCATAGCAGGCTTTTCATCGGCCTGGACGTCTCAAAACTGAAGATTTCTGTAGCCGTCGCGGAGGGCGAGCGGGGTGGTGAGGTCAGATTTCTTAGGGACATCCCCTCAGATCCGGCCTCGGTGTCATCCATCGTGCAAAGGCTGGCCAAGCGAGGAGCAAAGCTCCACTTCTGTTACGAGGCAGGGCCGACAGGTTACGAACTCTACCGTCAGCTCACCGCGATGGGCCATGATTCTGTGGTGGCGGCACCAGCCCTCATTCCCGAGCGTCCTGGAGATCGCGTGAAGACCAACCGGCGCGATGCGGTCAGCTTGGCACGGTTACATCGTGCGGGTGAGCTGACAGCGGTTTGGGTGCCGGACCGCGGGCATGAGGCGATGCGCGATCTCGTGCGGGCCCGAGAAGCTGCCCAGGAGGCGCAAAAGCGGGCGCGTCAGCAGCTTCAGTCTTTTCTCCTTCGCCATGGCCGTGTCTATTCGGGCTGCTCATCCTGGTCGCTAGCGCATAGGCGGTGGATATCAACTCTGACGTTCGAGCATCCGGCTCACTTCATCGTGCTCCACGAATACTGCCAGGCAATCGAGGATGCCGAGGTGCGCTTAGAGCGTCTGACCGATCTGATCGCGGAGACTGTCAAATCCGGGACGATGGCTCCTGTTGTCGAAGCCTATCAGGCGTTGCGAGGCGTGTCGTTGATGGCCGCTGTCGTCTTTGTTGCCGAAATTGGCGACATCCGCCGCTTCGAAAACCCCCGCCAGCTGATGGCCTTTCTTGGCCTCGTTCCGTCAGAAAGCTCGACAGGTGAACATGTCGAACGGGGTGGGATCACTAAGGCCGGGAACTCTCGGGCCCGTCGCATGCTGGTCGAAGGCGCATGGACTTACCGCTGCGCTGCGCGGGTCAGTCGCACCAAGCAAGCGCAGTTGGAAGGCCTCCCGAGAAGTGTTCGCGAAATAGCGTGGAAAGGTCAGCTCAGGCTCTGCTCTCGCTATCGAACAATGATCCTCGCGGGGAAGCACAAGGCCATCGCGATCACCGCGATCGCGAGAGAAATGGCGGCCTTCCTGTGGGCGATCGGCCAGGAAGTGCAACCAGCTCACCACGCTTAGCCAAGCACCGCAGATCGCGCGCATTGGAAAGGGGAGACAAGATCGATCATCTGCTGATGCGCAATATTGGAGGCAGGGCCCGGTCGGGGAATCTTCGATGGAACTGAGTGGCCGACGACGTCGATGCCCGTACTAAGATAGAAGCAGCCCCAGGCGTGCACACGGAAATGCGGTATCCAACCCGCGTATAAGAGTTTTCACACCGTCGTCTTGAGGTCCTGTATCCTACATTGCGCATTAGCTACACTATGCAGGACCAGCCATTATTGGGTCGGGATGAACAGTCGTGGCCATGCCGCTTGAACATAAGAGTTCCATCGAGATGAAGATTGCGCCAAGATCAGTCCGGATAGTGGTCTGCGTGGCCGGTGATCGAATGACATGGGTCGCCTCCAGAGTGGTGGGTCAGCAACCTCACTCTGCCATCAAGCGGATCGCTATCCACCCCCATAGGATCTGTAGTGTTAGAGCGTCTAACAAAACTGGGGTAAGAGCGTTGGTTTGGCGCGGTGGTTGAACCCCTCCTTCCCCCTGAGCCTCCCAAGCCTAAGGGTGGGCGGCCCCGGCTGAGTGACTGGGCAGCCCAGACTGGCATTCTGTTCGTGTTGCGCTCTGGCACACCGTGGGAGCTGCTACCCCAAGAGATGTGCTGCGGCTCTGGTATGACGTGCTGGCGGCGCTTGCGGGATTGGCAGCAGGCGGGTGTCTGGCACAAGCTTCAGCAGGTCCTGCTCGACAGGCTGGGCCGCCGCAATGCCATCGACTTCAGCTGGGCTGCTCTGGACAGTGCGGCGGTTGCGGCCAAAAAGGGGGCGCGGCGACCGGCCCGAACCCGACTGACCGTGGCAAGGCAGGCTCGAAGCGCTGCGTCCTCACAGATGCGAAGGGCATCCCACTCGCCCTGAGGCTCACCGGCGCCAACATGCATGATAACCGTATGCTGGAGCCGCTGGTTGATGCTGTGCCACCCATCCGGCAGAGCTGGGGACCACCGCGCAAGCGCCTAAGTAAGCTGAACGCGGACAAGGCGTATGATCACCGGCGTTGCCAGGTGCCCTGACCCAGCGTCACATCCAGCCGCGCATCGCCAGGCAAGGTGTTGAGAGTAGTGCAAAGCTGGGACGTCACCGCTGGGTCGTGGAGCGCACACTCGCTTCGTACGGACAGTTCCGCCGCCCTGCCATCCGCTATGAGCGCAGGGCCGACATCCACAACGCTTCTATGACTCTCGCTTCAGCTCTCATCACCTGCCGCTTCGTTCAGCAATGGCTTTGTTAGGTGCTCTTAGACTTTTCCACAATCCAATGCGATAGAAGCCATCTCCAATTAGCATAATGCTATCGATGATTTGAGTAGAACGACATACCTAATTTGATTACAGTCTCTCTTAAGAATGACGGGCAAGGTAAAACTTGCACCGTGGTTCATTGGGAGGAGATTATGGAAAGCTTGAAGTCACCGACCTTAATGCGCCGAAGGACCTTCCTAGCTGGCGCCTCAACTCTACTACTGCCTCTGAATTTGAGCTCCGGCACAGCCAGCGCCGCCGGTTCGGACGAAGTCCTTGGTCCCTTGATTGAAGGAGCAAAGAAGGAAGGCCGCGTTGTCGGTGCAGGCAACACGATCCAGTCAGACGCAGCACGTGATGCTGTTATAGTAGGCTTCAAGAAGCGGTACGGTCTGCCGTCCTCGTATCAAGTTGATCTTGTTTTAAAGAACCTTGGACCGCTGCAGAAGCAGACTGAGGAAGAGATTATTGCTGGACAGGCCTCCTGCGACGTAATCTACATTAACCTCGGAATTTGGGCTGCATCGCTCGCTAAGCGTGGGCTCCTAGAAGCATTTGATGCGCCTGAGTACGCAGGTTACGGCACAAATGAGCAGCGCCCTGGTTTCAACAACCGGCCGTTTTACGTAAGCGACATCGGTTATCTCGCATCTGTTGTTTGGAATAAGGAGCACATCCAAACGGAGACATTTAGCGACTGGAACGATCTTCTCAAGCCAGAATACGACGGAAAGATCTCAACACTTAGTGCGCGACTCGTCGCGGCTTGGGCGCTTGTTTACCAAGGCATGCGCGACGAACCATCGATTGGAGAGGCGTTTTTCAAGAAGCTCGCCACGATGAACACCGTGACCGTCCAAAATACCGAATTGGCAGTCCAGAAGGTTGTCTCAGGCGAGTATCCTATAACAATTGGCGGCGCGACGCGCGGCTATGCCATGTACAAAGAAGGCGCTACCAACCTTGCGCAAGCATTTCCGGCAAATGGTTTTGTACCGCTCATAAACCCTTGGTTTGCACTTAAGAAAAGCAAAAATCCGAACGGAGCGAAGCTGCTTCTGAATTACATGCGCAGCCAAGAGGGCCAGCAGATTATGGCTAACTATGAGGGCCGCATATCCGGCCGTTCCGATATAAAGACAGACGGCGCTAGCTTCTTCCCGGATTTGAGTAAGGTTAAGCAGTTGAAGGTCGAGCAGGTCAGCGTACCCGAGGCAGAAATGAAGAAGCTTTCGGACCAATGGACGAAGCTCTTCGGCATCTGATCGGCACAGGCATCCAACAATCTGAACAAGACGGCGGAAAGCCGCTTGCAGCCGCAGTCGGCGGCTATTCCGGAGGACGCAATGTACATGGACAAGTGCATAAACGCGCATGATACGCTAATAGGAAGCAGGGGCGCGCCAGTGTCGGTCGCTGGTCTTCGCAAGAATTTTAAAAAATTTGCTGCGCTGGACGACCTATCGTTTGACGTTAAACCAGGGAAAATCACCGCGCTCCTAGGTCCAAGCGGCTGTGGTAAGACAACCGCGTTACGGTGCATTGCTGGACTCGAGGTGCCCGATGATGGCGAGATTAAAATTGGAAATACGGTTGTAACCTCCATCAGCAAAGGTACGCTGTTGCCACCCAACAAGCGTAATCTCGGAATGGTGTTTCAGTCTTACGCCATCTGGCCGCATATGACGGTTGGTCAGAATGTTGGCTATCCTCTCAAGGTGCGAGGCCGAAAGGGCTCCGACATTGAGCGGCAAGTCGAAGAGACGCTTTCACTCGTCGGCTTAGGTGGATATTCAACTCGGCCAGCCGGCAAGCTCTCGGGTGGCCAACAGCAACGCGTTGCACTCGCGCGCGCAATTATTGCAAGGCCTTCCGTCATTCTCTTTGACGAGCCACTGTCCAATTTGGATGCCAAACTCCGCGCGCGCATGCGCTTCGAGTTGCTCCGCCTTCAGCGCGAAGTTGGTATCACTTCGGTGTTCGTCACCCACGACCAAGCCGAAGCCATGGCCATCGCCGATGAACTTATCGTCATGAACCGCGGCCGAATCGAACAGCGCGGCGACGCCCGTTCGATTTACATGGAACCTGCTAGCGAATTCGTCGCCGACTTCATCGGCGTCTCGAACGCTCTCGAGGCCATTGTGGTACAAAGCTCATCTGAAGCAGGAATCACGACCGTCCGGCTGTCCGACAATCCGGACATTACTATCAAGTCACGGGCACGATGCAAACTTATAGAAGGCCAGCGCTGCCAAGCCTTCGTTCGGCCTGAGTCCCTTCGGTTGTCATCAGCCCAAACGACTCCCGCGTACGACGACAATATTCTGGAAGTTACTGTCCTCGCTACGCAGTACCTCGGCAATACCATTGAAGTAGAAGTGCGCCTAGGCAACTCTGAACTCCGACTCGCTCTAGAACCTCATCATCATCTTGCCCAAGGTGATCGACTGCACCTCCGTATGGCTGCCCATGATTGTATCCTTCTGGAAGGAGCGAGCAGATGACAACTGTTTCCGCGACGAATCTGCAGATGCCAGAGGAGCGTAGTCTTATTAGCCGGCTAGCAATACGTTTCTCCGCCCAGAGCCGCGTAGAAGGGCTTCTTTTCGCTTTAGTACTAGTAATACTCCTGATCTCCGTCGTCCTACCACTCGGTATGCTTGCGCTCAGAAGTTTCCAAAGTGAAGAACTCACCGCTTTCACTTTGGCGAACTACATCGAGATCGTAGACAATCCGCGTTTGCTCCATGGTATTGTTAATTCGTTGCTGATTGCAGCTGGAACAACTATACTATCTGTGTTTCTAGGCGTAGCTTTGGCTTGGGTCAACTATAGGACCAATACTCCAGGCACCTCAATCTTCTCTAGTCTCAACTTGATTCCGTTTTTTACGCCTTCCTTTATTGGCGCGATCGCTTGGACGCTGTTGGCTTCCCAAAATCAAGGTTTGCTTAATAAGGCCGTCATTGCGCTAGGGGCTTCGGGGCCGATCTTCAACATCTACAGTCCCACGGGCATTATATGGGTTCTTTCGTTGTTTGAAGCCCCTCTGGTCTACCTATTTGTAAGCAGTGCATTTCGCCGTATGGATCCATCGCTTGAAGAGGCAGCTCGAATTTCTGGTGCAGGCTTATTTCAAACGGCTGCGACGGTTACCTTGCCCATGGCACTGCCTTCAATCCTTGCAGCCGCTCTGCTGATCTTTGTGACTGTTCTTGGCTCGTTCGAGGTTCCGCTCGTATTGGGTATCCCAGCCCGTTTCAATGTCTTGACCACAGAATTGTACGCCATGACGAGCGAGTATCCGGTGCGGTACAATATGGCTGCTGCAATGTGTGTAATGCTGATTGTAGCAGCTGGTCTACTGTTACTTATCCAGCGTAAACTGATCCTATCGCGTGATTTCATCACAATGACTGGCAAAGCCTATAAGCCAAGCCGTGTCGATATTGGCCGGGGTAAATATCTGGGGCTTGCCTTTAATCTGGTCTTCGTACTGAGCGCTGTGATTTTGCCAATTTTCGCGCTCCTGGTAACGTCGCTATCCCCAATATGGACCGGGGTCATCCGCCCACAGACTTTTACGCTTGCCAATTACCTCTATGTTTTAACTGACTTTGATGTAATGAGACGCGGGCTTAAGAACACTATCTTGCTAGCAATTGTCGGCGCAACCCTCGGAACCATACTAGGCACCATCTCGGCCTACTTGGTCTTCCGCAGTAAGATGCCAGGCCGCGTGTTTCTTGATGTTCTGTCCGGTATTTCTTTAGCAGTGCCCGGTGCTATCCTTGCGGTTGGCGTTGCAATTTTCTGGCTCGGAACGCCTGTCTACGGAACGCTGTTTATCCTCCTACTCGCTTTCGTCGCACGCTTTACGCCCTACGCTCAGCGCTCTGTTGCGTCATCACTTATTGCGGTCTCGGGCGAATTTGACGAGTGCTCCCGCGTGGCAGGCGCTACTTGGTGGGGGACAGTGTACAACATCGTTCTACCGCTGATTAAGCCAGGCGTTGTGGCCGCATGGCTTCTCCTTTTCATTATGATCGTTCGAGAACTAGGAATGTCTCTCTTTCTATACAAAACAGGGACCGAAACGACATCGGTGGCGATCTATCTTCTTATGATCGGACGTCCAAGCGCGACGGCGGCTGCTTGCATCATCCAAGTCGTGATTGTGCTCTCAATTGTTATGATCCTGCGGGCAACGAGCCGCAAAGACGAACTAATGTTATAAGGCACTCAGATGGACCTTCGCTCGATCCAGTATTTCGTCAAGGTGGCCGAACTTGGGAGCTACACGCGTGCGGCCAAGCAGGCCAATATCGCTCAATCGGCTTTGAGCCGTCACATCTTGCGGCTTGAAGCTGAACTGGGAATGGAACTGTTTCATCGGACTTCTCGTGGTGTCCGTCTCACAGATGCGGGCTCAAGGCTACTTGAACGAGCTCAGCGTCTGATTAGCGACTTTGAGGAAACCCGCGATCAAATGCGGGCCTTGGCCGGAACCCCCATGGGCTCCGTCTCTCTCGGTGTCGCGACAACGCTGTGCCCAATTATCATTCCTCCCGTTGTCGATAGACTGCGCAAGGAAGCGCCAAAAATCAAACTTAGGGTCGTCGGGTCGGTAACGTCTCAATTAGAGGAGTCGCTGTTACAAGGCGGGCTTGATGCAGCGATTTTTAGTCTCATCACGCCGCCGAGCGTCATCGCTTGTCAAGTTCTTTGCGAGGAGCAACTCGTTCTTGTAAGCCCGCCAAATTCGGAACTGCCCTTGCAGATTTCCGGCAGGCATCTTTGCTCAATTCCATTGACGATGACCGACGCGCTACGTCGGATTGTGGAGCCTTCTTTAGCGGCAGCTGGGCATACTTTGAATGTTGGTATGGCGCTGAACTCTAGCGAGACGATCCGCCTGCTAGTCCATCAAGGCAATGCCTCTACCATCTTACCTTGCTCGCTTGTTCGTGAGGAGCATCAGCGTGGTCTGAATACGATATCGAACGTCGTGGATCCGGTTCTCGAACGTAGAATCGCTTTTGGATCGATTATCGGCCGCAAACCAAGCATTGCTGAAGCGGAGGTTAAACGCATTGTACAGGAGGTCGTTGCCTCTCTCAAGGGCGAGGGCGTCTTCCGATTTTCCGGCGCACAATTGTTCAGCCGTCAATGTGACCCTCTTGCTAAAACTCTGAATTGATAAGGAAAGAGCATGTCCCAGACAGTTACCAGAACAATCGCGCCAACGGCGCCAACTGAGCCGCCTGCAGAGTTTGCAGCCCCCCATTCGATGATCCCCTTCAAGATTGCGCTTCATACTTGGACGATTGAGGACGCTTCTCTTGAGGAGGCAATCGACGCCGCTATGTATGCTGGATTTGATGCGGTTGAGTTGCGTCGATCGGACTTCTCTAAACTGATTGAAAAAGACTGGGACGATTCGCAGATTGTCGACTTTGTTCTTAGTACTGGTATCCCTGTGTCGACGCTCGGCGTTGAGTACGGATGGCTTTACGCGGAGGGCGACGAGAAGTCCCGGTTGTTCGAAGTCTTCAGGCAAAGCTGCAAAAACGCCGTTGCTCTCGGCTGCCCCGTTCTCATGAGCGCCCCGGGACACCTGTCTGGGACGATGGACAAGGCGATTGAAAGTCTGCGTGAGGCTGGGGATATAGCTGGCGAGCATGGGCTCCGCTTAGGCATTGAATTCAACTCACAGCACAAGGTGCTGAATAATCTTGAAGAGGCTCTTGAGCTAATTGATCGTGCTAACCGGCGCAGCTGCGGATTACTGCTCGATGCCTACCATCTGCACCGAAGTGGTCGGAGCGGTCGAGGCTTCGAAGTCGTTCCAGGCGATCTCATTTATGCTTTCCAATTTAGCGACTGCCCCCCTGACCCAATGGTTGGACTGCGTCGTCCAACTGACCGATTGCCCCCTGGCAAAGGTGTAGTGGACTGGGACAGCGTCCTTGGCTTATTGTTCGAGAAGGGTTATCGCGGAACAATTAGCTACGAAGCCCCGAACGACAAACAGTGGCTAAGGCCAGCGAAAGATGTCGCCGAGGAAGCGATGATCGCTACCCGCATGGTTCTCGACAAGGCATTAGGTGTGAAGGCCCTAGTCGACTGAATCTGTTTGTGTCTTATGTCATGGTTCTCTTGTGCGGCACACGGTTGGGAAGGAAAGGGCCTTTTGGGCTACGGAATGGTGCATTCGCTCCATTCTAAGGCGCGTGGATATTCAGTTTATCTGAGGCATTCCCGCTCGGGACAAAATTTGATTCAAGGCTGAAACACGGGAGGTCAGCTTTGAATCGGTGGGTCCTGAAGGATGAACATTAGGAGCGTGTCGCACCCTTGCTGACCGGGAAGGCCAGTGATCCCGGCTGCTCCGGCTCGGACAATCGGCTGTTTCTGGAGGCGGTGTTGTGGATGGTGCGCACCGGTGCACCCTGGCGCGATCTGCCTGAGGCATTCGGCTACTGGAACAGCGTGTTCCTGCGTTTTTGTCGCTGGGCGCAGGCCGGTCGCTTCGAACGCCGGTTCCCGGTCCTGTCAGGGGAGCCCGATTTCGAGTACGCGCTCATCGACGGCACCATCATCCGGGTCCACCAGCACGGGACCGGCGCTAAAGGGGGACTTGTCATCAGGCTATCGGGCGCTCACGCGGCGGCCTGACCACCAAGATCGTGGCCTGGTGGATGCGCTCGGCAACTTGGCGTACGTTCTGCTCCTGCCGGGCCAGCGCCATGACAGTAGGCCTCCGCCGAGGACCGCGGAATTTTGGCCGCGGCGTAGTAAAGTGGTCGCATGGCGATTGACCACGACAAGATCGATGAGGCGGTTCTTGCCCTCCTGTGGCTAACGCTGCATGATGGCTATCGGGCCTGGAAGGGTTTTGACTGGGCCGTGTTGATGAACACGATGCGCTCGGCCGCCGCGCGGATGCAGGCCCTGAGGTTGACGGTGGTGCGCCGCTCCTCGTCCATGATGCCCATCTTGAGGGTGTTGCGGGCGAGATTGAGCATGTCCTCGACGGCGCCGAAGAGATCGTTGGCGAAGGCGACCTCATCCGGCCCGTGCATCTTGGGCTTCACGATATAGACCGAGCCCGCGCGGCTGTTGCGCATCTCGCCCTTGCCCTGCAGGTCGTGGATGGCGATCAGCGAGGTGACGGCGGCATCGAGAATGGTCTCGGGGATCTCCTTGCCGTCCGCATCGAGCACCGCATCGGTGAACATGTGGTGGCCGACATTGCGCACCAGCATCAGGCTGCGGCCGTGCAGGCGCAGCTCGCCGCCGTTCGGCATCGTATAGACCCGATCCGGGTTGAGGCGGCGCTCGACGGTCTTGCCGCCCTTCTCGAAGCTTTCGGCGAGGTCGCCCTTCATCAGCCCGAGCCAGGTGCGATAGACCTGGACCTTGTCCTCGGCATCCACCGCGGCGACCGAGTCCTCCAGGTCCATGATGGTCGAGACGGCGGATTCCAGCACCAGGTCGGCAATGCCGGCGGGATCCTCGGCGCCGATCGGATGCGAGCGGTCGATCCTTATGTCGAGAGTACGCATCCGCCGAGGACCGCGGAATTTCGGCCGCGGCGTGGTAAAGTGGCCGCATGGAGATTGACCACGACAAGA
>NZ_JAERQD010000119.1 GCF_016735695.1 Microvirga zambiensis WSM3693 | reverse complement strand
CTATGTCAGTCCGGTTCAGTTCGAAAGGCTGGCCGGATAGCTACAAAGCCGCTCTCCACTTAAGCGAAGCAAATCCATCCAGTGGCGACGGCGTTGCGGTCCGTCAAGGACCTCTATCTTCGGGGAAGAACCAGTCATAGCACCAACACTAATCCTATCTCTTAGCGAGGTGGGAGATCGTGTCCGGTCTATTCGGGGGCTACTTCACAAAGTAGTTGGCAGGCTTTTTGGCCCAGTGGATCAAGATCGAGCGGAAGCAGTGAAGCCAGGAGTGTATGCGCTCTACCACCCAGCGCCGTGCTTTGCCATCTGCGTGACGCTTGGCCTACGCTTCCTCGCCTCGATGGCGTAGGTGCTGGGTGAACCTGAATTCCTCAGCCAAGGTGCGCGGCTCGTCATAGTCGAAGCCCTTGTCGAGACACAGATGCTGTGGACGGCGGCGGGTCGGTGTGGGCCGTCGCACAGAGATGGACGCCAGCGTCGGGAGCATCAGCTGATGGTCGTTGCGGTTGGCCCGTCGATCACGGCTCCCAGCGTGATGCCACGGCCGTCGGTCAACAGCGAGCGTTTGACCCTGCGCTTGCCTCTGTCAGTGGGAGTGCGCCCGGTTTTCCCCCATCCAGCGGCGCCTTACCCATCGCCCCGTCCAGTGCCAGCCAAGTCCAATCGATCCCTTGCAGAGCGTCGTAAGCCAGCAGCCCCTCGCGCCAGAACGCCACAAAGACCCCGGCCGCTGCCCATTCCTGAAGCCGTCGATGGGCCGAGGAGGACGAGCAAATCCCAGTCTCCCGCAGCGCATTCCACTGACATCCGGTCCGCAGCACGAAGAAGTTCGTATCCATCGCCGCCCGGTTTCGGGCACCCGCGGGTTATGGCAGCCCAGCGGGTGCTGCAGGCGGGGTGGCAGCAGCGGCTCCATCTTTGCCCAGACCGCGTCTGGCAAGCGCCAGCCGTCATTCCGGACGCGCCGACGCACCTTCTCCAATCCAATCTTCCTGATCATCCTGTCCATATGGGATTGCCGCAATGATTGCCTACCGGGATAGACTCTAAGTTCGGGAAGGCGCTGCCGTCACACTTCAGCGCCTTGAGGCCCCTGCCTTCGCAGGCCTTAGTACCATCGCACACCTAACCCGCTGCCTGCCCTGTGCAGCATGGAAGTGAACAGATTGCGACCCGAATAGGCTCTGATGAGGTGGACGTGGACGTCTCTCATAGCCTGCCTCCTTCGGGATTTAGAGCTCAAGTGAGTATGGAAGAAGCGCTAAGACATCTCGCTTAAAAATGTTGCTCTGGCGCGCTCTAAAGCTTGTGCGACTCGCCTAGCCCATTCCTTCTGCCCAGATTGGTCGGCGATAAGGTCTTGCCGGATCTCAAATTGCACGTAAGGGAGACCGCGCCTTTCAGCATGAACTGGGATAGAATATTCGCGGATCATGTCAACATCATATGGCTCGTTGAACCCTACTAAGATACTGTTATCCGCTTGCAGTGCAGCAAATACATGTCTGGTAAATCGGTCATCGACACCTACGCATAATCCCACATGCCAAGGTCTCTCGCTTGGCCGCGATCGAAGTGATGGTGTAAAGCTATGCATCGAAACGAATAGCGTGGTATGTCGGCCGCCTGTCTGCTGTTCGTCTAGGCGGCGAGTGACCTCGTTTTGGTACGGCATTATGATTTCTTCGATGCGCTGCCGCCGGTCCACTTCGCTGATATTCCTGTTGCCGGGGATAACAGTACCGTCTGAGACAACGGCGAATAGATCTTCGTCAGTGAGTGCCCTGTTACATTCGGCGACAAGGCGCGAATACCGCTGGTAAACGAGCGGTGCTTGAAGAAGATCAGACACCCACTCGGAAACACCAAGGATCCCTATGTCGATAGCTATGTGTCGGTTGAGTTCTGCCGAATCTAGCCCAAGTCCCTTCAGCGACTTGGGCACGGCGTTGCCTGCATGTTCACAGGTAATGATGAATTCCGACGCAAATTCTCCGTTGCGAATACCTACAGGAAGCGGGTCGTCGGGGCCAAGTAGTGTCTCCGTCTTGAGCGTCGCCGTCATCTTATTATACCTCTGCATAGAAGTGGATAAGTTCATCAAAGAAATTCTCTGCCGTCTTCCAGACTTCGCGGATCTTGTACATCAGATATGCTTCGGTGAAGTGCGGGCCTAGCCACGTGCTCGCGACATCGCCGGTTCCAAGAGCCTCAAGAGTTTCCCCAAGCGAGCGAGACAGGTTTCCTATACCAAGTTTGTCCCACCCAATCGGTCCGAATTTTCCGCCTTTTGCCTCAACAGATGCCCTCCGGCAGGCAGTTCATCCTTATCTTGCCAGTCGCCCAGGACGCCCCGCAGGGTCCGGTAGTTCGCAACCAAGAGACCGACGGTTTATATCGAGTCCCACAGTGATACGACCAATATAATTTCACCGCTTGTCACATCACATTTCGAGATGCTCGTTTGTAGGACTGCGAACACTCGATTTCACTGGTCGTCGAGTAATCCAGCTCCGCCGCAAGGCTGGCGCTAGCTCAGGCGCCGCCCGCACAGGCGTCTAGTTCAAACGGCCGTGCGGAACAAATTAGCAATTAAGTCGGTCTGAGCTTGCATGTCGTTCGCTGGTGCGTTCGCCACCTGGCCCTTGCGGATCATCGTCATGACCTTAAAGTCCGCAATCGTCCGTGAGGCTGTCACAAAGCTCTTGAAGCCCAGCCAGGGCCTGACCAATCGCTTGATGTGCCGATCGTCCTGCTCGACGATGTTGTTATCAGGCATGAATAGGCGCGGCACCCCTATTCAGGTTTCTGAAGGCTGACGGAACAGGTATCCTCGGCGCACCGGGATAGGGGTGTCGAGAGCACGTAAGGTGGGCGGGCCGGAAGTACCTCTGAGCTGCAAGCTCGTGTTGTTATCTGGCATCCCCTTCGACGGGCCCGGGGGCGCTGCGAGCGCGGATCCGTAGGTGTCGTGTGGCCCGCTGACTCCCGAGGTTGTGCAACCCAACAGGAGCCGGAGATGAGGATCATTGCTCTCGATGTTCATCGGTCCTTTGCCCAAATGGCGGTCCTGGAGAAGGGAGTTATCCGGGATGCCGGCAAGGTCGATCTCGAACGCAGCCGCCTGCTGCACTTTGCCAAGTCCTTAAAACCTGACGACGAGGTCGTCCTGGAGGCCACCGGCAACACCAGTGCCATCGTGCGCCTGCTGTCGCCCTTCGTGGCGCGCGTGGTGATTGCCAATCTCAACCTGGTGCGGGCGATCGCCTGGGCCAAGGTCAAGACCGACAAGATCGACGCCCGGGTCTTGGCGAAGCTGCATGCGAGCGGCTTCCTGCCCGAAGTCTGGATGCCGGACGAGGAGACCGAGGCCCGCCGCCGTGTCTCGGCAGAACGCACCCAGCTGGTCGCACAGATGACCCGGCTCAAGAACCGGATCCATGCGGTTCTGCATGCTCACCTGATCCCGCCCTATCCAGGCAGCCTGTTCTCGAAACGCGGGAGGGCCTGGTTGGCGGCCCTCCCGCTCGCCGAGGATCAGCGCCGGGTGCTCCTGCGTCATGCCGGTGAGCTGGATCGGCTTGGCGCTGAACTCGCTGAGCTCGACAAGAGCCTCGCCCAGAAGGCGCTCGACGGTCCGCAGGTCAGGCGGTTGATGACGATCACAGGGGTGAATGCCACAGTGGCGATGGGTGTCCTGGCAGCAATCGGCGACATTAAACGCTTCTCCTCGCCGCAAAAGCTTGTGAGCTACTTCGGTCTCAATCCAAAGGTGCGGCAGCCGGGCGGTAAACCCGCCTATCATGGACGCACCAGCAAACAGAGGCGTGCTCATGCCCAATCGATGCTGGTCGAGGCGGGCTGGGTGATCGCCGGCGTACCAGGCCCTCTGCGGGCCTTCTTCATCCGCATCAGGAACAAACGCGGCAAGTCGGTGGCGGCCGTGGCAACGGCGCGCAAGCTGGCGGTGATCGTTTGGCATATGCTGAGCAAGGATGAGGACTACACCTGGAGCCGGCCGGCGCTGCTGCAGTGGAAATTGCGACACCTGGAACTGGCAGCGGGGTATCCATCGCACAGTGGTGGCAGGCAAAAAGGATCCACTGCCGGGTATAGCAAGAAGGCGGTGCGTGGAGCGGAGCGAGAGATGGTCGGTGAGGCCGAAGAAGCCTACCGGCGGTTTGTGGCCAGCTGGAAACGGCGATCACCGAAAGGGTGCTCGGGTGCCGCCAATGAGGTGCGACGATCCTAAGCTGCGCGGCAGGGTTGCAACCTCACGCCCTGCTCTTCGCTCTGGGGTCACCCGAGCCCGTTCAATATAGTAGAAGCAGCCCTGCCGATCCACTCGCCGGTAGGGGCGAGTACCGTACGCACTCTCATCGCCCAGGTAGACCGGCGAGCCTCTCGTCACACGATGCCGCGCTCAAACCTAGTTTCTGCCGGTCAACACGTGGACAGCGCCTGCCTCAGACCAACAGACGATAAGAAGAATGCTCCCACCGATGTCGAAAATACCTTATACATCCGTCAGGCATTTGACCTGGCGGAGTCAAAAAGCACCAGAGTTCTCCACCCCGCTTCATTGCTTTCGGTGCAGTTGGATAAGCGGCATTCTTGTCGACCGTGGTGGTTCGCGGATTAGCCGTATGAGGCCGCATTAGCTCCTTCTAGAAGAAGCGTCTTACGGCTGCGGCATCTCGTCTGGGCGAGAGCAGAAAATCCATGGTCTGCCCGCGAGCCTCGCCGGCACGGTAAAGATTGGCCCACTGACCTTCCACCCGAAGGTATGTCTCGTTCATATGCTAGAGTGGTTTGGGGTTGAATGGTATCGGGAGATCTTGATCCACCCCCATTTAGTTGGTCCACCTTGAAGTATGTTTTGAGGCAGACATTGGACCTGCCCCCATATGTAATCCAAGGGCTATGCAACTTTCCGGGCTTGAATATACGAGTGTTCTCTTTGTAGAATAGCAGGTTCTCAACGCCGGAGTAGCCGGTCCCCTGCCTGCGCTTTGACACGAGCAACAGCTTGGCCTTCCACACCTCCAGCACCGGCATGCCGGGAATCGGGCTGTTCGGGTCCTCCTGCGCCGCCGGGTTTGCCGCCACCCCGAGCATCCGGCGCGCGATCTGGGAGGGCGGCGGGCTAGAGCATCGGACGCTTAATCGGACGCATACCCTGCGGCCTTGAGGTAGTTCCAGCACTCCTGCGGCTCGAACAGGTTGCAGATGCTACCGAGCGCTTGCAAGAGCGCCTCAAAGGTGCGGGCCTCGGCTTTGCGCAGGTATGCTTTAATTTTGGCGAAGGCTTGCTCAATTGGATTGAGGTCTGGACTGTAGGGCGGCAGGAAAAGGAACCAGGCGCCGCGTCGCTTCAGACACTGCGCGGCTTTCTCGCTCTTATGAACAGCCAGATTGTCGAGGATCACCACGTCGCCTTGGCGCAGCGTCGGCGCCAACTGCGTCTCGATGTAAACGTCGAACGCCGCGCGGGTGATCGGGCCATCAATGATCCAGGGCGCGCTCAGCTCATGACAGCGCAGCCCGGCGAGAAAGGTGTGGGTTTTCCAATGCCCGAAGGGAGCGCTCACGCGCAGGCGCTGGCCCTTACGGGAGCGCCCACGCAGGCGCGTCATCTTGGTGTCGACGTAAGTCTCATCGAGAAAGACCAGCCGGTGCGGCTGCTGGCGCATGCGGGCCCGACGCTGACTGGTCCAGATGCGGCGCTCGTCATGCACGTCGGCGCGTGCGCACTCCGCCGCCATCAGGTGTTTTTTTATAGGTGAAGCCGCGCCGGCACAGGAAGCGCGAGAGCATCGCGGGGGCCGCGACGATCCCGTATTCCTTCAGCAGCCTTGCGGCCAGTTCGGGCATGGTGATAGCGGGCTCGGCTTCGACCGTCCGGACCAGGAAGCTCTCATAAGCCACCAGCTTGCCGCGTCCCGGCGGACGGCCCTGGCGATCCGGCGCCGGCGAGCCGAGGTGCCGCGTTCGCCGCACCAGCTTGATGGCGAAACTGTCGCTGACGCCGAAGTGCTGGGCTGCGGCGGGGCAGGAATGGCCCGCCTCAACGAAGGCCGCGACCCACACCCGAAGATCGAGAGAATAGCAGTGACCCATGATCCACCTCCCGTCCGAAGGAGTGAATCACAACTCCAGCTCCTGCAGAAGCCGAAGAGTCCTATTTCCGGTCCGATGCTCTAGTGGCCTGACGTGGCCTCTTGTCAACGAGGAAAGGGACCGCATTCGTTTTGCGATGCTGTGCTGGGAAATTGAAAGATTGGCCAGCGATGCCGAGTTTCATTTTAGAATGGAAGGACAAGAGAAGTCAATTTATGGCGAGAAGTTAGAAAAGTTCATCGCGATTCTAGATGGCTGAAATCTAAAAAGCACATTTGACGGGGCCACGCTGCTGACGGATTGTACCTGTGATCGGCGTCAATGTGCAGGTCCAGTTTGAGTCCATTGACCGTCACCAGCGCTGGCGGCATCGGTGGTTAGGATTGCATAGCCGCCCACGGAGCACTCTCTTCTCTCAAACACCTGCTGTGGCTGACACACTTTCGTTTCGGAGTTCCAAATGGCATTCACGACGCCGCGCTCGCTCGGTATTCTACTCCTCGACCGCGGGCTGCCGCCCGGCGCCACGCCGCCGACGCCGTTGCCTGGCACGATGCGGAGTTCGGCTACCTTCGACTTCCCAACTATATGGGAGACCGTCGATGGAGCTTACGCAGAAAATGTAATCCACGGCGACCCAGCACTTGAGCCGGCCTGCATAGCGGCTGCCAAGCGTTTGGTTGAGCGAGGCGCCGTTACTATAAGCTCAAACTGCGGCTTCTTTATCCGGCATCAGGCGGCAGTGGCCACGTCGGTGCGAGTCCCTGTTGTGATGTCCAGCCTGCTCCTGGTGCCAATGTTGCTCCGTCAGTTGCCGCCGGCCGCAAAGCTTGCAGTCGTGACTGCCGATTCGACGTATTGCAAGGAAGATCTGCTCGGGGTGGACGATCCGGTCGAACGGGGGAGGGTGGTTGTCGGCGGCATCGAAGGCGGCAAGCTGTGGCATAATGAGCTGAAGCTCCCTCCACTGCCAACCGATGTAGCTGATATTGAAGCGGATGTCGCTGCCTGTGTCGCGCGGCTCCGCGCCGCCCACCCGGAGATCGCGGTTATCCTGTTTGAATGCACGGCATTTCCGTTGGTTGCGCCAGCGATCCGCCGCATAACAGGGCTGCCCGTCTACGACATCACGACCCTTTGCCGGATGACGTTCGCGTCTGTCGTATGAGGGCGTGGATACAGGTTGCGGAAGCGCCGCTGCGCCGCGGATGAGCAGACCTATGGTGGTACCCGCTCAGCTGCAGTCCTACAGGCGTTTCACCACATCTAACCCCACAGGAACTTGGATATGATAAAGAACCCGATTCCCTGGCCAAATGGCGCACGGTGTGCTGTCGCCTTCACGTGGGATGTAGATGCTGACGCAACTGTTCATGTCAACTATCCCGATAGTGCTGACAACCATGTAGCTACTCTTTCTCTTATGCGCTACGACCCCGAAATTGCTATTCCGAGGATTATCGATCTATTTGGAAGGTATACAATACCTCTTACGTTCTTTGTTCCGGGCTGGACGATCGAAAATTATCCGGCAGCAATCGAGTTAATGCTAAAGAACTCCCATGAGATCGCACATCATGGATACCTTCACCACGACAACAACCGTATGTCGCGTCAGCAGGAACTTGATATTCTTTGCAGGGGTATCGAAATAATCAAGGAGGCAACTGGGCGCAAGCCGCTTGGCTATCGTACGCCGAATGTCGCCTCTAACGGTGTGTCCCGCAATACGATCGACCTCCTTATGCAGGAGGGGTTCGAGTACGATTCGTCGCTCTTTGGGGACGATATACCGTATGTTCTGTCGAATGAGCGCGGGAAGATAATTGAAATACCTTGCTTACATGGGGTTGATGACTGGAAGTACTATATGAGTTGGCAAGACTTCGACTACCGTATGCAAGTCTTGGCGCCTGTCCGTGCCATCGAGATATTCAAAGCTGAGTTTGACGCGGCGTGGGAGTATGGTGGGATGTGGATGTGCGTGTGGCATCCACCAGTCAGCGGTAGATTGGCACGATGTGCTGCGCTAGAGCCGCTTATTCGGTATATGCAAGACAAGGGCGATGTTTGGTTCGCTTCGATGGGCGACATCGCAGCTCACGTCAATTCAGTAATTCAGTCCGGGCACTGGAAGCCAAGAATTGACAAGCTACCCTATTGTGTTAGCCCCATTCCTGCGCTGAAAGATTACATGAATCTGTGAGTGTACTTTGGGAATTAGCTGCCCGGATGCAAGACCTCCTCGGCGGCAGTGACGACCTGAAGGGCTTCAGGCAGGGCGTGTGAATCGGGCGACTTGAAGCGCGAGTTCGCCAGTTTGGGCTCAGAGGCCAAGCGACTTCGCACCGCCTGCTCGGTGGAGACGCTCCTGAGCACGCGCTGCCGTCTCGTGTTGTAGGTCTAGATGCCGTAATGGGCCTGCCGCTCACGAGCTAGCGGAGCGGGGTGGCTGTCCCTCACAGTGATGGTGTTGAAACGGGGTCCGAGCAGATCGGCCCCAAGCATCATGAGGGACAGCCATGGACTACTATGCCGGAATTGACGTGTCTTTGGAACTCAGCAGCGTCTGCATCCTCGATGCCTCCGGGCAGATCGTCCGCGAGGCGAAGGTCGCCAGCGAGCCTGAGGCGCTTGCCACCTTCCTCGCCGGCCTGAACCTGCCGCTCACCCGCGTCGGCCTGGAGGCTGGTCCCCTATCGCAGTGGCTGCATGCGGGACTTGTGCAGGCCGGGTTCGAAGTCGTGCTGTTGGAGGACCCGGCATGTGAAGGCGGCACTCTCGGCCATGATCGTCAAGACCGACCGCCGCGACGCTCGCGGCATCGCCCAGTTGCTGCGCATGGGCTGGTTCCGCCCCGTCCACTGCAAGTCGCCGCCGGCGCAGGAAGTGCGGGCCCTGCTTATGGCTCGCAAGCAGCTGCAGGCCAAGATGCGCGATGTTGAGCTCAGCCTGCGTGGTGTCACGTGGTCTCTTGCGCGGCTTCGGCCTGAAGGTGGGCGAGATCAGCAAGGGCCAGTTCGCGGCTCGTGTGCGCACCCTTACGGCTGGTCATGCGATGCTGGAGAGGATTGCCGAGGCCATGTTGCGGGCCCGAGAAGCTCTTCAGACGGAGTTCGCCCGGCTGCATCGGGCCATGCTGGCGCTTGCCCGAAACGACGAGGTCTGGTCTTGCTTCGAAAAAATGGAGAGCTTCTGATGAAGCAGGAGGATCTCCATGCCGAAGACCCGTTTTACGA
>NZ_JAERQD010000118.1 GCF_016735695.1 Microvirga zambiensis WSM3693 | reverse complement strand
CGCTTGAACAAAGACAACAGGGCGGCTCCTCGATTGGCCGCTCTGGATTATACTGCCGAGGTTACCGCAACAGTGCCCTATCTCCCGATCCTATGGGCCGTTTATCCGGTGTAAAACGAGGATTATTTTGGTCGAAGTCGAGCAATTCGACCGGCACCTTTTCCGCCTGACCAGTAGGTGGAAGATGTACAATGCCGTTAGCCATCAAGAACCCTCGTAGACCGATTTAGCGCAGAGCGTCGTCCACACTGCCACACTTTGGAGAATAGCAGAGCCGTTGAAGCCCGCCGCCGATTGCAAGTCAACCATGCCGCGGGTTTGGTGAGCCAAAATACCTGTCTCACCCCCTCGAATAGCAGCGCAGGAGCTGGAAAAGTTCGACCGCGCAGCCGAGAGCCCCGATAGCTAACGATAGATCATTTATAAAGGGTGCACGTTGCTCAACTCCATGTGCGTGGAGGTATCGCCTCTGGTGGTACACAAACCTGCAACATAGAGGCTAAATATACCCTGTTAAGCATCTGTAAAATAACAATAATCTATATGTCGGTTCTCTTCCCCTCTGCGAACCGATCCTCCAGGCTGCGCCTGGACGTCGAAGAAAGCACGCAACACGGTGCTGTTCCTCCGTCAGGAAATTATGGCGAAGGCGCCGCTCGCCTCGATGAGCGGCTCCGCCGATGGCCTGCAATTGATGTACACAAGGATCGTCGGCGGGCTCGTGGGACGGAGCAGACCGCTGTTGCGGTCGCGCCGTTTCGGCTCGGAAAGGCAATCCTCACGGCCGCATCCTCACCGGCAAGGCTTTTGCCGGGAGAAGCGCTGGGGCATTGCAGGATGGTTATAGTCTTTCGTCTCCGCGGCCGACGCGGCTCTCCAGTTGGGAGCCTCTGAAGGCACCGTGGCTATGGGAGCGGAGCATTCAACCGTTACATTCATATGCAGTACACTTTCATATCTTTGAAGAAATGCGGCGCTTCGTGAGCGCGTAGACCGGGTCATCCGGGTACGATGCTCCGAGCGGCTGCCGGGGGCTGAACTGCTCTGTCTCGGAGGCCGCCGGCGGGGTCTGCTCCTCGACCCAATCGTAGACCACCGTGCGTTCGGCAATCCGCCATTCCCCTGCCCTCTCCTGAAACAGATCGCAATAGCGGCCACAGAGGAGCACCTGGCGTATCTCTCCGGCCTCGTCCGGTCCGCGTTGCAGCGCGGTGAAGTAGCTCTCGACCGCGGCCTCTTCCGGGCTGATGAACTCGATCAGGACGTTCGTGATCTGATGGATGTTGCGCGGTCCGGTCTTGAAGACACCGAGCGCAAACTGGATGAAGCCCTCGGCCGAGCCGGAATAGGCCCCGTGATGGTCATGTGCATCGGGCCAGTACGAGCTGCGCAGCGCCGCCTCGTCCGCGCGGTCTATCCCACGGCAGTACCGATAGAGGCAGTCGCGGATCGCCTCCCGGTCGCGTAGTTCGGAAATTCTTGCCTGGTTCATCGGCTCTGTCGCGAATGCTGAGATTGGCCAGGAAGAGGCGTTTTCGCGTCTCCGGTCCGCTGCAACGATTTCGAACTGGTCGGCGCTAGGAGGTGGACTGTAAGACGAACCTCGCCTGCCGTTTGCGTATCATGTGAAGCAGCTCGATACCGGAGAGGATGACCCCACTGCCCAGTTGGACGAGGACGGTGGCAGGACAGAGGCCGCGCGCCGTCCTTTTCGCGGTGCGGCCAGGTCGCGCTGACCCCAATTTAAGCCCACTAGACTCTCGATTGAATAAACACCGATTCAAGCGCAGCGGCTGTGCGATCGATTTCCAGTGCACGTTCGGGGCAGGCTTGCGCGCCTCGTGACGCGAGCAGTTCGTCCCCTTCCGCAACATTGATGTCACCGGGCAGGATATAGCCCTCGTCATCAAGCTTGAAGATGTCCGGCGCTTGCGCCCAGCATCGCGCGTGACCCTGGCATGTGGCATGGTGGACGATGATGCGCATGGTTCTACCTCCATGTTTGTGCCCCGGCAGCTTTGGTCAGGACCAGTCCAGGATCAGATTTTCGATCCCGAACACATGGCCGCCATAGGTGATGGGCGCCATACCTTCCTTGATCCGGAAGCCCGGAATGCGCGCCAGCCACTCCTCGAGGCCAATGACAATCTCCCGCCGGGCAAGGTGTGAGCCAAGGCAACGATGCGGGCCATAGCCAAAGGCAGCATGGCGGTTGTCCTCTCGCGCAAGATCGATCGTGTTGGGGCATTTGAATTCCGCCGGGTCACGATTGGCAATCATCGTGGCGCAGGAAACATAGTCCCCTTTACGGATCGGCGCGCCTTCGAAGTCGATATTTTTCGTTGCCACCCGGATCATCTGCACGGTTGGATAGGCGCGCAGCAATTCTTCGGCTGCGAACCCGATTCGATCCGGTTCGCTCCGCAGCAAGTCCTGGTCTTTGGGATTGCGCGCGAGATAGGCCAAGTCAAAGCCTATCGCTGCTGCAACTGTGTCGAGTCCAGCGACGAACAGAAGCACCCCAGTGCCACGGACTTCCTCGTCGGTCAGCGGGCGGCCCTCGACCTCTGCCTGCACGACGAAGGTCATGAAATCGGCGACTGGTTCCTTGCGGCGCATGGCTGCAAGTTCGTCGATGAACGCCACAATCATCCGGGCCGCCGCCGGTCGTTTGACATCGTCGCCGTGGAGCAGATCGTTCGCCCAGCCGACAAATATATCGAGTCGATCATCCGATAGCCCTAGAAAGCCAAGGAAGATGTTGACTGTGAAAGGAAATGCAAAATCCTTCATAACATCGCAGCTTGTGCCCGATGCGGCGATCCTGTCGATCAGCGCGATCGCTCGCTCCCGGACAACCGGCTCCAGCACCATCACCCGCTTGGGCGAGAACAGCGGATTGAGTAGTGAGCGAAAAATGCCATGGGCTGGTGGATCGAGTTCGAGCGGGATCATCGGCCAGTTTTCGCCGAGCACGGAGGCGAAGATGCTGCGATGGCTGGAAAAGGTTTCGGCGTCCTGCAGCACCCTGCGCTGGTCTCTTGTGCGCGTAATAACCCAGGTCCCCCGGCCATTGTGTGTGTTGTAGGGGGAATAAAAGATTGGTGGCCCGGCATGGACGCAAGCGACAGCTGCGTGCGGATCCCCGTTGGGCGTCGGCAGCATGCCAGCCGACGTGAACAGGCTGAAGTCCCTCACCATTTCGGGTGGGACATGATCTGGAACCGGGTTGCTCGCCACTTGGTTTCTCCTCATCTTCGGCTAGACCTTGGCGGTCGTCTTGTCCGGCTTGATGCCCTTGATCACCCATCCGCCGCCCGAGGGCCGGCAGGCCATGCCCTGGAGGGAGGAGGAGGACGATCCGTTGATGAGAGCCGTGAAGTTCCGGCAGATCTGGTCGTCCTTCACGAAGGGAGCGCTTGTGGGCGTGAAGGTGCCCTTCCGGTCGGAGGCCGGATTATCCCAGGAGACCTGGGTGCCGGGCCGCTGCGGATCGAGCGCCACGGAGAGGGCCGCCTTGGCCCGGCGCCAATCCTCCTCGTTGAGGTCGGGCGACAGGGGCACGGCCGTCCGGCTGACCGAGTCCGTGATCTGCGGCTCCTCCTCCTGCAGTCCCACGGTCCCGAAGGAGAAGCTGCAGGCGCCCGCCGACAGGGGGATCATCCCTACGGCGAGCATTTTCATGGCTTCGCTCAGGAGGGCGTCTGATTTATAACGGCGCGCATCGGCCCTCATGGCGCGTCGGGTCTCCAAGAACGAAAAAGTCACACCTAATGACTCCCTAGGTTGCGCGGCATAGCGTTCGCCATCCGACAAGATTGTAAGCCTCTTCACCGGGCAGCGGCCTGGCCGGAAGAGCGGATTGCGCGCCTTCCCGAGCGAAATCTTCGAGACCCGGCATTTTCCTACCTCGAACAGCGCGAGGAGAGCGCCCGAAGATGTGCTGTCCGACATGACACTGCGCGCCGCACCGTCACAAATACCGCAAGGTGATGAACATCCCCTCCTCCGTGCAACGCCGCCGGGAAAAGCGCCTGTGGATTTAGACGAATGGCGATCAAGACTGGCGGCCTTGTCCTGCTGGCGAAAGCCACTCTTAATCCAAGGCGAGCCCGTTCTTGGTCCGTGCGTGGAGGCTTTCGCCCTCCTCCGGGCCGAAGCAGCTGTCGAATTCGTTGCATTCCCGGCAACTGGGCGCGGCGCAGAGCGAAAAACCTTCAGCCTCGCAGAGCTTGCGGTAAAAGTACTTCTTCCATTTCATGTTTTTGGTGTTGCCGGCCGCCAGCATCGGAAAATGCGTGGCAAGCAAGCGGCTGAGCGCGGCCCGGTTGAAAAGGCCGAGGTCCTGCCAGAGATGGTTATTGCACAAGGCACGCCGGGCGATGATCTTGGCGAAGCGGGCACTCACCGGGTCGCCCGGCCGGGCATGCGCGAACAGAAGGCCGCGCAAAAGCTCTTCCTCCATATCCGGCTCGCGGTCGGTCACCTCTTCCAAAGCGAAGGCGTTGACAGCGATAGCGGGGAAATTGCGGGTCAGGACATCCTGCAGCTCGGCACGCGAAAGGCCGGTTGCCTCTGTCGCCTTCGCCTCGCCGGCCTCGGCCTCCTCGAGCGCTCGTGAGAGGACACAGGCAAGCACATGCTGGTCGAACCCGGTCTCCAAGTCGATCGGCCGTCGGCCGATGCTGCGCGATTGTGAGTGTCGTCGCTCATCGGACCAAAAGGACATTCGGAGTCCACGAGGAATAACCGTTTCCCACAGACTGCGGTTCTGACGCAGACCTGACATGTTGCTTTCCTTCCTGCGGCCCATCGATCGCGGGTACCCACAACATGAGTGCCGGTTGGCAGCTCCTTCGGCTCCCGACGGGGGAGTTTCAAAAGGCGTGCCAATTGCGCAGAAAGCGCCTCAGAAATAATTTTCTGGATCCTGGTCAATGGCTTGAGAGTGCGGCAGGACGCCGGGCCGCACACCACCGTGTCGCGGACACGACAAACCCGACAGTCGGTGTCGGTTGCCTGACGTTGTCCCAGGAGTGGCGGACAGGAATGCTCCGCGGGAACAGCGCAGTTCACCCGTCGTCCCACCGCGCTCCGCATGGTCCGAAAGTCGACAATGTCGGACAGGCGGCATCGCAGCATTAGAGCCATTATGTTGTTTTGACATGAGTTTCTCCTTTGGCACGGGACATGCATGGCTCTCCGCACATGCGTCACAGAGTGAGGAGACGGGCTTTGTCGCAAACTGATTGGCACCGTTTATCCGGGGTGATTGCTCCTCGTTTGCACACGCTGGCGCCATCAACGCGCCCCTTGCGCAACACCGCCGCTGTTATTAAGCATGCGGAATCGCATTGCTGGCAACCGCGCGATGACGGATCGATGGACGTTTACGGCCGTTCGGGAAACGGTCGGACCATCCGTCTCGCGCGCGGCGATCATGCCGGTCAGGACATCGTCGATTTCGTCAGACGTTCCTATCCTCGCCTCGACAACCATCCTCACGTGATTGCACCGCCCGTTTTTCTTCTCAAGGAGCACCATTGATGACCGTTAATAAGATGGTTCCCTTCGTCACATTTCGCACCCGAGTTCGCGATGAGTCCATCGAGAGGCCGAACCCCTACCGCTGGGAAGACAAGACGTCCGACGACTATTTCAGCGGCAAGCGCGTCGTCCTGTTCTCGTTGCCTGGCGCCTTTAGCCCGACCTGCTCGACCTACCAACTGCCCGATTTCGAAAAGCTCTATGACGAGTTTGAAAGGGAAGGAACTAACGCGATCTACTGCATCTCCGTCAACGATGCCTTCGTCATGAATGCGTGGGGCAAGGCCTTGGGGTTGCAGAAAGTCAAGCTCATCCCGGACGGCTCGGGTGAGTTCACGCGTAAGATGGGCATGCTGGTTGCCAAGGAGAATCTCGGCTTCGGTATGCGCTCCTGGCGGTACGCTGCCGTGATCGATAACGGCGTGGTGGAGCAGTGGTTCGAGGAGGACGGCTTCTCCGACAACTGCGAAACCGACCCTTACGGCATCTCGTCGCCGCAGAACGTTCTCGAAGCGCTGAAGTCCTTTCAAACCGCGGCCGCCGCACGACCTGGACGAGTCAACATCTCACAGATCCCATGACGCCCGACCAAGTGCGTCGCTTGACAGGAGTTTCACCGTGAGATTCTCAGCAAGCCAGCTTCAGCGTCAGAAGCAATCTCTGAGTATAACACCTCAACTCATTGAGTCGATCCGCTTGCTGCAACTGACACATGCCGAGCTGCGTCAGTTCGTGGAGCAGGAAATCGAGAAGAACCCGCTTTTGGAGCTAGCGCCAAACGATGGCGGGGCTTTAGGCGATGTTTTGTCGACTTCGGCCGAGGATCCGCACATCGGCGCACGCGAAAACGACGTTGATGAGCCGACCAGGACCGGGGCCCCGGAACAGCCCATGCAATGGAAATCAACGCGCGACACAACCAGTATCCCGCCCGGGCAAAGCCTTGCCCTCGGCGAGTTTACTGCCTCCGCCGAAACATTGCACGACCATGTCGCTCGTCAGATCGCCCTCACCGCATACACACCGCAGGAGCGGCTGATTGCTCGCGCGCTTTCCGATCATCTGGAAGACACCGGGTATCTTCAGGTAGACCTTTTGGAGCTGGCCGGGAGCCTAAATGTCCGGGAGGCTGATGTGGAACGGGTTCTCAGAACTTTGCAGCTCTTTGATCCGCCGGGAATCTTTGCGCGTACTCTCAGTGAATGCCTCGAGATACAGTTGCGTCAGCGAGACCGGTTCGACCCGGCGATAGCAACTTTGGTTGCCAATCTTGAGATGCTTGCGCAGCGCGATTTTCAGGCATTGAAGCGGCATTGCGGAGTCGGCGAAGACGATCTTCTCGACATGCTGCATGAAATCCGTGCGCTCGACCCAAAGCCGGGAAACCGGTTTCAGTCCGGAGGCCCGGAATCCATCATTCCCGACGTTTGGGTCCAACCCTCGCCCGGAGGTGGATGGCAAATCGAACTTGAGCCAGACACACTGCCCAAGCTGCTGATCAACCAAACCTATTTCGCCGAAGTCTCACGCGTGACCGCCCATAATTCGAAAGATCAGGCATTTCTCAACGAATGCTTCCAAAATGCGAACTGGCTAATCCGCAGCCTCGATCAGCGCGCCAAGACAATCCTTAAGGTAGCGGCTGAAATCGTCCGCCAGCAGGATGCCTTTTTTGAACATGGCATCGCCCACCTGCGGCCTCTCAATCTCAGAACTGTCGCTGACGCGATCAACATGCACGAGTCGACGATAAGCCGAGTGACGTCGCACAAGTACATGCTCACTCCGCGCGGCGTGTTCGAACTGAAGTATTTTTTCACTGTCGCAATCGCCTCATCCCAAGGTGGCGACGCGCACTCCGCCGAGGCTGTCCGCCATCGGATTAAGGCGATGGTCGCCGTAGAATCGCCTGATGATGTGCTGTCCGACGATGACATCGTCGTCCGACTTAAGGAAACTGGCATCGATATTGCGCGTCGCACCGTCGCAAAGTATCGCGAGGCGATGAACATCCCCTCATCCGTGCAGCGCCGCCGGGAAAAGCGCTTGTGGGCCTAGGGAGGGCTGTTTGGTGGCGGAAGGTTGTTAGGATCGGATGCGTTGCGCGATTGAGGAATATGTTTGGCGCTTTGACGGCCTGCGACGCCGAACTCCTCATCGCAGGAGGACGGGATGCTGTCCATCCACACGCAAGCCCGCACCACCCCGGCCGTTCGCTAGGAGATCGCCCGCTCAGCCGAGTCCGCCGGCGTGCTGGCGAAACACTTCGGGTTCAGTACCGAGAGCATCCGCAAATGGCGTAAGCGCGAAGCCATGACTGTCAGGATCATAGCAGCCGGCCGCGCAAGCTGCCCTGGAAAGCCACCGAGGAAGAGCGGGCGATCGTCTGCGCTCTGCGCCAGGCCACCGGCTTTCTGCTCGATGACCTCGCCTTCGCGGTCACGCACTTCCTGCCGCATCTCAACTGCGATGCGGCTTACCGCATCCTCAAGTCTGAGGGGCTCGGCCGTTACATCGACGACTTCTACAACCGTGTCCGGCGGCATTCGACGCTCGACTATGTCAGTCCGGTTCAGTTCGAAAGGCACGCCGAATAGACAGCAAAACACTCTCCACTAGACCGAAGCAAATCCAGTCAGTCAAGCACACGTGGCCGTGTCGGGCGCGTGTGAGAAACGGAGTCAAAATGACCATGTCTCGCCTTCTCCTTGTTGCCGCGTTGTCCGGAACGATGCTCGCCGGCGCCACATATATCGCCTAGGCTTCTGATTTGATTGGCCGTATTAAGGCGCCCGCCGCTCCAGTTGTCACTGTCAATACCTTCCGCCCTTGGATGATCCGTGGACGTGCCCTCGTCGTGCATCCGCAACCTAATGCCGATTTGAACGTAGGCGGCGATGTCGACATCTCGACCTCGGTTGTGCCCGAACTGGACATCTCATACTTCTTCACGCCCAATTTGGCGGCCGAACTCATCCTCGGCGTGACGCCTCATCGGGTGAAGGGGGCTGGAAGCCTTGAGAGTGTCCGGATCGGCGATGTGTGGCTGCTTCCGCCGACCCTCATGCTGCAATACCACTTCACTGATCTCGGCATGGTCAAGCCTTACGTCGGCGCGGGCATTAACTACACCTTCTTCTTCGATGAGAAGGCGAAGGGCAGCTTTGAAAACTTCAATCTCGCGAACACGTTCGGCTTCGCTCTACAGGCCGGCGTCGATATCATGATCGACAAGCATTGGGGCATCAACCTTGACGTCAAGAAGAACTTCCTTGAGCCCGATGTGAGTGTCAATGACGGCGCGATCAATGGCAAGGTCAAGATCGACCCGTGGCTGATCAGCACCGGCGTGACTTATCGGTTCTGAGCTGGCTGACTTTCAGCTCGATCTCCGGAAGAGGCTTCAAAATCGAAGTCTCTTTCGCTCTGTGGGGCACACTCTGTGGCTGCAGCTTGATCGAGATCATGTTGCAATCCTTACGAGAGGTCTGGTCTTTCCCGCGACGATCGCGGGAGATTGATGGGCCAAGCGGCCTATTGGGACTTCGTGATCGAGATCGCGCGTAGGCTATCCGAGCAACAGAGCTTTCAGCCGCTGCCACGCAGGTGGGTGGTCGAAGTAGTCCTTACGCAATGGACAAAAGCGGACGTGCTCACTCGCAAGGCTGATGGGCACCACATAGTGGATTTCGACCTCGTCGCCCGTGACGACGACACGGTGGACGAGCAACAGCACAAGCTGCCAGCGCTGCTCGAAGGTGGCCTTCGCCAGCCCGTGCTGCAGCCGCTCCCGAAAGGCCTCCAGGGAGGCTGCGATACCGGCCAGTTGCTGCTGGCGCTGCGCATCGTTGCGCAGGAGCTCCTCCTGATCAGCCAGCGCCTCCATGCGCTGCTCTATCCGTTCCTATTCACCAGGGTTTACTGCATTGACCTGATCTGCGGCGAGGCGAGCCAATCTGTTGCGTCTCTTTCACCGCAGCGAGCTCTGGAACGTGGGGAACGCGTTTGCAGGGATTGGCTGGGATGATCGGGGCGATCGTGGCCCCGCCGT
>NZ_JAERQD010000117.1 GCF_016735695.1 Microvirga zambiensis WSM3693 | reverse complement strand
GTTCGATCTTGCCCATGCGAGCAGCATCGCACGTCAGACCAGATTTCGGAATTACCCGTCAGTGACAGAACACTAGCTGCGGCAACGATCGGCGCCAGCCTCTTTGTTGCGGCACCTTCTCTCGCTCAGCCACAACTTCAATTCGGCATCGGCCCGGATGGTCGTCCTCAGGTCGGCGTTCGCGATCCTCAGCAGGAGGAGCGTGAGCGTCGTGAGCGGTGGCGCCAGCGCCAAGAGGCAGAGCGGGCCTATGAGCAGGGCAGACGAGACGCTCGGCGTGACGATCGTCGCTATGGCGGCTACGAAGAGCGCTGCCGGAACGTCACGATTGAGGAAACGGACCGTTGGGGTCGGGTTGAAGTTCGACGGGTACGTCGCTGCGACTGATAGGCATCCAGCCCTCAGGTTCAGGGCAATCAACTGCCGCGCGGGGATCTGGGTTCTATATGCCGCTAAGCCACCTTTGCGGTCCGACCTGAGTTCTGCCGAGGGAGAGGAAAGACCACCTCAGCGCCGCGTAAGCCCGGACAGTCCCAAAGCTCCTGCCTTGTGAGACAATCACGACGGTCTGAGAACTTGTGGTTCATCTCGCTCGTCTCGATAGTGGCTCCTGATTTTCTGGTCGTACGTTACAAACAATAGGGTGACGGCTTGAACCGTCGCCCTATTCTTGGTGAAGAGCTACACCGCTTTGATCGCGCGGCCGAGATTTATGCAGCCCGGTCAAAGCGCTGGACGGTTTTCTCCGCTTGAACCGCTGCTGGTTGCCTCGCCTCATCCGCGATCTGGATTGTGAGTTCGGCAATCCGTCGGCTGTTCTCGATCGTTTGCTCCAGATTGTCGCGCAGCAGAGAACTCTGAACCTCGAACAGGTCTGTGATCGATCGACAGTGGGCAAGGGCCTGAAGGCCCTCCAGGTTGCGCTGGATGCGCTTCTGGCTACGGTCGGCAACCTCGCGTGACATATCCTGCAGACCCCTTGCTAGCGCACTACCGGATTGCGCGACTGCCCGAAAGTTGTCAGCCATTTCCTCTGTTGCCGCGCGGGCATTGCCGTCAGACCGGTTCGTCAAGTTGAGCGGCCCTATGGATTGGTGAGCCAGGTCCGTAAGCGTGCTGAAGCTCTTCTGCATCGCCTCCTGCATTACCCGTGCTATGGACTGGGCGTTATCCAAGCCGGCCCGCAGGGTCCCAGTTACGCCATCGCTCACGCGCTGTACAACCTCAGCCTGTTCACGGGTCTGCCGCGCCTGTGCGAGTTTGGTTTCATCAATGGTCGCCATCTCGTCCTCCACTTTCTCTGCCACAGCGAGGATTTCCTCCTCACTCAGGACCTTGAGCACGGCGGGCAGCAATTCCTTCCTGTCATCGCGGATGTGCTGCTGGAAGATGCGCCGGAGTTCAGCCACTTTGTTGATGAACTCAGAACTGCTCTTGGACATGCCATCCAGCTCACCCAATAGCGCAGCCGTTTTCGCATTGTCGCTAGTGGCTTCACGCACCAGGTCCTGCATTCCGTGCCGTGTCAGCACCGGGAAGAGGTGATCCTCCTGGAGGGTAGCGAGAAGCTCCAGTTCGGTCTTCAAGTCGGCAAAGAGCCTCTCACGGCTTTTGATCGCACTGTCAGATGTGGCGAGAAGTTTCTCGAACAACTCATTGGCCCTGTCCGGCGGAGCTTTGCTGTATTGTCGGATTGTCGTCATCGTCCCTCGCAAATTGTCAAAACAAGAGAGCCTCAAGCACAGCAACTTGGGTCATAGCCTGTGACGCTGATGTGTCAGTTATACGGGAACGCGGTACGCATGCTGCTAAGATGAAGGCAAGCGCTATTGAGCACGGCCGCGGGACGGCTTCAGCCTTCAGACACTCGTCACTGGTTTCGTGGGCGTTTATCCCTAAAGTTCGAGCTGCGGTGAGCGGCTCATGACTTTGTGTTCTTAATCCATGTTAATTGTCTGCCGCTCCTGAAGTTCCAAGGAATTCAATCTGCGACGCGCAGGTAGCAAATGTTTCTTGAGCAAGGGAATCTGTCCGACGCATCAATATGCTCGTTCAACGCTGATACCATGCTGTCCGAAATCGGCGTGGATATAGCGGAGAGGGAAGGCAGGAGAATTAAAGGCAGAGCCACTCTCTGAGCTTGGTCCATCGACGCTTCGCCTGCCCTCCCCTGACGGCGATACTAATCGCCTTCTTCTGCCCCACGAGGACGACAAGCTGTTTGCCGCGAGTGACGCCCGTGTAGAGCAGATTGCGGGCCAGCATCGTGTAGTGCTGTGTGGTTACGGGGATCACAACCGCCGGATATTCCGAGCCTTGTGACTTGTGGATCGTCGTTGCGAAGGCGGGCACCAGCGTATCCAACTCTCCAAACGGATAAATCACTTCCCGCTCATCGAACAGCACCACTAGGGCTCCTTCCTCGTTATCGATGCGATCGACCGTGCCGAGATCTCCGTTGAAGACGTCCCGGTCGTAATCGTTCTGCGTCTCCATCACCCGATCACCCGGCGAAAAACGCCAGCCGAAGCGTTCAACTGTCGCTGGCGGGTTCGGGTTGAGAATGCGCTGCAGCTCGTGGTTCAGGTTTCTCGCTCCAAGGACCCCACGATTCATTGGGCATAGCACCTGGACATCCTTGGTTGGGTCGAGCCCAAAGCGACGTGGGATTCGGTTCGTCACCACCTCGATCAGCTTGGCGACGCCTTCCTCGGGCTCCGCAATTTCTATGGTGTAGAAGTCGCTCATCTCACCGGCTTTGAGCGGTTGTGGCATCTGACCGTGATTGATCCGGTGGGCGTTGACGACGATCTGGCTCTCCGCCGCCTGCCGGAACACTTCGGTGAGGCGTGCCACCGGAATTTGCCCTGAACTGATGATGTCGGACAGAACCTGTCCAGGACCGACAGAGGGCAACTGGTCCACGTCACCGACCAGCAACAAGCCAGCTTGGTTCGGAATGGCTTTGGTCAGGGCATTCATCAGCGGCACATCGACCATCGAGGTCTCGTCCACCACCAGCAGGTCGCAATCTAATGGATTCTCCTCATTGCGCGAAAACCCACCATGCTTGGGATCGATCTCCAGCAGCCGGTGAATGGTCTTGGCTTCCAACCCTGTCTGCTCGGTCATGCGCTTGGCGGCACGGCCGGTGGGCGCAGCCAGCAGCACCCGCACACCTTTGGCCACCAGAATGCGCAGGATGGTATCGAGGGTCGAGGTCTTGCCCACGCCAGGACCACCCGTCATCACCGCGACTTTCGCGGTGAGCACCAGCCCCACCGCCTCGCGCTGCGAGGGCGACAAGATCTTACCTGTCCTGCCCTCCACCCATGGCAGGGCCTTGTCCAGATCAATCGCTGGCCAAGGGGCCGAGCCGCTCGCGCGTTCTCTCAACCGTTCAGCAATGGCGCGTTCTGCCCCGTGCAGCCCTTTCAGGAAAATGCAAGTCTCGCCTTCGACCGTGTCGGACAGGACATCCTCTCCCTGGAGTTCCTCGGCCACCGCCGTCCGGATCAGGCTGGCGTCCACCTCAAGCAGCTTCTGGGCCAGGGTGATGAGCATCTCGATGGGAAGGCCGCAATGTCCCTCGTCGGTGGCCGTCTGGAGTGCGAAGGAGACGCCCGCCCTGAGCCGGTGGGGTGACGTCTTCTCCACCCCGAGCTTGGCCGCGATGGCGTCGGCAGTTCGGAACCCGATCCCGCGCACGTCGCGGGCCAGCCGGTAGGGGTTCTCGGTCATGACCTTGATGGCCTCATGACCATAGGTCTTGAAGATGCGCACGGCTCGGGCGGTGCCGACCCCATGCGCATGAAGGAAGATCATGATTTCCCGTACTGCCTTTTGCTCGGCCCAGCCCGCGACGATCTTTGAGGCCCGCCATGGTCCAATGCCGGCGACTTCCTTCAACCGCTCGGGGTTGGCCTCAATGATCTCGAAGGTCTCCTCCCCGAAGGCCGCGACGATGCGTTTGGCCATAGCCGGGCCAATGCCGCGCATCTGACCTGAGGCCAGGTACTTTTCGATGCCCTCAACGCCCGTGGGAGGCGTGGCTTTGAGCACATTGGCCTTGAATTGGAGCCCATGGGTCCGATCGCTGAACCAAATCCCAGTCGCGGTCACCCACTCGCCAGCCCCAATGGCAGGCGCATGGCCGACGACCGTCACAAGGTCGCGCTTGCCCCGTGCATGAACCCGCAGCACGCAAAATCCGCTCTCGGCATTGTGGAACGTGACGCGCTCGACTGTGCCTGCGAGAGCCTCGACAGGCTGACCTCTTTCTACCTGATCGGGTCGAACCATTTGGTTCATGCACCTGCCCAGAGCCGCTGGAAGGGCTCTGCCCCTTGTTTTACTGCCCCGATGTTTCGCCGACGAGAGCGAAGCTGAAGACCAATTATCTCCTACACAAAGATTGTGTTCTTGTTTTGTTCTAAGACCAAAGCGCTCGATCGCGCCTGAGGAGAATTTAAGTTGAATGATCCGACCGACCAATGCGCTATAGGCCACTCACCTCGGCTGTCCCTTGGCCTTCCTCAGATTCGTCACACCTGTACGATAGGAAATCAGCTATCTCTGACCGGAACTGACAGCGTAATTTACTCCATCGTCTGAAAACAGTACCCCGCCTGCTCCCGCGCCCGCTTGTAAGCCTCCCTCCCCTCCTATGCGATCAGTGACACGGCCTCGTCCTCGATCACTGTGAGATCGGCAGCTGGAGGCCGCGGGCGAAACCATTGTCGGATGGCCGCCCCGCGGCCGAGGGCAGAGCGGGCCTGTCCAAGGGATGATCCGCAGTGGGGTCTAGAACACCGCGGATCAGAGCCCCCGGCAGCTGTTTTTCCCCTGGTCTCCCAGGGTACCGTGGGTCGCTAGCTTCGCCCGATTCCTGATATGGCGGCTCCACCATCACCTGGAAAGGGATCGCAAATGACCATCTCGCCACGGCGTGTTGGATCATTGACCGCCTTTGACCCGGGAGTTACCGTTCTCTTTCTGTTCCGGTCGGGCGACCAAGATCATGACTGCTCCCTCAACACCGCACACGCTGTTCTTCTTCGAGAAATCCTCGGCCATGCGCCAACTGCAGCGGTTGTTCAAGTCGCCGAGCACGGTCTGTGTCTCGGCGGAGGGGCACCTGTTGGCGGCAGAAGAGCCCGGCAACGTGAGGGATGAGTGGAAGCCCTGGCGTTTCGAGACGCTCCCAATCGTGCTCGACCGTATCCCGGTCAGCTACGGCACCAGCCGCTCGGGCCAGTCCCACAGGCCCAAAGTCGAGGCGATCAAGCAGGCTCTCCAGGGCGTGGAGCGGGTGATCATCGCCACCGATCCGGGCCGCGAAGGCTCGATGATCGCCTGGGAGGTGCTTGAGCATCTTGGCTACAGAGGCCGCGTGGATCGCCTCAAGCTGGGGGCTCTCGATGAGATCTCGATCCGCCGAGCTTTCGCAGCTCTGGCCAAGGAGCCCAACTCCGGTGAGCGGGACTATGCAGCTTACCTTGAGGCTCTGTGCCGCCAATATGAGGACTACCACCTGGGGCTCAACGGCACCCGCGCCATTTCCCTGCGGTTGCGCCCACCCGCATTCCGGGAGCCCTGGCGCTTTGGCGGGGTGCAGACGCCAACGCTTGCAATCTTGGCTGACCTGGAGAAGCGCATCCGCGACTTCGTCCCGCAGGACTATTTCAAGATTGCGCTGACGGTGGCGACGGACGGTGGTGCCGCGATCACCCTCTGGCATGCGCCAAAAGACAAGATCTTCGACAAGCAGGTTGCCGGGTCCATCCAGCAGGCAGCTGCCTCTTGGTCCGGTCCGCTTGGTGTCGAGCAGAAGGACGTGCGCCGGTCGCCCCCTCGCCTGTTCTCAAAGGACATCCTCGCCCGCCGCTGCGCCAAGCGGTTTGGCTGGGATCCGCAGCACACGGCGAAACTCGCTCAGGACCTTTATGATCAGGGTTATCTGACCTATCCCCGCACCGAGTCGGAGCACCTGCCTGAGAGCCAGACAGGTGACGCGAGCGCCGTGATCGGGAGCATCGCCGGGGTATTGACCGATCTCGCGGGCCTTGTGCCGGCCGCACGTGATCTTGTGTTCCGCAGAGGCAACAAGGGCCACTACGTCAAGGATCCCGGCGAGCACCACGCTATCGTGCCACTGCGCAAGGTGCCTCAGCCGGGGAGCGTCGGCGGGGATCACGTGCGCCTCTGGGAGCTGGTCGCCAAGAGCTTCCTGGCGGCTCACCTGCCCGACGGCATCGATGCTCGGACCACGGTCGTTGTGCAGATTCCGACGCCACTTGGTCCGAAGCGCTTCTCGGTCAGCGGCAGCGTGATCAAGTCGCCGGGCTGGCGCGCCGTCTATGGGGCCGAGGCCGACGAGGAGAACGAGGCTGTTCCGGGCAAGGCCAGGCCGGACGAGGAGCCTACCGCCGGACGCTTGCCGCCGATCCGCCACAACGAGCCTAGTAAAGCAACCGACACCCGGATTGAGATGGCCAAGACCGAGCCGCCACGCCGGATCACCCGCGGTGAGTTGCCGGTGGTCATGGGACGGCTCGTCGATCAGGTGGAAGACCCGACGCTCAAAGCTGCCCTGGAAAACCCGGTGAACCCGAACGAGCCGAAAGGTCTCGGAACTGCGGCAACCCGTGACACGATCCTGCCCAAGCTCCAGAAGAGCCAGTATGTCGAGTTGCTGAATGGCAAGGATCCGCCGATCCAAGTCACGGAGGTGGGACTCGCATTCATCGCAACCGTTCGCCGTGTCTTTCCTGCCTATGGTGATCCTGTTGGCCGGGCCATGTTCGAGGCCGACCTGGCCGAGATCGGGCGTGCTGCGACACGGGATGAGGCCATACGCCGAGCTGCAGCCTATCAGCAGCGGACCCGCACCCGCGTGCAGGAGCTAATCGGAGCCATCGCAAAGTCGCAGACTGTTGCCATTGATCCTACGACAGTGCCAGCGAGTAAGGTCCCGGCCGCAAAGCCGCCAACCAAGGCCATGATTGCCTTTGCCAGCTCACTTGCCGCACGGAAAGGGATGAAGCTACCTCGTGGTCTGAAGAGCAATGGTGCCATTTGTCGGGCTTTCCTAGACCAGCATGCGCCAGCACGCTCGTCCGAACCGAAAGACCCTGGGGCCCAGAATGGCCCTCGGCCTCCGAGTGAAGCGATGGTGCGCTATGCACAAGCACTGGCCGAAGAGCATAAAGTAGAATGCCCACCAGAGATCACGACGGACTTCACCGCCTGCAGGGCTTTTCTCGACAAACACGCTCCTGGCAAAGCGACAAATTCCAACGCTAGGAGGGGTCGTGCTAAAATTCCTGCAACTAAGGGACCTGGATCTGCGAAGAACGGATCGAGCCGAGGCCGCGCCTGGGGCACGCCTTGAAAATGTTACCCAGTGATTGGATCAAGTGCCACCTTTGAGCTTTGATAGGCCCCGGTCGGCATCGCGTGTTCTCGCCGCGGAAGATCCGGCTCGCGCCGGCGAGCGGGAATTCGACATCCCGCGCGATGCACGCGATGACCACCAGACCCATCCTCATGAAGGGATCGGCAAGGCTCGCCTTTACTCATCCCGTCGCTCTGCTTCGCTCGCGAAGGCTCCGCACAACCTGTGCTCCGATCCGAAGCGGCTGCAACGGCAGGACTTGCGCGTGTCTCAGGAAGCAACCTTGATCGGCCCTCGGGCGTCGATACACTGAGCCCCACGTCGGTCTCGACGAGACCCCGTATCCATCCGCCTGATCGCCCGCGCATCTCCTGCAACCCAACCAGGATCGAATGATCATGCTTGGCAACCATTCCCTCTCTGGACTGATGAAATGGCTCACGCACGAGGAATGGCGCGAGCCGTTTGCCGACGTCCTGGACCTGCACCTCGGTCCAGTTTGCGAAGATTATGAGATGGACTTTGAAGACATTGCCGAGGTGATCGGCGATCACTGGGCCATGACCCTGTGGGGCTGCGCCTTCGAGGATTTCCTGACCCAGGCCGTCGAGCCGGACGGGCGCAACATCGTCGACGATTATCTCAAGCGCCGCGGCTGGAAGGAGAGTGCCGGCAACCGGCGCTACATCGAAGCGCTGCGGGACTCCTGCATGAGCCTGTACGAGGTCAGCGAGATCGTGCCCGGCCAATCCTTCCTGGCGCGGGACCTCCTGCGCGGCGGTGAGCCGATCCAGGTCAGCGAGCACTCGGCTACCAAGAGCCTCCAGGTATGGGACAAGATCGGTGCCCGCATCGTCGCGGTCTCGGGCAAGAACATCCTGGCCGGGGGCCTCCTGCCCTTCCGCCCGAGCGCCGCCGCTCTGCTCATGGACGAACTCAAGGCGGCGAGACGGGAGGCCCGGCGCGAATTCCGCAAGCTGACCAAGGAGGTTCAGCTGCCCAGGTCCGCCGGAGAGGATAGTCAGATCGCCGACCTGCTGTTCATGGCGACCGCGGCACCGATCTTCAGCAACGTCTGGCTGGACGATGCCCTGGCCTCGGTGCTCGACCAACGTCTGCCGACCATTCTCAACAGCGATGGCGACGAGGTGGTGTTCTGCCGGGTTCGTTTTCCGCTGCGCTCAAGGGCGGCTGTCGCTGAAATCCGGGAGCGCCTGCGTGCTGTTGCGGCATTCCGGGAGGAGAACCAAGGCTTCTGGAATTGGATCGAGCCGCGCCAGCCTGCTCAACGCCCTCCCTCCGGCAAGCCGGTGAGCAAGTCCTCTCCCAGGGAGGGTGCGACCATGCAGGTAACGCTCGATACCGGCGAGACGATCCTCGGCACTATCGAGCTGACCGACAGAGCGTTGATGCTGGAGGCGAGCTCCCGCGAGCGGGCCGAGCGCGGGCAGGCTCTTTTGGCTGACCTGGCTGGAGAGCTGGTCGGACCAGGCCTGATGGAGATCGAAACCCTCGACCAGGCCATGGCGAGGCGGGACGGAAGCGTTCCTCAGGATAAAGCCAGCGACCTCCCGGCCGAACTGCAGGCCGAGCTCGTCCATGGTGCCTTGACCGACCACTACCGCAAGACCCTCGACGAACCGATCCCGGCGCTCGGAAATCTGAGCCCACGGGCCGCGGCCAAAACAGCCGCAGGCCGGCGCAAGGTGGCAGCGTGGTTGAAGCACCTCGAGAACCAGTCGAAGAGCGGCAGGCCGCCCGGCGATCCGATGGCGCGCTATGACTTCACCTGGCTGTGGCGGGAACTGGGTCTGGAGAAGCTCAGACGATAGGCGCCGGTCCTGGCCAATCCTTGTCTCGCTTTTGGGTGATAAGAGCTCGGGGATGAGGAACCTGCGTGGCGGTCGTGGATTCTCGCACAACGGGCCGAGGACGTTTCCATGTCGGACATCCGCAATCGTGCCAGGATGCGTGTGCCGAGTGCGCGGTGTATCAGCCGAACAGGGTTTCCGGTGCCGTTACCAGATGGCATCGGTGGGGTTGGAGGGCTTCCTCTCCGCTGACGCCCTGGCTGAGGGATTGTGACAGCACCCTTGGCCAGGGTGCCTCGACATGCACTTGGCATGTCGGTGAAGGTCAGGACAGAACAGGGATTGGCCAGCAGGAGAGAGCGCCATGGCCCGTTACTATTTCGATGTCCGGAACGGCAAGCCGCCCGTGCGCGATGACGAGGGCGCCGAGTTCGACAGTCTCGATGCGGCCGTGCAGGCGGCGGCCCGCTCGGCGGCCGAGATTGGGACCAACCGGCTGGCAAAGGGCGATACCAGCGACGTCGTCATCCAGGTGCGGGACGAGCAGAACCTGCGGGTCTGCACGGTGACGGCATCGATGAAAATCGAACGGCATGGCCCATCGCAGGACGGTCCGCATTCCTGGAGCGCGTGAGCGCTAGAGCCGCCATGGCGACGCTTTGCGCCTGTCCTGCTGGCTCTGATCTAGTAGTGTGACGAAGGTTCTGCAAATCGCCTGAGCGGGGCGGTCATGGCAGGATGGTGATGTCCAAGTCACCCTCCGAGAGGAGCCCCACCATGACCAGCACCAAGGATAAACCTGCCGCTGCCGCCATCAAGGACCTTCTGAGCCACAATCCGAACGGGCTGCGCGAGATCGTGCGCGCCGTCATGCAGGAGATGCTCGAAGCCGAAATGACCGATGCGCTCCAGGCCCAGAAGGGCGAACGCACCGAGGCCCGCCTGGGCTACCGCTCGGGCTACTACACCCGCACCCTGGTCACCCGGGTCGGCAAACTTGAGCTGCGCGTGCCGCAGGACCGGGACGGGCGCTTCTCGACCGAGCTGTTCGAGCGCTACCAGCGCTCCGAGCAGGCGCTCGTCGCCACGCTAGCT
>NZ_JAERQD010000116.1 GCF_016735695.1 Microvirga zambiensis WSM3693 | reverse complement strand
ACCTCCCGTCCAAAGAGTGAATCACAACTCCAGCCCGCGCAGAAGCCGAAGAGTCCTATTTCGGGTCCGACGCTCTAGCGCCTCAGAGATATTGTGCTGGCAATGCGTTTGGCGCTCTACGTCAGCATCAGCGAGTTGCGGGACATGAACGGCAATGCGCGAGCAGGTATTGCCAAGCCTATTTTCCGACACATCTCGTGGCCCACTCCTGTTCATCATTGATTTCAGGGCCAGGACCCCGTCGCTTAAGGCTTCCTACCCGTTTTACTTCAGCGGCCGAAGCTGCCCTCGAACCCGCATCAGATGACCCTCAACGGCGCGCCTGCGGTCCATCAGTCGGCTCAACTCGGCCAAGAATGACTGCTCATCCCGAGCGGCTTGAGCGACTTCTCGGGCGTCTTTGCTGAAGCGCTGCCGCTGCGTGGCATGCGCGACCTCCCTGCTGAGCCTTTCGCATGCGACTGCGACGCGATGGAGTTCAGCAATCAACTCTGGCTCACTCATCTGGTCCAAGCCAACCATGGCGCAACGACATTCACCAGCACCGAAGGCACTGCCGTTTCTGCGGTCGGCCGGCTTCCGGTGATCTGCCGAGGAGGCCGGCTAGGTCGGATCTGAAGACCAGTAATCGCGCACCTGCTGCCCGTACTCTGGCCAGGAGAACGGCTCCTCGCCCGCCTGATAGCTAGGGGCTCCCATCAGACGCTCTTTGTCGGCATCAATGACATAGCCCTTTTTGTTGGTGTCATAGGTGAGCGCATTCCAGGGCAGCGGATGATACTTCTGACCGATGCCGAGAAATCCGCCAAAGCTCATGATGGCATAAGCCACCTCGCCCGAGCGCTTGCCCACCATGAAGTTGTAGACTTCGCCGAGCTTCTCACCTTGGCGGTTGTACACCACCGTGCCCTCGACCTTGTTGGAGGCAATCAGGTCCGTGGTTTCATCCATCTCCACCGAGCCTTCGGCGCGTGACCGGCCCTGCCGACCGAAGAAGTGGCTGCTGTCAGCTGTCTGCGAGGACCTGCGCGTCGGAGGGCTGCTCCAAGTTGATTTGCGCACTGTCGTAGCTGTCATATACCCAACAGCGCCGCCGAGAAGAATGCTGAGCAGCACGATGCTGTCCTCGAAGAACAGATCAGCCCGCCGGCGTCTGCGGAGCTCTTCGCTAACGTTCCGTCGTACGCCAGCATGGGTGTCCAGATCATGCGTTAGGTAGGGTGGCTGGCTCAAAGCTCCTGTACGAGATGACCGGGGCTCAGCTCTCATACGTTCCTGCGAACTGCCGGCCTGATAGGTGTCGACCATGGACGTTTCCTCCTGGGAATGGATAAGCCGTCGTCCAGCCCTGCTGGTTAAACCCAGCGCGCAGCCGATGGTTCGGATGGTCCGGCTGAGCAGAGGCTCGGGCGATCCACGGTTCCCGAAGCGATCTTCAAGAATGAAAGCCACTGCCTCGGAGCCTCACTCAGCACATTCAGTAAACGTACGGTACGCCGTTTTGATCTTGCGCAGGGTTTCCTTGAGCTTCAGGGCCAGAGTGGCCGGGAACTGAAGCATCAGAACCCCAATCGCCTGCGCGGTCTTGTCCGCATTGCTTGCAAGGGCGGCTCGGAACCTCCGGCTCGGTCGTCACTTAACCTGGATTAATAAAATCAAGAATGGGTCGCCTCGCGGCCGAACTTAGGGATGATTGCCCTCGAGAATCAATCGCCAGTGGACGTCAGACGAGTAGACGCCTGCCAAGCACGGGTACTGCCCGAGTACTTCAGCGTCATGCGTGTGCGTTTTCGACAAGCGACATAACCGTGTCACACGCTATGGGCCAAGCTGAGGCTTGGATCCTTCAATTCGATAGCAAGTGAGGGACAATGACAGCAACCAGACGATACAGCCAAGCCCCACCGGACAAGGCGAACGAACTCTTCGACAAGCTTCTTGCCACGTCCGACAATGCGGTAAAAACTCGCGAGCGGCTCCTGGCCGACTTGAAGGAGGAGCTGGAGCTTCTCGCTACCCTCCAGGAGGAGCATCTGTTTCCCGTGCTGACCCGACACGGCATGCAGGAGCTGGTGCGAGAGGCCACCACCGACAACCAGCAGACGGCGGCGCTCCTCAGCGAACTGGAGCGCCTGCCGAAGAACAATTCTGAGTTCCTCGGCCGGATAGCGGAGCTCAGAGGCGCCTTCCAGCAGCACATCCGGGACGACCGGAAAGAACTGCTTCCCGCCGTGCTCAAGGTGCTGACTGACGAGGAAGCCAACGCCATCGCCGAGACAGTGGAGGATGAAATGGCCAGCATTGACGAGATGAAGCGCGCCGACACGCGACGCGCCCGTGAGCAGGGCGAAGCCGTTCAGCGGGTCACCGACGATGTGGCCGACACATTGCGCGCGGGTGTGGAAAGCGCCCAGACCATGGCTCAGGCCATGCAGGAGGCGGTCTCCAACAGCTTCAACGCCTTCACGGAGCTCACCCGCCGCTCCACTGGACAGACCCTGCCGATGGGAAGCCGGCCAGAGGGTGAGCTCCAGGGGCTGACGGAGGAGGCTGCCCACAACCTGCGCGCCGTGGCCCAGTCCAGCATGGCCCTAGCCCGTGGGCTCCAGGAGGTGTCGCGCGAGGTGGTCACCCGCAGCCAGCAGCGCCTGCAACGCAATCTCGATGGCTTGCAGGCTCTGGCCCACTGCCGCTCGATGACGGACTTCGTCGAGGTGCAGAGTTCGCTGCTGCGGGACAATCTGGAGCAGACAATGGAGAACAGCCGGCGCCTCGCTGAGCTCACGCTCCAGATGACCGACGAGGCTGCCAAGACCGTGACCGTGCAGGCTGAGAAAACGGCCCAGCGCTTCAACCGAGCGGCCTGAGCCTCACGTTGAGCTTTGAGAACTAAGCTCCCGGCTCTTGGGTCGGGAGCCCTGCCATCACAAACCGGCCGGCGCTTTATCGCCTCAGGCGGTCAAATCTCCATGGATCGGCTCGACCTGCCATTCGAACTGTGTCGAGCATGCAGGGATCCGCGTTCCAGCTCCACAAGATCGTCGAACAAGTATCCAGCCGCTTCGGGATCGTGTTTGTTGACTTCGAACAGGGGCAGAAACGCATGCTCAAGCATTCCGGTCACTGGTACGCCCAGGTCGCGGCGACCAATCGGTTTCCTGAATGGAGTTCACAAACACGGAATGAGCACCGCTCTTTCGGTCACGCTCCCGACGTCTCCGTTGGTCTCAGCTCTGAAGGATCAAGAAGAGGTCGGAGGTGACGTACAACGCCAAACTGCACCCAAAGGAGTAGCTGGCACAGCAGAACGAATGTTGATGCTGACGGTTGATTCCATAGCAGTGCAGGTAAGGCGGGATGCTCCCGCCGCGGTAACGAGTTTCAAGAAGGCTAGTCATGCCTCGCTACTACATCGATGTTCGCAGCCACTTCGCGACGAACGAGGATCCGAATGGTGTCGAGTTGCCGGACATCGCCGCGGCCAAAGCCGAGGCCCTGAAGCGAGGCGCGGGGCAGCTTGATGATTGGGCTAGGCTACCATCCACGTACTTGAGTGCCATCGTGATCGAGATTGTCGATGAGGATCTCCATCCGGTCCTGGCCATTCCCTACATGGACATCGCCGTGCAGGAGCCATCGATGAGCTAAGCTTTGCGTGGCTGCTCAGTCCTACCGAAGCATCGATGGCTGAGTTACGCTGTCCATACCAGGTTGACCGCGGCAGCCCGCATTAAGCTCTCGCACTCGGCCGAGCCCTTCCGGAACAGAAATACGGTCGACGGTACATACGCCGCCATCTGGAGGAACTCACTTTTTCAGTTCTCGAACTCTGCCGAGGAGATGTGACCGCTTGTCAGGTACTCAGGAGAGCTGATGGCGGGAGGTTCCTCACTGTAAAGCCCTCCAGCCTGTGAGCGCCTAGCCAATGACGGCGACCGGGAATCGAGCACATAGCGTGGCCCACAGTCCGCTGTCACGCGGGAACCGACAGATCCGCCTAACCTCGACCCTCTCTAACGGCTACAGTTCATGGATGATTATATCGGTTTCTCGTTCTGTCCCTCGTCGAGAAGGCTTGGGGAGTCCTGAGCCTCGCGCTCCACGATCGCGCGCTGCTTGCGCACGATGACAGGCACCTCTACAGCCTCGGTCTCAATGCGGCGCCGGATGTGCAGCTCCTCCTTGAGGACGAGGCGTTTCTCGACCACGAGCACCTCCTCCAGCACCGGCACGATCGTGACGTCACCGTCGGTCCGGATCCCGGGCGCGGTCTCGACCACCCTGTCGATGGGCACACGGGTGACCTCAACGTTCTCCCGCTGCACGGACGCGTGCGCCAGTTCCTCGACGGTATCGGTGACTGTCCGCACCCGCACGTGCCCGGTCACGACCTGCCGCTTGCCGATGATGGCACTCTCCTCGACGACAGGGATGATCTCCTCCGCGACGGTTCGAGGATCGCTCCTCAGCGCATCATCAAGGACAGGCGCCTGCTCCTCGCCATCCAGGCGCATGCTCGGGTTTGGGATGGGGTCGGCCATCGATCCTCTCAAGGTCAGCGACAACCAACGGGCGCTGGGAAGGGGAGTTCCCAGCTCTGACGAAGGACCAGGGCCATCGTTCGAGAGCAGCCGCACCGGCTTCTTCCGCGGGAACAGCTTCCTGCTCGCAAGCCTGGCACTCGGAACCGTCACCGGGGTCGCACATTGAGCCCCTACGCGTTTGACACAGAGGAGAAGCACTTTGATACGCCTCGGCTTTGCAACTCTGGCCGTCCTGTCGGCCCTGACCACGGCAGCGATGGCTCAGACCTCGGCGACACCGCCGACGAACAACAGTGGCTCGTCCAATCCTGCCGTCACCCACAAGCCGGCTGACAGCCCGCAGATGACGGGCGCGGTCGAGCCGGGCGCCAACAGCTTCACCGAAGCGCAGGCGCGCTCCCGCCTGGAGGCGCAGGGCTTCAGCAACGTCACTGAACTGCGCAAGGACGATCAGGGCATCTGGCGCGGCAAGGCCCAGCGCGACGGTAAGTCCGCCAGCGTGGCCATCGACTACAAGGGCAGCATCCAGACTCAGTAAGCCCAATCTCGATCAGCCATTCCGTGCAGTAACCAGGGTAGGTCGCGTGACCGCACCCTTTTCGGGAAAGTACAACAGACATGACAAACAAGACCCTCACATCTTTCTTTGACCGCTACGAGGATGCCTCGGAGGCGGTCCGCCGCCTGGAGGCCGCCGGCGTTCCGCGCAGTGACATCAGCCTGATCGCCAGCAACGAGGGTGACCGCTACTCGTCGCATGCCAGCCGCACCTTCGATGGCACGAACCATCATGATGACGATGTCAGCGACGGCGCCGGAACGGGTGCTACGGTCGGCACGCTCGCCGGCGGCGGAGCGGGACTTCTTGCCGGCCTCGGCATGCTCGCCATCCCGGGGCTTGGTCCTGTGGTGGCCGCGGGATGGTTGGTGTCCACTCTCGTTGGCGCTGGAGCCGGCGCGGCCATTGGTGGACTGACGGGTGCGCTTGTTGACGCGGGCGTAGACGAGAACGATGCCCATGCCTATGCCGAGGGCATCCGCCGCGGCGGGGCGCTGGTGACGGTGCGTGCTTCCGATGCGGAGGTCGACCGGATTGTCGATATCCTCGACGACGAAGGCACGGTCGACTTCGATGAACGCGAGACCACCTGGCGCTCCGAGGGCTGGACCGGCGCCAGTGGCACGGGTGCAATCGCAACGACTGGGCTAACGGATCGTTCGTCGTCCAGGGCTCGCGACAGCGACGAGGTGATCCCGGTCGCCGAGGAGAAGCTGCACGTCGGCAAGCGCGAGGTGAACCGCGGGCGTGTGCGTCTTCACTCGCGCGTGATCGAGCGTCCGGTGCAGGAGCAGGTCACCCTGCGCGAGGAGCGCGTCGACGTGGAACGCCGCCGAGTATCAGGCTCGACGCAGGCAGGCGCCCTCGGCGATCCCTTCCAGGAGCGCACCATCGAAGTCGAGGAACGCGGCGAAGAAGCCGTTGTCTCGAAGGAAGCCCGTGTCGTCGAAGAAGTGGTCGTGCGCAAGCAAGCCGACCAGCGCACCGAGACGATCTCCGACACCGTGCGCAAGACCGAGGTCGACGTCGAGGATGAGCGTGGCAACACCGTCTCGCGGACCGGCACCACGGGCAACCCGAGCGGCCGCACCCGCTGACGGTATTGGGAAGCCCGGCCAAGCCGGGCTTCCCTCCCCGATATAGGCTTCGTTCCTGGGTTCATCATTAGGACGTAACACGGCGCGGAACAGGAGATTGCGATGGGACTCCTCGACTCGATCCTGGGGAACATGATGGGCGCAGGAGGTGACCCGACGCAGGGGCGAGGCGGAGCGACCTCGCCAATCGTGAGGGCGCTCATGATGCTGCTGGCGGCCAAGGCCTTCCAACACTACCGCTCCGGTTCGCAGGGTGGCTCTCCGGGCGGCGGGCTCGGAGACATCCTAGGTGGCCAGGACGGCCTTAGCGGTATGCTCGGCGGTCAGGGCGGCGGTCTTGGCGGCGGGGTGTCCGGTGGCCTCGGCAGCGCCCTTCCAGGAGGCCTCGGGGGCTTGCTGGGTGGGCTGCTCGGCGGCGGTGCTGGCCGCGGCCTAGGTGGGTTGTTCGACCAGTTCCGCCAGAACGGCTACGGCGACCACGTCGACTCGTGGGTGAGCCCAGGTCAGAACCGACGCATCGCCCCGGATGAACTCTCGCAGGCGCTTGGGCCGAACACGCTCGAGGAGTTGGAGCAGCAGACCGGACTACCGCGCCAGCAACTCCTGTCCGAACTGTCGGAGGAACTGCCTGATGCGGTCGACCAGTTCACCCCTGACGGTCGCCTGCCGACGGAGCGGGAGGTCTCGTCCCGCTGGGTCTGAGCGGCCCGATCACCGCAAGGACTGAAGTATCCGGGCCCTTGCAGCGGGAGGAACGCGGGCTTGGGGCCAACGTTGATCTGTAGCCCTTTGTGGCTGGGAGAGGAACATGATGCTCAATAGGCTTTACGCTTCGACGATCGTGACACTCACTGCGGTGAACGAGTCCCTCGCCCAAGCCACGCCGCCTGCGACGCCCGGCTCGCCCGCCGCACCCGCAACAACCGATGGCGGCGCCTCCTGGCTGTGGATTATCATCGGCCTGGCGATCATTGCCGGCCTCGTCTGGTACTTCATGCGTGGGCGGTCACGGACGACCACGACCGGTACCTCGGCTAGCTCTGGGACGACCACGGGCCGCACCAACGTGTACGACAACGACAGCCGCAAGTAGTCGGCATCCTCAAGAGGAAGTGCCTCGAAGCCGACCCGCACAGATCATGACTGATGCGGCCTCCCCTGGGCTGTTGGTGCGGGCGTAGAGCCTCGGAGGCTGGGGTGCCGGGAGGGGGGGGACTGCCGTCTCCCGCAGGGACGTGCGCTGTGTCCAGCATTGCCATGCCTCCCTGAACTCCTGCCGCCGCCCTGGCGGTGATCGTGGGACGTTGCGCCCAATCCCGCACAGGCCCTGCTCATGCCAAGCAAAAAGGCCTGCCGTAGATGATGATCACGCGCGTGAAGCCCTCATCCACATTACACTCAAAGCTCCGTACTCCGTCTGATGGCCTGGGGAGGAACGTTGATGAGGATGGGCGGTTGTGTCCCTGCGGAGGCAACCTGCTTTCGGGCAGGTCTCCTTGACCGGCTTCCGCGGCCTGGGCCCCGTTCAAATGCTGGAACGGGGCTCCTTGTCTTCAAGGCCGCCTTTCCTGGAACCCGTGCCCCTCGGATCGGTTGATGACGTTCACCGGACGGGAGCAGAACATGCAGGCATGGTGGCTGACGGCATTGGGCTTGGCGGCGGGGCTGTGCACGAGCATGAGCTTCGTGCCGCAGGTGCTCAAGGCTTGGCGCGAGGGCGATACCGAGGCGATTTCGAAGCGCATGTACGTGGCCTCGCTGATCGCCTACGGGCTCTGGATCGTGCACGGGGTGATGATCGCCAGCCTGCCCGTGATCCTGTTCAACGCGCTCAACGTCGTCTTCGCCGGTCTCATCCTAGTGCTGAAGCTGCGGAGCCTCAAGGCAGCGGGAGCGCGCTGACCCATGGAGGTATCCCTCGCCACCGTGATTGGATCGGCCGCCGGCTGCATCGGCCTCTACAGCCTCATCCCACAGGTCGTGAAATGCTGCCGGACCGGTGACGTCGCGGCGATCTCCCTGCGCATGTTCGCGGTGCGCACCTTCGGGCTGCTGCTCTGGACGCTGTACGGGTTCGCTCTCGGCAGCTTGCCCGTGCTGATCTTCAGTGCGCTTGGCCTGGTGCTGAGCTCGGTCATCCTGGTGCTGAAGATTCGCGGCTCCCGCATGCAACACGCTGGCGAGGACTGCCGCCAGGACCCGCCGCAAGGGGGAGCAGATACGGCCGAAGCCGTTGCCCGCTGAGTCCCGGGCCACGGTGCCCATCGCCGGTTCGTTCACCAGCACATCTCGACTGCCCGGTCGTACTCGCTGTCCGCCAAGCCATTTTGGGCGGCTGCTCGGATGGCCTCGGGCATACTGAGACACTTGGCGAGGATGATCTCACTGCTGACCACAGACCGCCGATCGGCCAGCTCACCAATTAGTTGCTCAACGCTCCGCCCCTGCAAGACAGGTTAAGATATCGCGATCGAAGGATATAACGAAGGCCAAGCTTAGGCACACCTGCCTACTATTCTGTTGGGTTCGGATCCTTCCGGTCGAACTCGGAATCGATGCACTCCGCGTGGGAAAGCTGTCGGTCGACGGATTCCCGCTGCCTGAGGCAGCCGCGGAGGAATTGCGGCCATGCCGGAACCTTTATGGCGCGGTGGCGGACAAGCTGAGAGCCTGGGTTTGCGCGAGGGCCGGGGCAGCCCCGAGGACCAACGCCACCGCGGCGGCCGTAGAAAGCAAGGTATGACGCACTGAACCTTCTCTTTTAGATCCAATGTGGACTGGGCTAACGAAGCGTGGCGTCATCCGTTCCGGCATCCCGCCCCTCCCTCAGCGGGAACCTCGGCCGTCGGCAGGGCTTGACGGCTCGGACATGCAAGCACTCTTCACCTATACCTTCCTCACGCGGGGCTGGCCGGTCTGGGCCCGATATCTGGGCGCGACGCTGGTCGTCCTGATCATGCTGGTGCTGCGCATCGGCCTCAGCGCGTACCTGCCGGCATTCCCCTTCCTGCTGTTCTTCATGGCCATCATCGTCAACGCCGTCCTGTTCAACCGCGGCAGCGGCTTCTACACAGTCGCTCTGAGCGCCGTGCTGGCGGACTACTTCTTCCTTGAGCCGGTCGGGAGCCTTAGGATTGAGGATCATCGGGCCACCCTTGGCCTCATCCTGTACCTCATGATCGGGTTCACTACAGCAGGAATCATTGAGGCCCTGCACACCACCGCCCACAGCCTTACCCGGGCGAACAAGCGGCTCGCGGCCGCCGAGCAGGAGAAGGATCTTCTCCTGCGGGAGGCCGGCCACCGGATGAAGAACGACCTCATGATGCTGACGGCTCTGGTGCGGCTCCAAGAGCGGGTGGTGCACGACCCATCAGCGAGGTCGGCCTTGACCTCCACCGCCGACCGCATCCACGTCCTCAGCCGGGTGCAGGAGCGCCTGCGGCTGGGCCAGGGTACCAGCGCGGTAGTCAACGTCGCCGACTTCATCACCGAGCTCTGCGACGACTTGAAGGCCGCGCTGGTGGATCTTCGGCCGATCGCGATTACCGTGCGGGCAGAGCGTCATCTACTGCCACAGGAGCGCATCGTCCCCGTCGGGCTGATAATCAATGAGCTGCTGACGAACAGCCTCAAGTACGCCTTCCCCGGCGAACGCGGCGGAACGATCACCGTCGATTTCAGCCGTGGGGGAGACACCTTCAGGGTTGCCGTCGCCGATGACGGGGTTGGATTGCCGCCGGAGAGCCGGCCGGGACCTTCATCGGGTCTGGGGACGCGCCTTATCCGCTCCATGGCCACCCAACTCGGTGGCACTGTCACCATCGAATCCGATGGGGACGGCACCGGCACAAGCTTGGTTGTCCGATTTCCTGTGGACCCCTGAAGCGTTCCTGCCGCGCACGCTCGCGCCGAAGGGTTCGACAGCGCTTTCGAAAGCACGACATCGTTGTATCGCGCGACTTTTTGATGGCGCGCATCTGCCAAGTGCAACTTGGCTTCGCTCTTCATCTGAGCCAGGCTCGATCCAAGGCAAAGACAGTTCTGAGGACTGCTTTGGGTCATCCGAAGAAATGATCCACCCCCATTGAATTGGTCCACCTTGAAGTATGTCTTGAGGCAGACAGGAGGACCCAAATGCCGAGAAAA
>NZ_JAERQD010000115.1 GCF_016735695.1 Microvirga zambiensis WSM3693 | reverse complement strand
CGCATGTCTATATGCTTCATCCCGCCGACTTGGGCCGACGAACGCGGATTTCAAGAGCACCCGAGCCGGATCAATAAGAAAGATCGCGGTCCATTGTCGTTGCCCAGGAAACTCGAAGATGAGACCCCCATCCTGCCAGGGGCCATTCTGCTCTGCAAAGCGTCCGGGCGGATTGCCTTGGTTATAATGAATGTCGTGCACCCCCCGGCCCGGCTTGAAACCGAAGTACTTATCGGCCTTGTCCTCTTCCGGACCCCAGGTCTCCCCGAAGGCATAGATCATCGCCAGCTCGTCGGACATGGCGCGTTGAACATAGGCGTCAATCTTCTCGTTCAGGTCATTATCCGGTCCGCTCGCCGAGAGAGGAAGCGGCTTGAACTCCCAGGGTTGAGCGATGTTGCCGCGGATAAAGTCCAGTGCAACTCCGCCTGGCCGGCTCTTGATCGGATGAAGCCCCTCCGGCAGCTCCGCCAGCATGTCGTTGATCGGATGCTCGAAGCGTGATCGCACAAGGAACTCGACTTCGCTTCCGTCCTGCGATCTGACATTGATCGCGATCCGATGGAGCGTGCCGTTCTCGGACACGAGCACTTGGTAATGGGGACTGGCGCCCGTCGCCAGGCGGTTGTTGATCGGCCGCCCCTTGAGGACGGCGTAGTTCTTCAATGGCATCGTGTGCTCCATCCGGTCGTGGGGAGAGGACGAGCCCCAGAGCGGCCAGCGCTGAGGCGGTGGACTTGCCGTCGTGGCCTCCTGGGCCAATGTCGAAGTGGTCTGGGAAGGAGTTCCAAAGCTAACTCAAGCGAACCCATCAGCGTATGCACGATATTAGTCACGGTAAGGTGACAAGATCGGCAATGTAGGACGAGCCGTTGACCCGACCCTCTTGATTTGGGCTGTCATAGACGACGAGGAGCTCCCTTCGATCGCCACGATCCATGATGCAGATACCCTCCGGCTTCTCGGAGCTCTCCGGCCATGTCAAGAGTTCCAATGGACGTTGGATCGTTGGTGTGTGTTGCGGCTTCCAGCGGTAAAGCCTGAATGGTCCCCTCACGGAGCTCACGGGTCCGGCGAGGATCAAGATTGCGTCCCTTTCCGTGACAAGCTCACGAATGCCGAGCCCACCCAGGTCGACAAACAGCGTGCGCGTGCTCTTGATCTGGAAGTCTTGCGTGATGTCGAGCGAGACAACCACCGCGATGCTGTCCACAAGTGGCCCGCGTAGACCCAAGTGCACGTGGTCGCGACTGACGGCAAGACCCTCGATATCAAAGCCGTTCTCCTTACTCGGGAGTTCCAGAAACGGACTGAGATAGGCATCGCGTGCCAGCCGTTGACGCAGACTTCCCTTACCTTTGAAAGGCAGCGCAGCGGCGTCCGCGCGGTCACCTCCATGGTTCTTGAGTCTGATACGAGCCAGCAGTTGCCGGCTCGGACGCTTGCGCAGAGCTGAATTAAGCTCGTCATCAGCCTCTGGCTTCGCCCTAACCCGGCAATGCGAGCCGCAGAGCCAGAGATGCCCATCGCCAATATCGACTGACTCGAGGTCGAGCTCATCGTCGTGGTCCGCTCCGGGAACGGCCTCGATCAGATCATCGAGCTCAAACTGAGCGTGAAGGTGATAGCCGTCTTTGTTCTGGCGCAGACATTCGACAGTCCGACCTTCGTCAGATACCGTCCACAAAAACTCACCCGTGCTTACCAGACCCGAAAGATTGGCCAGCAGTTTCGCGGTCGCGGCCGTGCCATAGTCGAGAAGAACATTGCCTGTGAGCTTGAAGGTCATTTGAGAGGACCTCAGCCGGTTCATGATCATCCTAAAGGGATACGCCGCCTGATCCGCTCTGCCTGCGTACGGGCCCAAACTGCTTTGATTTTATACTTCCTGCCTGCATCCCGTCCAATCACTCATTGTGCTTAGTTTGGCCAAATTGTCGGGTTGCCCATCACGGCGGGATTTGGCGGTTTGGAAAGCACTGCCCTGAAGTTTTCCTCAGCCAGCGGCGTCTTCCGGATCTGCGATGCGGCTTTCATCAAGCGCAGTGGAACGGCGCCGGAGCGGTTTGGCAGCCTCCGAGGAAACACCAATGTCCCACCTGAAATACAAACGTCTGCCCTACGGCCTCGGCTATGCCTTTGATCTCTCAATGAGGGCGAGCCGCGGGCGCCTGCATCGGGTTCACGCGGGACTGGGGAGCAAGAGGTCTCGTGGGCAGTCGATCGGTCGGCTGAGATCTGGAAACGAGATTGGCCATGGCTGCCGATCGCCGTTCGCTCTGAAACGCCCCTCTTCCTACTGGGCACAATCAATCCCCACACCTCTTCATGTTCCTTTCAGGGGGTGGATTGCAGGGCGGCGATGGTCTGTCGAACGCCCTCCCGCAGCGGTGTGACCGAGCCCCCGAACGTGCGCTCGAACTTAGACGTGTCCATCACGAATGGCTGCTCGAACTGATAGAGCACCTCACGGGCCTCGCGGATCTGGCGATTGAACAGGCCGGCCAGGGTCATCATGCCCCGTCCGAGCCGCCGCATCCGGGGCGGCTGGCCCAAGGCCGCGAGCACCTCGGTGATGAAGGTCCGACCTGTCACGGGCGAGCCGCTCGGAATGTGCCAGACTTCGCCCCAGGCGCGGGCATTCGTCCCGAGGAAATCGCTCAGGCAGTGCCAGAATGTGCCAATAAGGCTCCCGAAGACCATCAAGGTTGCGCGGGCTTGCTGACCGGCCGGATCGCGCCTTGGTTGAGGATGCGATTAGTAGCCAACTGATCGACAGCAAAATCTCAGAATCGCTGTTGCAGACTGTCGCATCCGCTGTCGCTGAAACCATTCGCAACATCAAACAGCAAGATCAGGGTGCTTGGTATGATACGCGGAAAGGGTCAGTTCTCAACCAACCGAGCCACAGTGCGGCACCCCGCTTTCACGGTTGTCTCGGATGTCAGGCTTGCGTCTCTTCAGGCCGGTTCCTGCGGCGCTTCTTTCGCTTACCCTTATCGGTGCTATCCGGCAAAAGGGAGCCCGCGACGGCTGTCGCGGTGTGGCCGAGTGTGCCGACGAGACCCGCGGCGATGTCGGTTGTAGCCGAAGCCGCCTTGCTGCCGGCGTCTGCAACAGCCTCTCCGGCTCCAGCGATGTGCTCCGCCGACGGTGCGATCTTGCGGGTCAGGACGGCTGCTGCGGCTCCCGCGGCTGCGATCAGAACGTCAGCCAAAAGGCGGCGAGCTGTGTCATTCTGGAGAATGGCCGCGACCAGATCCGAGTTGCGCAAGGCCTTCGGGAGCTTCACGCCAGCCACTGTTTTGGGAACTTTGGCTTCTGCCATACCGGCTCTCATCTGAAACGCCTCGCCATATAACAATTTGATGACGCCCGCGAAAGATCAATCTAAGCGCTTCAAGAGCGGGCGGAGCGCAGACCAGCCAGCCCACACCACATGGGCCGCACGGATGTATTGTTGTCGGTCCCCCGGATCAGGGACCAAACGCGACCAAGGGAATTCGACGCACACCTCACCTCAAACCCGCGATGGTTCCCGCTCTTCCTGGTGAGGATTGGTGGCAACAGCCTGGCTGCTTGTCAGGTGCTGACATAGCAGCATCCGGGCGGGTTGGCAGCGGCTCTTCCTGGATGCCCGACCTGTGAGCCAGGGTGTTCCTGGCAGCCTCAGCTGAGCGCGACCCTCGTCTGCCGCCCACACGCGATGGCGCTTGGGAGGCGACAGGTTTGACCCCAGGCCACGCTTCCTCGTCCTGCACCCTCCCCCTCCTGAGATCGGGCACCCGTCGCCAGGCCGTCATGGGGATGTCATGGCATCAGGCCTACATTCACCCGGGTCAGCCAAGGCTTGTGGCGGTTCCATCAGGATGCCCGCCATGAGCATTGGAATCTGGCTTCTGATGGCCTCCGCTCTGCTGTCCAAGACCGCGCTCCCGACCTGGCGATATAACCAAGGCTGGGGCGTTCGACCGAGGTTCAGCTTCGTCTCCTTCGCGTGATGATCCTTCTGCTGCTTGTGACAGGCGGCCGCTGAAGAGCTCCTGTCGCCGGGTACGCTGGGACGCGCCCGCTCCAACATGACAGGAGAGCATTGATGCCCCTTCTCATCCTGACAATCCTGCTTTTAGTGCTGCTGCCGGGGCAGCCCTGGGCGCAGGCCGCGCCAGCTCCCTTGACGCGGATCGCCTTTGGTTCCTGTGCCGACGAGGAGAAGCCGCAGCCGATCTGGGACGCGGTGCTCGCCTACCGCCCGGAGCTCTTCCTGTTTGCCGGCGACAACGTCTATGGCGATGTGCGCAATGGCCGGACTGTGCCGGACGAGGACCTCATCGACAGACTGCAGGAGTCCTACACCCAAGCGTCTAAGCTGCCCGGCCTCATGCGCGTGCGGACGACCATTCCCTCTCTCGCGACCTGGGATGATCACGACTACGGTAAGAATGACGCAGGAGCGGACTTCGCGGGCCGGCGCGAAGCCCAGCGGCTCTTTCTCCAGTTCTGGGATGTGCCTCTGTCGGACCCGCGCCACAACCGTGATGGCGTCTATCATGCCCAGACCTTCGGACCTGAGGGGCAGCGTGTGCAGGTGATCCTGCTCGACACCCGTTTCTTCCGCTCTCCCTTGAAGCCCACCAACGAGCGCAACGCCGCAGGCCGCGAACGCTACATCCCGGATGACGATCCCGCCAAGACCATGCTCGGCGCCGAGCAGTGGCAATGGCTTGCCGACCGCCTGCGGGAGCCAGCGGAATTGCGCCTCATCGTGTCATCCATTCAAGTCGTAGCGGAGGGGCATGGCTGGGAGCGCTGGGGCAACTTCCCGCGCGAGCGTCAGCGACTCTACGATCTCGTGCGCGAGACCGGCGCGAACGGCGTGGTGTTCATCTCAGGCGACCGGCACATCGGCGGCCTTTACCGCGAGATGAGCGGCACGCCCTATCCGCTCGTTGAGATCACCTCGAGCGGCCTCAATCAGGTCTTTCCCGGCAACCGCGAGGCAGGCCCGAACCGGTTGGGCGCCGTCTACGGCGCGGCGAACTTCGGCACGGTGGACGTTGACTGGTGGGAGGGCGTAGTGGCGCTGTCGCTCCGCAACGAGGCCGGCGAGGTGGTGCGGCGCACGAGCGTCAGGCTCGCTGACCTGCGCGCATCTGAGCCCGCCCGCTAGGCGCCATGCGGCTCGGGCGCGTCTTAGCGTGCGGCACCCTGGCGCTGGCCGCACTCTATGTCGGCCTTGTTGGTACACTTTATCTCGCACAGGACCGGCTGCTCTATCCCGCGGCCGGCCAGCCGGTCGCGAGCATCACGGCAGATGTGGCAGGCTTCGAGACGCTGCGTCTCGACACCCCGGACGGGGAGCATCTGGTCGCCTGGTGGAAGGCGCCCGAAGCGGGCAAGCTGACCATCCTCTACTTTCCCGGCAACGACGATCCCGACAACACGCGCCGCGCGCGGGCGAGGCTTCTGGGCGCGACAGGCCACGGGGTCCTGATGGTGGCCTATCGGGGCTTCTGGGGCTCGACGGGGCGGCCGCACGAGGCGGGCCTGCACTCGGACGCCCGCACGGCTTATGCCTGGCTCACGAGACAGGTGTCGCCCTCCCGCATCGTGCTCTTCGGCGAGTCCCTCGGCAGCGGGATCGCGGTGCGGCTGGCGACCGAGATCCGGGCCGCCGGTCTCATCCTCGATGCACCCTACACGACGGCGGCTGCGATCGCCGCGGACCGGTACCCGCTTGTGCCGGTGCGCTGGCTCATGCGGGACCAGTACCGCTCGATTGACATCGTCGGCCAGATCAAGGTGCCTCTCCTCGTGCTGCATGGCAGCGAGGACCGGGACATCCCGATCCGCTATGGCGAGGCGCTCTACCAGGCGGCCACCGCGCCGAAGCGCTTCGTCAGGGTCGCGGGGGCCGGCCACACCACGCTGCTGGCACCCGGCGGGCTGCCAGCGGTCGAGGCTTTTCTCGCCTCCCTTAACCCGCAGGGCTCCTGACGCGGAGGCTCTACCGCTGGACGAAAGCCCAAAAGCGCTCAACCATGAAAGTCAGAATGCTCACAGGCTTCGCAGGTCAGCACCAGACCTTGGTTGAGGACCACCTGCACCGTGCGGACCTGATCTGACAATCAGCCGGCGCCTTCGAGGGCATGGCTCACCGACCCGCCTGGATTTCGCTCAGAGTAAAACAGAGGGCGGGCCTCCGAGACAGCAGTCTCAGCCCGAGCGACACTGCACACGATGACGCCAGCGCTGTCCTGCACCTCGATCCGCCAGGGCAGTGCGCTCCGGATCATCCAACTCTCAAGCGGGGCGCGGGCATCCTCAAGGGCATGCCGGCGAGCGGCGGGCCTATCCAGCACAAGGCCCATGGGGTCAGGATACAAGCCGTGCCCGTTCGTCCGATGGAAGTAGTAGGAGTGCTGCATGTCGGCTCCGCTGATCAGGGCGGGCATTTCACGGGCGTATGACGACAGTGTACGTCCCAGCCTCTTGGCTTCAACGCAGCACAATTGCTGCCCTGGTGCTTCTTCAAGCGATCCCGCACCAGCTTGTCGGCAGTGGTCTGTCCCTTTCCCAAGTCAGTATAGGATCTGTCACAGAACTGTTGAAGGCCTGTGGTTGAGCTTGTCCGGCATGCGGCTGATGAGGATCGACCCCGGGCCGCGAAGCGGAGTTTCAATGCTGCTCTCTCATGTGCTGAGTCAAGTCATGGCTGTCGGCCCGATGCACGCCGGGTTGGGGTACGCGTTGCCGTTGGGGCCGAGACTTGGCGATGAGGCTCATGGCGCGCTGCAGCCGAGGCCCGGCACGATCATTCCGACCGATGAAGCCCCTCATCCCGTGCTCGGGCGCATAGGCTCGCTTGAAGTCCGGCTCGCCACGAGCGCGGAGGAGATCCGGTCCGCCCAGCGATTGCGGTTCGAGGTCTTCTACAAGGAGATGTCGGCTGTTCCGGGCCGAATGTCCCGGTTCATAGGTCGGGACATGGATGAGTACGATGCCGTCTGCGACCACCTTCTCGTCCTCGACCACGACCTGACGTGTGACCCCCTCCGGCCTTCCAAGCCGAAGGTGGTGGGCACCTATCGCCTGCTCCGCCGGGAGGTCGCCGAGTGCCATGGCGGGTTCTACACCAGGGGCGAATACGACATCACTCCCCTGCTGCAGGCTCACCCCAACCTGCGCTTCCTGGAGCTTGGCCGCTCCTGTGTGCTCAAGCCCTATCGCAGCAAGCGCACCGTCGAATTGCTGTGGCATGGGATCTGGGCCTACGTGCTGCACCACCGCATCGATGCCATGATCGGCTGCGCCAGCCTCGAGGGGACGGATCCGCAGAAGCTTGCCCTGCCCTTGAGCTTTCTGCACCACTACGCGCGGGCTCCTGAAGCCTGGAGAGCCCGTGCTCGTCCAGAGCGCTACATCGCCATGGATATGCTCGCGAAAGAAGTGGTCGACCCACGGCTTGCCCTTCATGCCCTCCCGCCGCTGATCAAGGGCTATCTCCGGGTTGGGGCCACCTTCGGAGATGGTGCGGTGATCGATCGGCAGTTCGGCACCACTGATGTTCTGGTCGTCTTGCCCGTGTCAGCGATCAACAAGCGGTACATCGACCATTTCGGATCCAATGCCGAACGGCTCGCGGCGTGAAGTGCAGCCTGCCTCAGGGATCATGGCAAGGATTGGAGCAGCGACAGGATCGCCGGCCGGCGGGTGATGGGATTGTCGAAGGTCGCTGTCGCACCTTCCTCCGCCTCACCGGGCTGCTGCACGGAGAGGACCAGCGACTCGTCGTCCGGAGTGAAGAAGGGGCCGCACAACTCGCCGCCGTCTGGTATCATCTCGACGTTGTGGCCGAAAGCGTTGTTCCCGCGCGGATTGGCGGCATCGACCTGATCGTCCTTGCGGCGTGTGTTGTTCGTCAGCATGACGTAGACGTGGTTGGTCTGAGGATTAGCCTCGATATCCTTGGGGCGATCCATCTTGGTCGCGCCGAGAAGGTCCGCGGCGCGGCGGGTCTCGATCAGCACATCGGCCTCGCTCCTGAAGCTGTTCGCCTCGGTGAGCGGCCTCTGGCCATAAACCATCGGCAGCCAGGTGCCCTTGCCGTCCGGGTTGCACTTGGCGACGTAGAGAATGCCCTCGTCGAGGAGCCCGAAATTCGCAGTCCGGTTCTGCGTGATGAACTCGGTTGGAACATGGGGCACGGTCGATGAACGAATCTGTGTCGATAAAACCAAGAATGGATCGCGCAGCGCGACCGAGCGTTGGGCATGAGTCCCTAACCGGTGGCCATTGGACGCACGACAAAGCGATCGGTACTTAATGATCCCTTGTTGCTTCGTCTGCTCGAGCGGTATGCGTCGCGCGTTTTGGGACAACCGACATACCAGTGTCACAAGCCAGGGTCCAAGCTGCAGCGCTTGAGACTGTCTCCGTCACAGCTTGCGAGGGACAATGACGACGACCGGACGCTTCCCCCAAACACCGCCGGACAGGGCCAACGAACTCTTCGAGAAGCTCCTCGCCACATCCAACACCGCGCTCAAAACCCGTGAGCGGCTGTTTACGGACCTGAAGGCAGAGCTGGAACTTCTCGCCAGCCTTCAGGAAGAACACCTGTTCCCGGTGCTGCGACAGCACGGGATGCATGATCTCCTGCGAGAGGCCATCAATGATTATGAGGAAACGGCCGCGCTCTTAGGCGAGTTGGAGCGCAGGCCCAAGAACAGCGCTGAGTTCATCAGCCAAGTGACCGAGCTCAGACGAGCCTTCCAGCAGCACATCCGTAACGACCAGAAGGAACTGCTTCCCGCCGTGCTCAAGGTGTTGAGCGACGAGGAAGTTCATGCCGTAGCCGAGAGAGTGGAGGATGAGATGGCGAACTTTGACGAAACCAAACGCACCGAGGCCCGACAGGCCCGCGAGCAGGACGACGCCGCCCAGCGGGTGACGCAGGACGTGGCGGAGACACTGCGCGCCAGCGTGGACGGCGCGCAAACCATGGCGCGGGCCATGCAGGACGCGATCGAGACCAGCTTCGGGGCGTTCTCGGAGCTGGCCCGCCGCAGCACCGGCCCGAACTGGCAGATCTTTGGCCGTGCCGACGGTGAAGCACTCGGGTTGAGCGAAGAGGCGGCGCACAACCTGCGGGCTGTGTCCCAAGCCAGCACGACCCTGGCGCGCGGCCTGCAGGACGTTTCGCGCGAGGCGGTCGACCGCAGCCAAAAGCGCCTGCAGCGCAATCTGGATGGCCTGCGGGCGCTCGGCCGCTGCCGGTCGATGACGGACCTGGTCGAAGTGCAAACCTCCCTTGTGCGCGACAACCTGGAGCAGACGGTCGAGAACAGCCGGCGCATCGCCGAGCTCACGATCCAGATGGCCGATGAGGCCGCCCGCACCGTGACCGCGCAGGCCGACAAAGCGGCCCAGCGCTTCAGCCGCGTGGCATAAGCATCGCTCTCGCTCCAACCAGCACACGCTCCCGGCTCATCAGCCGGGAGCCCAGGATGGCTCCCAAGTTAACGGAAACGCGCCGGATTGGAGAGCATGAGGCGGTGTGTTGGGTCCCGTCCTTCAAGCTGATCAAGGTGCCCAAGACGCAGGGTGAGGGTTAGGCTCCAGCCCCACGCCGCGGACATCGTCAGACACAAGGGCTCTCCATGGCCGATCCGCTTCCCGACGTCCTCCAAGCCGAAATCGACATGGCGCAGAGAGTCCTTCATTGCTCGTGGAACTTGTCAGCCGTGCCATGCATGCCCGCAATATCAGGGCCCACATCACCAACTTGCTCTCACGGGTGACAGTCACCCCCAGCATCCAGGCAGCGGAGCAGGCAGGTGAAGACGCTGTGCGGTACTTCCAGGGCCTGGAGAGACTGCCCTCTGTTCCAAGCGCCACGCAGAACGAAGCGGCCGCCAAGGCTCTCGCCGTCGCGGAAGCGGCTTTCAAGGGGCTGAAGGAAGAAGGCGACGAGATCGATCCGGCTATCTTGATCTGCGACCCGGATTTTGACCTCAGGCTCGAGATCCTTGGCATAGAGGGCTTCGAAGAGGATCAGGCGCTGGGCTGAAGGGTTACTGCCCTGATCAACACCTATTTCCTCCAGAACGAGAATTCAGGTCCAACCGCCGCCTCTCTGAGCTCACAGACCGCGAGACGGCAAACCGAATCGTAGAACGTCTGCCGCTGAGCATGTTGGGTTGAGATTCCCGATTTTGGAGCAGCCGCAGCCATCTTGGCGTGAGACTCTGAGGCTTTGGGATCTCAAATTACCTGCCAATGTCAGACGGTTCCGGGAATTCCCTGCCCTGCTCCATTCCGGCTCACGCGATGCTCTGCCTGGTGTTGATGCCCAATCAACCCCTCCGGTCGTTTGTTGACCGGCTGGGCTCAACTCGTTCCAAATCCAAGCACCGTTTTTGAGCTGGAATCTCGTGTTAACTGCCCAAAGCCAACGAAAATCTCATATGGGGATGCGATTGTGTGCGTCAAGTTCTGCAAAGCGGGGCGGCCGGTCAGGCTGGCTAAGCGGCTTCGCGGAGTTGATCCTTCTT
>NZ_JAERQD010000114.1 GCF_016735695.1 Microvirga zambiensis WSM3693 | reverse complement strand
ACCATCCTCAACGCCGTCCTGCGCGAGAACCAGCCATGGCGCCAACAAAACCCTTGACCAACAAGACAGTCGCTCACTCCGACCCTCTCCCAAACGGGAGAGGGAGACGCGCGCCGCATGACAGGATGACACCCTCCCCGCAAATCATGCTATCGCTCCCGCAAAAGGGATCGCCTCGATGAGTTCCGGAACTGCTCCTTCTCTCACCCAGAACGTCGCGCCGCTCGATGCGGGCGCCAACGTCACCGCCGTCGCATGGCTGAAGAGCACGGCGGCCTTCGGCCTCGGCGATGGCGGCGTGCTGCTGGTCAAGGATGGCGAAAGCCATCGCGTCGAGGCGCATCCCGGTGGAGGCGTATTGGTGGCGGCAAGCGACGGCGAGCGCTTCGTCACCGGCGGCGATGACGGTCGCGTCGCCGTAACAGGCGCCGACGGCTCCACGAAGACGCTTGCCGAGACCAAGAACACCTGGATCGATTCGCTTGCCGTGAACGCAGGCGGCGCCTTCGCCTACGGGGCCGGCAAGCGGGTCGTCGCCCGCGACGACAAGGGCCGGGAAAAGAGTCTCGAGGTTCCCTCCGCGGCCCGTGGCCTCGCCTTCGCGCCGAAGGGCTACCGGCTGGCGATTTCCCACTACAACGGCGCGACCCTGTGGTTCCCCAACACGGAGGCGAAGCCCGAATTCCTGGAGTGGAAGGGCTCGCATCTCGACGTCACCTGGTCGCCGGATGCCCGCTTCGTCGTGACCTCCATGCAGGAGAACGCGCTCCACGGCTGGCGGCTCATCCCCGACAAGGGCCATATGCGCATGAGCGGCTACCCCTCGAAGACGCGCTCCTTTTCCTGGTCGGGGGACGGAAAGTGGCTTGCCACCTCCGGTGCCGAGGCGGCCATCATCTGGCCCTTCGAATCGAAGGAAGGCCCGATGGGCAAGGCGCCGCGGGAATGCGGCGTCAGGCCCGCCAAGGTCAGCTACGTAGCCTTCCATCCCAACACCTATGTGCTGGCGGTAGGCTACGAGGACGGCTGCATTCTCCTCATCCGCCTCAACGATGCCTCCGAGCTTCTCGTGCGCTCCGCCGTGAAGGACAGCGGAATCACGGCGATGACCTGGGACAAGGGCGGAAAGCGCCTCGCCTTCGGCTGCGAGGACGGTCAGGGCGGCATCCTGACCCTGCCCGCGTGAGATCGCCGGTGGCTCTCTTCGGCGCCTTCATGCGCGGCACCTTCGGTCTGCCGAAGCCCGACAGGCAGGGCATCGACCGGGTGAAGGACCTCGCGCGCGCAGCCCTTCAGGTCTCGCCGGACACCGCCTTCGCCGTCAACGAGATCGTCTGCAACGATCCCGGCTGCCCGGGCATCGAAACCGTGATCCTGGTGATGGAGCCGGGCAGGAAGACGCGAGCACTCAAGGTTGCCAAGCCTCTCGACGAGGTCATGGCCGAGGATATCGCCGACGCGGCGACTACCTCCAACGAGCCCGACTGAACGGCTCAGCTCCCGTTTCGCAACCAAGGGTTTTATGTTAAATATTGCGCAACTCCTCATGGAGGGCGCGCCATGCAGACCTGGACCTTGCTGCTCGCTTCCTGCGCCAGCGGCTTCATTCTCTCGGAGGGCGAGGCTCGGGCCGATCATTGCGCCGATAAAGCGACCCCTGACGAATTCTTTGCATGCGTGAAGGGGCACACCGGTCCAACGCCTTCGCCGCAAGACCCCATAGGCGTACCGAACCGGGAGTCGCCAGTCATCTATCCTCCGGCCGAGATCAAGCCGGACCGCAATCTGCATGTTCCGCCGAACTTTCAACGCCCTGAGGGATTTCGGTGATGGAATGGCAGCCTCTGGACCTGCCTCATGAATCCTTGAGATTGATGGGGGAGGTTTTCGTCTTTCTGCTGACGCTGACCTTCGTCATTGCGGCCATCACCCTCAAGAAGAGAACGAGACATCTTTTCCCGCTCTCCTTTCTCAGCATCTTTGCCCTCAGCTCGCTCGGCTGGGTCATCGGCTACAACATGTCAAACAGCCGCGAGCCGGCCGTGGCCGCCGTACTGCCGGCGGTGCTGACCCTCGTCGCAGGCATGCTCGCCTATATCCTCGGCAGCCGGGGAGCGCTGTCGCGCCTGCTCGTCTGCCTCGCGACCATCGGCTTCTCGCTTTCTCTTTACGTTGCGAGTTTCGCCGGCGCGCGCCATCGCTTCAATTATGAAGAGCGGATCACCAAAATCGACTATTTGAAATATCAGGAAGGCGTCAGGCAGGAGATCGCGGCCACAAAGCTGTTCTTCGAAGCCAATTTCCGGCAGCTGCGGGCCACGCTGGGCAAGAAGTATGGCGTCAATCTCGACGACGTGGCCTCGGCAGAGCCGTCCCGGCAACCCGCCTCGAAGGACTAGCAAGGCCGAGGTTTCTGTTTCAGAACCAGTTGGCTTGCGGAACCGTTTCCCCTTCGAAGAGGTCAAGCTTGTCCAGGATCGTTCGCATCATCGCCTTCGGCTGCGGTCTGTGCGGCGGCATCGTCGCGTCGCAGGGGCCTGAATTCGCGCAGCAATACCGTCAGCGCGTCGGCGGTGCGATCGACGAATTGCGCCAGGTGGTCTCGCGCTTCGACGGGGATGCGAGAGCAAGCGGCGAGACGACGGAAAGCGCGATCACGCGCCTGCGCTCGAACGCGGACGATTTCGTCAGCCGTCAGGGCGCTGCCATGCAGGCCAATGTGGAGCGCCTTGGGCGGCTTGAGATGCACCGCCAGACCATGATGCAGTCAGGTCCCTTCTCGCGCGTCGCTCTGATGATGCGCGATGGCGACCGGGATGTGATGGAAGCGGTCTATCGCGATTTCGAGCCGGCCGTGCCGGTGACGGAGGAAGGGCTGCTCTCGGCCGCCATCGGCTTCATCGCCGTTTGGGGTGGCCTTCTTCTGCTGACGGGTTTTCTCCGCAGCCTGTGGCGACGGCCGCGTCAAGCGGCAAGGGTTTAATCGTTTTCCTGAGCCAACTCTCTAACCCTCATCCTGAGGAGCAGCGAAGCTGCGTCTCGAAGGAGGTTCCAGGGAGCACTCGATCCTCCTTCGAGATGGTCACTTCGTGACCTCCTCAGGATGAGACCGATATTTGATTGACCTGTTACGCCTCGCGCTCCGGCTTTCCGGCCAGCACTACGTAAAAGCCCAATCCATCCTGGGCCGGAAGGGTCTGCAGCCGGGCGATCCAGCCGCGCTTCTTGGCCTCCAGGAGGGCCTTGCCGATCGGCTGGAAGAGGGTTTCGCCGCCGCCCTCTGCCGGCGGATTGAGGCGGATCGCGACGGATTTTGGCGTGGCAAAACGGCTGCGCTCGAGCATGTCCTGGATCGAGGCCGCCGCCTGTTCGCGACCGGCGCTCCGCAGATCGAGCACGCTGTCAGCATCGACGACGCCGAGACCGCCACGGAGCTTGTTGGCGTAGAATTCCTCGAAATGGGGCATTTCGTCAGTACTCTCCACTCGTCGTGGCCGTCCCCGGACTTGATCCGGGGATCATCCCGGGTATCCACGCCTTGCTTGGTTGAAGGTAGAAGACGTGGATGGCCGGCTCAAGGCCGGCCATGACGCACATGGTTACCGCACCAGAACGTTCCGGAACTGCCACGGATCGGAGGAATCGATGTCCTCCGGGAAGAAGCCGGGACGGTCCGTGAGCGGGGTCCAGTCGGTGTAGTAGCCGTTCACCGGACCGAGATAGGGCAGCTGCACTTCGAGGCAGCGGCGGAAATCCATCTCGTCGGCCTCGACGATGCCGGCTTCGGGATTCTCCAGCGCCCAGACCATGCCGGCGAGCACGGCGGAGGTCACCTGAAGGCCGGTGGCGTTCTGGTAGGGCGCGACGCGGCGGGTCTCCTCGATGGAGAGCTGCGAGCCGTACCAATAGGCGTTCTTGCCGTGGCCGTAGAGCAGCACGCCGAGCTCGTCGATGCCGTCGACGATCTCGTTCTCGTCGAGGATGTGCTGCGTCTCCTGGAACTTGCCGGCGCTGCCGAACATCTCGTGCAGCGAGAGCACCGCCTCGTTGCAGGGATGATAGGCGTAGTGGCAGGTCGGGCGGTACACCGCCTTCCCGTTCTCGCGCACGGTGAAATAATCCGAGATCGAGATCGACTCGTTGTGGGTGACGAGGAAGCCGTATTGAGAGCCGGGCGTCGGGCACCAGGTGCGCACGCGGGTGTTGGCGCCGGGCTGGAGCAGATAGATCGCCTGCGCATCGGGCCCAAGCGTACCGGCATTCTCCGGCATCCATTTTTCATGCGTGCCCCAGCCGAGCTCGGCCGGCTGCAGGCCCTCCGATACGAAGCCGTCGACCGACCAGGTGTTGACGAAAACGCCCATGGGCTTTTCGGACTTGGCGCGCTGCGTGTCGCGCTCGGCGATGTGGATGCCCTTCACGCCGACTTTTTGCGCCAGGCGCGCCCAGTCCTCGCGGCTCTTCGGCTCGTCGTACGCGACACCGAGTTCGCCGGCGACATTCACCAGCGCCTGCTTGACGAACCAGGACACCATGCCCGGGTTGGCGCCGCAGCACGACACGGCCGTGGTGCCGCCCGGATTGCGCTTGCGCGCCGCCATGGTGATTTCGCGCAGGGCGTAATTCGTGCGCGATTCCGGCCCTTTGCTCTTGTCGAAATAGAAGCCGGGCCAGGGCTCGTTCACGGTGTCGATGTAGAAGCAGTTGAGCGAGCGGCACAGCTCCATGATGTCGACGGAGCCCGTGTCCACCGAAAGATTGACGCAGAAGCCCTGCCCGCCGCCTGCGGTCAGCAGAGGCGTGAGCAGCTCGCGGTAATTGTCCTTCGTCACCGCCTGCTGGATGAAGCGGATGCCGCGCTCGTCGAGCAGCTCCCTGTGCTTCTCCTGCGGATCGATGACCACGAAGCGGCTCTTGTCGTACTCGAAATGACGTTCGATGAGCGGCAGGGTTCCCTGGCCGATCGAGCCGAAGCCGATCATGACGATGGGGCCGGTGATGCGACCGTGGACGGGCCAAGTGGTCATCTGATCTGTCTCCTTTACGAAATCAGAGGTAGTGAAAGCTAAACGCCGGATAAATGTTTCGGGCGCATCTAGGATTGCGGAGCCCCCAGGGTCAATGCCCCGAGGCGCCTTCCCGCACCTGCGGGCATTGTCGCCTGAGGATGGCGAAGGCTGCATGACGATTGCGCCTCTGACATGTTCGATTGACGCTCGACATCGTGAAACAAAGCTTCATGATGGCGGCCTCACCGTTTCTCTCCCGGCCGCGACCGATGAAATTTCACGATCTTCTCAAGAACTACTGGCGCATTATCGGACTCGGCTTCGCTCTGACCTTCCTGTCCTCCTTCGGCCAGACCTTCTTCATCTCCCTGTCGGGCCCCGATATCCGCGCGGCGTTCGGCCTGACGCATGGCGCCTTCGGCTCGATCTACTCCCTCGCGACTCTGTCCTCGGGCCTCTTGATGATCTGGGTCGGCAGCGTGATCGACCGGGTCGACATAAGGCTTTACGCCACCACGGCCATGCTGGGCCTGACGGCTGCCGCCATCAGCCTGTCCTTCGCGCCCAATCTCCTCATGCTGGGCTTGAGCCTGTTCGCGCTTCGCCTCTTCGGCCAGGGCATGCTCAGCCATGCCGGCGTGATGAGCACCGCGCGCCTGCATGAGGGCGTGCGCGGCCGGGCGCTCGGCGTCGCCGCCCTCGGCTTTCCCGCGGGCGAGGCGACCCTGCCGGCCGTCGCCCTCGCCTCGATCGCGGCCTTCGGATGGACCGGCACCTGGCGCATCGCCGCGCTGGTGATCGTCATGGCACTGGTCGCCGGCTGGCTGCTCGGCTTCCTGCTCAAGGCCGGGAATCCTGACGTCGAGGAAACGACGCGCAGGAGAACCATGGGCGATGCCGGCCCGCGCTGGAGCGACATCCTGCGCGACTGGCGCTTCCTCGCGCTCATTCCCACCATGATCGGCTATCCGGCGATCATGACGGCCTATTTCTTCCATCAGCGCTTCATCGCCGAAATGAAGGGCTGGTCGCTGGAACTGCTCGCGAGCAGCATCACGCTCTTCGCGCTGGTCTCCGTGGTCGTCGCCATGAGCGCCGGCAGCTTCGTCGACAGGTTCGGTGCGGTTCGTCTCAGCCATTTCTATCTCGCCGGCATGATTGCGGCCTCGATTGCTCTTGCCAGCTTCGATGCGCCATTCCTGCCGCTCGTCTTCTTCGGCCTGATCGGCCTCACCTCGGGCTGCACCAATGTGGTGATCGCGGCGGTTCTCGCGGAATTGTTCGGCACGACGCATCTCGGCAAGATCCGTGCGCTCGCAGGCGCGATCATGGTTGTGGCCTCGGCCGCGACGCCGGGCGCCATCGGTCTGCTGTTCGATGCGGGAGTGACGCTTGAAGCCATCTGCTTCGGCTTTGCCGCCTACATGATCGCGGCGGCCGCCGTCACCTTCGTGCTTCCCAACCCGAGGGCCGCGCGTTTGCAGCCCTCGGAGGGATAGCGATTAGAGCGACGGACGAATCCCTGCCAGTGCGCCCTGGGCGGCCGCGGCAACGAGCGCGCCGAGATCGGGCTTCTGCTCGAAAGCTCCGGTCGCGGAGACAAGGCCGCGCGCGCCGTTGAGCGCACCCGCCTCGAGCTCGAGCGCGAGGAAGCGATTGCGCTCGTAGGGGCCGGGCAGCCAGAGCGAGCCCGTCTTCTCGGTCGAGAAGCCGAAGCGCTCGTAATAGGGCGCATCGCCCACCAGCAGAACCGCCTTGTGCCCGAGACCGCTCGCGCGCTTCAGCGCCTCGCGCATGAGCTTTCCGCCAAGCCCGAGGCTCTGCACGGACGGATCGATGGCGATGGGGCCGAGCATCAGCGCCGCGCGGTTCGCACCGGCGCTGATGTGCCACAGGCGCACCGTGCCGATGATCTCGCTGTTGCGCTCGATGACGAGCGCCAGGCCGTCGGCCGGCATCCTGCCCTCGCGCAGGCGCTCGCAGGTCTTCTGGAACCGGGCGGCTCCGAAGCAGGAATCGAGCAGCGCCTCGCGCGCGTCGACGTCGTGGAAGGTTTCTTCGCGAATCGTGATCATGGCCGTGGCCTCCCAATACACGTGGGGTGAGCGACAGCCCTCGCACCCGTTCACAACTTGAACAGGCCGTCCGGGACAACTGTGTTGGGTTGATGCCTGCCTCATTCAGCGAGGCAGGCGGGACGTGAGTTAGATCACGTAGGACTTGAGCGGCGGGAAGCCGTTGAACGCGACCGCCGAGTAGGTGGTCGTGTAGGCGCCCGTTCCCTCGATCAGCACCTTGTCGCCGATCTCCAGCGAGATGGGGAGCGGGTAAGGCTCCTTCTCGTAGAGAACGTCGGCCGAGTCGCAGGTGGGACCCGCGAGCACGCACGGCACCTTGCGGTCCTCGTCGTGCTCCGTGCGGATCGGATAGCGGATCGACTCGTCCATCGTCTCGGCGAGACCGCCGAACTTGCCGATGTCGAGATAGACCCAGCGCACCTCTTCCTCGTCGCGGCTCTTCTTCGAGACGAGAACGACCTCGGCCTCGATGATGCCCGCGTTGCCGACCATGCCGCGGCCCGGCTCGATGATCGTCTCCGGGATGCGGTTGCCGAAGTGCTTCGACAGCGCGCGGAAGATCGACTCGCCATAGGCTTCGACCATCGGGACCGTCTTCAGGTACTTCGTCGGGAAGCCGCCGCCGAGATTGACCATCGACAGGTGGATGCCGCGATGCGCGCATTCACGGAAGATCGCGGAGGCAGAGCCGAGAGCCTGATCCCAGGCTTCCGTGTTGCGCTGCTGCGAACCCACGTGGAACGACACGCCGTAAGCTTCCAGGCCCTGACGATAGGCATGCTCCAGCACGTCCACGGCCATCTCGGGCACGCAGCCGAACTTGCGGGAGAGCGGCCACTCGGCACCGGCGCCGTCGCACAGGATGCGGCAGAACACCTTCACCTCGGAAGCCTCGATGCCAGCCGTCGCGGCTGCACGAGCGATCTTCTCGACCTCGACTTCGCAGTCGACCGCATAGAGGCGCACGCCGAGCTCGAGGGCGCGCACGATGTCGCGCTCCTTCTTGATCGTGTTGCCGAAGGAGATGCGCTCAGGCGTCGCGCCGGCATCCAGCGCAAGCTGGATCTCGACCACGGACGCCGTGTCGAAGCACGAGCCGAGCTCTGCGAGGAGCTTCAGCACCTGCGGCTCCGGGTTGGCCTTCACGGCGTAGAACACGCGCGTGTCGGGAAGCGCACGGGCAAACTTCGAGTAGTTGTCGCGCACGACCTCGAGGTCGACGACCACGCACGGGCCGTCCTCACGTCGGTTGCGCAGGAATTCACGGATGCGCTGAGTCATGGCGCTCTCCCCACCAAAGGTTCAATGGAGGTCTTGTGAAGCCTCCGGATTGAAGTTCAGACGATCAGGAAATCCTGCCGTCCGGCGTCAGCGGGGGAAGACGACATCCCGCTTCGTGCGATGGAGACACGAGAAGCGGCGATGGGCTCTTCACCCGACGATGCTGCCTTGGATTGGATGGGGATACTCCATCCGCACGCCTGGCAATGATAAACAAGCCTCTTCGGTGTTGACCTTTGGAGGGCCAACGAGACCAAAAAAGCCCGTTCGTCGTTGCTTTAAGTCGCGTCCCCCGTTGAGAGCGAGGTACGCCGGTTTTCGCCTCCGGCTGCCGGTTAGGGGTATCGAGAGCTAGGTCGCTCTCGGGCGGCTGTCCGGCCTCTTGTCCGGATGCCCACCAACCGACACACGACCACAGGCACGTGCGAAATTGGGCAGGGCTGAGATAAGCATATTCGCCCTGGACCACAAGAGTTTTTCGGGGGCTTCCCAGGATTTTTTTAACCCTGCCGGGACCTGTGTCTTGTCCGCACCACCGTTCAGGCTTCATTAAGCGGCCAAGATACACGGATGGGGCTTGAGCCCCATATCAATCCCTTGAATCCCGGCCCTTTTCCTCGAGACGAGAACAGCTCCGCCATTATGACGCCCCTGTCCCGCCGCACCCTCCTGCAAAGCCTCCTTGCCGCCACCGCTCTGTCCGCCTTCAGCCACCCGGTCTTTGCGCAGCAGACTGGTGTGCCGCAGCCCAATCCGTTCCGCTACGAGGATGTGGTGCGCCGGGCGCGCGAGCTGGCGAGCGCCCCGTTCGAGGCGCCGGTGTCGCAGCTGCCGGAGCCCCTGAACCGGCTCAGCTTCGACGATTACCGTGACATCCGCTTCCGCACCGACAGGGCCCTGCTCGGCACCGGCAAGGGCCCGTTCCGGATGCAGCTTTTCCATCTCGGGTTCCTCTATCAGCGCCCGGTGACGGTGAACGTCATCCGCGATGGCGTGCCGACCCCGGTGCCCTATCAGCGCGAGCTGTTCGACTACGGCCGCAACAAGATCGAACGTCCGCTGCCGGTCAATCTCGGCTTTGCGGGCTTCCGGCTCCACTATCCCCTGAACAACCCGAAGGTGCTCGACGAGCTCATCGCCTTCCTCGGAGCGAGCTATTTCCGCTTCCTCGGATCGGATCAGAAATACGGCCTCTCGGCCCGCGGTCTCGCGATCAACGTGGAGGGCGGCGAGGCGGAGGAATTTCCGCATTTCCGCGAGTTCTGGATCGAGATGCCGAAGCCCAACGACGAGCGGGCCATCGTCTATGCCCTGCTCGACAGCCCCTCGGTCGCCGGCGCCTATCGATTCGACATCTACCCGTCCAAGGAAACGACCCTCGACGTCACCGCGACGCTGTTCCCGCGCCAGACCATCACCAACGTGGGTGTGGCCCCCCTCACCTCCATGTATCTCGATGGCGAGAACGACCGGAAGCCGACGGACGACTATCGCCTCGAGATCCACGATTCGGACGGGCTGCTCATGCAATCAGGCGCCGGCGAGTGGATCTGGCGGCCCCTGCGCAACCCCTCCAAGAAGACGATCTCCTCCTTCAGCGACAACAATCCGCGCGGCTTCGGCCTGATGCAGCGCGACCGGGTGTTCGAGCATTATCAGGACCTGGAGGCGCATTATCACCAGCGCCCCGGCTACTGGGTCGAGCCCATCGGCCAATGGGGCGAGGGCTGGGTCGAGTTGGTCGAGATCCCGACGCCGGACGAGACCCACGACAACATCGTCGCCTATTGGCAGCCGAACCGGCCCTTCGAGCCGGGCCAGGAGGTGGTGATCTCCTACCGCCTGCGCGCCGCGGCGGCGGTCGGTGCCATGCATCCGGGCGGCAAGGTAGTCAACACCTTCCAGACGCCGCCCCGGGCCAGCGGCTCCAATGCGCCGAGCGATCCCAGGCATCGCCGCTTCATCGTCGATTTCGCAGGCGGCAACCTGGCCTATTACCTGAGCGCGCCGGACCAGGTTCAGCTGATTCCCTCCACCTCGGTCGGCCAGATCACCAATACGTTCGTCATGCCCAACCCTCATACGCAGGGCTTCCGCGCCGCCATCGACGTGAAGCTGGAGCCGGGCCAGTCCACGGATCTCCGCGCCTTCCTGCGCGCCGGCAATCGGGCGCTGACGGAGACCTGGACCTATCCCTGGTTCGTGGAGTGACACGGCTCGTCGTTGTCATTCCCGATCCGCGGGAACGGGAATGACAACGAGAGTGTCCTCACCCTGCCACATCATCACTGTCCCCTCCTCGTCATCCCATCCTTCACCGTCATGCCCAGGCTTGCGCCACCCTCTGCCGTCATCCCCGGACTTGTTCCGGGGAACCAAGTCTTGGCTCAATCCCACCCTCTCACGTCATCACCTCCCCGGACTTGTTCCGGGGATCAGTGCCGGTGATCTCGATGCGGTGGAGCGTGGCGTCTTTCGGATCGGGATGGCCGAGCTGATCCCCGGACCAAGTCCGGGGACGGCCATAACGGCGCGGGGGTGGGGATGGGCAGTGAGAGCGTGATGTTATGTTCTCACTTTGTTCTTGACATCATTCCCAATCTTGGCTATAT
>NZ_JAERQD010000113.1 GCF_016735695.1 Microvirga zambiensis WSM3693 | reverse complement strand
TCGGAAATCTCCGAGCGTCACACGTGGAAGACAACGGAACTGGCCGATGGTTGGTTGCCAATACGGCCAAGCTGCCCAGGGTCACTTGACCCTTGCCGATTCCGGGTATGAGAGGGTTCATCGCTCGGGCTCACACACTCCAGGAATGTGGTCCCTCATGACAGGGATTGTGTCGATCGATCTTCATCGAGGCGGTCACGGTGGCGACACGCTGGTTCTGATCGTCCCGCACCTCAATCACAACATCACTGAAATCGCCTCTTGCCAGCCGGCTTGTGCCGATTTCCAGCCACTGAGCGGGCTGCCGCCTGAACCGCGGCCTCCAAGCTGTTGAACTCGGCGCCCTCGTCATCACGTAGGGGCGGCTTCCCGTTCTGGACATCGAAATAATAACGGGCCACGGCGCTCTCTCCTGCCGGCCAATCCCTGTGCTGTCCTGTCCTTCAACCGACAGGCTAGGTGCATGTTGAAGCGCCCTGGCCAAGGGTGCTGTCTTAAAACCCTCAGCCGGGGCGTCAGCGGAGAGATCCCTCCAACCTGTTGCGCGACAATCAAAACCCCGTGCGTTGCGACAATCAGAGTTGCCAAGCACATTGAGGTGCCAAGCATCCAGACAAGCGATCTGCTGACTTATGGCCAAGTTTACGACATCCCGTTGAACCGCTTTGCCCGCTCCCCACAACATCGACCGACTGAAGCGTGTTCGCTCGCTTAGTTGCCATCCAAATTCAGTGGCCAGGGGCTTTGAATCAGGCTTGGGATTCGTTGCTCCGAACCCGCGTCAGGAGCTCTAATTAATGGGCTTTGCGGAAGTTCGATTGCACCAACGGTATCTACCCAATCAAAACGTGGGCGCAGCGAAAGATACGACAGAGGGTCTGGAAACGGAATTGCGATTGGATTTCCAGCGGCAAGCGACTCTTGCAAAGATGGGAGCAGGGAGGGCTCCGTCGGTTCCGGAAGTGGAGGCATTAATGTGGCTACCGGGAAACTCGGCTTGGCAGGATCGGAGGGTGCTGGCATTGCGGCCTCTGGGGGTACTTCGGGCACGGCAATCGCGGATGGCTCCCGCGGTGATAATCCGATGGCTGGCAGTATTGAGGGGAAGATCGGTTCTGCAGGGTCTGGAGGCGGCGGTATGCGGTCTGCGACCGGGAAGCTGGGTTCAGGAGGTTCCGAGCGTGGCGGAAGCGCGATAACCCCAGTCCGTTCGCGTGAAATTGGGGCTTGCGTTGGCTGTAGGGGTTTCTGCAGAAGCAGAGCCTGACGCTTCGCCGCCACGTTCGGGAGCCTTGGCTTGGATATAGCTTTCGGCGGCGTAGGTGGGGGTATAGCAGCTGGATGCATCAACCTTTCAGCGCATGATGTAGTGATCCAACTCAAAGTGAAGGCGGCAAAGACCCCAAACTTACGCATGCCCTCGCAACCTTTCGGTGACCTCCTCAGCAGGTTAGCGAAGAAAATCGGTGCAGAGGAGGTCCCGCGTCAATTCGCGCTCTGCATGAACAAGATACTCGAAGGTTGTTGCACGATGCCGGTCGCGTGAACTGGCATCTGATCTCCGTCCCGGAATATGCGGTGTCCTACAAATTCAGTCATTTGGTTCGACGCACCCTGCTTGTACCAGATTGGACCACTGCGGTCTCTAACAGATCACCAAACGTCGGCAGCCAGCCGCCTCAGTCATCGCTTGGCGCGTCGCGAAATTGGTCGATGCCTTCTGAAAAGCATGTTTTTAACCTTCGCGGCTCATCTGCTATGAGTGACCCGGAACTTGAGTATCCCGCAGCACTCGTGTTTCCACCCCATCAGCCAGTCTTTCGAGCCGTATTACTGGCAAGCTCAACTGCAGCAACATGATAGCAAGTTTAGTGTAGAGCTATCTGAGAGCTCAGTTCTGTCGGGAATATGACAGACAACGTTCCCAAAGGTCGTTTACTTGCTCTCGACTGACGAAGCTGACAAGGGAGCGTGGATGTCTGCACAAACCTTTCAACTTGAACATGATTGCTCGTCTGACACGGCATCGACATCCGGAATTCTCACCCCGATAATTCCAACGGCTCTGATTGCCGACAGCCTCCTGCTGCGTTCCAAACTCCTGCACATCCTCCAGGGGACACAGTTTGCCCTCACTGACGCGGTTTCTGCCGTAGGTCCGAGACGGTTCCAATATTTTTCTTCGGTGCCTGCTTTGGTCATCGTCGAAGCCGACCAGAACACCGGTCGGCTGCTTGAGATCGTCAAGCAGGTGCGAGAGTTATCACCGGAGGCTCGGATCGTTGCTGTCGCAGATCAATTCGACCTCAGACTGGTGCGTTTGGGGAACGACGCTGGCGTCAATGGCTTCTGTTTAGCAAACAAGGCCCCAGAGGTTCTCCGTAAGTCTCTTGAACTGGTCATGCTCGGTGAGAGTGTTCTGCCCTGTAGAGTCCTGCGCTCAATTATGAATTGGACTCCCGAAGCCGGTCATCAGCCGGTTCAGGGCGACAGAATAGATGGGTCAAAGGTGTCGGAACCGATGGCCCGCAAGCTCTCGGCACGGGAGATAGAAATCCTGGACTGCTTGATGAAAGGGGAACCCAACAAGGCCATCGCGCGCAAGTTCGGCATCACTGAAGCCACCATCAAGGTTCATGTCAAAGCGATCCTGCGCAAGCTCGGGGCTTCCAACCGCACGCAGGCTGCGATGTGGGCCTCTCAGCACACGAAGCAAAAAGGTGGAGCATCGGTGAATGGGTAAGATAGAAATTGCGGTGGGGGATGAGGTGCGCGTGCACTTCCATCCTCCTGGTGCGATGAGAAGCTATTGCGAAGGCGTGGTCAGTCGGACCGATATAACAACACCGGAAGGGCGCTTCTTTGTAGTTGAGGTCATTCACGAGCTACTTTTCGACCGCGAGCACCGCATCACGCGCGGATTCCCAGACTTTGTCCGCTATGAGTGCCGGAACGACTTTCCCGGGCGAGTCGAGATCCTATCTGCCGCACCCGACATGGAGCAAGAGCCTGGGTTCGATCCAATCTTGATGGCCCCGACAGAAAAAATGAAGCAAGAGGCCAACGAGACGCCTCCGGTTAGTATCCATACCCACGCAGAAACTGAGGTCGAACAAGTACCCGATACTAGGGCTTCCTCCGAACCACCTCAGGATAAAGTGAAGTCTGTTCCCGCGCGTGGTGGCCTGATCGCTACGCTGTTTGGGCCAAGAGAATGATGGCCGGGGTGGACTTTGCGTGGAGGAGCGCCGTGAGCGTCGAACTCCAAGCACAGCCCAGACAACCAGTTCGCCAGCGCCCTCGCAATGCTTCTTCACCTCTGCGTAATCTGGTGAGTGCCAGACGGCGTGAATCGCTTTCACGGACGGGAACTCGCTCGATATCGCGGACGCAATCTCGTCCGGGGTGGGCCATTTGATGTCCTGGAGGGCACTTATGATGGGCGGCGGCTGGTAAAGCAGATCTGTTTGCCTCCTCGCCGGACGTTGAGCCATCGCAGAAGGCCTGTGGTCGCGGGCTCACCAAGCGTCTGGCCGCTGCTGTCAGTTCAGCTCCAACGCAACGAGCGCTGGTCTCCACCCAGCGGCTTGGTGACGTCGACAGCGTCCGCGACACGATCATTCGCGCGACCCGTTCACGAGCGGGATTGCTGTACTGGCTACCTGACCCTGGTGCGGTTGCAACCGTCTGCTTTCGCGGCATACAAGGCCCGATTGGCGCGCTGCAGAACGGCATTCCTGTCGTCCAGGAGCAGGGCCTCAGTCACCCCGGCACTGAAGGTGTAGGCGAGGTCAGCACGTACTCACCGCTTCCGGCCGGCGGAAGGTCCGCCCTGAGTTGCTCCAGGATTTGCACCGTCGCCTTTGGACTGACAAACGGCAAGAAGACCAGAAACTTGTCGCCGCGGGTGCGGCCGATCATGATCTTAAGGCTCAGCGTCGCGCGGCACATCGATGAAAAGTGCTGTAGCATCGCGTCGCCAACCTCGTGGCTATGGCGGTCATTGATCGACTTGTGTCGCATTGAACCAATCGATGTCGATCGGCGCGAGGCACAGGCCGGATCCGTCGTGCATGCAATGCCGGAGATGCCCGTCGAGCATCTCGAGAATGAGACCCATATCAGGTGATGCGAACTGGTCTACCCAAGATAGTCTCGTGGCAGCCATCCCGAGAGCCTCCGTGCGTCTATTGCTAGGGACGAAAGGCCGCGTCTGATCCTTTGGTCGATCGAGACGCGGCCCACCGGGCCGCAGTTTGCCCCTACGGGAAGCCGTTAACTTAAGGTTAACCTTGGCAGGAATACGGCTTGGCTTGGAGCATTGTTGGCCCATCGTGCGGGAACCTTGGCTTTTCGGACCCGTTATAACAATGATCCTAGTCCTCCTTGCCTCCTTAGATCGAAACCTTGCAAGCGCCCCAAGCGGGCGCTTTTCTTTGCCCGCGATGCGCTGCGTCCGGAAGCTCGTGCGAACAGGGACGGCACCCGCATTCCGGACCCGTTGGTCACAGGACAGCTCGGCCCTCTTTCTGTGCGAGCAAAGAAGCCGGAAGCCCAGTCTCAGGGTGAGTGCGAAACAGACCTGGAGACATTCTCTTCACACGGCACGACTGTCGACCGATATCCTCCGGGATCTCAACGGTGCCTCATGAACGAACATGGCGACGATTGGCGCTCAAAGCTCGCAGAGGAGGCCGCCCCCGGCGTGCTGCCGGATGATCTCGCTCATGCCCGGGAGCCCGGCCGGGGACGCGAGGCCAACACCCCTGGCGAAATCCCGGCCCGTGGCTGGAAGGACATTCTCTGGCGTGTGCTCTGGGGCATCTCGGAAGGCCGTATCCTGTCCACCTCGGGCGGGGTTGCTTTCTTCGCCCTGCTGGCGGTCTTCCCAGCGATTGCCACGATCGTCTCCTTGTACGGGCTCTTTGCCGACACGAGCACGATCCGGGGCCACCTGTCCCTTTTGACCGGCATTTTGCCAGGCGGGATTCTGGTCCGCCTCGGAGAGCAGATCCCCCTGATCATCACCCAGGACAACGATACGCTCGGCGTCGCCTTCATGATCGGCTTCCTGGTGGCACTTTGGAGCGCGAACTCGGGGGTTGCGGCCCTTTTCGATGCGCTCAACGTGCTCTATGGCGAGAAGGAGAAGCGCAGCCTGTTGCGCTTCTACGCGACCACCTTCTTGCTCACCCTCGGCATGATCGGCTTCATTGTCCTGGCCATCGGGGCTGTCGTGGTCGCCCCGGTCATTCTCACCTTCATGGGCTTCGTCACCCCGGTGGAACGCCTCCTGGCTATCCTGCGCTGGCCGCTGCTGCTCGTGGTGGCGGGCGTATGGCTCGCGGTCATCTACCGCTACGGCCCGAGCCGCCGCGATCCGAAGTGGCGCTGGGTGACTTGGGGCAGCGCCGCGGCGGCCGTACTCTGGCTTGCAGCGTTTTCCCTGGTACGTGGCCAACTTCGACAGCTACAACAAGACCTACGGTTCGCTCGATGCCGGCGTCGGCTTCATGGTGTGGATCTGGCTGTCGGTGGTGATCGTCCTGCTTAAGGCCGACCTCAATGCCGAGATGGAGCACCAGACCGCGCGGGACAGCACGGAGGGGGCGCCGAAGCCGCTCGGCACCCGCGGCGCCAACGTGGCGGATCATGTTGGTGCGTCGCACGCCTGATGCGCGGCAGAAGCAGAGCGGGTGTCGTGGATAACGGCCTCGCTGCAGCTCGCTCTGGGGTTCACGCCGGCATGGGCCGCATCCGGACCGTCTACCAGACAGGACCCGCCACCGACAAGTGACAGGCTCGGCACCGGAAGCGTAGAGTGGTTGATGCCGGGGAAATGACGCGGAGGGGATTCGACACCCAAATCCTTAGAAATCTCAGGCACGTGAGTTCCACCCGCCAGCCCTCCACGAAGTGTTCAGGCGTGTTTTGGAAAACAGGAGTGATCGACTTGTCTGAATCAGGCCTGGATGAACTGTTTCGACATGACCTGTCGTCGATCGAGTTCCAGATTTATTTTGATGCAATGAAGCACGAGCTGCTGGCGAGTAACGCTGTTGCCACCACCCTCATAGCGCATGTCGTGCAATCCAACGACAGTCGCCCAGATGCCATCGTTATATTCGGGTTGTTGCTCGACGAGGCCAGGATGGGGATCGAGAATGATAGCGCCTACGGCAAGGCCTTCCTGACCAATGCCGAGAGAGCCATCGCGGCTCAAATGGCCGCCGGGGCCTGTGGACCGCTTGACCTCATGAAAATCGCTGCTCTGTATCGGCGTGCCGGCCTGCCGGTGCCGGATCTGTTGATCATCGATCCTGGCGAGGCGGAAATTCCGGCCGAGGTTCCGGTACCCGACCTCGATCAGGCTCTCGCCATTTTGGCTGCGGACATCAAAGCTGAAGGTGGTGGCCCGTATGAGTTTTTCAACGGCCTGAACGAGATGACGGCCGGCTTGCCGGAGAAGATGCAGGCCGGACTTGTCCATCATCTGGCATCGTTGGACGATCCTCTCTCCGAGAGCTGCGCCTTGTACTGGCTGTTGTCGGGCCCGTCGTTGGTCCAGCAGGCTGCGGCTGCAGGTCTTCATACGAAGCTCACGCGCACCAGCCTACAGGTGGAGACTCTGTTCTATCTCCCCATCATTCGCGGCTGGTTGCCCGCCGGCACCGCTCGGGCCATTGTCGATGACATTGGCCAGCTGGCGCGGCGAAAAGGTCTCTTTGGCGCCCCTGGTCGCGACAAGGTGGAATCCATCGTCGGCGATATCATGGCCAGTGTCACCGATGGTGTCGGGGCCCAAAGCATTGCAATGGTCGGAAAGCGGAACAAGCAAACATTTGTCGCGATGATTCTCCTGAAGACGGGGTACGGGATCAAGGATGCGTTTGTCATCCGCTGCCGCTCAAAGCGCGAGGCCAACAGCATTGTTTCGTACACGCGCGAGGAAGCCAATGGCCTTCGCATCGACCGGATGACGGCCGAGTTGTTGCTGGAGGCGGCCTTGGCGGACGGGCTGCGCAATGGGTCCATGCCCGCGCCAGGCTTTATCGACGTGATGGAAGCCTGCGATTTAAACGGCCTGCGGCCGCAGGAAAGGGATTTGCAGGCTCTGTTGGACTATGCTGATCCGCAGCGAGACGTCCAGACTGCCACACCGGAGCAATTGGATCTCATGCTCAATGACGATCAGGCTTTGGATGCGCTGTTGCCGCTGATCGACAGTTGGTTTGAAGACACGGGGGAGACTCGCACCATCATGCGACGTTCCCACTCGGCCCGGACCGCTGAAACCAAAATCTGGGCCTTCCTTGACGGTCGGCGTGACATCTGGGCGAGGCGTTTTCTGCAGACCGCGATGATCCTCAGATCGGCGAAGAAGAAGGATCCATCGAAAACGTTGACGGCTGCGGCCTTCGCCCTAATGCAGAAGTATCCCTTGCAAGATATCCCGCTCATGGAGAATATCGTCTTTACCACCCTGGAGGCTGGAAGCGCAGGGTTGGAGTGATGCTTTCGGGAAAGCATGGGCATGGGTGCAGGAATCGAGAGCTCTACGGATCCTGGTCGTTGATGCCGCTTTCCCTGTGATATCCGCCCTGGAGCGGACGGATTTCGAGCGCGCGCATGGCAGCATGCGACTCCCATCTGTTGCGCACCAAACGTCCCTCACCCGCCTGCCGACGATGGCCTGGTATCGGTCGATGGCAGTCTCGACCAGAAGCCGCAATCGACCGGAGTACCGTGAACGATGCGCTCACGAAACTGGTGCGATTTGCCGATCCAGATTGACCAGCAGCAGGTGCATGCTGGCGGGTCCCGGTGTATCGATCGATCCCAATATCCTGTTTTCCTAACTTCAGGCTTGTGCGCTCGAATTGGGCAAACGCGTCTGGCTTGGTCTACGCAAGACAAATGGCTTCTGACGCGTTGACAGGACATTCGGGTCAAAGGTGAATGGGCATATCTCGACTATGCAGTCGATGCTGCCGGACAGACCATGATTCCTGGAGGAGGCGTGCTATTGGCGCGCCCACATGATCCGGGCGGTCCAGGACACTTCCCCGACTGGGATGATCACGTCCTCCTGGCCTTTGGCCAGTGACGTCATTTCCAGGGTCGTGGCCAGACGCCGCCTGAGCTCGTGCGCGAAGATCCGTCCGCCTCTGGTGCACACGACAAGACGGTCGCCCCTCCTGGTGCTGGCCGTCGGCGAGACGACGAGAACATCACCATCACGGTAGAGCGGCCGGAGACCGTCACCCGTGATCTCGAGAGCAAAGACCCTCTCGTGCCCGAAATCAGGAAATTCGATCTCGTCCCAGCTCGCTCCCTTGTTGGGCAGGCCGTCATCGGTGAACGCCTGTGCGGATGTGGCCTCGTCCATGCCAATCATCGGGATCAGGGAGCGTCGGAGGTTACCGGACGGTTCGACGAGCCGCAGGAAGTCTTCCAAGGTCGATCCGGTGGCTTTGAGGATCTTGGCAATGGACTCGGTGGACGGCCATCGCTGCCGCCCTTCCGGGCTCAACCGCTTCGACTTGTTGAAGCTCGTTGCATCGAGACCGGACCTGCGTGCCAAGCCGGATGCGCTCAATCCATTGCGCGACGCCAGAGAATCAATGGAAGCCCAAACACGCTCGTGAGATAACATTCCAGTGGCCTTCGCAAGCGATGAAACTCAACCTTTGATGAAGAATGTGCCCGCTGGCGGCAGCGGCTACCAGGAAGCCTTCGAGACAAGCGGTCTATTGAGGGTTGCTCTTGAGGTGGTGCATCTCTGACCGCGGTTTCACAACGCGGTATGTCGGCAATCTGCTCGGCTTCGTCTTAACAAACCGCCAATAGCCCTGATGATTTCGCCTCGCACCCGCCTGGAATTGTGATTGGCTCCGCTCCTCAAGGAGGCGGACAACCCTTGGCGTCCTGCAGACTGACGTGCTTTGGATACCTCGTAAGGGCAGTGACGGATTGTCCCAGTCTGGGGTAAGACAGGCTCCAGACGCGGCGCACGAGCCACCGCTCGCAGGCGCCAGGCTTTGGGGTTCCCATGCCATCCATTCAGCCGCTGGCCTTGTCCAGAGCTCCCGTCCGCGATTGCAGCTACAACCTGTTTCGGAACAGGCCGCGGCCCGACCTTCTCTGCGCAGTGCCAGAAGACCGTCCGGTTCCCGGGTTCCTTGTTCCCGCCGAGTGGCGGTTCGAGCGGGCGTTGCGGCCGTCGGACATAAGCCCGGCAGGCTTCGAGGAGCGGGGCGCCCAGGCTGGCGTGCGGTACAACGGGTTCTATCTGTTCCAGATCACTGACGCACGCGTCGCGCTGGCGGCCTAACCCGAGCGTCCGCTGCGATCATCGACATCACCATTGGCACGCAGCTGCCACAGGACGACCGCTTCAGGTTTTCATCAGGCTGTGGATAGCCTGCGCCGGCAGGGAACTCTCCCTGACCCTCTGGGTGTTGCTCTGGTCCATGGATCGGATGTTAGTGCCATGTCCGAGATCAGCGAGCCGTCACCGCGGACCCGAACGACCCTGCTCAAGCTGCGGGCACGGCAGTGTCGCTTCATCGTCTCCGACGCGCGGTCCGAGGCGATCTTCTGCGGAGGCGAGACACAGGAGGGATCAAGCTGGTGCCCCTGGCATCGTCGCCTGGTGTATGCCAAGTCGCTGGCTGGTGGGAGGGAGCTGTCCCGAACCTTGGCCTGAATTCGACACATTCGTGCGCGACCCGATGGGAACCTTTGTTAACCATACGTCCCCGTAAGGCCGTTGATGCTCAGACCTATCGTTGCCCTCGCATGCCTTCTCTCCGCTCCGGCCCTCGCCAAGAGCTATGATCGATCCGATCTCGTCCGCGGGATCTGCCGCCCTGATGGTTGCGACGAGTTCGCCGTCGTGGCGGCCGCTACTTTGACCAAGACAGGGGAGGGCACGCTGATGCAAACGCGGGTAAAGACCTTCCATGCGAGTTCAGCAGGACGCCGAGAGCTCAGTGAGGAGAACGGGTACGTGTACTGCTCGCGCACCAAGCCGGCGATCGTCGCCGGAAAGGGCGGGCGCACCATGGCCTTCTATCTCGCGCCATTCGCGATCAAGGAGAGCCGTGAGACGATTCGACAGAACACCAACTTCCATGCGCTGTATTTCAGTACTTGCCACGGCATGGAGGCCGGCCGAGCAGCGGCCCAGAACCTGCCGGGTGTCGCGCGGGAGTTCGGCTACCGGGTCGCGCTGCCTCAGTCGCAGTCTGTGGCGCTGAGCCGGGTCGAGGATATCCTGTTGCCTGAGAACCGCCGACCGGTCGAAGCAAGGAACGATGTTGGCTCGATACCACCGGCAAACATCCGGCAAACATGTCGCCTACCGTGCCGCAGCGGGACTGGTGGGTTGACGAGCCGATCGACGCATTTGGCGAATACCGTGAGGTGCCTTCCCCCCGTCCCTATCCCGACGTTGTGGAGCATGAGGAGGGGTTGCTCGCCGGTCCCCGGCGCCTGACCAACCGCGCGTTTGACGCTTTTGATGAGGTAGGAGACTGGATGCTCGGACGGCGGGACTGATTCCGGCAGCCCAGCGGTAGCTTGTCATACGGCAAGCTGACTGCCTCCGCGAGGCTGCCGACGCGACTTAACGATCGCTAGAGCGATCTCCGGTAAACTACGAAAGGCGTGTCAGAAAACTGTCCAGCCCGTCGACCGTCATTGTCCGGAGTGTCCATGGCCAAACCATCGAACCTGCTGAAGGCGTACGAACGGATGGTGGCAGCCGAGGAAGAGAAGCGCCGCCTGATGCCTGAGCGGCTGGTCACACTCGTCGCGGACAAGCCCTGGATCAAGGCGGTCAGCCAACACTCACAAGCCCGACAGGCCTTCCTCGAGGCCGCGGTCGATTTCTGCCGATCCGAGACGACCATGGCGCCGAAGCCTTCGCACAAGCCGAGCCCGAAGCGGACGAGCGCGAAAAGCGATTACGACGCGCATATCCGTTGAGAGAGTAGACCGGCGGAAGCTGATGCTGTCCATGAAGGGCGGCTCTGCTCGCGCGACGATGCCGTCCGAACGATCTGCGTTTCACGGTCAGATGCAAAAGAAAAAGGCCCCGGAGTGATCCGGAGCCCTTCCTATGGGATAATGAGAGTAGGATTAGAAGTCCATGCCCCCCATGCCACCTCCCATACCACCCGGCATGGCCGGAGCGGCCTCCTTCTTCGGAGCGTCGGCAACCATGGCCTCGGTCGTGACGAGGAGGCCTGCCACTGACGCCGCGTTCTGCAGAGCCGTGCGCACGACCTTCGCCGGATCGACGATGCCGGCCTGGAGCAGGTCGACGTACTCTTCCGTCTGGGCATTGAAGCCGAAGGTGTCGGACTTCGTGTTGTCGTTGATCTTGCCGACCACGAC
>NZ_JAERQD010000112.1 GCF_016735695.1 Microvirga zambiensis WSM3693 | reverse complement strand
GTAGCGAGGATGACGAGCATTTTTCATCCCTCACATATGCCTCGATCCGGTCACCCACCGGTTAACATGACGGTGCCACCAGGATGCCTCGGGCTGCCAGCATCTCCTCGACCATCCGCAGACTGAGCGGGAATCGGAAGTACAACCAGATGGCATCGCTGATCACTTCAGCCGGAAAGCGATAGCGGGCATAGCGAGGATCACGAGGCGATTTCATTCTGTCCAGGCACGTTGTTTGACCACTTGGCCATAAACGTCAGCATCTTTCCCCGGCGCTGCGCCATTATTTTGGAGAAGGTCTTGAATACGATCGCCCGGTCCGCAGCGGTCAGTGCATCCGTGTGTTCGATAGCTGCCTCCAGAACGCCTGGCCCCGTCTCAGTGTGCAGGCCTTCGAGCGGCACATCCATTTCTGCCCCCAGCCTCATGAGATCGTGATAGATCTCCGAATGAACTGAGGAGCGCAGCGTAGAATATCCGAAGGAGCCTGGTGAAAGGGTTTCCAGGTTTCTGTATCCTTTCTTTCGAACACTGTCGGACGTTTCATCGAAGACAAAGAACTCAAATTCAGCGGCGACTGTGGCCTTGAACTCAAGCGCATCCGCACGTGAAATCACTTTCTTCAAAAGGGTTCGCGGGCACAGTTCTGCCGCCCGTCCCTCGAAATCGGCTAGGAAGAAGACCATGTTGCCTTCTTCTGGGACGCTGCGGCAGGTTGTGGGGTCGATATGCACAACTGCATCCGGAAAAGCCGTGTGCCACCCAGTAAACTGAGCGTTGGGATAAAGCTGGTCGCTTGAATCCCAGCCGAAGATCACCTCGCAAAGTTTGAAGCCAGATTCTAAGGCTGAGAAGAACTTGTCGCGAGACATATACTTGCCACGGACAATTCCGTCGAGATCAATCACCCCAACTTTGACGTGGCTAAGGTCACGGTCTTTTAGGATCTGGCGGGCGTCTTCGATTGTATTTACTTGTCTTGGCTGCATTGTACCCTCTCTGGAATTCCGTTGCATTAACCTTGGCGGTTTGGACGAAGGCGGCCAGTCGGGGAATCGCTCTGTTGTCTCTGTTCAAACGCCGCCAGTTTCCGGGCGAGATCATTCTTCTGGGCTCTGTTGCGTTAACTCCGATAGGCCGAAATGAGCCTATCGGTGCGTTTCCTCATGCGGCAAGATTGAATAACTGGTTCACGAGACGGATTTCGCCTGTCACGCCCCGATGACCCAGGACGCAGTGACCTCGGCGGACCATTCGCATGACCTCAAAACCCTTCAGCGTCGTCGAGGCTGTCTTCATTCGCTGGAACCCTCGGGTCGGGCGGATCATCCGCTTGAGCGCGCCGTGATCCGCCTCAATAATATTGTTCAGATATTTCGACGTCCGATGCTCGACATCCTTCGACAGCAGCCCTTCATCCTGCAAGCGCCGAATTGCCTTGGGATAAGAAGCCAGTTTGTCGGTTGTGATCGAGGATGGTGGATGCTCGCTCATCATCTTCAGAGCTTTGCGCAGGAAGCGATAAGCCGCGCCTGTATCGCGTCGAGCAGACAGCATGGAGTCGATGAACTGTCCGTGCTTGTCGACAACTCGGAACAGATATTTCCATCCCCCGCCGATCCGCACGTAGGTCTCATCCACGCGCCATGATCCGGAACGGGAGCCCTGGTACTGGCGGATCCGCTTCTCGATTTCTGGCGCGTAGCGCTGAACCCATCGGAAGATCGTGGATGGATCGACACTGACACCGTACTCCTGCATCATCTCAGCCAAGTCGCGGTAGCTGATCCCATATTTGCAGTACCAGCAACGCACAACAGGATGATCTCGACCGGGAAACGGCGGCGCTTGAACAGAGACAAGTAGGACGGCTCCTCGACTGGCCGCTCCGGATTACACTGCCGAGGTTAATGCAACAGTGCCTTCTTCTGTGCGTGCGCTGGTCCTGCAAGTACGGCATCAGGTAAGTACGGCATCAGGTAGAGACCGTAGTAGGCCGCTTCAAACGAGTGATGGGGGACGGCTTACGAGTGATGGGGGACGGCTTACGTTCGCGGACAGATCGCCGTCGCAGGACCGAGGTCGCCATTGCCGTTCTTGCCTTGAACCGCATGCTTGAGCTTGGACGCCCGAAGTCCGTCCGTATCGCCTGAATGCGGGCATGAGGGCCATCAATGCGTGCATAATCCGATCCATGTAACAAAGCGGCTTCGCGCCAGACGTATCCGCCCTACTATTCCGCGCGATCCGCAATCAGTCGCTTTGACTCGAAATCCGAGCACGCCTTCCCAAATGCGGCAAATAACATTTTTGATACTGCGTCGTCAGCGATATGCCACTCGGGATGCCACTGAACGCCAACTTGGAAAGTTCCCGCATTAGAGACGCTCGCAGCTTCAATCAAGCCGTCAGGGGCAACCGCTTCGCAATTAAGCCCGGATGCCAACCACCGAATCCCTTGGCTGTGAAGCGAATTCACCAATATCGGCCCGCTACTGCCGAGAATCCGCGCCAACATCCCTCCGGATTGAACGGAAACCTCATGAACGGGGTCGTATTGTCGATCGCGTGGCAGAGACAAATCCTCTTTATGGCAAAGCATATTTCTGTCCGCAGAAACGTTCTCGTAGAGCTCCCCTCCAAAGAACACATTAAGTTCTTGTAAGCCCCTACAAATGCCCAGGATTGGCAATCCCTTCTGCAGAGCGGCAGGAAGAACCAAACTCACCATCATGTCTCTAAAGGGATCCCTCTCTGCTCGACGGTAAGCACCTTCTGTCGGAGCGGGCCGTGGTGTGTTCGATCGAACAAAGTATTCTGGGTCAATGTTCGACTCATCTCCTGTCAGGACAAGTCCGTCTAACCGACTGACCAATCGCCAAATTCCGTTCTTGTCTTCAATAGAGCGGGTTGGCAGGACGACGATCTCGACCTTCGCATACGCCTCAAGTGCATCAATGTATCGCCTCCGAACCCATTCTCGTTGGTCCCCGTCGTCGATGAGACGATTTGCCGTAACTCCAACCAGAGGCATTGTTCTCTCTACGTAATCGTGGCGACAGCGTGATCTGTCAGCCGTTTGGCTTCATAAAGTCGACGGTTGCGATCGATCAGCTGCGAGATAACGCTCGGCTGTCCTTTAGGGCCCTTGCAGAAGAGTCCACTCCAAGTGGCTGCTACATTCCGATATTCAGTATCGGCCATCCGAATTTCCTGGGCTTTCTTGAGCAGCCAGAAAGGTATGCCGGGCGAGAGGTGATGCTCCAGGTGATATTCATCCAGATTTACGCCGAAGAGCATGCGCTCAAGAAAGTTCCCCTTCCGATTCCTGGTTAGATAAAGGTTTGTATCTTCAACTTCGCACATCGGAGAGTGCTCAGCGATTTCGGTGAACCAACCTATAATCTGGAATGTCGTAAGATAGGGTATGATCCAAAAGAGTATGAGTTCGTCGAGCAAACTGAATGCTATGCATGCGCTGAATACAGCCAGCCAAAACACCGTGAAACCCCACTTATCGATAAGAACTCCAGTCTTATCAACGTCACCGCTGTCAGAGTTCTTAACACTGAATCTATAAGTGAAAAGGTACTTCAAGTAGCCAAACGTTGCGCCGCCAACCAAAGGAAAAATGACAATATCCCAAAGGTATTTCTTTGGGTGACGTACATCATACACACCGCTCTCCAGGAAGAACTTCAGATCTGGATCCTTCTCCGGATCTCCCAAATGTGGATGGTGCAGATGAACATGTGAAATCCGGTAGGCCCAGTGCCGTTGAAAAAGTGGATAGGCGGCGAACACAATGCCAAGAAAGTAGTTTAATTTAACATTCCTCGCCAAGGTCTTGTGGGCCGCATCATGGGCAATAGTGGTCAAACCACGCTGATGCGCTCCGATGAACAAAACCGACAGAGGATAGAACCACCACGAGACTTGCGATGCAAGTGCAGCAAAAGCAACGATTACTGCATAATCTTTCGCGATGTATAGTGCACCCGTCATATTGTCCGTTCGCAACGTGGCGAGTGCTCTCTTTATGTCGGAGGGAAAGCTGACGCTTTCGAAACGAGCATCCCTCAGCGGCCAGGCCTCTTGAGCAATCATGATTTCCTCGAAATTTTTGTAATTGGCAATTAATTGACGGCTGAAAGCGCTCGCTCCAAGTCCCGTATGATGTCCTCTGTATGTTCGAGGCCAATACAGAGGCGGATCGTTCCATCATTGATACCGGCGGCCATTCTCGTTTCTCGAGGCACCGTCGTGTGGGTCGTGGACACCGGATGCGTGATGAGGGTGCGTGCATCTCCAACGTTCGAGACGTGGTAGAGCATCTCAATGTTTTCGATGAGCGCGCGTCCATTTGCAGCGTCACTGACTTCGAACATGAGCATGGCCCCGTAGCCATAGCTCTTGTCGAACAGGTCGTCCGCGAGTTCCTTCTTCCGCCCAGTGAACAGTGATGGATACGTCACCCGTACAACCTTCGGATGGTCTTCCAGCATCTCAGCGACCGCTGCGGCGCTTTCGCAATGCTGGCGCATCCGTAGATGCAATGTTTCCAGTCCTTGCAAAAGCTGAAAGCTGTTGAACGGGCTCGCGCAAGCGCCAACATCGCGTAGCCACGTCATTCGTGCCTTCAGGAGTGCTGCACTCTTTCCGAGATCATTGACCTCCTGTACGGCTTGGGGCCAGAGGATGCCGCCGTGCGCTTCGTCGGGCCCTGAAAACAAGGGAAAGCGGTTGGGAAACTGATGAAAAGGGAAATTTCCGTAGTCCGAAATCAAGCCGCCAAGGGTAGTGCCGTGTCCACAAACGTACTTGGTCGCAGAATACGTTGCCATATTCGCGCCGAGCCTCGCGGGGCGGCAGACGAGGGGGGTGGTCGTGTTGTCCACCACAACCGGAATGCCTCTTTTTCGCCCGATCTCGACTAGATTGCGCAATGGCAGCGGATCGAGGATCGGATTGGAGACACACTCACCGAATAAGCAAATGGTGCGGTCATCAATGTGTCTTTCGAACTCGGCAGGGTCGGAATTCCCGGCAGTTCGCGCTTCAATACCAAGCCTGCGAAACGTATTGTGAAGCAGGTTCCATGTGTTTCCATAGAGGAAGGGAGAGGCAACGACGTTATCACCTGGTTGGCCACTGCATAGGTTTGCCAGTGCAGTGAAGGTCGCGGCCTGACCTGAGGCGACAGCCAAGCAATCCGCTGCATTGTCAACAGCGGCAAATCGTGCCTCAAGCGCCCTCGTCGTCGGATTGATGATCCGAGTGTAAGTGTATCCGTCTTCTTTTACATTGTAGACGTCAGCGATCTTGGAAAGGTCTCCCTCGAGTTCGTATGCGGTATTTTGATATATCGGTACGCACACTGCTTTTGTTGTAGGATCACTCCTGAAGCCTGCATGGAGTGATGCGGTTGCGGGATGGGCCCAACGCGCTTGCTCATCATTCTTCTTCAGCATTGCGATGCTCCTGCAGCTTACCTATGCGGCGAATAGAAGGCGAAATGCGAAAGTGCTTGGTCGTTACCGCCAGCAGTTGATCGATCCAGGAATCTCGAATTTGCCCGATACAACCGATGCGGAATGTGGTCGTTGCCTCATGGAATTTTGCGTAGATGTAGATTCCATTGTCAGCGAGCGCCCGGTAGTAGGCAGCGAAGGATGCCTCGTCAGGTACGAGTTCAGCTGAACAGAACGCCAAGCATATTGGAGATTGGTATTCCGGCGGAATCACCGTCCGGAAACCGAGAGGCCTCAACCCGAAAAGGAGCTTCCCTCTAACTCCTGAGTACCGAGCGTTTCTTGCAGAAATACCTTCCTCGATAAGTCCCTCGAGCGCCTTGTCAAAGGCTTGTACCACGTGGGTCGGAGGAGTTGTCCGCCATTCGCGGTGCTCTTCAAAGCTCCGCCACTGGTCCAGAATGTCGAGGCAATATGAACGTGCATAGGATTTTCCCAAATTCAGCAGCTGGTTAGACACAATCGCAAAGGCAACGCCTGCAGGAGCCTCTATGCACTTATTCCCCGAGGAAACTAAGATGTCGATACCGCCAATGTCGTCCTCCAGTCGGAGTCCTCCGAACGAACTCATCGCATCGACGATTGTAACCATGCCATGTCGTCGACCAATCTCCACGAGGTCGTGAAGTGGGTTGACGAGGCCGGTCGTGGTCTCGCAGTGGACAATGCACAAATGGGTAAATCCCCTGTCTTGACTAATTGTGCGCTCCACAACCGTCAGATCTACGGGCGCCGCGTCAGAGAAGCGAACCACCTGGAAGGCTATCCCGATCTTTGCAAGAATTGTTGCAATGCGTTCGCCATAAAGCCCGTTGACGCACACAAGAGCTTTGTCGTCCTGACCGAGGAAAGTGGTGAGGGACGCCTCCATCGCAAAGGTGCCGCTACCCTGTATAGGTATGGCCGAGTGAGTTGTCTGCCCGCCGGAAACAAATAGCAACCGTTCTCTCACGCGTTGCGTGACTTGTTTGAATGCTTCATCTCTCGACCCCAAGTCCACCTTCATAGCCGCTTTTACATCGAAGGAAAGACTCAGTGGCCCAGGTGTGAAAAGACACGTTTCGTGCACAGAACAACGCCTCCCTGTTAAACGTTGACAGAACTTCCTACCAATCGGCCCCGACCTTTCTCACCTTTCAGATCGCAAAATTTAACGACGCAGGCCCACTGCAGTCGTTATAGATTCGCTACGTTGCGCAACTGAGTAGTGCATGAGACACTTCTCTCGCTATTATAAAAGTGTCGTGCGACACTATTTGTGGAGGTGATATGCTTCTCAAATCCCCGTGGGAGCCGTATCTCGTTGCTATGGATGCCCAGCCAAGTGAACGGTTGGTAAGAGCCTTGGCAGATGACATTCTTGAGGGCCGGCTCGCAGCAAACGACCGCCTGCCGCCACACCGTGATGTCGCCTACCGCCTTGGTATTGGCGTGGGAACGGTGACCAAGGCTTATGCCATCCTTGAGCGCCGTGGGTTGATACGCAGCGAAAGAGGGCGAGGGACTTTCGTCACCACCATTCCCAGGACAACGGAGGCGATGATCGACCTCAGTGTAAACACGCCACCGCGATTGATTGGCGAGCGGATGCTTGCGAAGACACTGATGAATATTGCACGCGATATAGACGTCGACTTGTTCGCTCGATACCCCCCTGACGCTGGACACATCGAACATCGCAGGCAGATGGCTCAATGGCTTACCGGGCTTGGGATGCATGTGAAGGTGGAGCAACTCCTGCTATGCAACGGTGCTCAACAAGCATTGGCGGTTGCTTTTGCCGTGGCAAGCAAGCCGGGTGGAACGATCATCACCGAGTCTCAGACCTATCCTGGCGCAATTGCCCTGACACGCCATACTTTTTATCAACTAAAAGGCATTGAAACGGACCGTGAGGGAATGCGGCCAGAAGCCCTCGATGATGCGCTGGATCGAGCATCCGGCGGGGTTGTTTACGTGACTCCCACAATGCAGAATCCCACGACAGCAACCATGGGAGAACGCCGTCGGCTTGAGATTTCAGACGTCTGCAGAAAACACGAGGCTCTGATTGTCGAGGACGACGTGTACTCACTCGGTTCATCAGGATTTCCGCCCCTCGCTATGCTAGCTCCTGAACGGACCTTCTATGTAAACAGTCTCTCAAAGACGGTCAGTCCAGGCTTGCGTATTGGCTGTCTTGTCGCTCCACCTAGCCATATTGACAAGGCTGAAGCCGCTTTGTCGGCGACCTCGTCGACGATGTCGCCGTTTTCTTGCGCGGTGATGACCGAATGGCTCGTGAGCGGAATAGCTCAAACTGTTCGGACATCCATCAAGGTTGAATCGTCAAGGAGATTGGATCTGGCTAGATCCTATCTGGGCGAGGTGGCCGTTTTCCCTGATCATGAGGGTTTTCATATCTGGTTTCCAATGTCCCATCACGGAGCCGAGAGCTTCGTGGCAGCAAACCTCGCGGTTGGAATCCGCGTGACACCGCCGACAGCCACCAAGGTAGATCCCAATGCCAATGACGGCGGGGTGCGGCTTTGCGTGGGCGGTCCCGAACTGCCCGATCTTACGACAGCATTGGAGAAGCTGTCGGTCATTCTCAAGAATTCTGGGAAACCGGAACAGCCACAGCGATCGTATGTTTAACAAGGAACGGGGCGAAGAATGCAAGACAATGTTTGGACAACTCTAACAACCTTGAGTATATATGCTGGCGTAATCATAAGCCCAGGCCCAAATTTTGCTTTGGTATCGCGCTTGGCGATGTCGGGCGCCTTGCCATCGGCTTTGGGGGCCACTTTAGGTCTATCGCTCGCAGCGACCTTTTACGCAGTTCTGTCCATGACTGGGCTTGCCGTGCTGATCGTGCGTGTGGACTGGGTCGCGTCGGCTATTCAGATCGTTGGAGGCGCGTATCTAGTATATCTTGGCATTTCCAATTGGTCATCGTCGGCAGCATGCGATGACAGCGTGCCTCCCTCCAGTAGGACGTTTTGGTCCGGTCTTCGCGTAGGGACACTGGTGGAATTGACCAATCCAAAGGGCATCGTGTTCTTCCTCGGATTGTATGCCGTTGCAATTTCCGCTGATGCGGACACATCTGTAAAGCTCATCGTCCTGCTTGGCGGCTTTGTACTGGAGATGGTGTGGTACGGATTCGTAGCCATGCTGATGTCGTCTCCTCCCGCTCAAGCGGCATACAGGAAGTCCAGGGCCTGGATTGACAGGTTTGCGGGAACGTTGCTTATCGGCTTTGGTATAAAGATGCTCTCCGAGCGCCTCTGACCAATTGGAGACGTTCCGGATACGCGACTTATCGCCCAGCGGCCAGCGGATTCTTGTCATGGGATAGGGACGGGTGCCGTCGCGAGTTGTGTAGAAATTTAGGTGGCGCGATCTCCGGTATGAACATCGTATTGGGTCAGGCGGCGAGGTCAATCGCCTCCTGGGGGGCTGATGCTTGGGTGAGCGTCTTCCAGCCGTCAACCTTGCGCATCGTGATCTGACCGGACGCGAGCAGAGCCCAGAACAACATGGCGGCGGTGGCATCCGAGGGCAGCACGGTCTGGGTCTTGATCCGCCGCTTGAACTCCTCGTGCAGCCGCTCAATGGCATTCGTCGTCCGGGCCGACTTCCACTGCGAGGGCGGCAGCTTTGTGAAGGCAAACAGCGCCTCGCCCGCTTCCTCCAGGCTGTTGGCCACCGCCGGGTGGCGCAGCCGCCATTTGCGCAGAAAGGCCCTGCGCCGCTCCGCAATCTCCTCGACTGTGGCGGCATAGATCATGGCGGTGTAGTCAGCCGTGATCTCGGCAGCCCTCTGCCCGACGAGCCTTATGCCTTCGCCCGCTGGAAGCGCTGCCGGGTGGCCCCTGACTATCATGTCGAGGTCGACGGCCACTGGTATTCGGTGCCCTACCGCCTGATCAAAGAGCTCGTCGACGTGCGGCTCGCCGGCAATTCGATCTGCTCGCCGCATGAGCTCTCCACAAGCACCTGATCCTTTCTCGTCTCTGATCCGGATTTGCAACAGAACCGCTTCGACTCTTCAGGCTTCTGGACGTAATCCGTGCGGACCTTTTCGAAGACGTCTCCGAAAAGGCTCAGCTGCCGGTACGTGTCAGCCGAGGCGGCAACCGCGCTCATGCCCGACAGCAGGCTGGTCTGACACCATGGTCGCGCCGCCCGCGCCGATGGCTGCACCGAGAATCAATAGGGAGAGTTTGCGCATTATCCGCGAACCTTTTCGCTTTGCGATTTCGCCCACCAGGGACCTGGGTCAATTGAACTGCCATCTTTCCTGAACTCAACATAGAGGATGGGATTGTAGAACGTGATGGGAACTGACAAGTGATGCGAAGCCGTGCAGATCAGGGCGCGGCAACCACCTCCACCGGCAATGCCAGGCTCTCGAGTTGCGGCTGGACGGAGGCAGCGTCGCCAACGACGACCCACGTCATCCGCGCAGGGTCGACCGTTCCGCGCATGGCCGCGTCGAGCCGCTCCGGATCCAGCGCACGGATCCGCGTTGGGAGCTGCTGGTAGTAGTCGTCAGGCCGGCCGAGGAGATCGTTCTCCTGCATCGCACCCAGCACCGCACCTGCCGTCTCGAACGCTCCAGGCAGCGCGCGAATCATGCCGGACCGGGTGCGCTCCAGCTCCTCTGCGGTGACGCCTTTGCCCGTGAGAAACGCCTGATGGTCGGCCAGCAGCGCAGCGATGGCCGCACCGGTCTTGTCAGCCTGAACGGGCGCGCTGATCGTGTAGGTCATGCGATCACGCACCTGCTCAAGTCGTGCCCGGACGCTATAGGACCACCCCTTTTCCTCGCGCAGGTCCATGTTGATGCGCGACAGGAAGCTGCCACCGACCACGTCGGCAGCGCTCTCGAGCGCCAGCGTGTCGTCGGTCCCTTTGACGGCGAGGACGACGGCGGCCGTGATCAGCGACTGCGGCGAATCCTTTCGATCGACGAGCACAATCCGCGGGCGCGGCGCCGGGGTTGGGATATCGAAACGCTTGGTCCCGGCGGGGCCGGTCCCGTTCCAGGTGCCAAAGCGGGCTTCGAGCAGCGGCTGCAGGGTGGCGAGCGGAAGATCGCTGACAACGAACAGCTTCGCCTTTTCGGGCCGGAACCAGGCGCGGTGGAATTCCGCCAGATCGTCACGGGTCAACGTCGCGACAGCCTGCGCATCGCCCGTGCCCGGCATGCCATAGGGATGATCGTGGCCATAAAGAGCGGGGGCCAAATAACGCGCCGCAATCGTCCCCGGCTCGGTCTTTTCTGCGGCGATCCGGGCAAGCCTCTGAGTTCGGCCGCGGTCCACCTCATGGGGGGCAAACGCCGGATGCAGGGCGACATCGGCGAACAGGTCGAGCGACGGGCCGAGGTTGGCGGTCAGAGCTGATAGGACAATGCCGGTGCGGTCCATCGACGACCCGGCGGTGATCGATGCGCCCAGCGTCTCCTGCCGCTCGGCGATCCCAAGCGCACTGAGGGTTGTGGTCCCCTCCGTGAGCAACGCCGTGGTCAAGGCCGCCGTGCCACGCGCGGCTTTGGGATCGGCGGCATAGCCGGCGTCGAGGCTCAGCGCGACCTGCGTCGTCGGAAGGGCGCGACGCTGCGCGTAAACCACTTCGATCCCGTTCGAGAGCTGCGCCCGCGTAACCGGCGGGACGGTCAGGTCGGCGATCTCGCCAACCGCAGGTGCCGGCGCGCGCTTCACGACCGGGACTTGGGTCTGTGACACGGCCGAAGCCGGCTTGCTCGCCTTCGTGACGGCTTGCGCCTCGCGATCGGCCGGGCGCGCGCCTGGCGTCACGGTCAGGGCATAGACCGGGCGGGACAGCCATTGGCCCAACGCTGCCTTGACCGTCGCGGGCGTGGCCGCGGCGTACGCATCGAGATCTTGGGCATAGTGATCAGGATCGT
>NZ_JAERQD010000111.1 GCF_016735695.1 Microvirga zambiensis WSM3693 | reverse complement strand
GGCGCACGCGCCATCATGGAGGGCGGCTGGCAGTCGGTGCCACGCCTGAGCTTTCCGGGCGGCTGCCTCGTCGGCGACTCGGCGGGCTTCGTGAACGTGCCGCGCATCAAGGGCAGCCACAACGCGATCCTGTCGGGCATGCTCTGCGCCGACCATCTGTTTGCGGCGATCCAGGAGGGCCGGGCCCATGACGAGGTTTCGGCCTACGAGCAATCCTGGCGCGCCTCGCCGATCGGCTACGATCTCAAGCGGGTGCGCAACGTCAAGCCGCTCTGGTCGCGCTACGGCACGGCGGCGGGCGTGGCGCTCGGCGGGCTCGACATGTGGCTGACCGAGCTCTTTGGCTGGTCGCCCTTCGGCACCCTGAAACACGGCAAGCCTGACTATGCCTGCACGCTGCCGCTCGATCAGGTGACGCCGATCAAGTACGACCGGCCCGACGGGGTGCTCACCTTCGACAAGCTGTCCTCGGTGTTCCTGTCCAACACCAACCACGAGGAGGACCAGCCGGTCCATCTCAAGGTCAAGGACATGGGCCTGCAGAGGGCCTCCGAGTTTGAGGTCTATGGCGGTCCGTCCCAGCGCTACTGCCCGGCGGGCGTCTATGAATGGGTCGAGGGCGAGGGTGGCGTACGCTACCAGATCAACGCCCAGAACTGCGTCCACTGCAAAACCTGCGACATCAAGGATCCGAACCAGAACATCACCTGGGTCACCCCCGAGGGCGGCGGCGGGCCGAACTACGTCAACATGTGAAGTAGGCATCCCAGTCGAGTGGCGGGAAGTACGAGCTTAGGAGAATAATATGCACCAAATCGGGGTGGTCGGAGCCGGCCAAATGGGCACTGGGATTTCTCAAGTGTGCATGCTCTCTGGCTTTGACATTGTTTTGCTTGATCGAGAGCCAGAGATTCTCACCCGAGCAAAAGCTTCACTTGAAAAAGCTCTCGACAAGCTGATCGCGAAGAAGGCAATTCGCGAGGACGAACGCGCTGCAGCACTGAATCGGGTCCGTCTGACGAGTGATCTCAAAGACATATCATCCTGCGACCTCGTCATTGAAGCGGCAACGGAAAACGAAAGCGTCAAGCATTCAATCTTCAGGCAACTCTGCTCGATCATGAAGCCTGACGCAATTTTAGCGACCAACACATCGTCGATTCCGATCACACGCTTGGCGGCCGCAACCGACCGGCCCGAGAAATTTATCGGCATCCATTTCATGAACCCTGTGCCGGTGATTCAGCTCGTCGAGCTGATCCGCGGCATCGCCACCGATGACTCGACCTACGAATCCGCCAAGGAATTCATCGCCAAGCTCGGCAAGACCTCGACCGTGTCTGAGGATTTCCCGGCCTTCATCGTCAACCGCATCCTGCTGCCGATGATCAACGAGGCGATCTATACCCTCTACGAGGGCGTGGGCTCCGTCGAATCCATCGACACCGCCATGCGCCTCGGTGCCAATCACCCGATGGGTCCGTTGCAGCTCGCCGATTTCATCGGCCTCGACACCTGCCTGTCGATCATGCAGGTGCTGCACGAGGGCCTGGCCGATTCCAAGTACCGCCCCTGCCCGCTCCTGGTGAAATACGTGGAGGCCGGCTGGCTCGGCCGGAAGACCAAGCGCGGTTTCTACGATTACCGCGGCGAGAATCCGGTTCCAACCCGATAGAGCTAGGACAGAGCAGAGTGGTCCTACTGATAAAATAGGTTTGTGCAATGAATGTTGGAGCTCTGAAGGAGCAACTCGAAGGCGAGGCGCGGGTGGCGCTGACGCCGGACTCGGCAGCGGCGCTGCAGAAGCTCCGTCATGCCTGTGCGATAGAGGCTGGGGCCGGCGAGAAGGCGGGCTCATCATGTGCAAGGAGATGAACCGCAGCTTCATCTCCGTCATCCTCGGCGGCTTCGGGAAAACCACCGGCCCGGTCGTGGCGATTGCCGGCGAGCAGATCGCCATCGACGCCGACGACGTGGCAGCGGCGCTCGAAGAGGCCGACAGCGTCGTCATCGTGCCGGGCTATACCATGGCGGTGGCGCAGGCGCAGCAATCGGTCTCGGAGCTGACGCGGAGGTTGCGCGCCATGGGCAAGGAGGTGCGCTTTGCCATCCATCCGGTGGCGGGGCGTCTGCCGGGGCATATGAACGTGCTACTGACCGAGGCGAAGGTGCCCTTCGACATCGTGCTCGAGATGGACGAGATCAACGAGGACTTCCCCGAGACCGACATGGTGATCCTCATCGGCACGAACGACAACGTAACCCCGGCGACGCAGGAGGATCCGAACAGTCCGATCGCTGGCATGCCGGTGCTGGAGGTGTGGAAGGCCAAGCAGGTGTTTGTCTCGAAGCGCGGGCAGGGGACTGGGTACTCCGGGATCGAGAACCCGCTGTTCTACAAGGACAACACCCGCATGTTCTACGGCGATGCCAAAGCCAGCATCGATCTGCTGGTCCAAGCCATTTGAATTGCCTGTAGCCAGGATCCTACTTCACCATGAGAAGTGCCATCACTCCAGCGGCTGCGGCCAATCTCGTCCCCGACGGTGCAACCGTAATGGTGGGGGGCTTTATGGGCGTGGGGTCGCCCCACCGCATCATTAAAGCTCTGGTGGTCCGCGGCGTGCGAAACCTGACGCTGATCGCCAATGACACGGCACGGCCCGGTGTGGGCGTTGGGAAATTGATCGACGCCGGCTGTGTTTCGCGGGTCATTGCCTCGCACATCGGCACCAATCCGGAAACCCAGCGTCGGATGCTCTCCGCGGAGATCGAGGTCGAACTGGTGCCGCAAGGGACACTTGCGGAACGCATCAGGGCAGGGGGCGCGGGCCTCGGCGGCGTGCTCACTGCGACAGGACTCGGAACCATGGCCGGTGAAGGACGAATGGTGGTGCAGGTCGACGGACGCGACTTCCTCATCGAACCTGCCCTCAAGGCGGACATCGCTCTCGTCGCAGCCCGGAGTGCCGACTACATCGGCAATCTCGTCTATTCGCTGACCGCCCGCAATTTCAATCCGCTGATGGCAATGGCCGCCACCACAACGATTGCCGAAGCCAATGAGGTGGTGCCCCTGGGAGTGCTCTCCCCGGATATGATCCACACGCCCGGCGTGCTGATTGACTACCTTGTCGAGCGGCCGCAACTGATCTGAGGCATGGCATGGATTCCAAGGAACTGATCGCACGCCGGGTCGCGCAAGAGCTGCGTAACAATACCCTCGTGAACCTCGGCATCGGGCTCCCAACCCTGGTTGCAAACTATGTTCCGCCCGGGCTGGAGGTTTATTTCCAATCCGAGAACGGCATCATCGGATTTGGCGCGCGACCGCCGGAGGGCATGGAGGATGTGCATCTCACGGATGCTGGAGGCGCGTTCGTGTCCGCCCGACCCGGTGCTGTAGCATTCGACTCGGCAACGTCGTTTGCCTTAATCCGCGGGGGGCATCTCGACATGACTGTTCTCGGCGGGTTGCAGGTCGATCGGCATGGACGCTTAGCCAACTGGATGGTTCCTGGCCACCTTGTTCCTGGCATGGGAGGAGCGATGGACCTCGTTAGCGGAGCACGTCGAGTAATTGTGGCGATGAACCACACGCAAAAAGGCCAACCTAAGATCGTGGATGAGCTGACGCTGCCGGCAACATCCTTGCGCCCCGTGACTCTAATTGTGACCGAAATGGCGGTGATTGAGCCAACCGAAACTGGCCTTGTGCTGCGGGAGACGGCTCCGAGCGTAATGGTCGAAGCTGTATGTGCCGCAACAGGCACCATTTTGGTGGTTCCGAACGACGTTGGGGTTATGAGTGTCGGCAATTAGGGAGGGTTTGAGTTTAACCACAGCGCGGTCTCTTCTGGATTTGACGCGAACGGTGCGCCATCGGCCATCCCATCGCCGCATCGGGTGCCCGCGTGCTTATGGCTCGCCTGCACGAGCTAGGCCGGTGCAACGTCGAGAAAGGTCTCGTGCTTTGTGAATCGGTGCCGGCATGGGCGTCACCATGTGCTTAGAGCACTAAAGGTGTCTGTTGGTCATAACGACTTGGCTCTGCTCGCCGATGGTCGGGAATCTTGCTCAACAAGCCCTAACGGTCGCGCGGGAGTTGCTCAATAACCCGTGATTTAGCAGAACTGTCCCCTGCTAACTGCAAGTGTGATGATAACCGAAATTCCGAGTGAACTGGTCTTTATAACGTTCATGATTCTGTAGGTCACAAAGTTGCGAGAAGATTTACAATATGGATGAGAGCAGAAAGCTTTTCGTCGGCCCCCGCCTGAAGCGCCTGCGGCGCGAGCTTAACCTGAGCCAAGCTCGCATGGCTGAGGAGCTCGGGCTCTCTCCGAGCTACCTCAACCTGATGGAGAGCAACCAGCGGCCGATCACGGCGCAGGTGCTGATCCGCCTCGCCCATGCCTATCAGCTGGATCCGCGCGAATTCGCCAACGACGACGACGGACGCATCGTGTCGGAGCTGGAGGAGGTCTTTGCCGATCCGCTCTTCCGCTCGACGCCGGTGGCGCGGCTCGAGCTGCGCGAGGCCGTTGAGCGCGCGCCGTCCATGGTGGATGCGATCAACCGCCTCTACCGCGCCTATCAGGCCCTGCGCGGCGCCCGCGAGGCTGTGACGCCGAACTTAAGCGACCGCGACCGGGCAGAGGGTGCCCTGCAGGTCAATCCGGTCGACCGGGTGCGCGAGCTGATCCACGAGGCCAGGAACCATTTTCCCGAGCTCGACGAGGCTGCCGAAGCCCTGGCCGCGGACCTTGCCGCGACCGGTCACGAGCCGTTCTTCGCCGTCGCCGAGCGGCTGCATGCCAAGCACGGCATCCGGGTGCGGGTGATGCCGGTGGACGTGATGCCGGATGCGCTCCGCCGCTACGACCACCACCGGCGCCAGCTCCTGATCTCCGAACTGGTGGATCCTTCCGGCAGAATCTTCCAGGCCGCCTATCAACTGGCCTTCGCCGAGATGCGCGAGACCATCGACGCGCTCGCCACCCGCCTGGAGCCCGTGGACGGGCCGGCGCGGCGGCTCCTGCGGGTCTCATTCGGCAATTACTTCGCCGGCGCGCTGATGATGCCTGTCGCATTGCCTCAAGGAAAATGTTACCGAGTGCGGTCGTTGCCTCACCTAGAATGTTACCCGTGAAGGCGGACCCCGCATGATGCCTTCACCAGGAGGGAGGCATCATGACAACGAAGATGACGCATGCCATGCGCAGGGATTTCGCCAATGCGATCCGGGATCGCTATGCAGCCGCCGCGAACAAGGAGAAGCGCAGGATCCTGGAGGAGTTCATTGCGGCAACAGGGTACCACGAGAAGTCCGCAATCCGTGTCCTGAACAGCCACCCGGCGCCGAAGAGGCGGCAGACCCGTCAACGCCCGTCGCTCTATGATGAGGCCGCTCGAGGTGCTTTGATCGTGCTGTGGGAGGCTTCCGATCGCGTCTGCGGCAAGCGCCTGAAGGCATTGCTGACCATTCTCTTGCCGGCGCTGGAACGCAATGGACATTTGAAGCTTGAGGAGGAGCTCCGCTCCAAGATTCTGTCGATGAGCGCCGCCACGATCGACCGTTTGCTCCAGATGCCAAGGCGCGCCACCCGCCCGAAAAGGCCTGTACGGGCGGTGCCAGAGCCGCGGCGGCGCATCAAAATGCGCACCTTTGCTGACTGGAATGAGCCGCTTTCCGGCAGCATGGAAATGGATCTGGTCGCTCATTGTGGGGAGGTGAACCGCGGGAGCTACGTTCACAGCCTGGTGCTGACTGACATCGCAAGCGGGTGGACGGAGGCCGCACCCATCGTGGTCCGAGACGCCACCCTTGTGGTCGAGACCCTCGATCGCATCCGCGTGGGCTTGCCCTTTGCCCTGAGAGCCCTGGACGTGGACAATGGCAGTGAGTTCGTCAACAACACGCTGATCGAATATTGCATTGGTCACGGCATCGAGCTCACGCGCTCACGGCCCTACCGCAAGAACGACCAAGCCTGGATCGAGCAGAAAAATGGCGCCGTTGTGCGCAAGCTCTTGGGCTATCGGCGCTTTGAAGGCTTGGCGGCGGCTAGGGCGATGACGCGTCTTTACGCGGCCTCCAGGCTGTTTGTGAACTTCTTCCAGCCCTCGTTCAAGTTGGCGGCCAAGCAGCGCGACGGGGCGAAGGTGTCGAAACGCTATCATCCACCGCAGACGCCCTGCGAACGTCTCCTGCAAGCCGAGAGTACCCCGATGGCTGTCAGGAACAAGCTGGGCGAGATCGCCGCCGAGCTCGATCCGCTCAAGCTTTTGGAGGAAATGCGTGCTGTACAGGCGTATCTGGCAGCATTGGCTGACGGCGAAATACCGCCGCCGGCGACGTCCGAGCCGCCCAACCTGGCGGCGTTCGTAGCAAGCCTATCGAGCGCCTGGCACGCGGGCGAGATCCGCCCGACCTTCTCGATCGAAGCCAAACCGCGTTACCTGCGAAGCCTGCAAAAGGTCTCAACAACAGCCCCTCTAGCAAGTCCGACCGCGGCGCTCGAGTTGGCGATCCCGCCTACGCCCGCGGCACAGTCAGCGAAGACACCGGACAAGCCGAAGCCGGTCTATGCGGAACCTGGCCAAGCCCGCATCCAGGCGCTGCGCATGGTGTGGCCGATCGCGTGCCGCCGGTTGGAAGAATTCCCCGCTATCAGCGCCATGCAGCTCTTCGAAGAGTTGTGCATCCAGTTTCCAGGTCGATTGACGCGCAAGCAGTACAAAACGCTCTCGCGACGGGTCAGTCTCTGGCGCCAGGCGGCTCGCGCGCGCGGCGTTGCCATCGGGCCCAAAACGTATCGTCGGCTCAACGACAAACCGCGTGGTCGGCGCCCCGATATCTTCAAGGACCATTGGGCAGAGATGGCTGTGTGCCTCGAAGAATGTCCAGATCAGACCGCTCTTGAACTACTCGTCGAGTTCCAAGCCCGTTACCCTGGGCAATACAGCTTGCGACAGCTTCACACGCTGCAGAGGCGCGTCAGGGCTTGGCGACAACAAGCCGTGCAGCGGCTCATCGGACAGGCCAGCAGCCCAGCGCTCTATATCGCTCCAGAACCCTCATGCCAGGCCAACGGGTAACATTCCGGATGAGGCAGCCGGTAGCAAAATTACGTGAGGCAACACGACAGATGCCCTACCGCAAGTTCCATGCGGCGGCGGAGGCGCTGGGCTACGACGTCGAGGTGCTTGGCGCCCGCTTCGGCGCGAGCTTCGAGCAGGTGGCGCACCGGCTCACGACGCTCGCCCGCGCCAATGCGCGCGGCATCCCCTTCTTCCTGGTGCGGGTGGATTCGGCCGGCAACGTCTCGAAGCGCTTCTCGTCAGGCCGCTTCCCGTTCTCGCAATTCGGCGGCACCTGCCCGCTCTGGAACCTGCACTCGACCTTCCGCACGCCGGGCCAGGTGGCGACCCAGATCGTCGAGCTGCCCGATGCCTCGCGCTGGTTCTCCATCGCCCGCACGGTCAGGCGCGCGTTCAACCCCTGGGGCGCGCCCGATCCGCAATTCGTGGTCGGCCTCGGCTGCGAGCTGAAATACGCCCACCGCCTCGTCTATGCCCGCGGCCACGACCTCGCCTCCGCCGACGCCACGCCCATCGGCATCAATTGCCGCCTGTGCGAGCGCGTCGCCTGCCCGCAGCGCGCCGCCCCTCCCCTGATGCATGCGCTGATCGTCGACGAGATGAAGCGTGGCGTCTCGCCCTTCGAGTTCGATGCGACGTAATCCACAGCGTCCTCAACTGCTCGTATCTGAACTGCCCTGGAACTCAACAGCCTTGGAGCATGACGAGTAGGCTCGGCCGTGGGAACGCGGATACGCACTAAAGAGACTTAGAGCGTAGCTCGCGATGGGAGGCTTTCATCCCAAAACAAAACTAGCGCCTGAGCTAATTTGTCAAAGCAGTGACTGCAGATTTGTCACGATCCGACATAAATTTTATCGACCACAATTTAGCAGGCCCTCTTCTTCTTTAGTATAAGAGATCTCTGAAGCATATCAGTAGAATAGCCGGCGGCACTAAGGCGTTTGCTTATTTCACCAATGCTCCCAGAGTGTTGGTGGTGACGGACTAATTCCTAATTCTTGTGTATAATATACAGATTTACAATACAAGCCTTGTAAAGATTTTCACCTGCACCTTTACGGCCCTTCACCGACCCAGCAGCCCCCTATACTGCCATTCCAGGCACACCTTTTTGTCGAGGAACAGGGATATGGCGTACCACGATCAGATCACACAGGCTCAGCAGCTCATTGAGGGCCAGAGCACCTGGAACAGCATCGACCCCGAGTCGGTTGCTCGCATGCGATTGCAGAACCGTTTCCAGACCGGCCTCGACATCGCCCGCTACACCGCCAAGATCATGCGTGAGGATATGGCGGCCTACGATGCCGACCCATCGCGCTACACCCAGTCGCTCGGCTGCTGGCACGGCTTCATCGGCCAGCAGAAGATGATCTCGATCAAGAAGCACTTCGGCTCGACCCAGCGACGTTACCTTTACCTCTCCGGCTGGATGGTCGCCGCCCTTCGCTCGGAGTTCGGTCCGCTGCCCGATCAATCCATGCACGAGAAGACCACCGTTCCCGCGCTGATCGAGGAACTCTACACCTTCCTGCGCCAGGCCGATGCCCGTGAACTGGGGCTTTTGTTCCGTGACCTCGATGCGGCCCGCAAAGCGGGTAACACGATCAAGGAGCGGGAGATCCAAACCGCAATCGACAGCTACCAGACCCATGTCGTTCCGATCATTGCCGACATCGATGCCGGCTTCGGCAACGCCGAGGCGACCTATCTGCTCGCCAGGAAGATGATCGAGGCCGGCGCCTGCTGCCTCCAGATCGAAAACCAGGTCTCGGACGAGAAGCAGTGCGGCCACCAGGACGGCAAGGTCACCGTTCCGCACGAAGACTTCCTGGCCAAGATCCGCGCCATCCGCTACGCCTTCCTCGAGCTCGGTGTCGACGACGGCCTAATCGTGGCCCGCACCGACTCGCTCGGCGCCAGCCTGACCAAGCAGATCGCCTTCAGTCGCCAGCCCGGCGACATCGGCGACCTCTACAACGGCTTCCTCGACTGCGAGGAGATCACGCCGGAGACCTGCGCCAACGGCGATGTCCTGATCAACCGCAACGGCAAGCTACTACGGCCGAAGCGGCTGCCAAGCAACCTGTTCCAGTTTCGCCTTGGCACCGGCCAGGACCGCTGCGTGCTTGACTGCATCACGGCCCTGCAGAACGGCGCCGACCTGCTGTGGATCGAGACCGAGAAGCCGCATGTCGAGCAGATCGCCGGCATGGTCGACCGCATCCGCGAGGTCATCCCGAATGCCAAGCTCGTCTACAACAACTCGCCGTCCTTCAACTGGACGATCAACTTCCGCCAGCAGGTCTTTGACGCCTGGGACAAGGCTGGCAAGGATGTGTCGCAGTATGACCGCGCCAAGCTGATGAGCGTGGACTATGACGATACGGACTTGGCGAGAGAAGCCGATGAGCGCATCCGCACCTTCCAGGCGGATGGCGCCAAGCGCGCCGGCATCTTCCATCACCTCATTACGCTGCCGACGTACCACACGGCTGCGCTGTCCACCGACAACCTGGCCAAGGAGTATTTCGGCAGCGAGGGCATGCTGGGCTACGTGCGCAACGTCCAGCGCCAGGAGATCCGACAGGGCATCGCCTGCGTGAAGCACCAGAACATGTCAGGCTCCGACATCGGCGATGACCACAAGGAATACTTCGCGGGCGAGGCGGCCCTCAAGGCGGGCGGTGCCCACAACACCATGAACCAGTTCGGCTAGGACCTCCTGACAGGATGAGCATCATCCTGTCAGCTTCAAGGCGCATCGCGCATCACAACAAAGGTTCATGTGGAGAGGATGAACTGCCTCCACAGCAGAGTTCCCTCAACTTCAACGAGATAAACGGGAGTGAAATCAATGACAGCATCAGAAAAGCCGCAGCTGACGAACCGGGTTGAGGAGGCAGCCAGCTCGCTGTCTCCTGAGCAGGAATCAGCCCTCCGGATTCTTGCCAACGAGCTCCACAGGACAAACGAGGCTGTGATGAATTGCGTTAGCAAAGGCCTTTCCATTGAGCTGCAACGGGTCAAGCGCTTCCATTCTGAGAAGGGATACTGGGGCGATCTGATTGTGCCAATCATCGTCAAGCAGAGCAACGAACCTGGCTAATTGGCAGGAAGAGACCCTGCACGGACCAAGCCGAGCGGGGTCTGGTTTTCGAACGGAGAGGTCGGCCGGTTCTTCACGATCCAGGCGAGGACACGGAGAAGTCGAGTGGCTGTCCATGTTTCGGCTAGATCTCAACTGCCTTGCTGCCTGAGTGTCGTACGCACTCAGGCAGCAAGGACCGTGCAAAATCATTGAAGCAGCGGGGCCTCCAGCGAGGTAGTGCTCGGTCGCGCATGTTACTGGCCGACATAACCAGCGTCTGTCTGAGGCCTGCCGCTTAGCACATCGAAGGAAGGCAGAAGCTGGTGCCGAGCAAAGCCCCCTCGAAGAATGATGAGTTGTCCCTACTGTTAAGAACACTCGTGTCGAACGATGTCCTCGAACATCCAGCCGCACGTGCGACTGCATGGCTTGTTGCTGATCATGGCCTATCGAAACTCACGCCCGATGAGCGCTTCATCTACGAGCGGCACGTAAAGCCATATCTCCAGGGCATCTACTCTGACGAGGATCCTGAATGCATCTCAATTTGAAACCTGCGGATCTCCAAGACACGAGGGTAGTGCGCGTCCAGACGAACGGCCTCCAGGTTGCACCGGTTCTCCACGATCTCGTCGAGCGGGAGGCGATTGCCGGAACAGGGTTATCGAGCGCTACCTTCTGGGAAGGCCTGGCAGGGCTCGTGAAGGATTTCGCGCCGCGCGACCGCGAATTGCTCTCCGTCCGCGACAAGATCCAGGGCCAGATCGACGAGTATCACCGTACCCGGGCCGGCAAGGCCTTCGACCAGGCGGATTACGAGCGGTTCCTGCGCGACATCGGCTATGTGCTGCCCGAGCCGGAGGAGTTTTCGGTCCAGACGGTGCATGTGGACGACGAGATCGCCCGCATCGCGGGACCGCAGCTCGTGGTACCGGTGTCGAATGCCCGCTATGCGCTCAACGCAGCCAATGCCCGCTGGGGCAGCCTCTATGACGCGCTCTACGGCACCGACGCCATTCCGGAGGACGGAGGGGCCACCCGCTCGGGCGGCTACAACAAGGCGCGGGGCGCCCAGGTGGTGGAGTATGCCCGCGACGTGCTGGACGAGGCCGCGCCGCTCGCGGGCGGCAGCCACAGCGATGCGACGGCTTACGCCGTCCAGGGCGGGACGCTCGTCGTCACGCTTCGGGACGGCACCGAGACCGGCCTCTCCGATCCGGCCCGTTTCGTCGGCTATCAGGGCGATGCGGCGAACCCGTCCTCCGTGCTGCTGCGCCACAACAACCTGCATCTCGACAGTAAGCACTCGGTGTGCGCCCTCTTGTGAGAGCGCTGTTTGCGCGTGACGTTCTGACCTTAAGGCTCGCTTTAAGGT
>NZ_JAERQD010000110.1 GCF_016735695.1 Microvirga zambiensis WSM3693 | reverse complement strand
TCTTCCTCGCGGGCGACGAGGCCGGGTTCGTGACCGGCTCGACCCTGTCCATGAACGGCGGCCAGTACATGGCCTGATAGGATGTGGCCCGCGAAAGCGTTGAACACGTAAACCAGCACTTAAAAGCAGCGAACTCGCTGACTCGCAGGCTCTCGACTAAACCCTCGCGGAGCACCGCCCATCAAGGGCATGGCCAACCAACATGATGTACAGAAGAAGAACCATGGGAGACCGAAATTGACCTTAGATCGTCGCAGCTTCAACAAAGCCCTTCTTGCCGCCGCGTCAGCCAGCCTTCTGCCGGTGGTGCCGGCATGGGCGCAAGAGCTCAAGAGCCTCAAGATCATCGCTCCCGCCGGTCCTGGAGGCGGCTACGATCAGCTCGCCCGCGCGGTGCAGGATGTGCTGATGAAAGAAAAGATCGCCACCAGCGTGCAAGTCCAAAATGTGCCGGGAGCCGGTGGCACCATCGGCTTGGCCCAGTTCATCAACGCCAAGGATCGGGATCCGTCGCTGATGGTGGCCGGATTCGGGCTCGTGGGCGCGCCTGTGATCAACAAGTCGCCGGTGACCCTTGAGCAGACCACCCCGCTTGCCCGTCTCCAGGGCGAGTACCAACCGCTGTTCGTGGCTGCTGACTCACCCATTAAGACGGTCAAGGACCTGGTCAACAAGTTCAAGCAGGATCCCGGCTCGGTCACCTGGGGCGGCTTCGCGCATGGCTCGCCTGACCACGTTCTGTGCGGCCTGGTCGCCAAGGCGGGCGGCGGTGATGTGAAGAAGATGAACTACATTCCCGTCGGGACCGGCGGTGAGATGCTGCCGCTGGTGATGAACGGTAAAATCACCGTTGCGACCGGTGGTCTCAACGAGGTCGCGAGCCAGTTCAAGGTCGGTAAGCTCAGGCCCATCGGCATCTCATCGCCGGAGCGCCTGCCCGGCGTCGACATCCCGACCTTCCGAGAACAGGGCGTCGATGCAACGCTCGTCAACTGGCGTGGCCTGATGGCTCCTCCGAATGTCAGTGCCGAGGACAAGCAGGCACTCGAAGCAGCGGTCGCCAAGCTGGTGCAAAGCGCGTCCTGGAAGAAACTCCTCCAGGAACGGGAGTGGGTCGATCTCTACATGCCCTCCGCCCAGTTCGGGACGTTCATCAAGGAGGAGCAGGCTCGTATCACAGCAATCCTGAAAGAGCTTGGCCTTGGTTAGTGATTGGGTTGAAGCTAACTCGTCTGATGGACGAATTCGTCACCTCGGACAATGTGCCATGGGTTTAAGGCCTCTTGCTGGCCTCATCCCTTATGGCCGGGTTGGTCGTTGCCAATGAGGACAACGACACCATCGTGACATTCAGGATCGATCGGCGAACCTGGATGCTGTCGCTGGAAGGTGAGGCCATCCGAACGGGCAGCCCTGAGTGCATCATACTCGGGGTCGCAGCGTAAGCGCTCAGCCGGGACTTCCTGCCCTTAAGAGTAGCCTTTGCCGAACGAGCATGGGCTTTACCTAGAAATATTCGGCAGACCTGAAACATCAGGCGGGAGGAGTGCCATGGGCCAAGAGGTGAATTCGAGCGCGACGGACCTGGATCAGAGCGCGGTAGAGGCTCTCAACCGGAGTGCCTTGGAGTACCACCGCTTCCCACGGCCCGGGAAGATTGCCGTCCTGCCGATCAAGGGCATGACCAATCAGCGCGATCTTGCCCTGGCCTACTCCCCGGGTGTCGCGGCTCCCTGCATGGCCATTCATGCCGATCCGAGCGCCGCGGCCCTTTATACCAGTCGCTCGAACCTGGTCGCGGTGGTCTCGAACGGCACGGCGGTGCTGGGCCTCGGCAACATCGGCCCGCTTGCCTCCAAGCCCGTGATGGAGGGCAAGGGCTGCCTGTTCCAGAAGTTCGCCGGCATCGATGTCTTCGACATCGAACTGAACGAGACCGATACGGATAAGCTCGTCGACATCATTGCGTCCCTCGAACCGACTTTCGGCGGCATCAACCTTGAAGACATCAAGGCTCCGGAGTGCTTCGAGATCGAGCGCCGCCTGCGTGAGCGCCTGAAGATCCCGGTCTTCCATGACGATCAGCACGGCACCGCCATTGTAGCGGCAGCTGCCATCCTCAACGGCCTTGAGGTCGTCGGGAAGCGCATTGAGGACGTCAAGCTCGTATGCTCCGGGGCTGGCGCTGCTGCCATCGCCTGCCTCGATCTCCTGGTGGGGCTTGGCGTCCGGCGCGAGAACGTGTGGGTCACCGACAGCAAAGGCGTGATCTACGTGGGCCGAGGCCAGGGCATGGATCCGCAAAAGGAGCGCTATGCCCAGGCCACCGAAGCCCGAACACTTGCTGATGTCATGCCGGAAGCAGACGTGTTCCTGGGTGTCTCCATGGCCGGGGTGCTCAAGCCCGAGATGGTAAAGGTCATGGCGGACAGGCCGCTGATCCTGGCTTTGGCCAATCCTGAGCCGGAGATCCGCCCCGAAGCAGCCAAGGCGGCGCGTCCCGACAGCATCATCGCGACCGGTCGGTCGGACTATCCGAACCAGGTCAACAACGTCCTGTGCTTCCCCTTCATCTTCCGCGGCGCGCTCGATGTGGGGGCGACAACGATAAACGAGGAGATGAAGCTCGCCGCCACGCGCGCCATCGCGGCTCTGGCTAAGGAGGACGTGTCCGACGTGGTCGCGGCGGCTTATGGCCGGCGCGACATCCGCTTCGGAGCGGAGTACCTGATCCCGGCTCCCTTCGATCCTCGCCTGATCACGGCGGTTGCCCCTGCCGTGGCCGAGGCCGCCATGAAGAGCGGGATTGCAACACGGCCCCTGGACGACCTGAAGGGCTATCGTGATCGGCTCCAGGGCTTCGTCTATCGCTCCGGCACGATCATGCAGCCTGTCTTTGCCGCGGCCGCCAAGGTACGGAAGCGCGTGGCCTATGCCGAGGGTGAGGACGAGCGTGTGCTGCGGGCCGTGCAGGTGGCGGTCGAGGAGGGTCTTGCCGAGCCATTGCTGATCGGGCGTCCCGACACGATCCGCACCAAGATCCGTGAGTTGGGTCTGCGCTTGTCTGAGGGACGCGAGTACCAGGTGGTGAACGTCGACGATGAGGCCCGTCTGGCAGAGCTGGCAGAGGACTACTACCAACTCCGCCGGCGCCAAGGCCTCACCCGGGACACGGCTCTTGCCGAAATGCGCCGCAACAACACATTGATCGGAGCGATGCTGCTGCGCCTCCATGCAACGGATGGCCTACTTTGCGGCACGTCTGGTGTCTACGAAACCCACCTGAAGCACATCGTCGACGTCGTGGGACGAAAGCCCGGCATCGATACGCTGGCCGCGATGAACGTGGTGATGCTGCCGAACCAGACGGTGTTCATCACCGACACCTACATCAACGAAAACCCGACCGCTGAACAGATTGCCGAGATTGCCCTGCTGGCGGCGGACGAGGTCCGGCGTTTCGGCGTCACGCCGCGTGTGGCGCTGCTTTCGCATTCGAGCTTCGGCAGCGCACAGACTGCCTCGGCCGTGAAAATGCGGGAAGCCCTGGGCTTGATCCAGGACAGGGCGCCGGATCTCGAGGTCGAGGGCGAAATGCACGGCGATGCGGCGCTCAACAAAGGCATTCTCGATCGGGTGTTCCCCGACTCCCGCCTCAGCGAGGCAGCCAACCTGCTGGTGATGCCGAACCTCGATGCAGCCAACATCACCTTCAATGTACTCAAAGCCGTTGCGGGCCAGGGCGTCACGGTCGGTCCAATTCTGCTTGGGGCCAAGCGTCCGGTGCATATCCTGACGCCGACGAGCACGGTTCGGCGAATTACGAACATGACGGCCCTGACATCAGTCGAGGCCGACATCGCCCAATAATCCTTGGAGTGATGGAACGCGCTTTGGTGTGATTAAGCGAATGTCGCTTCCTGGCACGAGGCGGAAGAAGCGCTTTGGTCGGCCCATGAGGCGGTATGCGGACCTTCATTCCATTCCCTGTTCATTACTCTTTGACCCATAGGCGACGTTTAGGGACGTAAAAAGAGAGCGCCGCTATGCCCCTATGGTGTTTCCATGGAGAGCGGGGCCCGTTCATCTTTCCTTTTTGTGCGAACGAACCGAACGGCCGCGCCGTCATTGTCATCGCGGAGGAGCGCTGTTCCTCGGTATGGCCGGCTTGCGGTCCAAGCAGATGAGAGAATGACAATGGCTAGAACCAAAAAGGACGACACCTCCCAACCCAGCAGGAGCCGGAAAACGCCGGAGAGGTCCGTGTCGAAATCCACCTCGCGGTCTGCCACGAAGAAGGAAGCTGGCACTTCCAAGCGTGCCCAGCCCAAAGCGATGGCCGGCTCCCGATCCGCGACAAAGTCCCAGGCTGTTCCCGCAAAGGCCCGTTCGTCCGCAGGATCGCGCACGGCGGCCCGCTCGACCTCCGGCACAGCGCGATCGCGGTCCACCACTCAGGCCCGCTCCGGGGCCCGTTCACGGTCCCAAGGCAGCCTGCTGAACCCGATGGCGTGGCTCTCAAGCCTTGAGTCAACGCTCACCTCCCCGCAGGCCCGGGCGGTGATGGCGGAGGCCCTCAGGGCGGTTGCCAACGTGCTCGAGAAGCCGCAGGGCGAGCAGGGGCAGGGTAGCGGAACGCAAGAGGGCAGGGACGCCGTCTCGGCCGCAGGAAGCCTGGGTGCCGAGATCGTTGCCGCTCCATTGGAGGTCGCAGCGGCTGCCATTGGAGCCGCCGGTGAGGTCGTGACGAGCGCCCTCGGCGGATCGTTGGGCGACGAGCGCGGCAATGGCGCCGGCCGGAAGGGTGACCGGCGGTCCTCGGCACAGAAGAAGTCGTCGAAGGCAGGCAACTAGCCGACCCGATGGCCGGTGCCAACGTCAGCAGACTTCGTCAAGCGCAGAAAGCTTTAGAGTCCGATCGATGCAGCTGAGCCTTTCGCTGTCACTCACTCTCGTTTCGTCCCGGTCATCTGGGACATAAAGATCTCCTGCATCTGCTCGAACCCTTTGAGGGTAGCCGGTAGCCAGGTTCTCAGCATGGCTTCAGGCTCCATCGCCCGGATGTTCGCGGTCATGCGGTCCTGCACCTCGCGCATGAGCTGCTCCTGCATCGGCTTCACATCCGGCAGCCCCAGAAAGGCTCGTGCCTCTTCAGGCGTACACTCAACATCCATGGTGATTTTCATCTGACATCCTGCTCCAGCATCAACAGATGAGCTGCTGATCGGTGGTCGCGTATATCGCTACTGAGGTCAACCAAACCGGGCTACGCGGTACGATTGGTACTTGGATTGACCTCGGCCATTCTACTTTTCCATCACATATGTGCCGGGTGCATCCAGAAGGGATGGGTGCTTCGCGCTGCCCATCGGTGGTCGTGCGTTCTTTCGGCCGGAGCGAGCTGAAAGCCACGCGGTCCAGTCTGGCCACCAACTCCCCTCATGGGGGCCGGCGCTCTGCAGCCACTGCTCGGGGCTGCCCGCTGCTTCGTCCCCAGTCTCTCGCGTCCAGTAGGCACCTTTGCCACCCGGTGGGTTGATGATCCCGGCAATGTGGCCGCTGTAGGCGCGGACGAACCGCACGTTTCCGCCGAACAGCTGCGTGATGCGCCAGGCTGCGTCCCAGGGCACAATGTGGTCCTTCTCCGCCCCCACAGCATAGGTATCCTGGCCAATGCGGCCGAGATCGATCGCCTCGCCCTTGAGCGTGATCCTGCCGGGCTCGATCAGGTTGTTCTCAACATAGGTGTTGCGCAGGTACCAGCTATGAGCGGCACGCGCCATCCGGGTGCCGTCGCTGTTCCAGTAGAGCAGATCAAAAGCCGGCGGCTTGCTGCCCATCAGGTAGTTGTTGACGACATTGGCCCAGATCAGGTCGTTCGAGCGCAGCAGGTTGAACATGTTGGCCATCTCGCGGCTGTCGAGGTAGCCGCGCTCCATCATCTGCTGTTCGATCAGGTCGATTCCTGGCTCATCCATGAACACGGCAGTGTCGCCCACGCGTGAGAAATCCTGCAGGGAGACCATGAAGCTGGCCGAGTTGAACCGCTTGTCACCCTTGGCGGCGAGAACAGCCAAGGTCATTGTCAGCAGCGTCCCACCGATGCAGTAACCCATGGCGTTGACAGTCGGACTGCCCGTGATCTCGCGCACCACATCGCTGGCCTCCAGCGGCCCGAGGTCCATGTAGTCCTCGATGCCAATCTCATCCATGGACGCATCCGGGTTCTTCCAGGAGATCAGGAAGACGGTGAAGCCCTGATCAACCAGGTAGCGCACCAGGCTGTTCTTCGGCTGCATGTCGAGGATGTAGTACTTGTTGATCCAGGGCGGCAGGATCAGCAGCGGCGTCTTGTGAACCTTCTTGGTTGTCGGCGCATACTGGATCAGCTCCATCAGGCGATTGCGATGGACCACCTTCCCGGGAGTAAGGGCAAGATTCCGTCCCGGAGCGAAGGCCTCGGTGTCGACCATGCTCAGGCGCCCGGCCTGAAGATCGGCGGCCAGGTTGGCGGCACCAGCCGCAATACTGGTTCCCCCGCTCTCGATGGCCTTGCGAAGAGCGACAGGGTTCGACAGCAGGATAAGGGCGGGGCTCATGGCATCCACGAACTGGCGCAGATGGAAGGTGATGCGCTGCTGCTCGGCCTCGTCCATGCCCTCCACATCGCCCTGCTGCAGAAGCCAGTCCGACGCCAGCAGGTAGATCTGCTGGAGAGTGCGATAGACAGGGTTGGTGTGCCACTCGGGAGCAGCGAACCGCTTGTCTGTGGCGGAAGCTGGCTTTCCGGCTGACGATGAGCCGGCAAGACCAAGCCAGCGATGCCCTACCTCGTGCCACACGTCGAGCGCGGAGCGCCAGAGATCCTGGTTGAAGTCCGCTACGGACAAAGCTGTGGTGGGCTTGTTCAGTGAGCGCAACCAGACGATCCGCAGAGCCCGGGCGATCTCGGCCCAGTCGACGGGTACGACCTCGCGCAGGGGATTGGCATTCCACATCTGGTCGATGGAGCGGAGTGTGGGATCCTGTGACAGGCTTCTCTGGAGCTGATCGACACCTCCGCCGATAAGGCCCGAAGTGGGGTTGTCGGTTGTCATCTGCCACCACGCGGTGCCTGGATCAGCCAAGGCCTTTGCCGGGGTGGACATCTGGTCCATCCATGAGGCCCAAAGCCTCAGCATCACATCGGGACCGGGCATGTTCCTGCCCATCTGCCCTTGGACCTTATCCGCATCCTGCCCTGTCATGAGCGCCCTCCGCGTTTCTGTAGCTGCTGCTCTCAGGCAAAGTTCTGCCTTGCGTAAGCATCTAGGTGCCGCTGCCTGCTTTGCCAGCGAGGTGTGGTAGGGTGAACTAAGCGAAAGCGGATGAGCCGAGGGGCGAGTTCAACCTGCTCCGATCAAGATCCATCGGCGATCAAGCGTGATGTTGGGGTCAGCGCAAGAGTGCGCCGGGAGACCGGCAAGGAGTAGATGGTGCAAGTCCATCGCAATGAAGGAGTAGCGATCCACATTGGCCCCGAGTCATGCGCGGACGGTCGTGAGGCCACCCGTGAAGCGTTGACAGGGGAGCATGTAGGCCAGCCATTGAGCCGCGAAAGTGACGCTTTTCGGGTGCCGACGTTCTTCTTGTATGCGGAAGGCAACATGAGCCGGCACGATAGCGCGAGGGCCGGCTCGACCCGACGTGGTCAGAGACCCTGGCATGCATGGACGCTCCTTGAACGGGAACCGGGAGACCTCGGGATTGGCCAGCGTGGCACGCCACGGCTGGTCCGCATCGGGAAGGCGAGGAGCCGAAGCCGATGATGAACGATCCCGAGGAGTCAGATCCTGCCGTAGTAGCAATGAACCTCGCGAACAAAGTCGGGCCACCGATTGCGGAGCAAGGGGAGCCAAGGGCAGGAACCAAGGGGAAGGCGGATCAGCACAACACATGCCGGGCTCAGGACCGGGAAAGTGTGTCCCAGGTGCTGGACCGCATACGGCAAGCCGCAAGGCACAGAGAGAAGGAGAAGTTCACGGCGCTCTTCCATCACATCACCCCGGAGGCCCTCAGGATGGCGTTCTGCGCCCTCAAGCGCGAGGCCGCTCCCGGCGTGGATGGGATGACTTGGCGAACCTACGAGACAGACCTTGATCGCAAGATTGCGGATCTGCACGACCGGGTTCATCGAGGGGCGTATCGCCCGCTGCCCTCCCGGCGACGGTACATTCCGAAGCCGGATGGACGGCAGCGCCCGCTGGCCGTTGCAGCCCTCGAAGACAAACTGGTCCAAAGGGCGACCGCAGCGGTGCTGAACCAGATCTACGAGGAAGACTTCCTCGGTTTCAGCTACGGCTTCCGGCCGGGACGCGGCCAGCACGATGCGCTGGACGCGCTCCATGTCGGGATCGAGCAGCGGAAAGTGAGCTTCATCTTGGACGCCGACATCGCGGGATTTTTCGACACGGTGGACCAGACATGGCTCCTCCGGTTCGTGGAGCACCGCATCGGCGATCCGCGCATTGGTCCTGACCCATCAAACTGGTCCATCCCGAGGACAACTTTTCCGGGCATTTTGATCCTTGAGGAGGGTCAGTGCCATGAAGAGATCGCGGTATACGGAAGAGCAGATCGCCTTTGCCCTGCGCCAGGCGGAAAGCGGCACACCGGTGGCCGAGGTGATCCGCAAAATGGGCGTCACCGAGCCGACCTTCTACAGATGGAAGAAGCAGTTCGCCGGCATGGGCGTGACCGAGATCCGCCGCCTCAAGCAGCTCGAGGATGAGAACGCCCGGCTCAAGAAGCTCGTGGCGGATCTCAGCCTGGACAAGACCATGTTGCAGGACGTGCTCAAAAGAAAGTGGTGAAGCCCGTCGTTCGGCGCGAGATCGCAGGCCATCTGCAGAAAGCCTATGGCATCAGCGAACGACGGGCATGCTCCGCCACCGGCTTCCAACGCTCCTCGCAGCGCTACCGCCAGCGATCTGATCCGCAGGTCGAACTGCGGATGCGGCTCAAGGAGCTCGCGGCCGCCCGTGTGCGCTACGGCTATCGTCGGCTGCACATTCTGCTGCGGCGGGAAGGCTGGCCGGTGAACCACAAGCGCACCTATCGGCTCTATCGCGAGGAAGGGCTGTCGATCCGGCCCAAGGCACCCAAGCGCAAGCGCGCCTGGCGCTACCGACAGGGTCGTCCGGAGGTGGGTGGTCCCAACGAGGTGTGGGCGATGGACTTCATGGCTGACCAGCTTTTCGACGGACGTCCGTTCCGGATCCTGACCGTGGTGGACTGCCATACGCGAGAGTCACTGGCGATAGTGCCGCGAGTGAGTTTCCGGGCCTACCAGGTGGTGGAAGCGCTCGATGAGATCGCTCGGAGCCGCGGTCGGCCGAAGAGCCTACGGGTAGACAACGTCCTATGTGGGGGAGCAGCAGGGGCACTGGGCCAGCAGATCTCAGCACGCCGATTTGCTGGATCGGCGCTTCAGGTAGATTGAGCCAGGTGGCTTCCACCGTCAACGGGATTGTTCTCTCCCATAGCAAACACAGGATCCAGCGGGCATGCCGTGGTCCTCACCGTCCTCAATACGAGATACACCCCAGGTGGAAGGCCCAAACATTATCTACAGGGTCGCTTGCGCGCCCTCACGGCCCACACAGAGAGAGGTCCTTCCACCCGGCGCCGGACGTTCAAAGAACGGCCGGTATTCTGCTCCGCCTTTGATCACCGCGTGCACCACACGCGCCATCTTGGCGGTTAACGCTGTCACGGCCTTGCGGCGCAGATCGGCGTCAAAGCGATCGCGCGCAGTGTAGCGGCCGAGTTTATCCCGAAAGCTGTTGTCGCGCTGGCGCGCTGCGACCTGAGCCGCCATCCACAGCGCCCGGCGCAGGCGGGCATTGCCGTACTTCGACAGCTTGGTGCGGCCACGGAACGTGCCCGATTTGCGGGTGGCCAGATCAAGGCCGCAGAACTTCAGGAACTGGCGATGATGACCAAAGCGGCGCAAATCCCCGGCTTCCGCCAGGATTGTCAGGGCATGGATCGGCCCGATCCCCGGGATCGTGCACAGCCGCTGATAGTCAGCGTGATCGGTCAGCATTGCATCAGCCAGCTTCTCAATCTGATCCCGCTGGCGGATCAGGCTGCGGACCTCAGCCAGCACCATGCGGAACATGATGATGGCCGCAGACTCTTGCGCCACGGGCAGAGCCGTGGAGGCGCGTGCGGTCTCGTAGATGTCGTTGAGCAACCTGGCCTTGGAAACCTTGCGGCCGATCACAGGCCATGCCTCCTGCACGAAGCTGTCCCGATCCAGAGCCATGATGCCGGAGGGCGTGGGAAAGCGTTCGAGCAACGCCAGGAACCAGTCGGAGCGGCTGTTGCCGGCGAAGCGCTCAATCTCGGGAAAGTACAGGGGCAGGTAATGGGTCAGGATCCGGTGCCAGGTCTCGGTCTTGGTCTTTGAGATCGCCTCGTGGGTCTTCGACAACTCCTGGAGGTCGTTGATCCCGGCCGCCAGGGGATCGACATAGCGTTGGGTCGCTCCGATCCGGAGCATGTGCAGGATGACCTGCGCATCCTTGGGATCGTTCTTGTCCCAGCCGTTGTGCAGGGCCTCCCGTGTCCGGGCGAGCGCCACGGACGAGATCAGCCGCAACTCGAAGCCTGCCGAGAGCAGGCGGTAGGCTAGCCCACGATGGTAGTCACCTGTGGCCTCGAAACCGATGAGCACCGGGCCGCCGTAAGCCATCAGGGTCTCGACGAGGCGATCATGATCCGCCTTGCTGCTCAGAACTGTAAGCCGCCGACGCCGCTGATGGCCAGCAGCCTCGATGAGCACCTCGTGGCGGTGCTTGGCGATGTCGATTGCTACCAGAGTGGCAGGGACAGGTGTAGGATTGAGATCGGTCATGGTCGGTCGGCCTCCAGCGTGTGTTCAGCGACATCACTGTGAGACCTGCTGGCTGGCCATGACCACCCCACGCAGCGCGGCTGCGCAACCCGGGCCAGCTCCGCCGCGCTGCTTCCCCATGTACTACGGCAGCGAATTCGTGGCCAAAGCGGTGCGCGAGTGGATTACGGCTGTGGGTGCCAAGACCGCCTACATCGAGCCGGGTAGCCCGTGGGAGAACGGTTACTGCGAGAGCTTCAACTCGAAGCTGCGGGACGAACTGCTGAAAGGAGAAATCTTCTACACCTTGGACGAGGCGCAGGTAATCATCGAGAGTTGGCGCCGGCACTACAACACGGTGCGCCCGCACTCATCCTTGGGCTACCGGCCCCCCGCACCAGAGGTTCTGATCCCTGCTTCCAAGCTGGCGCCCAGACCAACGCTGAATTAACATCACACCCGGATCACCCGCATGGGGCAGGCCAGTTCGTGAACAGGCTCTGCCCCTCGGCATTCTTGAGCTCAAACACGTAGCCCGGCCGCTGCATCCCACATTCCGGCCAGCGATCGTACGCAATCCAGTCGCTCATCTCTATGTCCTCTTCGGGCGCACGAATGTGCTAATTCAGAGATAAAAATCACCTTTGGCGAGCGCGGTGAGCCCAGCCACTTTGACCTGAAAGTCCGCGGCCTTGTCACCATTGAT
>NZ_JAERQD010000010.1 GCF_016735695.1 Microvirga zambiensis WSM3693 | reverse complement strand
CATCACATCCTCCCGTGACCGGGAGGTGAATCATCAACTCGCTGCAAATGAAAGATCTTTTATGAGTTCACGCCCTAGTTTATTAACAGGATCGTTGAGCGCATAGGCATACCTGTTCGTGCCCACGCCGGGGAGCGTCGGATCGAGGCTGTCAGGCGACAGGAACCGCCCCGCCTTCGGGTCGTAGTAGCGCGCGTTGAGATAGAGCAGGCCCGTCTCCGCGTCCTCGCGCTCGCCGATGTAGCCGTGCGTGTCGAGCGCCTTCTTCGAGGCCTCGTCCGCCTGTCGCTCGCCGAACGCCCGGTGCACCGCCGCGGCCAGCGGCGCGCCGCCCACAAGCCGGCTCAGGCGCCGCACGGACCCCAAGTGATCGCGCTGCACGAGGGCGTCCTGCCCGCCCACTGACGGCTGCAGCCGGATGTCGGGATGCGGCGACACCGACCAGATCGCCGTCGAGGCCGGACCGGGCGCGCGCTCGACATCGGGCCCGAGAAAGAGGGTGGTGCGCCCCGCCGGAGCGGTCGGGTCGTCCTTGACGGTCTTCTTCAGCCGCGCCCCGTCGGGGCCGTAGACGAACTCGACCCGGCTCCTGTCGGTGTCGATCCGCTCCGGGCGGTTCTGCCCGTCCCAGGTGATGAAGCGCCCATTGCCCTGGACCAGGTTGCCGTTGTCGTCGTAGGTCTGGAGCTTCCCGTTCACCATCAACGGCGCATGCGGGCGCTCGGAGCCGGCCGAGGGGAAGCTCGCGCCCATGGCCGTCGGCCCGGTCTGGGCCAGCATGTTGCCGGCATTGTCGTAGGAAAAGCCCTGCTTCTCCCCGCCCCGCGTGGACGACAACAGCCAGTCGGCGTCGTTGTAGCTGAAGGAGAAGGTCTCGGCCCCGCTCAGGCCGCGGATATTCAGGATCCGACCCGCAAGATCGCGATCGTAGATGAGATCGAGCCCAGGCCCCTGCTGGCGGTCGAGCCAGCCGCGCTCCGGATCATACTCCCGCGTCGTCGTGCCGCCGCCATTGGCGTAGACGGTCGCGAGAGGACGATCGCCGGCATCGTAGGTGATCGAGGCGATGTGCCTCGGGATCGACGCCAGGCGCCCACCCGCATCGTAGGCCCAGCCGTCGAGCCGGCCGCCGATGCGCCCCTGCCCTTCCTGCAGGTCCCATTCCCGGCCGATGACACGACCGCCCGGCTCGTAGGCGGTCTTGAGCACATGCCGCTCCGCCATGGTGCCGTCGGCGCGCTTGATCTCGTAGGTGTCCTGAACCCTTCGGCCGTTGCCGTCATAGGCATAGCGGATCGTCGCTGCCGCGTTCGACAGGCTGACCAGCCGGCCGCCGTCGGGACCGCTGCCCGCCGTCCCGTAGCCGCTCGCCGTCACGTCCGGACGCGCCGTGCCGGCCCGCACCGTCCTGGTCTCGAGACGGCCGAGCCGGTCATAGGCGAACGTCGTCCGCTCCTTGCGGGCGTCGACCTGTTCCACCAGCTCCCCGGCCAGGTTGTAGTCGTAGCTCCACTCGCCCCGGTCCGGGTCCTTCTCGCGGATGCGCCGCCCGAGACTGTCGTAGGTGTAGGTCCAGGCACTGCCGCGCGGATCGCGCACGCCGATCATCCGCCCGAGCTGGTCATAGGTCGTGGCGGTGGTCAGGACGGAGGCGCCGATATAAGGGCGGTCCGTCTGGACCGTGCGGCCATAGGCATCCCGGTGCACGCGCGAAAGGCGGCCGATCTCGTCCCGTGTTTCGATCAGGTCGTAGCCGGCGGGGCTTGCCTTGTAGGCGCTTCTCACGACGGTCTGATCCGGCCGCGTCATTGTCACGACACGGTCGAGGCCGTCATATTGAAAATAGGTCAGATAGCGTGTCGCGCCCGAATAATAGGGCAAGGTGCGGCTTTCCGGCAGCCCGCGCTGGTTATAGTCCACGTCGACCCGGATGGCGCTGCCCGGGGCGCTGCGCAGAGTGCTGCGAACCCGACCGAAGCCATCGCGATAGGAAGAGCTGGAGACCGTGCCGCCGCCGAGAGGCGTCACGGTTTCGATATACTGCGCATCGGGATCTCCGAAGTAGTTGTAATTCCACCGAGTGATCTCGCCGCCGGGCTTGGTGACGGATTGGGGGCGGCAGAACGCGTCGTAGGTGTAATCGGTCCTCTGGCCGGTGAGATCCGTCGTGCGGATCGGCTTGCCGCATTGAAAATCCCACTCGGCGGTCTTGACCGTGATGCCTCCCGCCGTCACGGAGACGGGAAAGATGTTGTAGGCGCTATCGTAGGCGGTCACAGTTGGCCGGTTGATCTCGTCCGTGACGGTCGTCGGGTTGCCGCGGGAATCGTAAGTGGTGGCGCGTTCGGCATAGATTCCCTTTTCCTTGAGCCAGCGGCGGGTCAACGTCACGTCACCCTTGGATGGGGGCAGAAGCTCACTCGTCCGGTAGTCGTAGCGGAACAAGGTCTCGGCGATCTTGCGGGAAGGAACCGGCGCCGTTCCCTCATAAACCGTCTCCCAAGCGGGCCGGTTGACGATGTAGGCGGTAAGGTTCGGATTAAACCGCCAGGTCGTCGTACGTTCATCGCCGCTCAGGCCCAAACGGCCATGTTCGGTGAGCTGGGTCAGATTGCCATGGAAGTCGAAGTCGCGTTCGACCTTGCGGATGCGAGATTCACCGTCCAGCATGTCGGTGGTGGTGGTGGCGATGTTGCGGGCCCAATAGGGCTGGCTTTTGATATTGACGTCCCAGGCCTCATCCACCACGCGCAGCACCACCGGCGCATTCGTTGCCTCGCCCGCCTTGACGGTCATCTTCTCGATACGCCCGGCGGAGGCGACATCCTGGCGGAAAGTGTATTCGCGCACGGGGCAGCGGCTCGTGCTCTCGCCTGTGGTGCAGGGCAGCTTCATCGTGACGGTCTTGAACCCGTAGAAGCGCCGTTGGGCATGGCTGTAGAGACCGCCCGAATAGGCGAAGCTCGTCCTCGTTCGATTGTTGCGCCCATCGTTGCGCTCGATGGATTTGACCCGTTGCAGCACGAAGGGCATGCGTCTATTCGGCGTGACGGTGGAGGATTCGTATGTAATCGTGGCAGTGCCGCCCCAGACATTGGTATGATCAGTGAGCAGATCCTGCATTGGGCCGGTCGACGTCCAAACCTTGTAGCTGAAAACATCGGTCTTGCCGTCGCCATCGAAATCGCCGGCGCGCAATGCGACTGTGGGCGTGTTCTGCGACGACGTGTCTTTAACGTCAGGCAGCGCACTGCGTACCAGGGCCGAGCCTTTGTAGCGCAGGATCGTACCGGCGACAGCGTTCTCTTTGGAGGGCACATAGAGATCGCTGCGCCCGTCACCGTCGAAGTCTCCCACCAGGGCGCCCGCAGCGGCGCTCGACAGCTTTACGCTCGGCCCCTTGACCAGCACCCTGCCGTTCGACAGCATCACCCGGACGCTCTGAAAAGCCGGATTCACGAGAGCGACGTCGCTCTTGCCATCGCCATTGAGGTCACCGACGACGAATTCCGAGGCAGGTTCCTGGGCGCCAGCGATCAGTACCTTCTCCTGAGCCTTGAAGCGCATGCCCCTATCGTCCCACAACAGGATCGCCGAATAGGTGCCCGAGACATCCGTCGCATGGCAGATGAGATCGGTGCGCCCATCGCCGTCGAAGTCGCCAGCTTGGAACTGATAGCTGAACAGGGAATTGCAGCTGGGAAATGTAGCCGAGATGTAGCGGGGATTGGGTGCGGACACGAGGTCTTTGTCGAAGAAGACCTTACTGATTCCCGTGCCGTCGAAATCCCCCGCGATGGCACGTCCGGCCAGATCGTCACGATCGATCTCGAACCAGTGCGTGGCGGAAAGCCGTTCGTTGTCATTCAGGCCATAGAGAGCAGCCTCTGTCTTAGTGACCTGGCTGCAATTCCCGCTCGCGTTACAGGATCGGCCGGCCCAGGAAACGATGCGCATCGCCTGCTGGCGGCCGCTCCCGGTAAAATCCCCTACGAGCCAACGGTCATTAGCAGTGAGATCATCGATTCTCTTTTTATAGGCGATGTTGGGGAGCGAAATCGTCGCATAGTCACCCTGCGCCGGATTCGTCGAATAGACGAAGGTACACATGGGGTTCGTCGGCTCGCATTTGTAGCCGAGCACATCGCTGCGCTGATTGCCGTCGAGATCAACGACCAGGCGCCCGCGCCCCTAGGCTGCCGCAATGGTGGCGGCAGAGGCCTGGAACCCGAGTGCCCCGGAGGAATAGGTGTAGGTCGTAGCCGGTAAGTATGCCCCTCCAGTCACGGTGCCGCTTTCATCCCAAACGACGGAGGCACCGAATTCCTGCACTCTCGAAAGCCGGGCCGAACCGGTCGTCGACGAGGTGTTATAATCGATCTTGTAGGCCCGCACATTCTGACCGCCCGTGCGGACCAGAATCGTCTTCAGACGGGCCGAGATCTGGCCCATCTTTCCGCCTCCGTTCGCGATCGACATGGCAGGGGCCGGCAATCGGTCCCGGTAGAAGCGGATCTCACCATAGGTGCCGTTATAGGTAATCTTGGTCGGATAGCAGACGGCGCCGGATGAACACGAGTAGCTATACTTCACCTCGTTGCCGTGCCGATCCGTGGCCGAGGTGAGGACAAAAAGGTACTTGTCTTCGAGGTTGGGGTCGCCTTTCAGGTTCGGGTTCACGACGCCCGAGGCCTGATAGACATAGACAGTGCCATCCCGCGCCGTGACCTTCCAGTCCTTGCGGGTGCCCGAATAGGCGAAGCGCCGGTAGCTCTCCACCTTGGACATATAATTTCCGCCGCTCGCGCAACTCGGGATCTTCGCCTTTTCCTTAGCATTGGCCGGGCAACGCACGATCTCCTCACCGTCGAGCAGGAAGATGTCCTTGTCGTCGAAGCGCGGAGTGCCGCGTCCGGGCGAAGCGCGGACGATGCTGGAGATCCCCTCCAACGACCAGCCAGTGCCCAGAAATCCCGCGAGCGGGCCGCCGGCCCGCAGGCCGCGCCCAGAGTCATAAGTCAGGCGCAGCCTCGGCTCGAGGCCCCGAAAGCCCGGAACCGCAATGGGAATGGATGTGGAGTACGAGCCGTTGTAAGGGGCGTCGGGCAGGAGCGCGGACCTGTCGTCAACCTCCCCGGCCGCCGGCTCTGGGGTGGTGTTCGCGTTGGTGGCCAGGCTATTTGACTTCGGAGCGGCTGGCGAAGCGTCGTCGGAAGCCCCCTCGCCTGAAGATACCTGCCCGGGCTTGACAGGCTCCGCCGCCGTATCTTCTGGGGAGAGCACCCCAGTGGGATTCACAGGTAGCGGCGGGCCACTCCGCCCCTCAACGTCTAATGCTTCGGCTTGCGCCTGCATCTCACCGCTTCCGTCGGAAACAACGACATCCTCAGAAGAGGCGCTTTGTGTCGGCACCTGCCCATAAGCCAGTTCGGTAGGTAGAAAGCCTCCTAAACTGACGAGCGCAGCCAGAACGATAGCAGGAAAGAGACGGCAAACAGCGGGCACGGGAGGCACTTTGCGGTTGTGGCAATCTAGGGTCTTTAATCCTAGGCTGCCACTGGATGCCCCCAAATGATAATGAATACTGATATATTGTTACTTTTATCCACAAGCTTCTGGCAACCCTGGATGGAAACATTCGTCGACTTATGGATGAGATAGGAGCGTCCGCTACCCGAAAGCTGCGCGGACGCGGGGCGGATCGAATTGTCTCAAAATCGTTCTCTTAAAGGCGTAATCGGTATTGCCGCTATGGCGATTGCACTTGCCGGATGTGTCTCTCAATCAGCAACACCCGACGGAGACGGGCGATACAGTCTCTTGGGGCCCTATGCGCGCTATCTGACATCAGGACGTCCGGAAGCAGGAAGCGACGGACCGATCACGGCAAAGGGACCCAATCAGCGCACGAGCTATACGGATTACGGACGTGAGCCTACGGCGACTAAAGAGGCGACGAGTGAGCCAATTTTAGTTAGCGAGAACGGCTCGAAGGTCACTCTGAACTTCGTCAATACGGAGATTCAGGATTTCGTCCGAGTCGTTTTCGATGAAGTCCTGAAGGAAAGCGTTATCGTCGATCCTTCGCTTAGCGGACGAGTGACGGTCCGAACCACGGAGCCGGTGACACGACAGGCTGCCATGTCTCTGGTGCGCAATGTACTTCAGCTTCATGGAGGGACGCTGGCCAAAGCAGATGGCGCCTATCGGGTCGCAAGCCGTGGCAGCGGCTCCGAACAGGGATCAGCCGGAGAAAACATCCGCGTTGTGCCGTTGCGGTTCCTGAAGTCAGATCAAGCTCGCGCAGCGCTACAGCCGTTCGCCACGGCAGGCACCCAAATCGTTGCCAATACGGACGGGCGTTATCTCATTCTGGCAGGCTCTCCGGCGGATCTCGATCCAATGACTCAACTTCTTGATACGCTTGATGTCGACCAGATGCTAGGCGTGTCATTTGCGCTTGTTTCACTAAAAGATGCAAGCGCCACTACCGTCGCCACGGAAGTCACTCAAATGTTCGGCTCGGACAGTGATGGCGAATTTCGCGTGCTGCCGATCCAAAGAATGAATGCAGTCTTGCTTATGACCAGATCGGCAGAGACACTCGGTCGCGCAAGAGATTGGATCGAACGCCTCGACCAGGCCGATAACGATAACAGGCAGATGAGGGTCTTTCCGATTCAAAACCGCCGCGCGGCTGACCTTGCGAAAATTCTTAATGGCATGCTTTCATATGAGGATTCCCCGCAGGACAAGGGAATTACCGCGAGCGCAAATGACACTCCAAGGATTGAGCCCGCGTCAGTTAGGTCGACTACCAATGGAGTGAATGGGGAGGCAGGTAGTTCGCTCCAAGGTGCCCAGGCTCGCGCTGACACCGCCACGAACTCACTTGTCGTCATGGCACATCCTGAAACTTACCAGCTTATCGAATCCGCGATCCGTCGGCTCGACATTCTGCCGACACAGGTTTTGATCGAGGCTACCATCGCCGAAGTCGGACTGAATGATGCCCTGCGCTACGGCGTCCGCTGGTATTTCCAGCAAGGCAATCATAGCGTCTCAATGAACGATGGAGTCTCGAACGCCGGCGCAAATCTTCCCGGCTTCAACTACGTATTCAACGTCCCGCAGGGACGCCTCGTGGTCAATGCTCTCGAGAAAGTCACCAACCTCGAGATCATCTCGTCGCCGGCTCTTACCGTTCTCGACAATGAAACCGCAACCCTCAAGGTCGGCGATCAAGTCCCCATAGCGACGCGATCTGCCCGGAGTGTTACAAGTCCTGAAGCGCCTGTCGTCAACGAAATCGAGTTGAAGGATACGGGTATCATTCTCACGGTTACGCCGCGTGTGAACGCCAGCGGCCTCGTAATGCTCGATATTTCGCAGGAGGTCAGCGATGTGGTTCCGACCTCGACGTCAGCTATCGACTCGCCCACGATCCGCCAGAGAAAGATCAACAGCTCAGTCGCTGTGCAGAGCGGGGCCGAGATCGTCCTTGGTGGTCTCATTTCATCAAACCGCCAGGTTGGGAAGGATGGATTTCCAGGATTGAAAGACATACCGATCCTGGGCGCCGTATTCACCAGCAACGCCGTCAACGATCAACGCAAGACCGAGCTTTTGGTCATCATCCGACCGACAGTGATCGCCAATCGTGTCGATTTGTTTCGCGTCACTGAAGAAATCAAAGCCGGCATGACAGGTATCTCGAGAATCAGGCGCCGGTAGCCGCTTCATTCGAAGCGTCCACAATGAGCAGCGCGGCTTCCGTGCTAATTCTAGAATAAGAACTTCGGAGGAACGATCAATGGCGACGATAACATTCAACTCGAATGCCAACCCGAATAGCGCGTTCCTGAACATTCCGACCGAGATCGATTCTGTCGTGGCGAGAACCTCAACGACATTCGATGTCGGCGACCCGCGGTTCACCGTTCTTCGACTTGAAGGAACAGGCTTTGCCTATTCCGATGCAGGAGTCCCTACCGCTGGTACTCTCACGGGATTTTCTCTACGCCAAGGGGGAGTGACGACTGTTGCCGTTACAGGACTACCGCCACTTCTATCTTTGACGCAAGCCGAGGCCCTGCGGCTCGAAGGCACTCCGGGTGCCTTGCTGAGGTATCTCCTATCCGGTGATGACGTAGCCTTAGGCGTGGACAGCGACGAAACCATCATTACAGAGGGAGGAAGTGATACGATCGATGGAGGTGCCGGCGCCGACTATATTATCGCAGGCGACGGCGATGACCTCGTCATCAGTCGGCTCGGTCAAGGTCCGAGCGGTGGCGCCGTCGAGCGTTTGATCGGCGGCGCTGGAATCGACCGGCTGATCATCGACCGCTCTGACAAGGCCCTCGCCTTCGTGTTCGATATGATGGTTGAAGGCGCGACGACGATGCTCGACGGTACGCTCCTCAGCGGGTTCGAGCAGATGCAGTTTCACTCGGGATCCGGCAGCGATCAACTCGCCGGTGGGGATCTGGCCGATTTCATTAATTCGAGTGGCGGCAACGACCGCATCAGTGGTCGAGGTGGGGATGATACCTTGCTTGGCGGCGATGGCGCAGACATCCTCGATGGCGGGCTTGGCAATGACTCAATAGCCGGGGAGGAAGGCCTCGACGATCTCGATGGCGGCGAAGGCAACGATACCATTCATGGGGGTGAGCAGGCTGATAATCTCTACGGGGGCAGTGGCAGCGACCTCTTGAGTGGCGGCTCTGGCGCCGATAACGTCGATGGTGGATCTGATGATGATTTGATTTACGGCGACTCTGGCGTGGACATCCTTACAGGCGCATCTGGTAATGATCTCCTCAATGGAGGGACCGAAGCGGACTACCTCTCGGGTGGGGAAGGCAGCGACATCCTCAGCGGGGGGAATGGTGCCGACCAGATCGAGGGCGGTAATGGTAACGACGTGATCGACGGCGGAAGCGGGCCGGATATCCTGTTAGGCAATTTGGGTGACGATCTCTATTATGTCGATAACCCTGATGACATGTTATTTGAGGCATTCGACGAAGGGTTCGATACGGCCGTCGCCTTTACGTCTTTTACCCTTACCGCCGCTGCTTCCATTGAAATTTTGCGTACTGCTGATCCTAAGGGCAAAGGGGCGTTCAATCTCAAAGGGAATGGCTTCGACAACATTATCGAAGGAAACGCCAGCTCAAACACGCTCAATGGCGCTGGTGGAGCTGACGTGTTAAAAGGCGGTCGAGGGCGCGACACGTTTGTATTCAACACCAAACTCTCCAAGAGCAAAGTCGATAAGATTGTGGATTTCAGAGTCCATGATGATACGTTTCAGCTGAGCCGCACAATATTCAAGAAGCTAACGTTTGAGGACAAAGGAAAGTATAAGGTCCTAAGCGAGGCATCCTTTTGCAAAGCCAGGAAGGCGCAGGATGCTGATGACCGTATTGTATACGACAATCGATCAGGTCGTCTGTATTATGACGAAGATGGGAATGGTCACATCAAGCCAGTTTTGTTTGCGAGGCTCGCTAAAGGCCTAAAGCTGACAGAAGCCGATTTTTGGGTGTGATGCCGCTCGGTGGATGGCGAGAATCACATGGCCGGTTATCTGGGATGGAAAATCGTGGAACTTCGGTCTAGCAAGCGCGATCGTACTAGCCTATCGACACCGCTCAATATCTTACATACGATGAAGGAATAACGCCTGAGAATGTAACTTGTCAGCGCGCTGAGTATCCGTGTTCAACTCCATTAGGCCGCTTCAATCCAGAGGGCCGCCTCACGCTTTTGGGCCCTTCGCGAAGGTCCTCGCTTGCATGCAAGCGTTGAGTACGGGCCGTCAGATAGGGCCTGCCTAGTTGCGTTGACCTGATCGTCATGCCGTCCGTTCGGGAACGCCAGAAGCTCATCGAGTCAGTCGGCTAACCAGGGTGTATCCTGCGGCCGCCTGGATTCCCAATCCACGCATCACCAGTTCCATCGCGACGGGCGTCGAGAGAACCTGAATGCGTCTGGGTGTATAAACTTTTCCTTGGCCAACAGGGCATCGAGCCAGAACTGCGTGCGATCGAGATGGTCACAGGTGATCAGGTCGCCATTCAGAAAAGTGATGCTTGTGCCTTAGGATCGTAGCCGCACGTCTACTGGCGCAGCCCACAAACAGCGCCGCGTTTATCCCGCCGTCTTTCGAGCGAACGATACCGCCCGTTTCGAGAATTACGAAGATTGATTCAGGTCAGTGAGGGGCGCGGACAGTTCATGGGTGAGCTTTCCGAGATCCGATGCCGACGTGCCCGTCTGTCGCTCGATCATTCGGCGTACGCTCGGGAGGCCTTCTCCCTGATGGAGCGCTCGAAGCTTGTCGCCGATCTCCGCATCGGCTTGTGTACGGCGCTGATTGTGCCGCACGTATTCCAGCCATGTCGGACTGTGATAGCGCTCGACCCAGATCTGTGGGTTTTCAATATCGCGCAAAAGCGTCCAGTGCCGTGCCCCGTCGCGACGCCGCGTGCGCCGCCTCTCCGCCATGATGGCAAGGAATGCTGTCGCGTCTGCCTCGCGGATGAGGTACTCGATCGTGATCACGATCGGGCCGCTTCGGTACCGGATATCAAGTGCAATATCAGGCTCACTCCAACGATTGAGCGGGTCGAGGTTGAGCGACTTCAACTCGGGGAGAGCAAGCCATCGTCCAAGGGCGGCTCCGACCATCAGAACAACGGCCGATGTAAGGAGAGCCTCCGCTGTTCCGAAACGCTCTGCCACGGCACCCCAGATCCAACTGCCTAGGGCCATCCCGCCGAATGTCGCCATTTGGTAGAGCGCGAGGGCCCGGCCAACAACCCAGCGCGGCGAGGATAGTTGTACCGTCGCATTGAAACTCGAGAGGGCCAACACCCAGCTCGCTCCACCGATCATCATAGCCGCGGCACTCAGAGGCAAGTAGGCGCTCAGACCTGCCACGGCAGCGCATAAGGCGAAACCAGCGAATGAGACCCGCACGAGGCCTTCGAGCGACAGGCTCTGCCGCAGGCGGGCGCTGAGCAAGGCACCGCCAACCGCACCAACGCCAAAGGCCCCAAGCAGCAGGCCATAGGTGAGCGGCCCTCCTCGGATCAGGTCGCGGGCGATGAGTGGCATCAGGGCCTGGATGGCAATGGCTGCCAGTCCGAATACGGCACTTCGCAAGAGTACCACGCCAAGATTGGGGGACATGGCGACATAGCGGATCCCCGCTGCCATGGCGGTCGCGAGGCCTTCCGGCGGCAAGGTCCTCGGGGACTGAACGTGCTTCCAGCGCAGCAGCACGCCGATCAATCCAATATAGCTGATGGCATTCACAGCAAAGGCGGCAAAGGCACCGATCGCAGCAACGATCACGCCCCCAAGGGCCGGCCCGACGCTTCGGGCAATGTTGAAACCCATGCTGTTGAGAGCAATGGCCGCCGGCAGTTCCGACCGGGGGACCATCTCTCCCACCAGCGACTGCCAGGCAGGCCCGTTGAAGGCGGTGCCGCAGCCGACCAGGAAAGTGAAGGTCAACAAAAGCCATGGTGTGACGAGGCCGAGATAGGCGCATAGGGTGAGTGCGATCGACACCGCAAGCAGGAAGATCTGCGAAGCGAGCATCACTCTGCGTCGATCGAAGTTATCGGAAATGGCGCCGGCCATGAGAGAGAACAGCACGATCGGCAGTGCCGTCGAGGCCTGGACAAGAGCAACCAGGTCTGCCGAAGCGCCGATTGAAGCCATCAGCCAAGCCGCGCCGACCGACTGGATCACTCCACCAAAGTTGGAAGCAAGGCTTGCAACCCATACGGCAAGGAAAATACGATACTTGAACGGGGACAGGGAAGATATCCTCCTGTCCGATGGCTCAGCGTCTTTTGTCGACATAAAGGGCTCGACTTTAGGCCAGTTCCAGAACCAACCTGAATACGACTCGGTCAGTCAACGGTACCGCCTACCGGTGACGGAGCCAAGCCTCGGCCGGCAGCCAAGATGAAGCTTGCTCCTGGCCTCATCATCAGAGAAGCCCAGCCTGGGCCTCGACGGAGACATCCGCGATCTTGCACGTGAGCCGATCGGGACCGGGCAGAACGGATGCCATGTCAACTTGTCGGAGATACATACGCTAGCTCCTCGAATACGCCCCTCTGGAACGGGTATGAAAATCCCCCAAGCCGTCGGGGTCGGGATCCGTCCGAGTTCATCCTATCGCTCAGGAACCGATCTTGTTCGGCCGCGAAATCGCCTGAAGAAATTGTGTGACGCGCATCACAGCAGGCGGCGAAGCTTTGTGTGACTCTCTGAGTCAGCAACAGGAGGTTTCGATGAGCTTGAACATCCTTTCCCTGATCTCCGCCCCCAAGCTGTCCAACTGGCTCGAGGCGCTCTTCGCTGGTCGACAGCCGATCCCAGTCAAGGTTTCTACTCGTCCGCGCCAAGTCTCGCGCCGGCTTCCACTTGCTGGGATCTTCACGCTTGGTTGTTTGATCACGATTGCTCACGAGCCCGCTCATGCGCAAGGGGCATGTGGCCCTCGAGACAAACTCGTGGAGGCGTTGTCCGACCAGTATAAGGAGAGCCCCGTCGGAATCGGCCTGGCACAGTCCGGGCAGGTCCTGGAGGTCTTCGCCTCCTCATCCGGATCGTGGTCAATGGTCATGACGGCGTCAGACGGCAAGACATGCATAATTGCGGCCGGCGACAATTGGGAGATGATCACCAAGATAAAAGGAACCGGTATCTGACACCTCGTCGCGCAGCCATGAAGCTCCGTGACCCCGCTGTCCAGCCCCGCTGAGTGGTGGCTCAGCCCGAGTCAACGTGTCTAGGCAGGGGCCCCCCTCGCCCCCACGGATTCGGCTGCTGCCTCGATTTCTTCCCAGGTCCTCGCGTCGATCGGGATGCCGTTGGCCTCCCGCCAGCGCTTGGTTTCTCGCTCCGGGTCACCGGGCATTAGGATTTGCGCGGTACGCGTTGCCTCCGACCGGGCCCATGAAACGAAAGCGTCGGTCTCGTCGTCGAGGTTCGCCCTTGTGCCCAGGCGGTCCGGTGAGACGAGGATGGACAGCATGGAGTTCACGATGGCGTTGCTCTGCTTCGGGCCAGACTGGGTTTTGCCGCCGATGAGAGCGGCGCCAAGAAGCTCGCAGGCAACGGACAGACCCCAGCCCTTATGCTCGCCGAAGGGCAGAAGGGCGCCCGGCGGATCCGAGAACAGAGCGGACGGATCGGTCGTCGGATGCCCGCCCGCGTCCAGCAAGGCCCCATCGGGAAGGGAAACGCCCTTGTTGAACGCAACGTGAACTTTCCCAGCCGCCAGGCGGCTGGTCGCGAAATCGACGATGATGGGAGGCTCACCAGCCCGCGGGATCCCCACAGCGAACGGATTGGTGCCGACGCGCGCCTTTGTGCCACCAAACGGCGCGACCGCCGGGGTGCTGACGACATTGACGAAATGGATGGAAATCAGGCCGGCCGCGGCGCATTGCTCGGCCCAATGGCCTATGCGGCCGATGTGATGCGAGTTCCGCAGCCCTACGATGCAGGCGGCGGCATTCGCGGCCCGTTCGATTCCTGCTTCGATCGCATCATGGGCCATGACTTGGCCGATGCCCAAGCCGCCATCAAGAACGACGAGCGAAGCGCTGTCGAAGCCGACGGATAGCGTCTGGTTCAGGATCAGGCTGCCATCGCGTGCATTGGCGATGTAAGTGGGGATCATGCCGACCCCGTGAGAGTCGTGGCCGCGCAGATTTGCCTCGACGAGATGGTCGGCGACAAGCCGTGCTTCCCTGTCCGTCGACCCGGCCGCCGAAAAGATCGTGCGGACGATGTCGTGAAGCTTGTCCGGCGGGACGATCATCGAAGCGGAAGCGGAGTTCATCGACTTTGCTCAAGGAGTATCGCGATTGACAGGGATGCCGGACCTCCGGCATCCCTTTTGACTTGCGGGATCTAGAATACCGGCAGCGGAATCATGGGCTGGCCGCCGCGGAATTTGCGGGAGATCGCGTCCAACTCGCCGCTGTTCTTGATCTGATAGACGAATGTGTTCAGCCATTGCAGCAGGTCGGGATTTCCCCGGCGGATGCCGATCCCGAAATGGGCCGCCCTCAGGGGGAACTTCTGCTCGTATTCTTCACCCTTGGCACCTTTCCGGAGATAGATTTCACCGTAATCCCCTCCTCCCATGGCATCGATCTGGCCGGAAAGCATGGCCTGCGCGACCGACGGTCCGTCATCGAACCGAAGGAGATTCATGCCAGGCGGGTTCATTTGCGTGAGGGCGCCGTCCTCGAGCGCGCCGCGCGTGACGCCGACCTTCAGCGTCTTGAGGTCATCCGGGCCCTTGATGCTGCTCGTTTTGGGAGCGATCAGCACGGCGGACTGACCTGCGTATGGGATCGAGAACGACACCTGGAGCGCCCTCTCCGCAGTGATCGAGAAAATCGCAACGACCATGTCGACACGGTTGCTGAGCAGGGCGGGAATACGCCCGGGGGAGTTCACCGTGACGAACTCGACGGGAACCTTGAGGTTCTTGCCGATGAGGTTCGCCACCTCGACGTCGATGCCGGTCGGCTGGTTGTTGGTGTCGAGCATGCCGTAGGGCGGCACCGTCGTGTCGATGGCGATGACGACCTTGCCGCGCTTGATGATCTCGTCGACGGTCTGAGCACTGCCGGGCGCCGCCGACAGTCCGATGACGGCCATCGCAGCCAGCGCGAGCACGGATTTAACAATTCCTCGCATATCCATGGTCTCCTCCCTCCTTTTCAGCCCGCCGTCGTGGCGGTCATACGTCGCGCGGGCTTCTCTCGCCCGCTACTCGTACAGCGTTGGGTCACATGGCTTGGACGTTCACGTGACCGACCTTCAATTGCCTTTCCAGATAGCCGCTCAGGAGCGACAGGGGCCAGCAAATCACGAAATAGATGCCTGCCACCGTCCCGAAGACGAGAACAGGCTCGAAGGTGATGGTATTGATCTGGGCGCCGGCCCTCGCGAGTTCCGTGAAGCCGATCAGGGCGGCAAGGGACGTTCCCTTCACGACCTGCACCATGTATCCGACCGTCGGCGGCAGAGCCATCCGGACCGCCTGCGGGATGATGACCAGGATCAGTGCCTTCGGAAAGTTCAGCCCGAGCGATCGGGCTGCATCCCATTGCCCTGCAGGAACAGCCTGGAGGCAACCGCGCCAGATTTCGGCCAGGAAAGCGCTCGTCGACAAGGTGAACGCCAACACTGCCGCAGTCCAAGCATCGATCCGAATACCGAACAGGTTCAGGCCGTAATAGAACAGAAGCAGGAGCATGAGGGCCGGTATAGCCTGCACGAACTGGATATAGCCGGACGCGATGTATCGCAGAAGCCTGAATGGCGAGATCCTCGCGATGGCGAGGATGAAGCCGACCGTTCCTCCACCAACGAAAGCCGCGAGCGACAGGGCGATCGTCCATCGGGCTGCCAGGACGAGAATCCAAACTTCGTGGAGAGTGAACGTTCTCAGCAATTCCTGTGCCTCTCGAAGTCATCCGCGCCTCGCGAAGGCATAGGCGTAGATCGATGTGAATATCGCCCTGAACCCGAACACGATCACCACGTACATGAGCGTCACGATCGTGTAGATCTCGAAGCTCCGGAATGTCTGCGAGTTGAGGGTGTTTGCGACGGCGGTAAGCTCGTCCGCGGCGATTGCGGAGACGATGCTCGATCCGAGCAGCACGAGGATGAACTGGCTGGTCAGTGCCGGATAGACCGCCTTCAGGGCTGGGAACAGGATCAGGAATCGAACGATTTGGAGCGGTTTCAGCCCTAAGGCCCGTCCAGCCTCGATCTGGCCGTGCGGGATGGATTCGACGCCGGCCCGTACGATCTCGGCCGAATAGGCGCCAAGATTGATCACCATCGCAAGCAGGGCCGAGTTGTTGGGACTGAGGCGCATGCCGAGGTGAGGAAGCGCGAAGAACACGAAGTAGAGCTGGATCAGGAACGGCGTGTTGCGGATAAGCTCGATGTAGGAGGTTGCCAGCCACCGGAGCGGTCGCGGACCATAGGCCTTGGCCACTGCGCACGCCATGCCGATGATCAGCCCAAAGACCATCGTGAGTGCGGACAGGCGGATCGTCAGCACGGCTCCGGAGAGAAGGTCCGGAAAGTAGTTCATCACGGTGCCGAACTGGAACGTATAGTTCAATGGGTCACCTATCCGCTTGCCCCGGCCCGGACGCCCGGGATCGTGCCGAAAGCCTGTTCATCCTTCTCCGGGTCACGCCGTGTGGCGCACGAGAAACTCCCTGTTGACGCAGTTGGAGAGATCGCCACTCCGGAGGTGCCGGAGAACAGTCTCCACGCTCTTCACACGCATGTCGATGACGGACGAAGGCGAATAGAACGCAGCATGCGGCGTGAGAACCAACCGTCCCGATATCCACTCCTCCCCGCGGCGCCACGCGTCGATCAGCGGATGGGTGGGATCGGCGGGCTCGACCGGAAGAACGTCCAGCGCGGCCGCCATGATCCGCCGCGCCTTAAGAGCATCATGAAGTGCGTCTAGGTCGACGATCGAGCCGCGTGCGGTGTTGATCAGGATAAGGCCAGGCTTGGCATGCGCCAAGGCCTCGTGGCCGACGAGACCACGCGTCTCCTCGCTCGAAGGTGCATGGACACTGACGACGTCGGAGACTGCCATTAATTCGTGGAGGCTCGCGCATCGCTGCGCCCCGACGGCGATTTCCATGCCGGATGGCAGATATGGATCGTAGAAGGCAATCCTCATGCCGAAGGAACGGGCCCGGATCGACGTAGCCAATCCTATGCGGCCAAGTCCCACGATCCCGAAGACTCCATCCCGCAGGCGGCGGACGGCGGGCGCGATGCCTTGGGTCCATCCGGTCGCCGTGTTGGCCCTTATGGCGTCGTTGTAGGTGATCACGCCTCGGGTGAGTGCCAGCATCAGACCGATGGCGTGATCGGCGACTTCCGAGGTGCCGTAATCCGGGACGTTGAAGATGGCCGTGCCATTGCGGCCCCAGGCCTCAAGGTCCAGCCCGTCATATCCGACCCCGGCTCGGACGAGCGCCCTGGCATTCGGATATTCCGAGGGAAGTCCGTCCACGTCGGAGCCAGGGGGAGAGTGGATGATGCCGTCAATGCTTGCGCGTATATCCCTCGACAACATGGACCACGCGCCATCGCTGGGCGACTGGACGATGAGCTCGCCGTCGCTGCCCACTGTCTCCCGCTCGAGCCGATCGTCGGGATGCCGGAACTGGGACAGTAATATGCGCATCAGTTCGCCTCCCGGACGATACCGATCGGAGATCCCATGGCGACCGTTGCCCCGTCCGTCGCCAGTATCTCGGCGAGAACTCCACTGGCGGGAGACTCGATCTCGACCACGGCCTTGTCAGTCTCGATGTCCGCCACGTGGTCACCCTGAGCGACGCTATCCCCGAGATGACGATACCATTTCACAAGCTTTCCTTCACTCACCGTCAGGTCGCCGAAAGGCATTGTGATCGGCGTGCCTTCGACGGTGCTGCGTGCGAGCGCCACGACCTTGTCGTTGGGCCGGATCTGGCGCACCGGAAGATCATCCGCCGCGGGTGCCGGCATGCGCCCGGCGGCTGCGGCGAGTCTGCCCGCCCGATCGATGGGATCGGCCTCGCCACGCAAGAGGCGTTTGGCGGCCGCGACGATGCCGTCAGTGGACACCAGCATGGCGCGTTCGAGAGACGGCGCGAACGGATGCGTGACGGGCGCTGTATGGAGACGGGCGACGGGAGCATCCAAGTGGTCGAAGCAGAGTTCGTTCATGGACTGGCCGAGTTCGGCACCGACCCCGAACATGGCATAAGCCTCATCGACCACGAGAAGGCGATGCGTGCGCCTGACGCTCTCAGCCACGGTCTCGACATCGAGCGGCTGAATGGTCCGGAGATCGATGATCTCTGCGGAGATCCCCTCCTCGGCCAGGATGTCGGCAGCCTCGAGCGCCCTGATGACGAGTTGTCCGGCGCTCGCAATGGTGAGGTCGGCTCCCTTGCGGGCGATCCGGGCGAGGCCGAAAGGCACGAGATGCTCGCCTTCCGGTACAGGACCCTTCGACGAGAATAAGGCCTTGGTCTCCAGCATGATGACTGGATCGCGCGCCCTGAGAGCTGTCTTCATCAGCCCCTTGGCATCGGCGGGAGTCGATGGAAGGCAGACGATGAGCCCCGGAACGTGCGCCCAGACCGGATGATAGGTGCCCGAGTGGTGCGGGCCGGCCGACCGCACTGCTCCCGCGCCGACACGGATGACCATGGGAGCCTGCATCTGGCCGTTGGACATGTAGCGCAACTTCGACGCCTGCAGAACGATCTGCCCGGCAGCCTCGAACAGGAAGTCGGCGAACATGAGGTCCGCGATGCAGCGGGTGCCCGTGGCCGAAGCGCCCAGCGCCGCTCCTGTGAAGCCGAGTTCCGAGATCGGCGTGTCGACCATGCGGTCCCCGCCGAACTCCTGGTACAGGCCCTTGGTGTGCGCGAACGTGCCGCCGCGCTCGCCGGTTCCTTCGCCGAAATAGATCAGGTCGCGGTTGCGCCGCATCTCCTCGGCGATCCCGTCCCTGACGGCATCGAGCCAGCCTGTCTCGACCGTAGGACGACCTCGGGGCGACGGTGCCGTCGCCTCAGGCGGATTGAGCGGGTCGGCGAAGACGTGAAGCGAATAAGTGCCCGGTTCCGGCTCGGGCGAGCGGCGTGCGTATTCGATTGCATCCTTGACCGAGGCGTCGACGGAAGCGTCGATCTGGTCGAGTTCGCGTCCGGTAACGATCGCGTAGTCCTCCAGGATCCGGCGCCTGAAGGTCTCGACCGGACACCGCTTGGTCCACTCGTCCACCTCCTCCTGCGTCCGGTAGATGCCGATCACGGGATCGCCCTCGTGATGGCCGACGGTGCGATAGGTCTTCGCCTCGATCAGGGTCGGCCCCTGTCCAGCACGGGCACGCTCCACGGCGTCGCGAGCCGCCTGCCAGACTGCAACGACATCGTTGCCGTCGACCGCGATGCCCGGGATGCCATAGGCCGCTGCTCGGCTCGCGATCTCCGGATTGAGGGTGACCGACGAGAGTGCGGTGGCCGTCGCGTAGAGATTGTTTTCGCACACCAGTACTACGGGAGCCCGCCTCACCCCGGCGAAGTTCAGCGCTTCATGGAAGGCAGCGTGGTTGGTCGCTCCATCCCCGAAGAAAGCGACGGAAACGTCACGCGTTCCCCGGTACTTGGCGCTGATCGCCGCACCGACCGCCGAGGGGATGCCACCTCCCACCAAACCGTTCGTCCCGAAGAGACCTATCGACGGATCGTACAGGTGCATGGTCCCGCCGCGTCCGCCGCAGCATCCATCGTGTTTTCCATAGAGCTCCGCCATGAGCACGCGCGGGTCCATGCCCTTCGCGAGTGCATGCCCATGCCCGCGATGCGTCGACGTGATCCAATCTGTCGGCCGCAGATGGGCGCAGATTCCGGAGGCGGTTGCTTCCTGGCCTATGTAGAGATGGAGGAAGCCCGGAGTCTCTCCCGTCCGGCAAGCGACCTGTGCCGCAAGCTCGAACTTCCGCAGGAGAACCATGCTTCTGTAGAGGCCGATCATTGCTTCGGCGGACAGCCCATCCGGCAGCGGAAGCCGGTTGCTGAGTTCTTCGCCACCGGCTTTCCGCTGCGATTGCGCCATGTCTCAGAAATCCCGTGCGAAGCCGGCGGTCCATCCGCCATCGATAGGGAGGATATGCCCGGTGATGTAGGAGCTTTCCGGGGCCGCGAGGAAAAGGGCGCCGTTCGCGATTTCCTGCGTCGAGGCGGGTCTTCCCAGGGGGATATGCGACAGGAGCCTCGCATGGAGGTCGAGCTCTTCGCTCTTCGCGTCGCCGATCCAGCTTTTCCAGCCTTCTGTCGCCGTCGAGCCCGGAGCGATTCCATTGACGAGGATGCCATGGGGCGCCAGCTCGAGTGCCATCGAGCGGGTCAAGTTCACCACTCCCGCCTTTGCGGCGACATAGGAGCTTTGAAGGCGCATAGGGACGAGGCCGAGGACGGACGCGATATTGATGATCCGGCCTGAGCGTTGAGACTTCATGTGCGGAATGACGGCGCGACTGACGCGGAACACCCCGGTCAGGTCGATCCTCAGCATCTCGTCCCAGGTGTCGACGGGGAATTCGTCGATAGTCTTTCGATCCGTCGCCTTCACCCCGATTCCGGCATTGTTGACGAGGATATCGATCCGGCCTGTAGCCGCTGCCGCCTCGGCGACGATCCCGTCGATGCCGGATCCATCCGAGACATCCATTGCGAAGGCGAGATGACCTTCGTCGCATGGAGCCGAATTGCGTGCAGCCTCGGCCACACGATCAATGTCGAGGTCCGTATAGATGACCCGCGCGCCGTTTCGCGCCAGCGTATCGGCTATAGAGCGGCCGATCCCTTGCGCCGCGCCAGTCACCAGTGCGACCTTCCCTTGGAGGTCGACCTGCATGGCGTTTTCCTCTGGGGGCGCCCTGGCTTTCTGCCAGTTTATGCCCTCAACTTGTTATAACAACCTTTGTCCACGGGATTGTCAAGGATCCCGCACCGACGTTACGAGATGTGTAGATATTCGGGCCTCGGATGCGAGGGCGCGGCTGTAGGCGATTTCGATGAGCGAAGCGCTCTCGTCTCGGTAAAGCAGTTGCGTTGCCAGGATGGCGCTGCCCACTTCGCACCGGAGATCGCGTGCATCCTCCTCGGACGCGAGTTCCGCCCAAACGGTCATCCGGACGTCCTCGATGTGGACGCCGAGTTCCCGCTGGAGCACGCGGAAGACCACTGCGTCGTCGAACGCCCGGCGGGACAGCCGTGCCCCGATCTCAGGGGGGAAATAGATGATCGATCGGGCATAGGGGCGTCCATTGCGCGAAAGGATTCCGCGTAAACAGTGGAGTCGCGTCGCGAGCGGTAATTCGAAGTCCCTCGCGTCCGAAGCGGAGCGCTCCTGTCTCCAGCTCCCAATGTCGAGACGTGCATCGCCGACCATCGCGACGATGTCGGCCAGGGATTCCATGAACCAGCCTTCCCGGCGAGGCGGAGCCACTGCCGTGACGACGGGACGCCTGGATTGCGCCTTCCTGATGTAGCCATCCGCCTCAAGGAGCCTGAGCGCATGGCGCGTGGTGATGCGGCTGACTTGGAACCGGCCGGACAGAACCGCTTCCGACGGCAGCGACGCACCGACCCTCCACTTGCCGGCCTGAATCTCGTCCCGAAGAGAGCCATATACGGCAAGATAAAGTGGCTGATGGGCCTCGGACTGGCCCTGCCGGCCGGCTTCGGCTTCCTGCCCTGAGATCTCCATCGCCTCTACCCCATGCGCCTTCTCGAAGTCGTACAGCTCGATATTAACCGACGAGACATTAGCGCAATTGGCGTCAGGGTGAACCATCTTACAGGCAGGGCCGCTCTCGGATGCCCATAACGGCGCATCCCGAGAACGGACGGGGCAGTCCTTTCGGATCAGTCTCTTAGCGCGCCGCCTGTCGGCTGGGAGCGCAACCGGATCCCGTTCACCCGTCTGCTCCTGATGAGTGAAATCGGCATCATCAACGAGTCGATGGATCCATCAAGCCTCACCAGGCTTCGACAAGCGTTCTGAGATAAGCCAAATCTTGCTTCAGGTAGGGAATGACATCGTCCCCCATGCGTTGCGACTTTCCCATTGGGTCGCTGTACTCGGCAGGAAGGCACAAGGTGCCGGCGAAACCAACTTTCTTCAGACAATCGGCAAACTCGCGCCAAGAATATCCGCCGTGCTGATGTGTGGTCCACTTGACCTTGAATACCGCCTCGTCCTCCGGTCCGTTGACGCGGGAGTGATAGGCGCTCTTAAAGTTGGCCTGATGATGGATCTTCCCTTTGAGGATGTCCACCGCCATTGCCGTAGGCTCGCCGTCGACCGCGCAATGGGCCATATCGAGCACCGCAGAGATATGGCGTGGGTCATACATTTCGATCAGGTGGAGCAGTCCGACAGCGCTTCCGACAAAGTAGCCATAATGGTTCTGGACGCCGATAGCGACGCCATGCCGACTCAACGCAGGGAGCAATGCGTCGAACTGCCGACGATAGTTCTCGATCGATTGAACATACCCGATGCTGAGATCGATCGGTGCCATGATCCGGATAAGCGGTATGCCACTCTCGCCGCAGGCAGCGATAATCGCTTCATCCGCCGTGCTCGCAATGCTCGTTATTCTCAGGCCACTTGCGCCGAGCACGCGCGTTGCCTCCTTCAAGCCGGCAGCCGCATTCTCTGGCGTCACCTGATAGCCGGGGCGCACGGGAAGTTCGATGCCGTCCAGACCCAGGGCCGCTATTTTGTCGGCCATGATCGGCAAAGGCTCGGTCCAGGGCTTTGTGAATACGGAGATCAGAGTCTTTGACATTGAATGGGGCTTCACATGCTGCGGTTTTGATGAAGCGCCTCCCGCCATTCGGTGACGGCGGAAAGAGCCTAGTTCCTGGTCATTGATGCTGCTCTCATCCTTTAAGGCCCGAGGCCGCGATGCCTTCGATCAGGCGGCGCTGGAAGACGAAGAACACAACGAACAACGGTACGAGCGAGAGGAGCGACATGGCCAGCAAGGGCCCCCACGACGAGGCGCCCTTCGATGACATGAGGAGGCTCAGGCCCTGCGGCACCGTATAGAGATCCATCGAAGTAAGATAAACCAACGGAGACAGGAAGTCCTCATAGGTCCAGATGAAGGAAAACACCGCTGTGGTCACCAGCGCCGGCGTCAAGAGTGGGAGGATGACCGACCAGTAGATGCGAAATGGTCCGGCGCCGTCGATGGTTGCCGCCTCATCCAGTTCGCGAGGGATCCCGCGGATGAATTGGATCATCAGAAAGATGAAGAAAGCGTCGACCGCGAGGAATTTGGGCACGATCAACGGCAAGAAGGTGTTCACCCAGCCAAGATTGTAAAAGAGCGCATATTGGGGGATCAATGTCGCATGCAGCGGCAGCATGATGGTGAGCATCATCACCCCAAACAGCGTTTTCTTGAAAACAAAGTTCAGCCTGGCAAAGGCATAGGCAACCATGCTGCAGGCGAGCACGTTGCCGACGACTGCCAGGCCGGCGATGATGAAGGAATTCAAAAAGAAAGCGGAAAACGGCATCGCCGCGCCACGCCAACCATCGACATAGTTTTGCAGGCGGAACTTGGCAGGCCAAAGGCTGAGATCAGAGAAAATCAGGTTCGCTGGCTTCAAGGAGCTGCTCGCCAGCCAGAGCAGCGGGTAGATCATCACGAATGCGCCAAGGATCAGACAGCCATGCACGACGATACTGCGCCAACGGATTCTCCAATTTCTGGTTCCCTGTGTCGGCATCGAAGCTGTGGTCATGGCAGCACCCTTAACGCTCGTCACCATAATGGACCCAGTACCGGGCGGACTGGAAGGACAGGACCGTGGCCAGACCGATGATGGCGACGAGAACCCAAGCCATGGCGGAGGCATAGCCCATTTGGAAATTGGTGAACGCCTGCTCGTAGAGGTAGAGCGTATAGAATAGCGTCGCGTCCGCGGGCCCGCCCTTTCCGTTGCTGATAATATAGGCCGGCGTGAACGCCTGGAATGCGCCGATGATCTGCATCACGAAATTGAAGAATATGATCGGCGTCAAAAGCGGCAAGGTAACACTGATGAATTTGCGCACCGGCCCAGCACCGTCGACTTCGGCAGCGTCGTAGATTTCCTGCGGAATCTGCTTGAGGCCGGCGAGAAAGATAACCATCGGGGATCCGAACTGCCACACGGCGAGCGCAACCAGAGTGTAGAGTGCGTAATCCGTGCTTGTGATCCAACTCGGCCCATCGATCCCGAACTTTAGAAGGATCTGATTGATGATGCCGTCATATGCGAACACCTGTCGCCACATGATGGCGACAGCGACACTGCCGCCGAGAAGCGACGGCAGGTAGTAAATCGAACGGTAGAAGCCGAGACCCTTCAGGCCACGGTTGAGCAGCATTGCGACGCCCAGCGCAAAAGCCAGTTTCAACGGGACTGAAAGGAACACGTAAGTGAATGTGACGCGCAGAGCCTGATAGTAACGGGCATCCTCTGCAAACATCTTCACGTAATTGCTCACCCCGATCCACTGAGGCGGGGTGAACATGTCGTATCTGGTCAGCGACAGATAGAACGACGCAAGTATCGGACCAAGCGTAAGGCACAGAAGGCCAATCAGCCAAGGAGACAGGAATAGAAAGGCCGCACCGTTTTGGCGCGCATTGATTCCCACCGCCTTCCGACGCCGTGAGCGGGCCTTGAATGAAGTGTCCGATTCAAGCGACGCAGCCTCGGACAGGGTCGTGCTCATGACGTGCCTTCCACTGAGATCACGTTGGAGCGCGGCGCCGGTATGCCCACGTCGCGCGCCCTTATCGAAAGCCACCCGCTCAGGATTTACTTCAGCCTGGTGCTCACCTCATTGATGAACTGCTGAGCGGCCTGCTTGGGAGTGAGCTTGCCAAAGGCGACGCCTTCGTTGGCACGCGTCAACATGCCCGTCATTCCCGGCACGCCCGGGTATCGAGGAGGCGCCGGGTCCTTTTGCAGCAGATCGAGATAGGCGATGATCTTTCGATCGGCATCCGTTCCCGATGCAGCCAGTGCGTCGCGACCAGCTTTCGAGCAGGGGATCATGCCGCTATCGGTGTAATAGGTCTTCGCACCCTCCGGATCGAAATGCATGAAGCGGATGATATCGATGACCTGCTTCTGATTGGGTGACTTGGCCGACACGGTGGTCGAGTTGCCTGCATAGCAGTAATGGCGTTGCTTCATCTCTCCCCCGCGGAAGCCGTTTGGCATCAAGTGGAGAATGAAATTGTCCTGCGACAAGGCCTGGAAGCCGACGAAGCTGTCAGTGAGCGTGATGTTCATCGCAGCCCGCCCCGCGACGATCCCGGCCGTACTCGGATCGTCGTTGCCCGCAAGCGCCTGAACATCGCCGGGCGGCGTGGCCTTCGTATCGCGCATCATCTTCCAATAGGCATACCACGCTTCCATGTCTTCGAGAGCGAAGCCCAGCTTGTGATCCGGCGTGAACATCGACTTGCCGCGACCGCGCAAGAAAATATCGCACGGAATATAATTGCCGCCGGCATCTTCGACGCCCCAGAACCGGGGCCCGAGGGCTTTGCTGAGCGCCGCAGAGGTCTCCGCCAGATCCTCCCACGTCCACATCTGATCGGGAACCTTGATCCCGGCTTTCTCGAAGGAGGTGGCATTTGTGATGATTGTAGGGCCGATCGCGTCGTTAGGGATCGCGTACTGCTTGCCGCCAAATTTAGCGGCATTGACGGCACTTTGCAGATAATCGCTCAGGTTGATCGGGTTGGGAACGTAAGCATCAAGAGGCGTTGTAACACCTCGTCTTGCATACTCGGCCAATAGATCGACGTTGACGCTGAACATATCCGGCGCATTCCCGCCCGCAGTTTCAGTCGCGATTTTATCGGTGAAGGCGCCAAAATTCGTGAATTCCGGGATAATCTCCACGCCCGGATTCTTCTCAGAGTACAATTTCAGAACGGCAAGCGTTTGCTTCAGCTGCTCCTGAGATTCTACATAGCCGGCGAAGCGCACGCGAACCTTAGACTGTGATGCCGCCTTACTTAGAGGCAGCCCGGACAGTGTTGCAGCGCCCAGCAGGGCGGAGCCTTGGCGGAGAACCTCTCGCCGATTCATCTGCATCGACATCTCTTCCTCCCGATTTGCGAGCCACTTGCGGGCTTCGTTGGTGAAACGTAACACAAGCCATAGCGGGCGCGTCAACTACAAAAATTGGGCTGCCGGTCTAAGCTCTCCCGATATTCTTGTGCTTAGGCCAGATCTTTTCCCCTTTGACAAAAGGGCCACCCAGTCCTATTGGTAAATCGTTGCAGCAGCGAGATCACCTCAAAGGCTGCGGCGGACCAACGGAAGCGTCTATGTCGGGTATTCACGAGGTCGCGAGAAGAGCTGGGGTGTCGGCCAGTACCGTCTCCAATGTGATCAACGGCCGGCATGATAAAATGCGTCCCGAAACCAAACGTCGGGTCCTCGAGGTTATCGAGCAGCTCAAATACACGCCCAATATTGCCGCCCGGCAATTGAAATTGGGTCAGAATCAAAGCCTCGGCCTGATCATCCCCTCCGTGGCAAACCCGTTCTGGGGTCTGGTTGCCCACCACGTTGAGCGCGCGGCCAGGCAGCGCGGATACAATCTCCTGATCTGCAATGCGGAGCGGGATCCCAACGTCGAGACACATTATGCCGAGGCGATGCTGAGCTCTGGAATAACAGGCATCATTCTTGGGTCCTCGCCCCTGTCGTTTGACTATCTACGCGACGTAACGGCTCGCGGCTTGAAGGTCGCGGCCTTCGATCAACGCGTCGATCAGGCCAAGGATGTAATCACCTGCGGCGTGAGCGTTGATCAGGAGTTAGGCGGCATGCTTGCCGCCCAGCACCTGATCGGGCTCGGGCACAAGCGCATCGCGATGGTTTCCGGACCAATCAAGACGAAAAGCCGCATCGGTCGCAGGAACGGTGTCAAGATGGCGATGGCGCGGGCCGGGCTGCAACTGCCCGATGACATGGTCTGGCAGGGTGGTGACGTCGTTGGATTCGGCGATCTTGAAGGGGCGGAGCTCGGGCGGATCGGCATTCGCGAATTATTGAGTCGCGACGATCCGCCGACGGGAATCGTCGCGATCAATGACATGTATGCGCTTGGTGCCTATGCGGGCGCGCGCGATCTCGGATTCCACATCCCAGGGGACATCTCGATCGTCGGATTCGATGACATCATCCTCGCCGAAATCGCTCAACCTGCATTGACCACGATCCGTCAGCCCGTTCCAGCCATGGCTGAGATGATCGTGCGCATGCTCATCGCCGAAATCGAGGAATCTGGGAATGCCGAGGATCCCTCCTTCATCAATGTTACGCCGCAGCTGATCGTGCGGGGGTCGACGAATGCCGTACGAGAACTCCAGAACGCATGAACCAGGGAACGATTGATGGGTCGGGATCTAACCGGGCAGACAATCCTCATCGCCGGCGCGAGCAGCGGCATGGGACGGGCGACTGCCCTGGCTGCCGCGCAGGCAGGGGCCAATCTCATCCTGCTCGGTCGCAATCAAGCTCGACTTCTTGAGACAGCGACATCTGCGAGAGATCAAGCCGAGACAGTTCGGATTGAAACTGTCGTCGCCGACGCAACAAGCGCACCCGCCATCGCCGGGGCATTTTCGGACATTGATCTAAGCGCAGTTGATGTATTGATCAATTCGGTTGGCAACAATCTTACTGAACGCGCATTCGATCAACTGACATCGGACTCCTGGTCCTCAATCATCGACGCCAATCTGGTGGCGGCCTTCAACCTGTGCAAGCTGCTCGTGCTGCCAATGCGCTCGAGGGGAGCCGGGCTCATCATCAACATTTCTTCGACAGCGGCCCGAAAACCGGATCGCTCGGGGGCAGCCTATCAAGCCTCCAAGGCAGGAGTGTTGGCGTTGACCCATGCGATCATGGAGGAAGAATGGGCAAACGGTATTCGCGCGACTGCCATTCTGCCGGGCATGACGAACACCCCCTTGCTTGATCGCAGGCCATTTCCGGTCAGTGCTGAGGCTCGCAGTGCTGCACTGCAGCCGGAAGACATCGCGGAGGCGTGCCTGTTCGTCATGCACCTGCCGGAGCGTGCCCATGTTTCGGAACTCATGATCCAACCCAGTCGGCGGTAAGCGCAGAAGCTTATCGCCCTTAATAAAAAGGACGCAAAAATGGACTTCTCGGGGAAGGTGGTACTCATAGCCGGAGGAGCTTCAGGCATTGGTGCAGCGACGACCCGCGCGTTTGCTGATGCCGGCGCGAAGGTAGCATTCACCTACATGACCAGTGCCGAGGAAGCCGCAGGCATCGAGAAGGAGTACACCTCGCAAGGCAAGCAGGTGCTCGGGCTCAAGGCGGATATGACGAAGCCGGACGAAGTCACTGAAGTGGTCCGGCATACCGAGCAGCATTTTGGCCCGATCGATGTCTTATTTGCCAATACCGGCGGCCTGTTGAAAAGGAGCCGCTGCGTCGATTCCACATTGGAGCTTTGGCAGGAGGCGATTTCCTTAAATCTCCTCAGCACTTTCTTGGTTGTCCAGTCCGTCCTTCGTTCCATGGAGCCCCGAAAGTCCGGTTCTATCGTGCTCATGTCGTCTCTTGCAGGCTTTGATGGGGGCGGCCATGGTGCGTCGCATTATGCCGCGACCAAGGGCGCGGTTGCAACACTGGTCCGATCGCTCGCAAAGGAGGTCGGACCACTCGGCATTCGCGTCAACGGTGTTGCGCCCGGCCTCATCGGCACACGTTTCCACGATACGTTCAGCACCACGCAGGGCAGAGCGGACACGGTCGCACGAACCCCCCTGAGACGCGAAGGAACGCCGCAAGATGTCGCCGGATCCGTGCTCTACCTAGCGTCGGATCAGGCTGCATTCGTGACCGGCGAAATCATTCAAATCAATGGTGGAACTGGTTTCTAGGCAGGCGCGGAAATACACGGCGGACACGGACGTAGTCCGGAGTTTCAGCGTAAGAACAGTTTGAGGAAGCATCCATGAGCAAACCTACGGTCGTGATCCTGCTGACACCTGACATGCGTGCCAAACTCATCCCCAAATCCGCTGAAGACCGCCTCGCGGAAGTGGCAAACGTTCGTGCCCCCTCAGACGGGGAACTGACGCCCGAGAATCTTCCACGCCTGCTTGACGGCGCCGTTGCAGCCATAACAGGCTGGGGAACCCCGCCTCTGGACGAAGCGCTGCTGGAACGGGCGAGTTCGTTGAAGCTGGTCGCTCATGCTGCTGGCAGCATCCGTCATCTTATTCCTTTCCCAGCCATCAGCGAGAGGCGTTTGCAGGTAACGCATGCAGCAATTCATATCGGAGAAGCCGTCTCCGAATTTGTGATCGCGCAGGTTCTTGCATTCCTCCGTCACCCTTCAGAGCTCGCAAAAGGCATGCGTGACAACGAACCTTGGTTCGATTTGCGGACACGCTTTCTCGGGCGGCTTCTCGGCGAGCAGACGGTTGGTCTCGTGGGCGCCGGCTACATCGGGCGGATGATGATGCGCTTGTTCCGTGCCTTCAACGCTCGGGTTCTGGTCTACGATCCTTACTTTTCCGAGGCCCAAGCTCAAGCCATGGACGTGGAAATATTTGACCTGGATCAGGTCCTGCAACGGAGCGACATCGTGTCTCTGCACGTCCCATCGTTGCCGGAGACCCGGCACATGATCGGTTCGGCGCAGCTCACGCTCCTTAAGAACGGCGCCCTATTCATCAACACTGCACGGGGGGCGATAGTCGACGAACAAGCTCTCATCGCAGAACTGCGCAAGGGGCGGTTTACGGCAGTGCTCGATGTTTATGAGAAGGAGCCGTTGCCGGAGGACAGCCCGCTGCGTACGCTGCCAAACGCTATCCTCGCGCCTCACGCCGCGGGACACAGCTATGAAACCTACCTGCGACAAGGTACATCTGCTGTCGATGAGGTCTGCAGGCTGCTCTCCGGCGAGCCGCTTCGCCATGAAATAACAAAGGCCTCCCTGGCGACGATGGCTTGAGCAGAAGCAGATTGCTGGCTCAGCGTCACCGCAAGCTGATCTCCACTCCGCTCACGTTGGCGTTGAATTCCAGCCCGATATTGCGACCGCGCAGTTCAAGGACGACTCCTTTTGCATTCTGGAGCCGGATGCTCGACACGCCACCGCCCGCGGCGACAGCGGCTCCGACGGACGTGTAGGTACCGGCAATGTCGGAAGCCTGACGCAGGTTGTAGGCGCGCCCGACCAAATCTGCTTTCGACGCTCCGATGGTCGCACCGACACTCAGGCCGCCGACTTTCAGGGGATAGCGTCGTCCAACGAAGGTGAGCGTTCCGCTTCCGCCACCGACGCCGACGATGAAACCCGCCTTGACGATCTCGATACGAACCGTCCCGGTCGCAGCCCAGGCGGGTGATGTAAGCAATGGTGCAAAGGCCGCTGCGAGGGCAATCAGGCCGTAACGAAGAGTATACTGGAGCTTCATCATGGGTGTTTCCTTCTCCAAGGCCGAGCCAGCCTGGCATCAATCGTCAGCGCGAGGCTGGCACGCCTTTCCTCAATCGGCAGAAACTTCACTTTCGCATTGATCGGCCATCGCCGCTTGATAAGGAGGGACGAGTCCTTGGCAGTTTGGGCCATCGGCGCGTCATCCTCTCGCGTCGGCGGTTCGCCAAGCGGTGGGCGTCACACCCGACCAGCGCCGGAATGCACGTGTGAAGGCGCTTGCCTCCGAATAGCCGAGCGCGGCAGCGATCTGGCCAAGAGGCACTTCGGTCTGCTCCAGCAATTGGCGTGCAATCTCGAAGCGCGTCTCGTTCGTGATCGACCGGTAGCCAGCACCGCTTCCCTTGAGGCGCCGGCTCAGGGTACGGCGATTGATTGCCAGCAAGCCGGCGACATCATCGGCCGAGCAGCGCCGGCTCGCCAGCCGTATGCGCAGCAAACGCCGGATGTCGTCAGAGAATGCAGTGCCCGCGCCGCCTTTCATCTGCCTGATCTTTTCTTCCAGCATCGTCCGTAACATGGGGTCGGCGCCATCGATCCGTGCATGCAAGTCGCGGAGAGGTAAGATGATCGCCGCATTTTCGTGATTGAATCGAACGGGGGCCTGGAAGTGTCGCCGGAACGGTTCCGGATCGATAGGCTGCGCGCGCGGCAGAAAGACCTCCGTCGGGCGCCAACCCGCTCCACACAAGGCGCGCAGTGCATTGACTGCAGCCGCAATCGCGCCGTCCGAGATCTGATCTGCGCTCTGAGCCTCCGGCTGATAGACGGCATAGCTCAGCAAAGCCATATCACCGACGATCGCGAGCGACGGGACGGCGAGCCTGTCCTGAACGCTCAAATGCGATACGAGGGCCTTCAAGGCATCGCCGACCGTCGCAGAATGCTGCATCAGGCGGCCGACCAAACCCAACGACTGGATGGTGGCACGCTTGCCGACCAGAAGCCCGAAATGAGGGCATCTGGTACGCGCGACGCAGAGGCCAAGCAAACGGCCCAGGGCTGCATGGGAAATGACATTCGTCGCATCGTTGAAGAGATTCGGATTGAGCCCTGCCTCTCGAATGAGATCGTCGGGATCGATGCCGAGATCACGCAAGGTTGGCGCGATCTCTTTGGCGATGCCAAGATGAATGTAGCCAGGAGGGAGCGGTCGGGCCCTCGACGAGGTCGAACCGGCATGCTGCCCTCTGGTACCCTCAGACAGAAGAACGATGTTACTGCTCATCGCTTCCTACCTTTGAACGCTCGGGGTAGAAAGGATCCCGATTTATACGCTCTAGTCGGAAGGCTAACCAATGACGGATCGTTGCGGTATCCGGTAAAACCCTGAGCGCGTAATAGGCAATTACCCTGCGGTACTAAGGAGAAATACGCCGCTTGTGCGCAATCAGCGGAGCGGCGGCGCGTAGAGCACGCCACCCATGCTCCAAAGCTGGTTCAGGCCACGTGGAATGCCGAGGCGAGACTCGACGCCGAGGTTTCGCTCGTAGATTTCGGCATAATTTCCGACTGCCCGCACGGCGCGCAACGCCCAGGCGTCGTCCAGCCCCAGCATCTTGCCAAACCCGCCTTCCACGCCCGCGAAACGGCGCACATCGGGCTTGCCGGAGCTCGTCGCCTCGGCCGCGTTCTTGGACGAAATCCCGAGTTCTTCCGCATTGACGAGGGCGAAATTCACCCATTTCACGAGGGTGAACCAAGCAAAGTCATCCGCACGCGTCACCGGCCCGAGCGGCTCCTTCGAGATCACATCAGGGAGGATAATTGCATCTTTCGGACGGGGAAGTTTCAGGCGCTCCGCGTAAAGTGCGGATTGATCCCGCGTCAACACATTGCACTGACCGGACTGGAAGGCGTTGAGAGCCTCCCCGGCCGTCGGGAAGGCACGCTCCTCGAAGGTCATCGAGTTGGCACGGAAGAAGTCCGCCAGGTTGAGCTGACTCGTGGTACCCGTCTCGACACACACCTTCGCATTGTTGAGTTCCAGTGCGGAGCTGACATTGAGATCGCGCATGACCATGAAGCCTTGGCCATCGTGATAGGTGATGCCCACGAACGCCAAGCCGAGACCGGCCTCCCGTTCCAATGTCCACGTCGAATTCCTCGACAGCAGATCGACGCGGCCTGTGCGGAGAGCGCTGAATCGGTCTCCGGCGGAAAGCGGAACGAATGTGACCTTCGAGGGATCATCGAAGATGGCGCTTGCGACGGCGCGACAGAAATCGACGTCGAAACCTGACCATGCATCCTGAGCGTTACGTTCAGAAAACCCGAAAAGCCCCTCGCTGACACCACATTGCAGAGTGCCGCGCTGCTTTACGCTCTCGAGCGTCCCCGCCGCTGCAGGCAGAACCGACATGCCGAGCACCAAGGCTAGGAAGCTCGCCAGCGCGCAGCGAATGGCAATTTGGGATGCATTCAACATGATCTCAATCCCCGCTCGGTGATGCGTCCCATTCCAGGATCGCGATAACTTGCTTCAGAGGCTGGCGCCGTGCCGGACCACTACCTTCGTGCCGACAGGAACCCGTTCGTAAAGATCGATGATGTCGCCATTGGCCAGCCGGAAACAGCCTGATGAAATGGCGTGTCCGATCGTTTCCGGCTGGTTGGTGCCGTGGATGCGGAAAACGGTCGACCCCAGATAGAGCGCACGGGCGCCCATCGGATTGCCCGGACCGCCTGCCATGAAACGTGGAAGATAGGGCTGCCGCGCGATCATCTCCGGCGGCGGGCGCCAGTCGGGCCACTCGCCCTTGCGGCTGACCTGCACCAATCCTGACCATTGAAATCCTTCACGCCCGACGCCGATGCCGTAGCGCAGCGCTCGGTTGTTGCCCTGAACGATGTAGAGAAATCGCTCAGACGTATGGATGACAAGTGTCCCGGGTGCCTCGTTGGATCTGAAAAACACCATCTGACGGGCATAGGGCCCATCCGTGATGACGACCTCCTCGGTCGATATGCGCCCCGGCTCGTCAAGGACCTGAAGCGTCTCCGGCGCAGCGCGCGCCGCCTGCGCGTGGGCCTGCGATATCGCAACACAGGCCACCAGCGCGAACCAGGCTCCCGCAATCCCGTAAAACAGCGGCAGCCGGCGAGGATTCATCCGCAGTTCTCGCAAAATACCATCCTCCACTTGTTGTCTCGACCGTCAGGCGCTACAGCGCACGAATACGAATGTTCCGTAGCGCCGGTTCGCGTCAGGATCGACAAAGCGCATGAGCATCAGATTGTTCGTCGCCGAGATAATCTCGCGATCCTGCGGATCGCCCGGCGGCGCTTCGAATCCGAGAAAAGTCCGGCCTGCCGTGTCGCCCTTCAGCCTGAGTTCATAGAGCTTCGGGTCGTCGGCCACATGCATCATCACGCCATCGGTCGGACCCTTGGCAATCGTGTAGGGCTGACCGCACTGGGCGCGCGCCTCGCGCTCGGTTCTCGGCCGATCCTTGTCGGTATGGAACGACGCCACGCCCCATCGGCCGATCAAGCGCTCCCGCGCAAAGGCTGCGGGAGCTTCCGCATTTGCGGCGGGCGCTGTCCCTTCCCCGGATGTGGTGCATCCGACCAGCACCGGCGCAACGATTGCCGCGGCCATTAACCCGCGGATTCCTTTTTGATAGCGCAGGAAGAAACGAAGCTTCCCAGACGAGTTAACGCCATCGTGGCAACTGTCCTGGCTCACTCTCGCGATAAGCGCTTCCGGTGGCACATCTTGCTCCTGCTTTTGCGACCAAAGCTCATCCCGGATCAGCGGCAGCGAAAAGCCCGTCCCGAGGATCATGCCCTCGGTCCGCATACGAGACTACGGATCGAAACTACCCGTGCCGATTGCTTCCCCGTTCACCCGCTGCCCATTCATTCTGGAACACCGACACTATGCAGGTTCACGCGCTCACGCTTGACAATTTGAGACGCCCTTCTGGCAATTTAGGACAGGTGAGGTCGAACCTCCTGCGGACGGCGGCAATAGGGCAAACCGCTTCTATGGTATGCTCGTTTCACTCGACATCGGCATCTTCCAAGTCTGTCTGCGCGTCATTCATCATGCAAACATCAGGCAAGAATCCCAGTTGCCACGCTTGTCCCAAGCAGAATGCACCCCGCCGGGATACTACCTCGCTAAAGTATTGATTAAAAATCCTTTTCCATGAGCCCGGGCATACCTTTCCAAGGCTGAATTAGCATATCGATGACTAAAAATGCAATTATTCTTGCATTTATGAATCAATTTATGCAAAATAGCATCGATAATGTGCCCTGACCGACACGGCTTGGTGGCGAACTCGTTCAGGGAAACGCAGGAGGTTCGATGCGGGAGGATGCCGACATCATGGTCGCCGGGCGCCGCCATCGCATCGTCGACCTTCCTGCGGCAGCCGACGGGGAACTTGAGCGCCTGCCACATATCCTGCGGATCATGCTGGAAAACGTCCTGCGCAATGCGGGCGACGACGCCTCGCGTGCCAAGACGGCGATTCTGAACTGGCTTGAGACCGGGCGCAGCGAGGACGAAATCCCGTTTCTGCCCAGTCGCGTGATGATGCACGACACCACCTGCGGGCCTGCCCTGGTGGATATTGCCGGCATGCGCGCGTCGCTTGCGGAGGCCGGGTATGATCCGAGCCTGCTGAACCCCGTGCTATCGGTCGATGTCTCGACCGATCATTCGCTCGGTGTCGACGTGTTCGGCTCACCTGATGCCCTTCGCCGCAATATGGAGCGCGAGTATGGGCGCAATGCCGAACGCTACCGCTTCATGAAATGGGCCACCCGCGCGCTGGCGGGCTTCCGCGTTCATCCGCCTGGCACCGGCATCATGCACACGCTTAACCTGGAACGTCTGGCGAGCGTCGTCACCACGGTAGAGCGCGATGGCGTGTCCTGGGCCATGCCCGATACCCTGATCGGTACAGACAGCCATACGCCCATGATCAACGGCATCGGCGTGCTAGGCTGGGGCGTGGGCGGACTTGAGGCCGAAAGCGTCTTCTTCGGCATGCCGGTGATGATCCGAGTGCCGGACATCGTCGGTGTGCGCCTTAAAGGGCACCTGCGCCAGGGAGTGCTCGCCACGGACGTGGCCCTCACGATCACCGAGCACCTACGGCGCATCGACCTCACTGATCGCTTCGTCGAATTCTATGGCGAGGGTGTATCGGAACTCTCGGCCGGCGACCGTGCTGTTATTGCCAACATGACCCCGGAATTCGGCGCCAATTCCGGCTTCTTTCCCATCGACGGGCAGACGCTGCGCTATTTGCGGAACACCGGCCGCCCCGACGATCAGGTGCGTCTCGTCGAGGAATACGCCAAACGGCAGGGCCTCTGGTTTGACCCGAAGGCGTCGCCGCACTTCACGAACGTGATCGAGATCGATCTCGGCGAGGTCGAAATCAGTCTCGCCGGACCCCGGCGGCCGCAGGATCGAATCCCGGCCGGCAGAACCATCGAGGCGCTTGCGCCGATGCTCGCTGCCCGCCCTGCCCCGTCCTCCGGCGAGCAGCCTGGTAATGGTGCAGTAGCGATCGCCGCGATCACGAGTTGCACCAATACCTCCGATCCGAGATTGCTGGTTGCCGCAGGTCTGCTCGCCCGTAAAGCGCACAGGTACGGCCTCATGCCGCCCGCATGGGTGAAGACCTCGCTCGCACCCGGCTCGCCCACCGCCGAGCGATACCTGCGACGCGCCGGCCTGATGGAAGATCTCGAAGCAGTCGGCTTCGGCATCGTCGGCTACGGCTGCACCACCTGCATCGGCAATTCCGGCCCGCTGCCCGCGGTGATTGAACAGGCCATGGCCGAGCGGGGAATCCTTCCCGTCGCCGTTCTGTCGGGCAATCGCAATTTCCCCGGGCGTGTGCATCCGCAACTCGAGGCAGGCTTCCTGGCCTCGCCTCCGCTGGTGGTGGCCTTCGCACTCGCGGGCGACGTCAACCGCGACATCCTCGTCGATCCCATCGGCTGCTCTTCGACCGGCACGGCGATTTATCTCGCCGATCTCTGGCCGACCGGCGACGAGATCGATGCAGCCCTTGCTCTGGCTATCGACGCAAGCGACTACGAGACCTCATACGAGCAGGCGGAAGCCAGCGAAACCTGGCGCGTGCTCGATGCGCCGGCGACGCCCCTGTTTCCCTGGAACGAGAGCTCAACCTATATTCGCCGCCCGCCCTTTGCAGGCTTCGGCAAAGGCACGCTGCTCGGCACCTATGCGGCACATCCGCTGCTCGTGCTCGGCGACGACATAACGACCGATCACATCTCTCCGGCCGGGCTTGTTCCCTCCAAGGGCGAGGCCGCGGAGTACCTTGTCGCGCGCGGCGAGAACCCGCGTGACCTCAACGTGTTCGCTTCCCGCCGCGGCAATTGGGAAGCGATGATCCGGGGCCTGTTCACCAACAAGTCGGTGCGCAACCTGCTCGATCCGCAGATCGCGCCGGGCTTCACCATCCATGCCGGGTCGGGCGAACACCTGCCACTGTTCCGCGCTGCCGAACGCTATGCCGATGATGGAGACTCTGTGGTCGTCGTGGCGGGCGAGCGCTACGGCATGGGCTCATCGCGCGACTGGGCAGCGAAAGGTGTCGCACTCCTCGGGGCACGCGCAGTGCTGGCCTCGAGTTTCGAGCGCATCCATCGCTCCAATCTGGTCGGCATGGGCGTCCTGCCTCTGCGGCTTCCCGCAGATCGCCATCCGACCGGCCTGCATCTGCGACCGGGAGACCGGATCGTCATCGATGCCGCCCCGGACAAGATCAGGCCGCGTTGCGCCGTTCCCGTTACGATCCAGCACGCATCGGGCACCACCGAAACCTTCATCGCCACTGCCGCCATCGAGACCGGCCTCGAGGTCGAGCTCCTGCGCGGCGGCGGCGTCATTCCCCTCATTCTGCAGCGCGTCATCAACGCGGAGGCCCCAAGCCGCGAGACGTCCGCATCCGAGATCACCGGCAACGGTGAGACCACCCGGCGAGAGACTTCGCCGAATACCAGGCGCTGAGCGGCAACGCCCGCTTCGCGCTCACAATCTCACGCAACCTTAAGGGAGGAACTCGTGAGCCAATTCACCAAGACGATCCGCGGCGTCGCCGTTGCCGCTCTCACACTCGTGGCGTCTTCTGCCTTTGCGCAGCAGGAACTCAAGATCATGGCCCCCGCAGGGCCCGGCGGGGGCTGGGATTCGGCCGCCCGCTCGATTCAGCAGGTGCTGACGCAGACCGGCCTCGCGAAGAGCGTTCAAGTGACCAACGTCACCGGCGCAGGCGGCACCATCGGCCTGGCGCAATTCGTCAACAACGGAAAAGGCGATCCGAACCAGCTGATGGTCAACGGCATCACCATGATCGGTGCCATTCTGAGCAACAAGTCGCCGGTCGGCCTCGATCAGGTCACGCCGATTGCGCGCCTTACCGGCGATCCGCTCGTGATAGTCGTGCCTGCGAACTCGCCGATCAAGAACGTGCAGGAGCTTGCGGCAGCCGCAAAGGCCGATCCGGCGAAAGTGACATGGGCCGGCGGCTCCGCCGGCGGAGCGGACCATATCCTCGCGGCCCTGTTCACCAAGGCCGCCGGCTCCGATCCGGCGAAGGTCAACTACATCGCCTTCTCGGGTGGCGGCGAGGCCCTGGCAGCGATGCTTGGCGGCCGGGTGACGGCCGGTGTTTCGGGCTATGGCGAGTTCGAGAGCCAGATCAAGGCTGGCAAGCTGCGGGCGCTGGCGATCTCGTCCGGCAAGCGTCTGGCCGGTGCCGATGTCCCCACCCTGAAGGAACAGGGCATGGATGTGGAGGTCGTGAACTGGCGCGCGATCATGGCTCCTCCGGCCATTACGGCGGACCAGAAGAAAGTGCATGCCGATACCGTCGACAAGCTGGTCAAGTCGAAGGAATGGGCCGAGATCCTCAAGCAGCGCGGCTGGGAGGACTTTTATCTGACCGGCGCCTCGTTCGACTCGTTCCTGAAGGAAGAGCAGGCCCGCGTGGGCGATATCCTGAAGTCGATCGGCCTTGTGAAGTCCTGAGACAAAGCGAGGGGGCCGCCTCGGGCTCCCTCTCCTCCTTCGACACATTCAAGTCGTGCCCGAGAGTACCATGGCCTCGACAAATCGGCTAAAGAAGGATCGAGCCATCGTCTAAGGGTCCGAGGTAAAGTTCATGGGTTCAGCCGGGGAGCGCACGGTCAACGGGAAGCGAGAGTTGACCGAGGGCCTGGCCGCGCAGATCCTCAACCATGTTCGCGAAGGTGGGTTGCAAGCAGGAACCCATCTGACGGCCCAGGAGCTGGCTGCGCGCTTCAGCGTCTCCCGCTTTCCGGTCGGCCAGGCCTTGCAGCTGCTCGCGACCAAGGGCGCCCTCACCCATGAACGCAACCGCGGCTACTTCGTATCGGACGTCCAGGACGTGTCGCCGGAGAGCCTCGGCCTGACGACGCGGGACGATGCCTCCGATATTTATTTCAGGATGGCCGACGATCACCTTCACGGTCGTCTGCCCGATCCGGCCTCCGAGGCCTATCTGAAAGAAAACTATCGGCTGACGAAGGCGCAGTTGAACGCGGTGCTGGGCCGGATTGCCCAGGAGGGCTGGGCCGAACGTCGCCCCGGCTACGGCTGGTCCTTCTCGCCGATGCTCACAACCCCGGAAAGCCTCGAGCAGACCTATCGCGTGCGCCTCGCCCTCGAACCCGCGGCTCTCTTGGAGCCGACCTACCGTCTGGACCCCGATATCGCCACCCGCTGCCGTGAGGCGGAGCTCAGGCTTCTTCGGGGCGCCATCGAGACGGACAGCGCCGACGCCCTCCATGAACGCGGCGTGAGGTTCCACGAGGCGATCGTCGGCGCCTCCGGCAATCCTTTCTTTCTGGAAGCAGTGCGACGCATCAACCGCGTCCGACGCCTGCTCTCCTATCGCTCGATGGTCGACCGCAAGCGCTACCGCCAGCAATGCGAGGAACACCTGCAGATCCTCGATCTCCTGGAAAGGGAGAAAAACGAGGAAGCCTCGCAGGCTCTGCGCCGGCATCTCGAACATACGATCGGGAACCTTCAAGAGATCAGGCCGATCCTGGAACGCTGAGCGCTGCCACAGACAGAGAAGGGGAACAAACATGACGGTCGAGGACACGAAGCCGCGAGAAGCCGTCATCCGGACGATTGCAATGCCCTCCGACACCAATCCGGCCGGCGACATCTTCGGCGGCTGGCTCATGTCGCAGATGGACCTGGCCGCAGGCAATGCCGCTGCGAGGCGGGCCCGTGGGCGCTGCGTCACGGTCGCCGTCGACGGCATGGTCTTTCACACACCGGTTCACGTCGGCGACGAGGTCTCGGTTTATGCCGATCTGATCTCCACGGGCCGCACATCCATGAAGTTTCAGGTCGAAGCCTGGCGCCGCTCCCGTGATGGCGACGAACAGATCAAGGTGACGGAAGCGGTCTTCACCTTCGTCGCCATCGACAGCGGCTCACGTCCGCGGCCTTTGCCACCGGGCTGAGTAAGGTACGGAAGTTGGGGCGCAAGCAGGCGTGTAGGACCGATTGCGATGAGGTCCCTAATCTGCTCCGTCGTTCCGTTTCGGCGTGAGACCGAAATGAGCGAGCAATGCGAGTATGCCTAGGCTCGGCATGACAGTTTGAAGAGCCGTCAACGGATCGTTGAAGAGCAGCGCTGCCAGAGCGGTTCCCGCGAGCCCGATTCCAATCGGTAGGAACCCGACCAGAGCGGAGGCTGCCCCGGCGATTCTCGGGAAGCCCGCGAGGGCAATCATGGTGGCCCCGGGTATCACCAGTGCGCTGCCCGATGACCAGAGCGCGACGGAGGCGATCACGCTGTGCCAGGAGAGAGGCAGAAGGCGAAGGCCGATGCCGAAGCTCAAAGCCGCAACTGCAATGAGGGTCAGCCCCATTGGAATCAGTTTCGACGCCTCATACCGCCGCAGCAGGCGCCCCGTGACAAAGGCTCCGAGAGCGTAGGAGCCGGTTTGAAAGAGCATTACAAGGCCGAACTCAGTCGGGGTCAGCCCGACCACTTCCATCAAGACGAACGGAAGCATCGCGGCGAGCGTATAGAACGCACCGATGGCAAAGCCGAGGACAAGGCCGCCTGCCATGAACCGCCTGTCCGTGAGGAGCATCCCGTAGTTCCGCGCGACCTGGCTTGGATGGGCCTGCGCGGGATCGGGCGCGATGTTCGTCTCAACACACCAGAGGCCAATCACGAGCACCGTCACGATGCCGTAGACGGCCATGAGAAGGAAAATCGAATGCCACCCAAAGGCATTGAGCAGCACACCTCCGATGGTCGGCGAAATCGCCGGCCCGACAGCAAGAATCAGGCCAATCAGGTTCATGATGTGGGCCGAGCGCTGACCGGCGAACTGATCGCGCACGATGGCCCGCGAGATTGCGACCCCGGCAGCGACGCCGATACCCTGGAGGGCGCGTCCGACAAGAAGCCACCCGATGGACGGAGAGAGCAGTGCAACGACGCTGCCTATGAAGTAGATGGAGAATGAGCTCAGGGCGACCGGGCGGCGGCCGAATGCATCCGAAAGAGGACCGCAGACGAGCTGAGAAAACGCAAAACCGAACAGGTAAATCGACAATGACAGCTTGATTGCTGCAGGCGTGGTCTGGAGCACCTCCACCAGCGTAGGCATCGCGGGCGTATAAAGAGCCATGCTGACAGGCCCGAGGGCGACGATGAGTGCCCCGATGGCCGCTGTCCGGGTTTCAGACATCAGGGTCTTCATTCCGGGTCCGCCCTCGAGCGCCGGCGCGGAAGCCGTTCTCCGCTACGGAGATATCGCAGCATCCCCGGCCACTTTCTTTTCAAGGCGGTTGAATATAGTAAGGCTCGCTGAACCTCGCCTTGTGGGTTTGTGCAGGGCGTTGGATTCATCGATCAGCACGGTGAGAGGAGGTTAGTTCATCCCACTCTTCATGGCGTGCTTCATGGCCCGAGAGATCTGCAGGTTCACTCAGAGAATAGCCGAGCGCACTGATGTCCCAAAGCAGGCGGGACATTTCATCGGTCAGCTGCCGGACCTCCTCTGGGCCAATGTCCATGTCTCCCACGCGCCAGAGTAGATGTGCGATCTTCTCAAAGCCAGCATCGGCAGCGCCACACGTATCGGCAATCACGGCCATCCTCCCATTGTTGAGAATTCATTGCCCAAATCAATCCGGGTCTGGAAGATGTAGCCAACGGAGCGGCAACTTCTCGGGGGATTCGTCTCGAACCGGGCAACGAACCTGGATTGCCATGAAGCCTTATCCGTCAGGATTATGCCCCAAGATGGCCGACTTGGTTGCTCGCTGCAATGCTCCAAGAGCGGGCAATGATTTCGTCGGCAGTTTGCTCTTTAATGCCGCCGTAAATCGCGAGGGCCCTGGCTTTGGTCGTGATCTCATCCCGAGACAAGGTGTTGCCCGGGTCGCCCTTCGGTTCGTCTACGCGGGCGTCGAATACGCGGCCGTCCCTCGTCTCTACCGTCACCTTTCCAATCCAGCGATTGGGATAGGCGGAATCCACCTCGGAATCCATCTTCATCTCGACGCAGTCCAGGAAGCGCTTCGCCGCATCATCCTTCAGAACGCCGTCGAATTCCGTCATCCCTGCACGGCCATGGGTTGCGATCAGGCCGAGAGTTGCCCCCATGCAGAATTTGGCCTGGTGGACAGTCACAGGATGGCGCACAGCGCCCAGGACGTCGATGGCGCCCTGATGGACATGGGCCGTCACGCTCCGGATGTCTTTGGCCATAAGGCCGTTATCGGTGATGGCCTTCAGCAGTGCATCGGCGGCCGGATGGGTGTGGCGACAGGAGGCGTGGAACTTGAAGGAGGTCTCGGAGATCGTCCAACGCGTGCCAAGGCCATCGACCAGTTTCGTCGGATCCGCATCGTCCGACATGCCGGCTGCCATGCCCTGGGTCCCTTCCAGGATGCGCCGAGCGCCGGTGAAACCCTCCTTCGCCAGATAGGCAGCGAGCAATCCGTCGGAGGCGGCTTTCGCAGTGTGCAGTTGCTTGGAATCCGCAGCGTCCTTCAGGAACTCCCACAGGCCTGCGGCCTGCGTGCCCGCGGAGCCGAAGGCGTTCAGCATCTGCTCGGATGAGAGACCGAGAAGATTACCGATAGCCGCAGCCGACGCAATGGTTCCGGCCGTTCCCGTGGTGTGGAACACCTTGTAATGCGAGCGCCCGAGAAACTCGCCGACGCGGATACCGACTTCGTAACCCGCGACCGAGGCCGTGATCAGTGCCTGGCCGGACGCGCCGATCGACTGCGCAACCGCGAGCACCGCTGGAAAAACGACCGTCGCCGGATGAAAGACCGAGCCATTATGCACATCGTCCTGTTCGGAAATGTGAGAGGCTGCGGCATTGATCATGGCCGCGAACAATGGCGTGCTCGATCCACCGCTTGTCAGGACTTCCGACGGGCCGTCCTGCGGGCCCATTGCGCGGGCAACGGTCTCGATGGCGGAAATCGCCCGCTGCTTCCGGCCCGAGAGGGCTGAGCCAAGCCAATCGACGAAGAGATCGACACAGCGTTCCCGGGCTGCCGGGTCGATATGCTCGAACTTTAGACCCGCTGCGAAGGCAGCCAGCCTCACGCTCTCGTCACCGCTCGCGCCGGCCAGAAGGGGGTTGGGTGTGGATCTTGTCATGATGGTGACGCTCCTAGAAGGATCGTGGCAGGCCGAGGACGTGCTCGGCAACGTAGGAGAGGATGAGGTTCGTCGAAATCGGCGCAACTTGATAGAGGCGGGTTTCACGGAACTTGCGCTCGACATCATACTCCGCCGCGAAGCCGAAGCCACCATGAAACTGCAGGCAGGCGTTAGCGGCCTCCCATGAGGCGTCCGCGGCCAGCAGCTTCGCCATATTCGCCTGGGCACCGCAATCCTGATAACTGTCGAAGCGATGTGCCGCCTCGAAGCGCATCAGGTTCGCAGCTTCGATATTGATATAGGCGCGGGCAATCGGAAACTGCACGCCCTGGTTCTGCCCAATCGGACGGTCGAAGACGATGCGGTCGCTCACATAGCGAGAGACCTTGTCGATGAACCAATAGCCGTCCCCGATGCACTCGGCGGCGATAAGCGTGCGCTCCGCGTTCAGCCCATCGAGGATGTAGCGAAAGCCCTTGCTCTCTTCGCCGATGAGATTCTCGGCAGGAATCTCCAGATCGTCGAAGAAGAGCTCGTTTGTCTCATGATTGACCATGTTGCGGATCGGGTTGACGCGCATCCCGCTGCGAAGCGCCTTGTTGACATCGACCAGAAAGATCGAAAGCCCATCAGACTTGCGCTTCACCTCGGCAAGAGGCGTGGTGCGCGCAAGCAGAATCATGAGGTCCGAGTGCTGCACACGGCTGATCCAGACCTTTTGGCCGTTGACCACGTAGCGATCACCCTTGCGGATTGCCGTCGTCTTCAGCTTGGTGGTGTCCGTGCCAGTGGTCGGCTCGGTCACGGCCATGGATTGCAGGCGCAGCTCGCCGCTCGCGATCTTGGGCAGATAGAACCGCTTCTGTTCTTCCGAACCATGACGCAGCAGGGTGCTCATATTGTACATCTGGCCATGGCAATGCCCGGCATTGCCGCCTGAACGATTGATCTCCTCCATGACGACCGAGGCCTCGGTCAGACCCAGGCCCGACCCGCCATATTCCTCCGGAATCATTGCGGCGAGCCAGCCTGCATTGGTCAGCGCATTGATGAACTCCTCCGGATAGGTGGCATTCTCATCATGCTTTCGGTGATACTCCGCCGGAAACTCAGCACAAAGATTGCGCAGCGCGTCTCGCATATCCTGGTGCGGGTCGACTCTTGAATTAGCCATTCTCGTCTTCCTGAATTCTTGGCTCAGCCTCGACGCAGCGGAAATGCTGCCTCCGCGGACATGACCAGCTGATCCTCTGCATTGGACGCCCAACATTTCACGACGCCATCTCCATCGGGCCGCGTTGCTCGAAACGTCAGCGGCTCGCCATCGAAGGCTGGAGAACTTGCACGGAATTGAAACCTCACTGGATCTGCGTCACCGGCCGTTTGGCAGGCTGTGCGCAGCAACATGGTCGCGACCAAAGGTCCGTGAACCACGAGGCCACGATAACGTTCTTCCTCAACGGCATATTTGCGATCATAGTGGATGCGGTGGCCATTGAATGTCACCGCGGAGTACCGGAAGAGAAGCACCGGATCCGGAATGCTCGTCAGACTGACAGCGGCATCCGCTGTCGGCGCACCGGGTGGCGTGCTGCCGGATCCCATTCCGCGATAGACCAGTTCCTGCTCTTCTTCGATAAGAATCGCTCCTTGCTCGTCGAATACAGTGTGAGCCACCGTTACGAAGACAAGCTCTCCGCTTCCACCAGCCTTCTCATTGATGCTTTTGATCGTCGAGCGCCTGACCAGATCGTCTCCGACCTTGACCGGCGCATGGAATGTCAGCCGCCCCCCTGTCCACATGCGCCTCGGCAGGTGATCGAATGGAGGCAGGAAGCCGCCACGTTTCGGATGACCGTCGGGTCCGATCCCATCCTGAGGCACGATGGCCGGGAAGAGCATCCAATGCGCGAGAGGGGAAAGCACGTCCGAAGACTTGGCTGCATCCGAGCCGAATATCGCTTCAAAACGGACGCGATCGGACGGGCGGGCTTTATCGGAAGCTTCCTCCGTCTTGCCGATCCATGCCTTGTAGGCATCTGAAGTGCTCATTGCCTGCCCTCCCCGAGCAGCCGATGGTGCAACGCAAGGGTCTGACGGGCGAGCTCGATCACAGGCCGATCCACCATCATTCCGTCGACCGTTATAACTCCCGAAACCTGGGCTGCGCTGGCCTCGACGATCTTTCGGGCGCGCTCAACGGCCTCTTGGGTTGGGGCAAAGACCCGTTCGACAACCGGGACCTGGCGAGGATGAATGCACAGGACACCGCCAAACCCGAAGGCGGCAGCGCGGCGCGCGTGACGGCGCAAAGCCTCGTCGTCCGTCATCTGCGTGCAGACGCCGTCAATGGGTGCCCGCAGCCCGGCAAGGCGGGATGCGAGGACCAGTTCAGTCCTGAATGACGCCAGCGGCTCGCCATCGTCGCGGATCTGCAGATCGGCGCAGAAATCGACAGTGCCGAATGCAAGGCGGGCAACGCCGGCAGCCGCGATTTCGCGGGCACAGGCCATTCCCTTTGCCGTCTCGATCAATGCGAAGATAGGAGTTCCGGCGTCAAGCGAAGAGCGCACTGCATCGACGTCGTGCGCCGTCTCCGCTTTTGCCAGAAGGACACCAGCGGGAGAAACTGAGCGAAGTACGGAAATGTCGCGCTCGAAATCCGGCGTCGTGCAGGCGTTGATCCGGACTATGGAGCGGGAGACGATCTCCGGCGCAACGGCGAGACATTGGCGCGCTGCCGCCTTGTCGCCGGGTGCGACCGCATCCTCGAGGTCGAGGATCGGCAGCGCGCCGCTTGCCATTGCCTTTTCAAATCGCTCCGGACGGTTACCCGGCACGAAAAGATAGGCAATCCGATCCTCGATCATTTCCATTGAGCGTCTCTCCTCCCGGCTGCAACTGGAGCAATCGTTCTAAATCGACGGCCACGAGAACACGTCGCGGGATTCCTCCGGCGGCGTGAAGCTGGAAGAGAACGCACCCTTCAGCTGCTCGCCGAGGCTCGCCGGCGTCCAGCCTTCTGAGCGATGGATCGCGCGGATGGGACGCGGCTGATTGAACAGGAACACCTCGTTCTTACGGACGCAGAAGATCTGTCCCGAAATACCGCTCGCAAGATCGGACAGAAGGTATGTCACGAGAGGGGCGACGGTTTCCGGCGTCAAAGTCTTGGCGCGTTCCATCCGAGCCTGCATCTCGGGGGTTTCGGCCGGGACCGAAGACACCATGCGGCTCCAGGCGAAGGGGGCAACCATGTTCGAGCGGACATTGTAGCGCGCCAGATCGAGCGCAATGCCCCTGCCCAATCCGACCAGACCCATCTTCGCGGCCATGTAGTTGGCTTGTCCCGTCTGACCGACCAGACCGGAGGTCGAGGTCATGTGGACATAGGCGCCGCTCTCCTGCTTGCGGAACTGTTGGGCCGCCGCGATGCTGAGATTGAACGAGCCGTTGAGGTGGACATTGAGCACATCCAGCCAATCGGATTCCTGCATCTTGTGGAAGATGCGATCACGAAGGATGCCGGCATTGTTCACGACGGCATCGAGCCGACCGAACTCCGAAAGGGCGTGATCGACGATGGCGCCGCCGTTCTTGTATTCGGTGATGGAGAGCGTGTTGGCCGCAGCCTTGCCGCCGGCCGCCTTGATCTCCGCGACCACTTCCTCGGCGGGGCCTGCGCTAATGCCTTCACCATCGAGGCTTGCGCCGATATCGTTTACGATAACGCTGCCTCCCTCTTTGGCAATCAGCATCGCGATGGCACGCCCGATGCCACGGCCCGCGCCGGTGACGATTGCGACCTTGCCCTCCATGGAGCGGGATTCACTTGCCATTGCTTTTAACCTCACACTTCAAATCATTGCTATTGAAGGTATAGGGACTGGTGCAAACTTCTGAGAAGTATAGCTGATCCTATGGGCCTATTATATGTTCCACTAGGCTGTGGATTCGGGACTGACAAGGATATCCCGGAGCGATGCACCGGGCATCAGCAGGCCTGCCGAAGACACATTTCGGCAGAGGGTGCGCGGCCGGAAGTCAAGATCGGCAGCAGGAATCCTGGATTGAAAAGCCTGTGGTGCAGCCGCTAGGCCACATCGAGAAGACCGCCCAGTTTTCCGAGGGACCGCAGGTGATGATCCGAATCGCCGAACATGACGTCGATCATCGTCATCCGCTTGAAGTAATGGCCGATGGCGAACTCCATTGTCATGCCAACGCCGCCGTGAAGCTGGATCGCCGTCTCGCCGACAAGGCGTCCGCTGCGGCCGATCTCGGCTTTGACTGCGTGCATCGCACGCGCGCGCTCCTTCTCATCTGCCTCTTCGGCCATCATGGCGGCATAAAGCGCCATCGATCGCGCCTGTTCGATGGCGACGTACATGTCGACAGCCTTATGCTGCAGCGCTTGGAACGAGCCGATCGGCATCCCGAACTGCTGGCGCGTCTTAAGGTAGTCCAGTGTGAGTGCCTGCATAGCAGACATCACGCCGACCGACTCCGCGGCAAGCGCTGCAATGCCTATGTCGACCACGTGCTGTATGATCGGCATTGCGCTTCCAGGATCGCCAAAGACGGCCGATGCGGGAACCTTGACCTTGTCCAGTGTCAGATCCGCGGCACCCAGGCCGTCATGCAGCCTGTAGCTCCGCCGCGAAACTCCTTCGGCATTGACGTCGACAAGGAAAAGGCCGATGCCCTCTCTGCTGCGGGGATTGCCGGACGTTCGCGCAGTGACAAAGATCTTGTCTGCGCTATCGCCGTGAATGACGATGCCCTTGGCGCCTGATAGCACATAGCCATCTCCATCCCGCTGGGCCGATGTTTCGACATGGGAAAGATCGTAGCGCGAGTGTCGCTCGGTGTGCGCGAATGCGATTTTAAGCAAGCCTTCGGAAATGGCCGGAATCAATTCTTCCCTTTGCCGTGAATCGCCGCCGAGACGAACGAAACCGCCTCCAAGCACGACTGTGGTGAGATAGGGCTCCAGCGCCAGCTTCTCGCCGAGCGCCTCCATGACGATCATCGTTTCGACGGAGCTGCCGCCATCGCCGCCGGTTGCCTCCGGGAAGGGCAGCGCCATCAGTCCCAAACCGGCGTAGCGGGCCCACATGGGCTGGCTCCAACCTTGAGCGCTCTCGAGATGGGCGCGACGGGCCTCGAAGCTGCAATGATCCCCGAGAAGGCGGCCCAGCGTGTCCTTCAGGATGGACTGTTCCTCGGTCAGGCTAAAATCCATTGTCCCCTCACAACCCCAGCACGGCCTTCGCGATGATATTCTTCTGGATCTCGTTGGTGCCGCCGAAGATCGAGAGCTTGCGATAGTTGAAATAGAGTGGGGCAGCATGCGCTGCGTAATCCGGACCGACCGGCTCGCCTCCGAGCGCCTCCCCATCCGCTATGCAGGGCATCGCGTGGGGGCCTACGACCTCCATCAGCAGGCGGGTCGTTGTCTGCTGCAGTTCGGTTCCCTTTAGTTTCAGGATGGAAGAGGCTGGATCGGGTTTGCCGGTGTTGCCTCGCCTCATATCGGCCGCGATGACACGCAGCTGCGTTATCTCCAGAGCTTTAAGCTCGATCTCGATCGATGCCAGCTTCTCACGGAACCGATGGTCTTCGATCAACGGCTTTCCGTCCACCATCTCCTTCGCAGCGATGTCGCGAATGCGTGCGATCCGCTGCTTCGATGCTCCGACTCGGGCAAGATTGGTGCGCTCGTTCCCAAGCAGGAACTTGGCATAGTTCCAGCCCTTTCCCTCCTCGCCGACAAGATTTGTGACGGGAACCCTTACATCCGTGAGAAAGACTTCGTTGACTTCGCGCTCGCCCTCAATCGTTACGATCGGCCGCACATCAATGCCGGGCGTTTGCATATCGATCAGGAGAAAGGAAATTCCCTCCTGCTTTCTGGCCTCCGGATCGGTCCGAACAAGGCAGAACATCCAGTCCGCATGCTGAGCCACCGAGGTCCAGGTTTTCTGGCCATTGACGATGTAATGGTCGCCGTCGCGAACCGCTTTCGTCTTGAGGGACGCAAGATCGGAGCCCGCTCCCGGCTCGGAGAAACCCTGGCACCACCAATCGTCCAAACCAATGATACGCGGCAGAAAAAAATCCTTCTGCTCCTTGTTCCCAAATGTATAGATGACCGGTCCAACCATATTGACGCCGAGCGCCAGTGGCTGAGGCGCCGGATACTTCTGCATCTCCTCAAGGAAGATGTATTGCTTCATCGGATCCCAGCCGGTGCCGCCATATGCGGCCGGCCAGTGCGGAACGGCCCATCCCTTCGCCTTGAGAACGCGCGTCCACGAGCGGAGCTGTTCCTTGCTCGGCAGTCTGCCGTCGGCAACGACCTTCCGCATGTCGTCAGGTAGGTTCTCGCGCAGGAAAGCGCGGACCTCTTCCCGGAAGGCGACTTCCTCATCGGTGAAGCGGAGATCCATCTCGTATACCTAGGTCCGGAATGCAGCCTTGCTGCGATACGCGTCGTGACGCCGAGTGGGGCCGACTATCGGCCCCACTCCTGGTCCATGCATCAATCGGGAATCACTCGGTGGGATAGGGTGCGATTGTGCCGGGAGTCCAATCCGGCTTCGGCTGGCCGATTGTCCACACTGGGGGAGTAATCGGCAGAAGCTTTTCGCGAGCCTCCTCGATCGTAATGACCTCGTCCGGATGCGCCTTTCGAAGGCTGCGATCGGCGCCGCGGTAGACACGCTCCTCCCGGAGGCGGCCGAGATCGTCATAGGGCCACCACATCATCTGCGTATTGGTGACGATATAGAACGCTTCCGGATCATCGATGTCATCCCCCATCTTACGAAGCAGCCATCCCGGCCAGAAGCGGTGCGTGACGTATTCGGTCATGAAGCCGTCATCCTTCACCGTGACATGACCGTCGGTGTGGTAGATGACCGTATTCTGCAGATCGACATAACCCTGATACTCGTCGCGGACCGCCTGCATGCCCTCGATGACACGCAAGCCTTGCGGCGAGTGGAAACGGTAGATCGGGTGCTCGACCATCATGTCAGGCGCGACGATGCCGTGCCAGAGGCCGCAGACCTCGAGATTGGCATGGCGGACATAGTTGTTCAGGATAGCGAGGTGACGGGGGTTCTCCGTCCGGGCGATGCATTCATCGACCTCTGCAAGCCGCTGGGTAATATCGAATTTCAAGGCGTTTCTCCTTCCATTCAAACCGTATGATCGGTCAATTCGTTATCGCAGGTTGCGCGATCTCACCATGTATCGATCCAAGGCCGCTTTTTCCCTTCCCGCTGCAAGGGTGACGGGGTGGCTCGAAGGGCTTCCACAACCATTCGCCGGGTTTCAGCAGGATCGATCACATCGTCGATCTCATAGACCGCGGCATTGCTCAGTGCCTTGCCGCGTTCATAAAGCTTGCCGACATAGTGCTCGTACAGCTTGCGTCGCTCTTCAGGATCCTCGACGGCGGCAAGCTCGGCGCGCTTGCCCAGCTTGATGGATCCCTCGAGGCCCATGCCTCCGAACTCGCCGGTTGGCCAGGACACCGCAAGGATCGGCTCGCGGAAGCCGGCCGCCGCCATGCCCATCGCACCGAGGCCATAGGACTTGCGCAGCACCACCACGATCACCGGGACGGTGACGTTCGACGCGATGACGAAGAGGCGGCAGCAATGACGCACCAGGCCTGTCCGCTCGTGTTCCGGACCGACCATGTTCCCCGGCGTGTCGCAAAGCGACAGGATCGGAATGTCGAATGCATCGCAGAGCTGCATGAAGCGCGCCGCCTTGTCGGCCGCATCGCTGTCGATCGCACCGCCAAGATGATTCGGGTTGTTTGCCATGACGGCCACCGGCCGCCCCTCGATGCGCATGAAGGCCGTGATGATGCCAACGCCGAAGTTCTGGCGCAGCTCAAGAACCGATCCCGCATCGGCGACGAGCTCGATCACCTTGCGGATGTCATAACTGCGCAGCCGGTTTTCCGGGATGGCGTGCCGCAAGAGCCGCTGGTCCTGGCATTCCCAGTCGTCCACCCGGCCCTGGAAATAGGAGAGGTACTTGCGTGCGACCGCAACGGCCTCCTCCTCGTCCTCGACCACGACGTCGACGACTCCGTTCGGTGCCTGGACACTGATCGGTCCGATCTCCTCCGGGCGATAGACGCCCAGCCCGCCACCTTCGACCATGGCAGGGCCACCCATGCCGAGCGTCGTATTGCGCGTTGCGATGATGACATCGCAGCAGCCCAGAACGACCGCATTTCCGGCAAAGCAACGTCCGGACACGACGCCGACCAGCGGCACCAGAGCGCTCATCTTGCCCAGCATATGGAAGGTTTCGACGACGAGGCCGCCGCCATGGCCCGTATCGGTATCGCCACCGCGTCCGCCGCCGCCTTCCGCAAAGACCACGACGGGCAGCTTGAGCTTCGTCGCCAGTTGCAGCATGCGGTCCATTTTCACATGGTTACGCTTGCCTTGCGTGCCCGCATAAACGGTGTAGTCATAGGACATCACCGCGCAGCGCGCCTTCTCATCCTCGAAGTGCTCGCCGTTGACGCGCGCCAGTCCCATCACGAGCCCGTCACCCGGTGCGACCTCGGTCATTTCCCGGTGGGTGGGTTTCGTCTGCTTCAGCGGAAGCGCCAGGGCGCCATACTCGACGAACGAATCCTCGTCGACGAGATCGGCAATGTTCTCACGGGCGGTGCGCTGACCGGTTTTGCGACGCCTTTCGATCGCCTGCGGACGATTCTGATCGAGCGTGAGTCCCTTGCGGTCGAGAACCTCGGCGAGGTCCGGCCGGATCACGTCGAGATCGACACTATCGGCACCGCTCGCGGAGCTGTCGACCTCATGCCCCGATCGGCTGACATTCACGAGCGGGCTGTTCTCGCTGACGGTATCACCGGCTGCGACGCTGATACCTCGAACGAATCCTGCATGCGGCGCACGTACCTCGTGCTGCATCTTCATGGCTTCGATGACGACTAGGAGATCGCCCTTGCGGACAGATGATCCGGGCTCGACACAGACCTGGACAACGCTGCCGAGCATCGGCGCACAGACCTGATTGGGATCGGTCGGCGCGGCCAACCGCTCCGGAACACCATTCGAAGAGAGGCCGGAGCTTCGGCCGTAATCGATGACGGCAAGTGGGTCGTTACTATTGACGCGGGCGCCCGCCAGGCGGGCTGCCGCGGCCGGCTCGAGGAAGCGGGAGCGCGGAGCGGTGGATTCCATAAGAGCGGCGATGTTCTCCGCAATGAAGGTTGTCGTGAATTCACCCGATGCGAAGCGCGGATTTCCGAGGATTGCCTGGATGAACGTGATGTTCGTATCGACACCGGAGATCCGGAACTCCGACAGAGCGCGCCTTAGAGACCGGCAAGCCCGTCCGAAATCTCCGTCGGGGGCCGTTGCGATGACCTTCGCGAGGAGCGAGTCGAAATTCGGATTCCAACTATAGCCTGCATAGCCGCATCCGTCGACACGAATGCCGGGACCGACCGGAGGCTGGAAAGCAGAGAGAATTCCATGCGAGGGGCGCGCGGAGCCATCGGCCATCATCGTTTCGGCATTGATGCGAGCCTGTATGGCAACGGCCTTGGGCGGAGCGACGCCGGGCCGGATCGCGATATCGTCAAGGCTTCGACCACCGGCGATCTGTAATTGCGCTGCGACAAGATCGAAGCCGGTTATCTGCTCTGTAACGGTGTGCTCAACCTGCAGCCGGGGGTTCGCCTCGATGAAACGGACATCGGCATCGCCGTCTGCGGAGGCGGAAACGAGAAATTCGAAAGTTCCAAGGCTGGAGTAACGAGCCTCGGCGGCAAGACGGAGAGAATAGTCTATCAGAAGCTCCCGAACCTTCGGCACGATGAAGGGAGCCGGTGCGATCTCGACCACCTTCTGACGCTGTCGCTGCAAAGAGCATTCCCGCTCCCACAAATGGGTCAGGCCGCCATGGCGGTCACCAACGACCTGCACTTCGATATGTCGGGCGTTCTCGAACAACCTCTCGACATAGACCTCGTCGCTTCCGAAGGCAGCCTTCGCCTCCGCCTGACAACGACGGTATGAATCGGGAAGCTCGTCAGCGCTGCGAACCGGCCGCATGCCGCGGCCACCACCGCCGGCCAGCGCCTTGATCATGACCGCGGCGCCATCGCCTAGTCGGGCAAAGAACTTCTCGACTTCGGCGAGCGTGGTTGGCCCTTGCGTTCCTTCGATGACAGGAACTCCGAGCTTGATCGCAAGGTCCCGCGCAGCGGCCTTGTCGCCGAAGAGCCGCAATGTCTCAGGGGACGGACCAACGAAGGAAATCCCGGCCGAGGCGCAGGCCTCTGAAAAGGCCGCATTCTCACTCAGAAAGCCGTAGCCGGGATGTATGGCGTCGCAGCCCGCCTCCAAGGCCAGTTCGACAATGCGAGCACCGTCCAGATAGGCCGCGACACCTGGCTTGCCGATGGCCAATGCCTCGTCAGCCATCGCGACATGCAGAGCCCTCTGGTCGTCATCGGAATAGATCGCCACGGATTCGAGACCAAGATCCGACGCGGTTCGAATAATCCGAACCGCGACCTCACCGCGATTGGCGATAAGCACCTTCTTAAGGCTCAAAGTACGGCCTCCCCAACTCGATCTTAGCGGCTTCTGTTCCGTGCATTACAGTCCGCGCGGCGGTCTGGAGCGTCCAATATTTTCCGCCTATAGGGCTATGAGCTGAATCCAGCGCGCAGATATAGACGCTGAGTATAGGGGGTACGCGAACCGCTATTTCGCGGCGCGCAGCGGAACCGTTACCTATTACGTAGGAAGGAGCGAATGGCGCTTTGCGCCAGCCGCACCGACAGGTTTCGGTATCGATCGAGGAAATCGTGTGAGCCACATCGATGGGGTGCCCCGCTCTGGACCGGCGCTGCAACATTCCCGCCGCCGGCACGGATTTGGGACTTTTATTCCGTCGAATAGCTTCGCTGACCGCAGGCCGCGCGCCGAGACAGCACGCATCAGGAAATCCCCATGAATATTGTTAGCGAAATGCCCATTCAAGCGGACCCGTCGAGCCTCGGTTCGGTTAAGGAGCTGGAAGACCTTTGGGAGAAGGCTTGGCCGGCCAACCTTCCGCGTGAATTGCGCTTTCCTCATGGTCGACGGGCAATCTGCGATTACCTGCGTGAGTGGGCGAAGGTCCACCCCGAGAAGCCGGCCATCATCTATTACGGGCGCATTATCAGCTTCGGCGAATTGGATACTTTGAGCGACAAGTTCGCTAGCCTTCTCCTCGCCAACGGCGTCAAGAAGGGCGACAGGGTTGCGGTTCTGCTCCAGAATTGCCCCCAGTTCAGCATTGCGTTCTATGGCATTCTCAAAGCCGGCGCTGTCTATACGCCGATCAGCCCGATGTCCAAGACCTTCGAGCTGTCTCACCAGCTGATGGATTCCGGAGCCCGGGTCATCGTTGCGCAGGATCAGCTCATTCCTCTCGTCAGGCAGGCCCGCAAGACGGGCCTGCTGGACACCGTGTTCGTGACATCGCTTGCAGATGTCTTGCCGGCCACTCCTGAGCTGCCGCTGCACGCCGACATCGCACGGGATCGTATCGCCTGCGCCGATGCAATCGATCTGATGCCCGCTCTCGCTGCCACGCCAGTGAACGGTCGCCTACCGTCCATCGATGTCAATGACCTGGCTGCGCTCAACTATACCGGCGGCACAACGGGTATGCCGAAAGGCTGCATGCATACCCATTTCAATATGCTCTATACGGGCGCGGCCGGTCGATTTGCCGCTCAGAATCCAAGCTCGGAGCTCCCCCTCGTCTTCGTGCCTCAATTCTGGATCGCTGGCGAGAACACGAGCCTCGTCGCCCCGATGATCGATGGCAACACGATCGTGCTGCTGACACGATGGGACGCGCAGGCGGTGTTGAAGGCCGTTGAGCTCTATGGCGTCACTCAACTCTCGCTGCCCGTCGATGCCGCGATCGAGCTCATCGATCGTCCTGATTTCAGCGAATACAACCTGTCTTCGTTGAGGTCGGTCCGGGCGATCAGCCTGATACGAAAGCTGACGATCGAACTGCGCAGGCGCTGGGAGGAGGCAACGGGGTTGATCCTGTACGAGGCCTCGTATGGCATGACGGAGACTCATACCAGCGATTCCTTCACTCTCGGAATGCAGGGCGACGATTTCGACCTCAAGGCGCGGCCGACTTTCGTCGGCCTTCCGGTTCCGGGAACCAAGTTCAAGATCGTCGACTTCGAAACCGGCGTACCGCTCCCGATCGGCTCGGAAGGCGAAATCTGCGTGCTCACGCCATCGGCGACCAAGGGGTATTGGAGCAACAGCGAGGCAACCGGGAACCTCATCCGAAATGGCTGGATCCATACCGGTGACATTGGGATGTTCAACGAACAGGGACATCTGCACTATCTCGGCCGGCGCAAGGAGATGATCAAAGTCAAGGGCATGAGCGTGTTTCCGGCCGAGATCGAGGCAATTCTCAGGCTGCATCCCGCTGTTCTCAACGTGGCCGTGGTGCCCCGCACCGATGCCGACAAAGGGCAGGTTCCGGTGGCTTTCGTCATTCCGCGCAATCAGGTCGAGGTCGATGAGCTTCGCACATGGTGCAAGGACCGCCTCTCGACATTCAAGGTGCCGGAGGTCAGGCTTGTCACCGAATTTCCCATGACCGGCACAGGCAAGATCAAGAAGGCGCAGCTTGCCGAGCTCGCGGATCAAGCCGCGCAATAGCCGGCCGCATATTTGGGTATCGCAGCAAATGGGATCGAACACCGCCTCCAAAACCAAAGCTGCCTCACACGAGGGCAGGCTCCATTTCCCCTTCCCCGAACCGCCTGGCCCTGGGGAGGTGCAACAAGTTGCGCCAGGCCTTTTGTGGGCTCAGATTCCACTCCCCTTCCAGCTCGACCACGTTAACGTCTATCTTATCGAGGACATTGGTGGCTGGGCGATCCTCGATACCGGCATCGACAATGACAGGGCGCGGACGGCGTGGGAGGCGTTGCTGACTGGTCCACTAGCCGGATTCAAGTTCACGAAGGTCATTGCCACTCACTATCATCCAGACCATATCGGCCTCGCGGGCTGGATGTGCGAGCGGTTCGATGTTCCCCTGTTGACGAGCCAGTCCTCTTATCTCGGCTGCCTCAACATCGCGCTCAATCCGGGCGCTCTCGAAGCCGCATTCTATCAGGATTTCTATAAGGAACACGGGCTGACGGCCGAAATGGCGAAGCTGATCAGCGGAAGAGGTCATTCCTATCTGCGCATGATCTCGCCGTTGCCCCTCACCTTCAAGCGCATCGTGGCAGGCGACACCCTGACCTTGGGAGCGCGAGCGTTCGATGTCCTGTCCGGTGACGGGCATGCGCCGGAGCAGATCATGCTCTATTCCGCCGAGGACAAGCTTTTGTTGGCCGCCGATCAGGTCATCGCGACGGTTTCTCCGAACATCAGCGTATGGGCGCCCGACCCGGATGGCGACCCGCTCGGCCTCTACCTGCGCTCGCTCGCCGCTCTCGAGCGGACGCTACCGGAAGACACGCTGGTGCTCCCTGGGCACCGGCTGCCTTTCCGTCGGCTGCATGAGCGCTGTCGGGAATTGACGGCTCATCATGAGGAGCGCTGTCTTCGGATTGCCGGGGCCTGTCGGACGGAAGCCAAAACGGTTGCCGACATCGTGCCGGTTCTGTTCAAAGGCACTCTCGACCCGCATCAGTTCACCTTCGCCTTCAGCGAGGCACATGCCCATGTCAATCATATGGTGGAGCGGGGCGAACTGACCTGGTGTGCGAAAGACGGAATACGCCGGGTCATCGCCGCCTGATAGCAGGGATAGCGAACGGAACTCAGTCGCTCAAGACGTCGTCTTCGACATCGTAGCGCGGGGCTGAAGGCTGTTGGGTCCGGGATGTCACACCGACATACTCGGCGGGCCAAGTACCGGCGTTGATGAGCTTTCGGATCAGGTCTCCGGTCATGCGGTGGATTGCAACCGCCGCATTGGACAGCGGCTTTTCCGCCGAATGCGCCAGGAACAGCTTGCGTGTCGGCGTGGGATCGACAATGCGGATGGCTTTCAGGGTCCCTAGAACCACTTCCTGGCTGACCGCCATCAGCGGCAGAATGGAATAGCCCATCCCACGCTCCACCATCAGCTTGATCTGGGTGGCGGAGTCGATCTCCATGTGGGGATTGAGCGCGATCCCTTCCTTGGCTGCGAAGTCGTCGAGAATGGTGCGCAGGCCATGGACCTTCGTCGGGAGGACGAGATCCAATTTGGCGGCTTCCTGGAAGCTGATCTTCGACATCGGGAGCGTCGGAAGGTTCTTCCGGTTTGGTGCTATGACCCAGAGTTCCTCGGTGAGAATATGGATCGAGCTGATGAGCTGTGCGTCGGCCGTGCGATAAATGATGCCGAGATCGACTCGCCCTTCGCGCAGCCAGGAAAGAATGTCGCCGCTCATAGCCTCGGCGACGCTCAGGCGGATCAGCGGAAAACGCGCGCGAATTGCCTCGACCATTGGGAATGCAAGCACATTGGCAACGGTCCCTGGAAGAGCGAAGCGGACATGGCCGACTGGCTGTTCCTGACTGCTGATGATTGCATCGCGAGCCACCTCGACATGGCCAAGGATGATTCGCGCATGATGCAGGAGTGTTTGCCCAGCTTCCGTCGGCTCGACCCCTTTCGGGCCTCGGAACAGAAGCTGGCACTTCATTTCGGCTTCTAGCTGGCGCACATGCTGACTGAGAGAGGGTTGAGCGACGTGAACCTTCAGTGCTGCTTTCGATAGAGAGCCTTCTTCAACAATAGCAACAAAAAATTGCAATTGCCGGATGTTCACGCAATATCCCTTCGTTTCAAAGCCCTTGATTGAAGCATTGTGGTTACAACGATTCTAAGGGGCTGAAAAGCAGAATGTTTTGGCCTGTTTTCGATCGACGGAACACTGCCTTGACTCTCTGCCCGATCCTTAGCGAATCCGGGTCGCAATCGACGATATTCGTCATCGCTTTGACCCGGTCCGCAATCTCCACATACGCAATGACATAACGCGGCAGATCCTTGCCCGCCGTCACCACGCTGAAGGAATAGATCTCGCCGTGGCCATCGGTCTCCTTCCATTCGAGATCCGCGGAATAGCAGTGAGGACACATGGCGCGTGGATAGTGATGACCGCGTCCGCAATCCCTGCAGGTATGAATGACGAGCTTGCCCTCGTTGGCCGCATCCCAAAAGGGACGTGCTTCCGGGGAAATCTCCGGATGAATATATTCGCGTGTCGTGCTCATCTCTCAATCCTCGCAGGCCAGAATTAGTGTCGCGGCACCATGCCGTGTTCCAAGACTGCCACCGGTGCCGTGCACCAGGGCGATCTTACAATCCGGGACCTGCACGGCCGGATGAGCCTCGCCACGCAGCTGGCGAACCGCCTCGATCACTTTCGTCATTCCACCTCGGTTCGCCGGGTGATTGCTGCAGAGACCTCCTCCATCGGTGTTGAAAGGAAGCTTGCCCCTTCCGGAGATCAGATTGCCTTCTGCGACGAACCCGCCACCATGCCCGGGCTTGCAGAAGCCGAGATCCTCAATCTCCATAAGCACTGTGATCGTGAAGCTGTCATAGATCGACGCATATTGAATCTGGTCGTGCGTTACGCCCGACATGTCGAATGCCTGCTTGCCCGACCATTTTCCTGCGCTGAATGTCAGGTCGATGTCGCCGGCACTCTGATGCTTGATCGCCTCGCCTGTCCCGAGAATGCGGAGGCCCGGCTTCGCCAGATCACGCGCGATCTCCTTGCGAGCAACGATGAGCGCCCCCCCGCCGTCGGTGATGACGCAGCAATCGAGGCGGTGCAGCGGAGAGGCTACCATCGGAGAGGAGAGTACATCCTCTACCGTGACAGCCTTCTGAAGCATCGCATGAGGATTGTACTGGGCATGGTGGGAGGCTGCGACTTTGATCCAGGCGAGTTGCTCGCTCGTCGTGCCAAATTCATGCATATGGCGTGCTGCGCACAGCGCGTAATTCGCCGGAACGGTCGGGCCATAAGGCACTTCGAAATCCCGCTCCGGTCGGTCTGCCGGGAGCGCGAGCGCGACGGAGCTCGCCGATTTATTCTCACTCCGAGGCTTACCGGCGAGTGTGATCAGGGCGATATCGCAAAGCCCCGCGTCGATCGCCCGCGCCGCATGGGCCACATGCGCAACGTAGGACGATCCACCGGTTTCGGTGGTGTCGACATAGCGCGGAGTGATATTGAAGTAGTCGAGAACACTCAGCGGGCCCAGGCCCGGTGCATCGCCCGCGCAGAAATAGCCGTCAACGTCGGATAAGGACAGCCCCGCATCCGCGACAGCGCCAAGTGCCACTTCGGTGTGAAGCTGCACGAGGGATTTGTCCGGCGCAAACCGTGTCGGATGCTCATAGGCTCCAACGAGCCTTGCTTGCAGTTTTTCCATTTCTTGAGGTCCTGTTCAGATCACAGCAGAAGTGTCAGGCCATGAAGGCGCCGCCATTCACATCGATTGTCGCGCCGGTGACATAGGAAGCATCCGGAGAAACCAGATAAGCCACGGCACCAGCGATATCCTCAGGCAGGCCGAAGCGACCGAGCGGCACCTTCTTCGTCACCTCTTCTCGAGTCTCGGCGGAGAACCCGGCGAGCTTGATGGTGTCGATGAAGCCTGGAGCGACGCAGTTCACGGTTATGCCATACCCGGCCACCTCGTTCGCAAGCGCCCGTGACAGCCCCAGAAGACCGGCCTTCGACGCGGTATAGTGGCCCGATGTCTTGTCCGGTTTGGTGCGGGCGGCCTGCGAGATGATGTTGACGATCCTACCGCCTTTTCCGCCCTTGCGCATGACCGGCAGCACCTCGCGGGCGAAGACGAACGGCGCGGTCAGATTGACGTGCAGAATTTCGCTCATCATCTCGCCGGTCGTCTCCTCGAGGAAGAACTTTCGGCCGTTGTTCTTCGGCGATATGGCGGCGTTGTTGACCAAGATATCGAGCCGTTCGAACTTTTCATCGGTTTCAGTCACAAGCTGGCGGATGGCAGCAAAATCGGTCGCATCCATCCGGATGGAGTCAGCACACCCCCCGCCGGCAACGATGGTATCGCGGGTCTCGTTTCCCTCATCAGTGATATCGACGACGATGATATGGGCACCATCGGCAGCAAGCCGGGTGCAGATCGCGCGGCCGATGCCCCGGCCGCCACCGGTCACCACCGCAACCTGCCCTTTCAGTCGGCCATCGCTCATGCGGCGGACTCCTTCGCTTCATCCGCCAGCCAATCGGCGAGAACCTGCTTGCGCACCTTGCCTGTCCCCGTCATCGGCAACTCGTCGGCAATTCGGATTTCCGGAACCTTGAAGTCGGCAAGCTTGTCCAAGCACCAACGGCGAAGCTCCTCCGGTTCGACCGCATCTTTCACGCGGACGAAGGCAACGGGAACCTGGCCTTTGTGCTGATCGGGGCGTGGCGCAACGGCCGAGATCTCCACCGCCGGATGCATTGCAAGAACGACCTCGATCTCCGCCGGGAACACGCTCATACCGCGAACCTTGATCATCTCCTTCCGGCGACCGAGGTAATGCAGGTGCCCTGTCTTGCCGATGAAGCCTAGATCGCCGCTGTGCAGCCAGCCATCACGGACGAGTTCCGCGGTCGCATCCGGTCGCTGCCAATAGCCCTTGGTCAGAGACGGGCTCTTGCAGCAGATCTCCCCCTCCTCTCCGATCGGCAAGGTCCTGCCGGTTCCGAACTCCGCGATCTTGAACCGTGTGCCGACGACGGGCAGCCCGACGAATGTCCGCGGCTGCTTGAGATCGAAATCGTCGTCCTGCATTCCGAATGTAAAGGTGTCCGAGGCATGGGTTTCGGTCATGCCCCAGGAGCTTTCGATGAGCGTAACGCCGATCTTCTTCTGCCAAAGCCTGCGTAGCTCTATGGTCAACTTGTTGATGAGGCCGATGACCCGCACGCTCATCAGGCTCGACAGGTCATACTCATCGAGATCCGTGCGCTCGGCGATCTCGATAGCGCTGTCCACGGGGAGCGTGAATTGCGTGATCCGATACTTTGCAATCGCCTTCAGGACGGCGGGCGGGTTCCATCGCGCCATGAGAACGACCGTCTCACCGTAGAGCAAGGGACCGATGAGACTGCCGTTCTCGCCGGCAATCCAGAATTGCGGTAGGAAAACGAGCGTGCAGTCTATTCTGTCCTCGCGGCCGATGAGAGAGCGGGAAGAGGATGTGGTGTAGAGCATGTTGCCGTGGGTGTGCATGCATCCCTTCGGCAATCCGGTTGTTCCACCCGTGTAGTTGAGCGCGGCCAGATCATCCAGCCCGACGTCGTTATCAGGGTACTCGCGCCGCGCGGACAAAAGCGCTGGCATCAGATCGATGGCACCCTCACAGGCGATCTTGTCTCGCGGGATGGAGGGATGGATCGGGATCTCCGGATCTTCGGGAAGAGCATCCGCAAGCGAGGTCACGAAAATATGGTCAAGGAGCCCAGCTTCGCGCGCTTCCTCGGCAAGCTGCATGGCACGATCCTGGACGACGAGGACGCGCGTGCCGCTGTCACGCAATTGGTTTTGGATCTCAAAGCTCTTCGAAAGCGGGCTGATTGCCGTATAAACGGCACCAAGCTTCATGATTCCGTAAAATGCAAACATGTATTGCGGGCAGTTCTGCATGCAGATCCCGACGCGATCCCCCTTTTGCACACCACGTTCGGCGAGAAGCGCCGCAAACCTGTCCGACATTTCATCGTATTCGGCATAAGTCCAAGTTCGGCCATAATAGATGATGGCTGGACGCCCCGGGTCGCGCTTGGCCCATTCCGTGATGTAGCGGAAAAGCGGAATCTGACCCATCGGGTAGTGGAGATTGCGCGAGACCTCGGCCGGCCACGCCTTCTCCCACAAGGTGTCGAGCTCCGCGAACTGGACCTTTTCTTCTTCCGGATTCATGCTGTTTCCTTCTCGAGAGCAGCAGCCGTAGCCCTGTCATCCTTGTGCAGGTAGCAGGCGGACCAATGCTTTCCGTCCAGTTGATAGCGCGGCGGGAATTCCGTGGTGCAGATATCCATCTTGAATGGACAGCGCGGGTGAAACTTGCAGCCCGATGGCGGGTTGACGGGACTTCCCACCTCTCCGCGGATCATGTCCGCGGGATTGCGCATGTCCGGATCAGGATTGGGAACCGAAGCGAGAAGGGCCTGCGTATAGGGATGGCTGCGCTCGGAGAACACCTTCTCGACGGGACCGAGCTCGACGAGGTTCCCGAGATACATGACGCCGACATTAGTCGAGAACTGCTCGACCAAGGCAAGGTCATGCGCGACGATCAGATAGGTCAGTCCGAACTCTTTTTGGATATCCGTCAGAAGATTCAGGATCTGAGCCCGGATCGAGACGTCGAGTGCCGAAATGGGCTCATCCAGCACCATGAAGGGCGGCTGCGGCGCCAGCGCCCTCGCGATCGCAATGCGCTGCCGCTGTCCTCCCGAGAACTCATGCGGATAAAGGTCCGCTGCGCTGGCCGGGAGACCGACGATCTTCAGCACCTCCCTGACCCGGTCCATGCGTGCGGCGCGATCGCCATAGCCTTGCGCCTGCAGCGGTTCGGAAATGATTCCCTTGACCCGCAAACGAGGATTGAGTGACGAATAAGGGTCCTGAAAGACCGCCTGTGCCGCACGACGATAGCGGGCCAGATCGGCACGCGATGCGCCGACCAGCTCGATGTCGTCGAAGACGATGGATCCGGACGTGGGCGTCTCGAGTGCCAGAATCAACTTCGTAAGCGTGGTCTTGCCGCAACCGGACTCGCCGACGAGCGCGAAGGTTTCGCCTCGGTTGATCTGAAAGCTGACATCTTCCACTGCGTGGACGACGGTCTGCTTGCCGAACATGCCGGTGGCGAAGTGCTTGGTGAGGTTGCTGACCTTCAGGATAGGACTGCTCATGCCTTGCTCTCCAGAAGCCAGCAGGCTGCGGAATGCCCGCTCTCCAACTCGACCGTCGGCGGGTAGACATCGCATTTCGGCATGCGATGCGGGCATCGATCGGCGAACCGGCAGCCCTTCGGGGGATTGAACAGGCTCGGCGGCTGCCCTGGGATCGCATAGAGGCGCTTCTGCCGCTGGCCGATCTTCGGGATCGATTGGAGGAGCCCTTGGGTGTAGGGGTGCGCAGGGCGCTTGAAGATGTCCCGCGCATCGCCGATCTCGACAATGCGGCCTGCATACATGACCGCCACCCGATCGCAGAGCTGCGCGGCAACACCCATGTCATGGGTGATCATGATGATCGAGACGCCGGTCTCCTCCTGCAGTTTGCGGAACAGATCCATGATCTGGATCTGAATTGTGACATCGAGCGCACTCGTCGGCTCATCGGCAATCAGCAGCTCGGGCTTGGCTGCGATCGCCATGGCGATGACCGCCCGCTGGCGCATGCCGCCCGAGAACTGATGCGGATAGCTTGCGAGCCGCTTTTCCGGCGCGGGTATCCGCACCTTCCGCAGCATCTCGATCGAGGCATCCCTGATCTCGCGGCGGCTCATGTCCTTATAATGGTAACGAAACGGCTGCCCGAGCTGATCCGCGATGCTGTAGACCGGATTGAGCGAGGTCAACGGATCCTGCAACACCATCGAGATCCGATTGCCGCGCCAATTCTTGGCGATTTCCTTCTCCGGCAAGCTGACGATATCGATCCCGTCGAACTTGATCGAGCCGCCGACAATCCTCCCGCTCGGCTTTGGCAACAGTCGAATGATCGACATGCTGGTGAGGGTCTTCCCAGAGCCGGACTCGCCGACGATTCCCAGAGTCTGCCCCCGGTTCAGGCTGAACGACACACCGTCGACCGCCTTGAGCGTTCCGCGACCCAGCACAAGGTGCGTCTGCAAGTCATTGACTTCGAGCAGCGGCTGGCTCGTCTGTTGTCGATTGTTTGCTAGCATGTTCAGAGCTGCCTGCGCTTGGGATCGAAGGTATCGCGCATCCAATCTCCGAAAAGATTGGCGGCAAGGCACGTCAGCATGATCGCGATGCCCGGCATCGTGATCGCCCACCAGGCGACAGTGATGTAGCTGCGGGCATCGGCAAGCATCAGCCCCCATGAGACGTCAGGATTCTGAATGCCGAGGCCGAGAAAGCTCAGCGAGGCCTCGAAGATGATGACCTGGCCAACCTGCAGCGTGGCGAGCACAAGAAGTGTGTTCATGATGTTGGGCAGCAGGTGCCGGATGAAGATCACCGGGGTGGACACGCCTGCGATGCGCGCCAAGGCCACATAGTCACGCTGCTTGAGCGAGATCACCTCGGCACGGACGATCCGCGCATACCAGCTCCAGTAGGTAATGGCGATGACGATGAGCACCGTGCTGAGGCTCGGACGAAGCAGGGTCGCGAGAACGAGCGCCAGTGCCAGGGCCGGTACGGACATCTGGATGTCGACGATACGCATGATCACGGTATCGACGGTACGACCGAAATAGCCCGCCATCATGCCGAAGATCGCGCCGATTCCACCTGAAACGATGATTGCGTAGATCGCCACGATCACGGAAATCCGCGCACCGGCAATGATGCGGCTCAGGATATCGCGGCCAAGATTGTCCGTTCCGAGGGGATAGGCCCAGCTCCCCCCTTCGACCCATCCGGGCGGCTTGAGAGCCATTCCGAGATTGAGCGCGGTCGGGTTATGTGGGGCGAGCTGGTTCCCAAAGATGGCGCAGATCACCAGGACGCTCAGAATGAAGATCGGGATGAAGGGCAGGCGCATGATCGCGCTCAGATTCAGCCTCGCTCGCGGCGCGGAGATGGTGGCGGTTTCGACGCTAGACATTGACTCGAGCCCTCGGATCGATGACGCCGTAGCTGAGATCAACCAGCAGGTTGACTGTCACGAAGACGACGGAAGTGAAGAGCACGCCAGCCTGGACGACAGGGAAGTCGCGCGCGAATACGGCTTCGACCACGGTCCTTCCGACCCCGGGCCAGGCGAAGATGACCTCGACAACGAAGGTTCCTCCCAACATCGCTGCAAAGTAGACGCCGAGAACCGTGATCAGCGGAACCGCGGCATTCCGGAATGCATATTTCCAGACCAGCACGCTCTCGCTGGCGCCGAGGATGCGCCCCATCTTGATGTAATCGCTGTCCAGCACGTCGAGCATCGACGAGCGCACGATGCGGGTCTGCGCCGCGACGGGATATGACCCGAGCGCGATGGCCGGCAGGATCAGATGCCTGAACGAGCCTGAACCATAGGCCGGGAGCCAACCCAGGGAGACTGAAAAGACGAGAATGAGGATAAGGCCCACCCAGAAATTGGGCATGGCCTGCCCCGCCATGGCGAGCGTCTTGCCCACGCGGTCAATCCAGGATCCGCGATAAACGGCGGACAGAACCCCAAGCGGCACCGCAACGCTGATGCTGAACAGCAGGCCTGCGGAGGCAAGCTGGATCGTTGCCGGCAACCGATCGAGCAGGAGGGTCAGTGCAGGCATCTCCCACCGATAGGACATGCCCAGGTCACCCTGCAGCGCATGGCTCGCGAAGATCAGATACTGCTCCCAGATCGGCCGATCGAGACCGAGGGTGGCGCGCATCTGGCGCACCATCTCCTCCGTGGCCTCGGGCGGTAGCAGCATGGCGACGGGATCGCCCGTCAGGCGGGTGATCACGAAGATCAGCAAGCTCGCGCCTATGATGCTGAAGAGCCCGTGCAGCAGTCTTTTGAGGATGTAAGTCCACATTGTCGCGTTTTCCGCTCCCGATCAGCTAGTCGACGATGTCGACGAGTTGGAAGAGATGCCAGTAGCCCGGATAGGCCCAGGGCGTGAAATCGATCCGCTTGTTCCAGGCATAGGTCGTCCGCGGCTGATAAAGCGAAATGCCGCCCAGGACCTGTTCCTGGCGATAGCGGGCAGCCTCCTGGATCAACAATCGGCGTTTCTCCATGTCCATGATCTGCTGGATCTTCTGGACATACTCGTCCGCCTTCGGGTCAGCCGTTTGCGAGAAGGTGCCGAAGCCGATTTCCGGCGCGTAGCTGTGAAGGGCCGACGAGGACCAGGAATTTCCCGGATCGGAGGGGATTCCCTGCGCGGACATATGGATGGACAGGCCGTCGAGATGGGGAGGGTTCGCGCGGCGCAGTAGATCGAGCCACGCGCCGAACTCCACCGCGCGGATCTGGCATCTGATCCCAGCCTGCTGGAGATAGGCATAGATCGCCTCGCTGACCTCCTTGATGTTCGGCTCACGAGGGGTCGTCAGGCTATAGCAGGGAATATCGAGACCGTTAGGATATCCTGCCTTTGCCAGCAGTTCTCGCGACTTCGCCGGATCGAATTCGTAAGGCTTCAAGTTCGGATCGTAGGCATTGCTGTCTGTGCCGATGCCCGCAAAGCGATTTCCCTCTCCATAAAGGACGACCTTCAGGATCGCATCCATGTCGAAGCCATGAGCGATCGCCTGGCGCACGGGGAGCTTGGCGAAGGGCAAGGCCTTGTTGTGACTCGGGAAATCCAGATAGACGAAGTTGCCGTTTTGGACGCTGAAGGTGTTGAAGCGCTTGTCGGCCTTGAATTCCGAGATCAGGGGAAGAGGAACGTTGTCGATCCAGTCGACCTCGCCGGCGCGCAGTGCGGAGACCCGCGTCAGATCCTCCGGGATGATCTTGATCGTGAGGTTCTTGGCTTTGGGGCCATTCTTCGCATTCCAGTAATCGTCGTTTCGAGTGAGGTTCAGTTCCCGTTTGATCTCGCGCGATACGAACTTCCAGGGGCCGGTGCCGACGGGCTTGGCACCGAAGGCCTCCATGCTGCCGACCTTCTCGAAGTATCGCTTCGGCATGACGACGATCTGCAGATACTCCGCGAGATAATTGCCATCGGGCTGCTTGAAGTTGATGCGGAAGTAATGGTCGTTGAAGATTTCAAAGCCTTCGACATTGCGATGACGCGAGGCGGTCAGAGAAACCTTCGGATCGCGCTGGCGCTGCCAGGAAAACTCTACATCCTGGGCGGTCATCGGATCGCCGTTGTGAAAACGCACGTCGTCCCGCAGCCAGACGTCGATATAGGCTTTGCCATCCTTCTCGCCTACTTCCCATTTCGTGGCGAGCCAAGGAGACATGTTCCCCTTCGAATCAGGGATCACAAGCATCTCGAACAAATGAAAATAGTAGAACCGATCGACGGTTCCCGAGCTGCGCGCCGGATCGAGCGTCGTCGTCTCTGCGGAGAAAGCGGCAACGACCGTATCGGCATCTCGCGAGAATGCGGGCAGGGACGCCAGAGCAAGCCCCAACGCAAACCCCATACTCGTGACAAGTCTAGCAGCGCGCAATTTCATTTCATCTCCCCGCTTTATTGTGAAGCCGCTCCGTGGAACGGCGCTTTAGGCAGTCGCTCGGCACTCGAGTCTTCGGAGCGGCGTGAGAATGTTTCCTCTCATCGCCGCCTTTCGAGGCACAGCCTTAGTTCTTGAAGCCGATCTCCTGGAACGCCCGCCAATAACCGGGGAATGGCCAAGGCTTGAAATCCACATTGTCACGCCAGGCCATCGTCATGACGGGCTCGTATGTCGGAATTCCACCGAGCAGGTTCTGATACTTGTAGCGTGCGATCTCCTTGATCAGCACGTCGCGTTTCTCCGGCTCCATCGTCACCTGGAGCTTTTCGACCATCTCATCGGCCTTTGCATCAGAGGTATGAGAATAAGCACCGAAACCCTCGTTCGGCTGGTAGCTGTGCAGTGTGGACGACGCCCATGTATTGCCGGGATCCGCGGGGATGCCCTGAGCCGACATGTTGGTGGTGATACCATCGAGCTTGTTGCTGTTGCGCCGGATCAGATCGACCCAGGCGCCGTACTCGACGTTGCGGATCTGGCAGCGCACGCCGATCGTCTGCAGATAGGCGTAGACGGCCTCGCCCACCTCCTTGATGGACGGCTCGCGTTGCGTCGTCATGTTGTAGCACGGCGTATCGAAGCCGTTCGGGTAGCCGGCAGCAGCAAGCAGCTCCTTCGCCTTCACCGGGTCATAGGCATAGGGCTTGATGCTCGGGTCGTAGGCCGGGCTTGAGGTCCCTACCCCTGTATAGCGCCTGCCCTGCCCGTAAAGTACGCTCTTGATGATGGCATCCATGTCGAAGCCCATGGCGACGGCTTGGCGAACGCGGACATCATGGAAGGGCGACTTCGTGTTGTGCTGCGGGAAATCGAAATAGAGATTGTTGCCGCCGTTTACGCTGAGCGTCGTGACGCCCTTCATCGACTTGAATTCCTGGACCAGCGGCAGAGGCACGTTATCGATCCAGTCGACTTCGCCGCTCTTGAAGGCGGCGACCCGCGTCAACTCCTCGGGAATGACCTTGATGACGAGGTTCTTGACCGTCGGCCTATGATCCTTATTCCAATAATCTTCATTCAGGGCGAGCCGCAATTCATCGCCCTGCTTTCGCGACACGAACTTCCAAGGCCCGGTTCCGATCGGCGCCTTGTTGAATCCCTCTTCGCCCACTTTCAGGATATATTTCTTAGGCACGGCCGCGAGGTGGAGGAAGCTTGCGACATAGTTCCCGTCCGGCTCGCTGAAGTGAATGCTGAAGCGGCGATCGTCGATAACCTCGAACCGCTCGACTTTCCGATGGCGCGAGGCGACCCGGGAAACTTTGGGATCGGATTCACGCTGGAAAGAATATTCGAAATCCTCGCTGGTGAGTGGGTCGCCGTTGTGAAACCGGACCCCAGGACGGAGTGTCACGTCGATGCGGGTCTTGCCGTTCTCCTCCACAACGTTCCAGCTCTCGGCAAGCCAGGGCATCGGCTTGCCATCGCGGTCCGGCTGAACAAGGAGCTCGAACATCTGATAAAGGAAGAAGCGGTCGGCGGTGCCGGCCACCTTGTTGGGATCGAGCGTTGTGGCCTCATTCGTGAAGCCCACGACCAGCGTGTCCTTTGCGGCCAGGGCAAAAGCTGATCCGACAAAGGCGATCGAGGATGCAAGCAATCCCACTGCAAAGCAGTTGCGGATCTTCGCCGCCATCACGTCCTCCCATATTTCAATAATTCTATGATCGAGCTTCCCCCATTCTCCCTATAGGTTTCCAATAGGAGTTCGCTTTCTGCCTATACAGACACCTTATGGCTCGGCGCTGCCGATGACGGCGAAGAACATATGTCTATGGAGTAGAACGAAGAAACCGATGGCCAATGCAGCATTTCGCCTGCTACCCGTGGCCATCGGATCCTGGGGGATTGGTGATTGCTTAAGAGCTTGCGGGCGTGGCCTGCATGCGGCCGCTTAGATCCCAGCAGAACCGGGCGGAAAAGCATCTCAGGCTTTTCCGCCGCAATCCATTCAGTTTTTAAGGCCGACCTCCTGGAACGCCCGCCAGTAGCCAGGGAATGGCCAGGGCTTGAAGTCCACATTGTCGCGCCAGGCCATCGTCATGATCGGCTCGTAGGTAGGAATGCCTGCAAGCACATTTTCGTACCTGTAGCGCCCTGCCTCGCGGATCACCTCAGCCCGCTTCTGCGCATCCATGGTCGATTGAAGCTGCTCGACATACTGGTCCATTTTTTTGTCTGCGGTATGGGAGTACGCGCCAAAGCCCTGTTCCGAATCATAGCTGTGCAGGATCGCAGCCCAGGAGTTGCCAGGATCGGCAGGTATCCCTTGAGAGGACATGTTGGTGGTGATTCCATCCAGCTTGCTGTTGCTCCGCTTGATCAGGTCGATCCAGGCGCCGTACTCGACATTTCGGATTTGGCAGCGCACGCCGATCGTCTGCAGATAGGCATAGACAGCTTCGCCCATCTCCTTGATCGACGGCTCGCGTTGCGTCGTCATGTTGTAGCACGGCGTATCGAAGCCGTTCGGGTAGCCGGCAGCAGCAAGCAGCTCCTTCGCCTTCACCGGATCATAGGCGTAGGGTTTGACGGCCGCATCATAGCCGGAACTCGATGTTCCGATCCCCGTATACCGCCTACCCTGCCCATAGAGCACATTCTTGATGATGGCATCCATGTCGAAGCCCATGGCGACGGCTTGGCGAACGCGGACATCATGGAAAGGCGACTTTGTGTTGTGCTGCGGGAAATCGAAATAAAGATTGTTGCCGCTATGAGTGCTGAAGGTTTTGACACCGTTCATCTTTTTAAACTCAGCCACGAGCGGCAGCGGGACATTGTCAATCCAGTCCACCTCCCCGTTGCGGAAGGCGGCAACCCGCGTCAGCTCCTCGGGGATGACGCGAATGACGAGGTTCTTGACTGTCGGCCTATGGTCCTTGTTCCAATAATCTTCATTCAAGGTCAGCTGTAATTCCTCACCCGGTTTTCTCGACACGAACTTCCAGGGGCCGGTTCCAATCGGGTGCTTGAGGAAGCCTTGATCTCCCACCTTCTGGAAATATTTCTTTGGAAGTGCTGTGAGATGCAGATAGCTGGCGATATAGCCGCCATCAGGTTCCTTGAAATGAATGCTGAAGCGGCGGTCATCGATGACCTCAAACCGTTCGACCTTGGTATGGCGCGACGCGCCACGCGATATCTGCGGATTGGATTCGCGCTGAAAGGAAAACTCGAAATCCTCGCTGGTGACGGGATCGCCGTTATGAAATTTGAGTCCCGGCCGTAGTGTCACGTCGATGCGGTTCTTGCCATTCTCTTCGACGACGTTCCAGCTCTCGGCAAGCCACGGGATCGTCTTTCCATCCCTGTCAGGTTGAACGAGGAGCTCGAACATCTGAAATAGGAAGAAGCGGTCGGCCGTGCCGGCCATCTTGCTCGGATCCAGCGTGACCGCTTCATTCGTGAAGCCGACGACGAGTGTTTCGTTCTTGTCCTGTGCGAGGCCTGGGGTCGCCAGCCCCACCGATGTTGCAAGCAAGGCCGGCAAGGCCCCGCCACAGAGTTTCGCGATCATTGATGTCCTCCCTTGGATACTCAGATCCACGCCTTGAGCATCGCCCCTCTGCGGATCCGTTTTCCAATAGGAGATAGTTTTCGTATTATAGCCAAACCATATGACTGCGTTTCAAGAAGGTCTGTTGCCATCACTGAAATGGCACCTTCTTTGCCCGCGAGACTCTATGCCGATCGCCGCGATCTTATTATTTCGGCGACATTGCAGGCACCATTGCCAATCCAGTCAGCCGGGAAGGCAGATCGACTGACTGGATCGGGCCGGAACTTTCAGCCTACGGTCGCTTCCAGCAAAACCTTGTCGCGGAGCATCTTTCGCGAGTACTTGCCAACCGACGTCTTGGGGATCTCAGGGAGGAACGCGAGCAAGCGAGGCATCTCGTGACGTCCCAGCTTGTCCTTGAGAAAGACTTGCAGTTCCTCGATCGTAAATTCCGACGCCTGCGGACGCAGCACCACGAAGATCTTAGCCGATTCACCCCGATAATCGTCCGGCACACCGATTGCCATCGCTTCCGCAACCGACGGGTGCTCCATGACGGCATTCTCGATGGTAAGTGGATAGACATTGAAACCGCCGGAAAGGATCAGGTCCTTTTTACGATCCACGATGTAGAAATAGCCGTCTGCGTCCATATGGGCGATATCACCGGTCATAAGCCAACCATCGACGAAGACATTTTTCGTCTCCTCCGACTTGTTCCAATACCCGGACATGACGCATGGCCCACGCACGCGCAGTTCCCCAACCTCACCGGCCTGCAGGACTTTCCGCGGGTCATCGGCAGCGACGATCTGCATGTCGATTCCGGGAAGAGGAATTCCAACAGTTCCGTTCTTTTCCCGGGGCCACTCTCTTGGGATGGTCGTTGCGCCACCGAGCTCGGTCATGCCCCATCCGCCACGCAATCGATGTCCGGTCAGGGACTCAAGCCGGCGTGACACCTCCAGAGGCAGGGGAGCTGCCCCGGAGCCAAGATACAGGAGGCTCGATAGATCTCGCTTCTCGATGCCGGGAAAATTGGCGATGGCAATCCACATGGTTGGAACGCCGGCAAATGTCGAGATTCGCCGCTTCTCGATCAGATCGAGGGCATCCTCCACATCGAAGCGCTGACGGATGATGCTGAGCGCGCCCTCTCGCAACCGGCGCAACAACCCGGTCAGGCCGAGTGCATGGAACAAAGGCGAATAGCACAGATAGATATTGTCCGGCCCGCCACCTGGCGCTTTCTTCCACCACTCCACCGCGATCAGCGTTCCTGCCGTGATGTTGCGCTGGGACAGCATGGCGCCTTTCGGCAGACCCGTTGTCCCTCCAGTATATTGCAGCAGCGCCAATTCCTGCGGATCCCTGTCGGGAACAACCAGCTCTCTGCTGGCACCTGCAGCGAGCTCATTGTAGCGCACAAATCCTTTCGGCAAGTCGCCGATGGCTCCCTCTGCGGCAGCCGATACGGGGTCCTCGCAGACGATGACCCTCTCGACGGCACCACGTCTCAGAAGTTCCATCGCCTTCTCGGCGAAAGCTTTGGTCGAGAGCGTCACGAGCACGCGCGCGCCGCTGTCCCTGAGTTTATGCTCGGATTCACGGATGGCATCGAGAGGCGACAGATGAACCGCAGCCCCGCCTGCGAACTGAGTGCCGAAGAAGAAGAATGGGTGCTGCGGGCAGTTGGGCAGGAATATGCCGACACGATCCCCCTTCTGCACGTCTGCCCTGCGAAGAACCTCGGCAGCCACGGCCACCTCTTCACCGAGGTCAGAGTAACTCAATGTGTGACCGAAGTACTCGATGGCCGGGCGCTCCGCGAACCTTTCAACGGATTCCGCAAGGAATTGCGGAAGGGTCATCGGCTGCGGGTCAAAACTGCGGCTGACGCCTTCGGGATAGTGCTTCAGCCAAGGACGATCGACGTGGATTCTCATGCCGGTGTGCTTTCCAATTCCCTTGCTGCAAATCCCAGTTCGGCGATGCGGTGAGCTGCGGCCCGGTATTCACGATGCAGTCGATTGATGAGATCGGCAGCGGGCACGACTGAAGTCAGAGCGCCGACACCTTGCCCTGCGCCCCATATATCCCGCCATGCCTTCGGCTTTTCGCTCTTGGCCGAGAAATCGAGATTCCCCTCTCGCTTCGGCAAGGCATCCGGGTCGAGACCGGCCGCGCGGATCGAGGGGGCAAGGTAGTTACCGTGAACCCCGGTAAAGTAGTCCGTGTAGAGAATGTCCGACGCAGCCGCATCGACGATAGCCTGTTTGTGGCCGGCGGTCGCATTCGCCTCTCTCGTGGCGATGAAGGCCGACCCGACATAGGCGAGATCTGCGCCTAGCGCTTGTGCGGCCAGAATAGCATCTCCGCGCGCGATCGCGCCGGAGAGCGCAAGCGGGCCATCATACCAACCTCGGATCTCCTGGATCAAAGCGAACGGCGAGAGTGCACCTGCATGGCCGCCCGCACCGGCGGCAACCGCAATGAGACCATCGGCCCCCTTTTCGATCGCTTTGCGGGCGAAGCGATCGTTGATCACGTCATGCAGCGTGATGGCGCCCGCGGCATGCGCCGCAGCGTTCACATCGGGACGAGCACCGAGCGACGTGATCCAGATCGGTACTTTCCAGCGTGTAAGGATCTCGATATCGCGTTCCAGGCGGATATTCGACCGATGGACGATCAGGTTGACGGCGAAAGGCGCAGCGGGATTTTCCGGACTTTCTTGGTTATGACGGTCGAGTTCCTCATTGATCCGCTGAAGCCAGAGTTCAAGCTGAACCGGTTCGCCTTCCTTCTCGCGCGCATTGAGGGCCGGAAACGAGCCTACAACTCCGGACTTGCACTGAGCAATGACGAGATCCGGGCCGGAGACGATGAACATGGGCGCCCCGATCAGGGGCAGCCGAAGGTTCCTCAACAAGGATGGCAGCGGCATGGCCTAGCGCCCTACGAAGCGAGCTGGCCGCTTCTCCGCAAAAGCCATGACACCTTCGACAAAATCCGCACGGAACCCGGCGGCCCGCTGAGCCGCAGCTTCTTGCGTCAGGGATGCGGCAAGGTCGCTTTCGAGCGAGCGCTTTACGCCCTGCCGAATGGCGGCATAGGTCGCGGTCGGACCTGCTGCGATCCTCGCTGCTATATCGGCAGCGACGGCCTCCAAATCTCCGTCGTCGACAACCCTGTTCACCATGCCGATACGGTGTGCCTCATCGGCAGGAACCTTCTCGGCGAGATACATCATCTCCAGGGCCCGCTGACGGCCGACCAGGCGAGGAAGTTGCCACGTGAGGCCTGCATCTGCGACGAGACCTACTTTTGAGAAAGCGAGCATGAAATATGCGGACTTTGCCGCGATCAGAATGTCTCCCACGAGCGCCAGCCCGACGCCGGCGCCGACGGCTGGCCCGTTGATCGCCGAGACGATCGGCACGGGAATCGTCAGAAGTTTCTCGATGAGAGGGTTGAGAATCCTCTCCAGCCCCTCCCCCATGTCCTTCTCCCCAGGCTTCTGACCTCCACCCTTGAGGAAAGCTCCAGCGCAGAAGGCGCGTCCGGAGCCGGTCAGAACAATTGCCCGGGCTCCGCTGTCAACAGCATGATCGGACGCCAGCGCGAGCGCGGGTACCATTCCGGGAACGGTGGCATTCAGCGCCTCCGGGCGGTTCAGGGTCAGCGTGACAACGTCGCCCTTTCTGGAGGACAGGACCAATGGCCTATCATCATCGCTTAGCTGCTCAGTCATTGGGATATCTCTGCACGACCATTGGAAAGAACGAGCGCATCGCGCTCGACGACTTTGGCTTGGAACCGGACGACATCGTCTTCAAGCCAAATCTCCGTGCGGATCGTCTCCCCCGGGAAGACGATCGATGAGAATCGGGCATCGAAGCTCTTCAACCGGGCCCCGTCATAATCAAGGGCGGCAGCGACAACGGCATGCGCGCAGGTCCCGTAGGTTGCAAGCCCGTGCAGGATCGGCTTATCGAATCCCGCCTTGCGCGCGAATTCCGGCTCCGCATGAAGCGGGTTCATGTCCGAGCTCAGACGATAGATCAGTGCCTGTTCCGGGCGCGTCGGCAAATCGACTGCATAATCCGGTGCGCGCTCCGGCACGGGTGGAGCTTTCGGCTGCGACTTCTGAGGGCCGCCGAACCCTCCGTCACCGCGACAGAAACTGACATTGCCGACGGTTGCGTAATGCACGCCCGTATTCGCGTCATGGAGTTCGCGAGCCGAGTAAAGGATAGCTCCCTTTCCCGCCCCCTTGTCGATGATGTCGACGACTCTCGATTGGGCGACCAAGTTTCCGGAGACCGGCATCGGCGCATGAATTCGCAGTGTCTGCTCGCCATGTACGATCTTCGTCCAGTCGATGCCGGTATCGAGATCGCGCATCCAGAAGCCAGGCGAGCCGAGCACTACCGGCGTTGTCGGGAAAATCTGCTGATTCTTCTCATAGACATAAACCAGCTGGCGTTCGTCCAGAGAGTCGTATCCAAGCCCGATACCGAGCGCATAGAGAATGGAGTCCTTGAAATTGTAGGACGCGCGCACTTCCGGAATGCGCAGATTCATGAGCTTGTCGTAATCGATCATATCTGCACGTCCTAAAGCATTGAGCGGCCGCCGTTGACGTCGACACAGGCACCGGTGATGAATCCGGCCTCCTCCGACGCCAGGAACGCGGCTGTTGCACCGAGTTCCGTTGCCGTTCCCGGGCGGCCGACAAGCGTTCCGTCGAGGAGCATCTTGAAGCGCTCCGGCGGAAGCGCTCGTGTCATTGCGGAATCGACGAGCCCAGGCGCGATAGCATTGCAGGTTATTCCATACGACGCGAAGTCGCAGGCCAGCGAGCGCGTCAAGCCCAACACGCCGGCCTTGCTGGTCACATAGGCCGGACCAGAGGTGCCGACATTGGTGCGGCCCGCGCGCGAGGAGAAATTGACAATGCGCCCCCATCCCGAAGCCTTCATATCCGGGATGAATGCCCGGGCCAGAAGCAGCATTGCGGTCAGATTGACATGGATCGTGTGGTTCCATTCCTCGAGGCTGACCTCGAGGGCACCTGCGACCTGGCCATTGCGGCGTGGGGAAATTCCGGCGTTGTTGATGAGAATTTCGGCAGGGCGCCAGCCGAGCGAGGCAATGAACTCGCGGATACGAGCTCCTGAGGATTCATCGCCAATATCACAGTCGATCGCAGTAACTTTGTCGCGCGGGAAGCGTTCGGCGGCCTCGTTAAGGCGACCGCCATCGATATCGACCATCACGATGCGACGTGAGTGCCTGAGCAACTGCTCGACGATCCCGCCGCCGATTGTACCTGCCGCGCCGGTCACTACTGCAGTACGCTTCTCCATTTTACCTCCCGAAGAGCAATATTTATTGATTGTTTCCGATACGAGCCGACTTACGCTCCATTTCAGGAGGCGCCGATCCGAACTCCGCTAAAATGGAATCAGTGTCTGCTCCGAGCGCCGGAACGTCTTTCTTGACGTTCGTGAGGCCATTGAACGACGCACCCGGAGACAGCATGCAGATCGATTGCCCCGTCGATGTAACGGCATCGACGTAGCGGTTCTGCGGATGATCCGCCAAATCATCCATTGTGCTAATTCGACCATAGGCAACCTGTGCAGCTTCGAGCCTCCGAATTGCCTCATCCCGGTCAAATCGGCCGAAGATATTCTTGATGATCGCGTCGAGTTCCGCCCGATTCTCGACCCTGCTTGTATTGCTCGCGAAGCGAATCTCGACCGCGATGTCGGGACGCTCGAGCACCCGCTCGCTGAACACTTTCCATTCGCGCTCGTTCTGAATCGAAATCAGGACTTGGCGCCCGTCCGAGCAGCTGAAGGCTCCGTAGGGAGCAATCGTCGGATGCGCGAGACCGGTTCCTTCCGGATTTTTTCCGCCATAGACGTATTGAAGCAGAGGCACATTCATCCAGTCCGCCGTCGCGTGGAAAAGGGATACATCGATGTGCATCCCCTTCCCCGTAATCGATCGTTGCAGCAACGCCTCGAGGACAGCCTGATAGGCTGTCATCCCCGCGGCGATGTCGCAGATGGAGACACCTACACGCGCAGGGCCGGCTGCATTGGCCGTAAGAGACGAGAGACCGCTCTCAGCTTGCACGAGGAGGTCATAGGCCTTCAGGTGACTGAGATTACCTTCTGCGCCGTATCCGGAAATGGAGACGGTGATGAGCTTCTCGTTTTCCTCCCGGAGGTCGCAAAGCGCAAGGCCAAGTCTCTCCATCGCACCAGGAATGAGATTCTGGATCAGAATGTCAGCGGTTCTCGCGATGCTACGCAGCACCTCGACATCGTCCGGCTTTTTAAGGTCAAGGCAGATGGATTCCTTGCCGCGGTTCAGCCAGACAAAATAGGAGCTGTCGCCCAGCACGTAATCGTCGTACCGGCGGGCGAAGTCACCATCGGGGCGCTCGACCTTGATAACCCGTGCGCCCGCTGCGGCGAGACGGCCGGAGCAGTAAGGCGCGGCAACTGCCTGCTCGACAGCAACAACGAGAGTACCGGCTAGGGGTTGGATCATATGCAATGCTCTCAAACGTTATGAGCTACAGTCGAAAATTGCGCGGCTCTGGGCCAATATATCCTTCTTCGCACCCTATATGAGTTTGCTATGTGGCGGCTGGCGCCGATGCTTCCGGCGCAAGCAGCACTTCGGCATTTCGCTCGATGAAGGTTGTGCTGACGCCTCCGGCGGTGAAATCCGGATGGGCGCAGATGCGCTGAAGCAGAAGACGGTTTGACTTCAGGCCCTCCACCTGAATAATCTGCAGCCTATCCCCGAGCGTGCGGATCGCCTCATCGCGACTGGCGGCATGAACGACAAGCTTTGCCAGCAGGGAATCATAGTAAGGCGTGACTTTGTCGCCCTGGCGCAGGCCGGTCTCAATACGCAGCCCGCAAACCTCACTGCCGAGATCAAACCGCGTCAGTTCGCCGGGAGAGGGCAGGAACATCTTTGAGGGATCCTCCGCGCAAAGCCTCACTTCCAGAGCATGCCCGGTTCTTGTAATTCCCTCGCGATCGAAAGGAATGGCTTCCCCTGCCGCCACGCGCAATTGCCACTCGACGAGGTCCAGGCCCGTAATCATTTCGGTGACGGGATGCTCAACCTGCAGCCTTGTATTCATCTCCAGAAAATAGAAGCGGTCGACGCGAAGCCCAGCGCTGACATCGGCAACGAACTCTACTGTGCCTACGCCCTCGTATCCAACCTGCGCAGCCAGTCGAACCGCCGCCGAGATCATTTCCGCGCGCATGTCCTCAGGCATGCCCGGCGCCGGGCTTTCCTCGATAACCTTCTGGTGCTTGCGTTGGATCGAACAGTCACGCTCAAAGAGCGAAACAACCTTACCGTGAGAATCGGCTAGAATCTGAACCTCGATATGACGAGGCTCGACGAGGAATTTCTCAAGAAGAACCTGATCGTTACCGAAAGCCGACTGCGCCTCCCGCCGCGCCGCCGCCAGGTTGCGTGGGAATTGCGCCGGAGCGTCAACCCGGCGCATCCCTTTACCGCCACCGCCCGCGACAGCCTTTATGATGATTGGCCAACCGATCCGCTCGGCTTCATTCGCGAGGAAGGCTTCATCTTGCTCGTCACCGTCGTATCCCGGCAGTAAAGGCACTCCGCAGGATTCTGCGATCTGCCGCGCCGCGCCCTTGTAGCTCATGGAGCGTATCGTTGCCGCGGAAGGCCCGATGAAGCAGATGCCGGCAGCGTCGCACGCCTCGGCGAAATTGGCATTCTCCGAAAGGAACCCATAGCCAGGATGGATAGCCTCGCAGCCCGTCTTCCTTGCAGCATCGATGATGGCAGCGATGTTGAGATAGCTTTCAGCCGCGCGCGCTCCTCCGATCAGAACGGCGTCATCGGCCATCAATGTGTGAAGGCTCCCCTCATCGGCGTCGGAAAAGACTGCAACGGTCCGAACGCCAAGCCTTCTGCAGGTGCGGATGATCCGGCAAGCGATCTCACCCCGGTTGGCGATGAGGACCTTGGCGAAGGGTGGCGAGGAAGGCGTCACAACGCGGCCTCGATGCTGACCAGCGGCTGGTTCTCTTCAACAGAATCACCTTCCTTGACGAGGACTTCACGCACGATTCCCGAAAGCGACGAGTCGACGGGGATCTCTGTCTTCATCGATTCCAAGATGATAAGAGGATCGTATTCCTCGATAGGTTGCCCAGCCTCCACTTCGACCTTCCAGACGAGAGCTTTGATCGGGCTGTGTATGAGCTTCAGCGACATCAGGTCTTCCTCGTTCAGGGGCGGAGCGCGGTTGCCACGGGCCCGGGCTCGCGCAGCTTGGCCACATTGTTCGCAAATTCACACAGGAGTGGGCGTGTCTCGCGGGGATCGATGATATCCTCGCAATCGAAGGCCATGGCCGCACGGAATGGCGAGCGAACCTGATTGAGGCGCGCTTCGATCAGGCTGAGCATCGCATCCGGATCCTCTGCCTTTGCAATCTCATCACGGTAGGCGGAGGCAACACCGCCTTCCACGGGAATCGAGCCCCAATCCCCGGAAGGCCAGGAGAAGCGATAATGATAGCGGGCGTGGTTGGCGTGCGATGCACCGGCAACGCCGAATACCTTACGCACGAGCACGGTGCACCAGGGAACCTTCGCCTGAAATACGGAGCTCAGCGCCCGCGCGCCTGAGCGGATGGTGCCTGCCATTTCCGCGTCGCGCCCGATCAGAAACCCCGGTACATCGACGAGATTGACCACCGGAAGATGGAAGGTGTTGGCAAAATCGACGAAACGCTCGACTTTGGCGTTGGATTCCGCCGTCCAGGCTCCGCCATAGCGATAGGGATCGCTTGCCATGACGGCAACCGGCCAACCATCGAGCCGGGCAAGGCCGGTTATGACCGACGCGCCATAGCGCTGTGTCATCTCCATAAATGAGCCGCTGTCAAAGACCGACTTGATGATGCGCCGCATGTCATAGACACGCCGCCGCTCCTGCGGGACGGCCTTGATCAGCCATTCGTCCTTACGGTGTGGATCGTCCTGGGGAACGGTTCTCTCAGCGAGCTCGTAGACGGAGGACGGAAGATAGGAAAGGAAACGCTTGGCGCAGGCGAAAGCTTCCTCCTCAGTATCGACGACCTCGTCGACGCCACCTGCCCTCGCCTGCAACTCGGCGCCACCAAGCTCTTCCTTGGTGACCACTTCACCGAGTCTCGCCACCAGCGGCGGACCGGCCATGAACATGTGGGACCGCTCACGAACCATCACGGCATAGTGGCTGAAGACCATCTTGGCGGCGCCAATTCCGGCAACCGGGCCGAGGCCGAGCGCCACCACCGGGATGGTGCCCATGTTCTCGACGACTGTCTCCCACCCTTCCATTTGGGGGATATAGGTGCGCCCCAATTGTTCGAGCGAGCGGCTGTTGCCGCCGGTCGATTCCAGAAGACGGACGAGCGGAATACGCAGCTCATTGGCCATCTTCTCGCACATTGCGAATTTGCCGGGAACCGTCGCCCCGCCAGCGGAGCCGACGACGGAGTAATCATCCCCTGCCACGCAGACAGGCCGGCTGTCGATCTTCGCACGACCGAAGATGAGATTGCCCGGCGCGAGATTCGAAACCCGGCCGCCTTCGTCGAACTCGGGCCGGCCGGTAAGAGCGCCGACTTCTCGGAACGAGTCTGCGTCGACAAGCTTCTCGATACGTTCGCGGACGTTCAGGCGCCCACTGGAGCGTCGGCGCTCAAGAGCCGCTTCGCCCCCCATGGCTGCGGTCATTGCCTTGAGGCGATTGAGCTCTTCTACTTCCTTTTCCCAACTCATTTCCGCGCCGCATCCTCGCCGAGATAAACGATATTCTTTTGCGCCAAGGTACCGATCTTGTCCGCCTCATAGCCCAGCCACTCAGTCAGGACCTCGGCGCTGTGCTGCCCCGGATTTGGCAGTCCGCGCCGAATGCTCGTTGGTGTGTCGGAGAGCGTTACCGCCGTATTCGCCACCGGAACGCTCGCACCGCTCGGCTGATCGACATAGACAATTCGACCACGGGCCAAGAGATTCGGGTCGGTTACCACGTCATCCACAGTCGCGCATTTGGCGCAGGGTATGGCCGCTTTCGCCATAGCCTCGATCACCTCTTCGACAGGGTGCGCTCCAATCCACTCCGCCGCAAAGCTCTCAACGTCCTCGACATGTTCATTGCGCAATGGCGACGTCAGGTATCGAGGATCGTCGATCAGTTCCGGCTTTCCAATCAGGCGGGCAAGCCTCTCCCACATCTGCTGATTGCCGGCGAGAAGCATGATCCAATGACCGTCGCTCGTGCGGAACGTGTTGGCTGGGCTGGTGTGACGATCGCGATTGCCCATGCGCTCAGCACTGCGACCATTGATCAGCAGATCCGCAATCGTGCCGTGGAGCATGGGAAGTGCCGTGTCGATCAGGCTTGCTTCGACGACCTGACCACGCCCGGTCGCTTGGCGAGCATAGAGTGCGCTGACGATGCCCAGCGTGGCATAGATCCCGGTCGTGTAGTCGCACATATAGACACCGGCCATTGTCGGGGGGCCGTTGGGGTCGCCGGTGAGATGCATGATACCGCTCATCGCCTGCCCGATCATGTCGAGGCCGGGGCGTGAAGCGTAGGGACCGTCACTGCCGAAGCCGGAGATGCGGGCCATGATCAAGCGCTCGTTGATCGCGTGAACGACATCCCAGCCGAAGCCCATCCTCTCCATGACGCCGGGTCGAAAATTCTCTACCAGAACATCACTGGTGGCGATCAGATCCCGCAGGACCGCCTTTCCCTCCTCGCTCCGAAGGTCGAGGACGAGGCCGCGCTTGTTACGGTTGACCGCCAGCGCATAGAGACTCTGGCCCGACGTCGACGGCTCGAGCTTCCGCGAGCGTTCGCCGACCGCCGAGGTTTCGATTTTGACCACGTCGGCACCCAGATCACCAAGCAGGGTACCGCAAAACGGCCCGGCCAGGGCCCGCGTCAGATCGAGGACGCGAACCCCTTGCAACGGACCCGGTCGATGCTGCCCTTGCACCCGTGAAGGAGCCTCTGCAGTCATGTTACTCTTCCTCCCACAGCCGATCCCGGCCCGCGATTCTCACGACTTCAGCGTACCGACTTCGTGGACGGAAGGATGCCGACGCTAACAAGTGACGCGACAAGGAGAATCTTCAAAGCGTCGCCGAGAAGAAATGGCAGAACGCCTGCGGCCAAGGCCTTGTCGGCACCGATCAGAACCGCGAGCCAGGCAACGCCGGGAACGTAGAGAATAACGTTTGCGGCAACCAGGACCAGGACCGATCGACCGAAAGTCGACATGAGACCCGTTTCGGCAGCCCGGCCGACAAAATAGGCAGCGAGGACGAAGCCAAGAAGGTAGCCGCCCGTCGGACCCAGAAGGTAGAGCGGCCCGGCCGATCCGTTCTGGAACACCGGCAGCCCCATGACGCCCTCGGCGATGTAAAGGAGGACTGCCGCAACAGCCATACGCGACCCGAGTGCGATCCCGATGGCGAAGACCACTGCGGTCTGCATGGAAATCTTCACCGGCCAGGCAGGCACCTGCATATAGGCTGACGCGGCCAGCAATGCCGACGCGAGAGCGAGGATGGCGATCCGCAAGAAGATGGATGTGTCGGCCCTGCGAGTTGCGACGGTTGCCAGCGTTTTCGTGTTCATGCTTGTCCTCGTTCTTTGGAGAGAGAGCAGCCGGCGTGGTTCGCCAGCCGCGTTCGCGAGAATTGCGCGGGGGCTTTTCAAGTCGCCTTGAGACCAGGGCTATTTCTTGAGACCGATCTCCTGGAATGCGCGCCAATAGCCGGGATAGGGCCAGGGCTCGAACGTGACATTGTCACGCCAGGCGAAGGTTAGGATAGGTTGATAGGTCGGGATGCCGGCCAACAGGTTATCGTACTTGTATTTCCCGATCTCGCGAATGAGCGCGACCCGCTTGTCGACATCCATGACTTTCTGCAGCCGTTCGACCATTTCATCGGCTTTGGCATCGCTTGTCTGCGAATAGACGCCATAACCGGTGCCGGGAGTGTAGCTGTGGAGCGAAAGCACCCATGCGTTGCCAGGATCGGCAGGCATTCCTTGCGTGGACATGGTCGAGAGAATGCCGTCGATGTCGCCGGAGGCGCGGCGGAGCTTGTCGACCCAGGCACCATATTCGAGGCCGACGATCTGGCAGCGGACGCCGATCGTCTGAAGATAGGTGAAGATTGCCTCGCCCACCTCTTTGACATTGGCTTCACGCTGTGTCGTCAGGTTGTAGCACGGAGTATCGAAGCCGTTCGGATACCCGGCTTTCGCCAAGAGCTCCTTCGCCTTCTGAGGGTCGTATTGGTAAGGCTTGACCGCAGGATCATAGGCCAGGCTGTCGGTCCCGATCCCGGTATACCGCTCGCCCTGCCCGTTCAGAACCGACTTGATGATCGCTTCCATGTCGAAGCCATGCGCAATAGCCTGGCGAACTTCGAGCTTCGCGAAGGGCGAGTTCTTTTTGTGAGCCGGGAAGTCGATGAACAGATGATTGCCGCCGGGCAGGCTGACAGTCTGAACCCCTTTCATCTTCTTGAACTTCTCGACCAGAGAGACCGGGACGTTGTCGATCCAGTCGATCTCACCCGATTCGAAGGCCGCGACGCGCGTGATGTCCTCCGGGATGATCTTCACCACAAGGTTGTCCGCCGTGGGCCGATGTTCCTTGTTCCAGTAGGCGTCGTGCTTCTGAAGCTGCAAGTCAGAACGGATCTTGCGCGAGACGAACTTCCAGGGGCCTGTTCCAACCGGCTTCTGTGCGAATGCCTCCTCGCCGACCTCTTGAAAATATTTCTTCGGCACGGCGAAAATCTGCAGATAAGCCGAGATCAGGTTTCCGTCCGGCTCCTTCAAATGCAGCTTGAAGTGATGATCGTCGATGATCTCGAAGCGCTCGACATTGCTCAGGCGTTGGGCAAGGCGGCTGACCTTAGGATCGCTCTGCATGCGGAACGAGAACTCAAGATCCTCGGTCGTCAGTGGCTGACCATTGTGGAAGACGACATCCTTGCGGATCTGGACGTCGATGATCGGCTTTTCGGGCGTTCCTTCGATCTTCCAGCTTTCCGCCAGCCAGTTCACCATCTTGCCGTTACGGTCGGGCCGCACCAGCATCTCGAACATCTGGCTGATGTAATAAAGGTCGGCGGCGCCCGCATATTTGAACGGGTTCATTGTCAGCGCTTCCGTCGCGAGAGCGACGGTAAGCGTGTTCTTCTGCTGAGCGGAGGCTCCCGACAGGGCGAAGACCGAGGCAGCAGCCGACAGCACCAGCACCCGGGCGAGTTTTGCCGGAGTCTTGGCACCCTTGGGGATCGTTTCCATCATTCGAGCGGGCATCATTTCCTCCCTAACGTGTAGTTGCACTGCCATCGGCCTAGCCCCTCGACTGACCTGAATCTCGAAAGCTGGCTTTTTCCTCGCGGCAGATCTTTTGGTTCTTGAACGATTAAGGCGAAGGTGACAGTTGAGCCGGAGCCCGTCCAATAGCGGACTCGTTGGGCGCTATAGATCGGCGTTATAAGGCCTGCAGGCGAGCTATAGACGCCTCCTATACCCCAAGATTCAAAAGCGGATTAGATCCGCGCGCGATAGCATCTAAAGTCACGCTGACCTGCTGATCGGCTTTCATCGATAAGGGTGAGAGCTGCCGGGCTTCGCGTGCCTTCGGCGCGGCGGGACAATGCGCGCATGGTCGTCACGGATCGAAGCGTGATGGAACGGCAGACCGGAAGAGCAGAGGCCTTCATGGCGAACGCGTTCATCAAAGCAGAGTCTTTCGGTTCCATCCTGGTCGTCACGCTGAATCGCCCCGAAGTTTTGAATGCCATGCATCCGCCCATGCATCAGGAGCTGTCAGCGGTTTGGGATGTGTATGCAGCCGATCCCGCACTCAGGGTCGCTGTCCTCACAGGCGCGGGGGGGCGGGCGTTTTCCGTCGGAAACGACCTGAAGTACACCGCGCAGGGGAACAGGGGCGCTATGCCCTCATCCGGGTTCGCTGGATTGACGTCGCGTTTCAATCTCGAGAAGCCGATTATCGCCGCGGTGGACGGCTACGCGATGGGGGGAGGCTTCGAAACTGCGCTGAGCTGCGACCTCATCATCGCGACAAGATCCTCAAATTTCGGGTTGCCGGAGGTGAAAGTCGGCCTGTTCGCGGCTGCACTGGGCGTACAGCGTCTGAGCCGGCAGATCGGTCGGAAGCCCGCGGTCGAGATCATGCTGACGGGTCGCAGAGTGCCGGCCGAGGAGGGATGGCGTCTGGGCTTTGTCAACGAGATCGCGCCTCAGGACGGGTTGATGGACCGTGCGATGGAGAAGGCTCGCGAAATCGCTTCCGCATCTCCGTCGTCCGTGAGAGCGACGAAGCGTGTCTTGAATTTCATGGACGATCTGGACAATCTCGGCGCGAGCCTGCGTTACAGCAAGATGCAGATGGATGAACTGCGCAACACTGAGGACTTCAAGGAGGGGATCGCCGCTTTCGTCGAAAAGCGGGAGCCCGAATGGAAAAACAGATAGCGACGCACCTGTATCGGATCGCGGCCCCTGCCATTCTCCGAACCCGGTATATCCGAAGCCTATTGGCGGGGCACGCGGCTACATTGCTATCCTCTCCGGACTTGGAGAGAGAACACCTAGAGTATCGGAGCCGCGCATGACATCGGATAGGGTTCGCTTGGAGCGCGAGGGGCCGGTCGCGCGGCTTGTTCTCGATCATGCCTCGACCATGAATTCGATCTCTCCACTCGTGGTGGAGACCCTTCGCAGCATGATTTCAGAAGCGGAGAAATCTGCGCGCGTGCTTGTCATCACGGGCGCGAACGGCAACTTCTCCTCCGGCGCGGATCTCTCTCCCGATCGTCCAGTCGGGCAGAAAGGTGTTGACGCAGGGCTGCGGCTTGAGACTCACTTCAACCCGTTGATGACGGATCTCCGGAACCTCTCCATTCCCTGGATATCCGCCGTCCGGGGGGCTGCTGCAGGTGTCGGCTGCTCGATTGCCCTTTCCGCCGACCTGATCGTCGCAAGCCGATCAGCATACTTCCTGCAGGCGTTCCGGAGGATCGGCCTCATCCCTGACGGAGGATCGGCGTTCGTGCTCTCGCGCGGCGCGGGGCGCGTCCGTGCGATGGAAATGATGCTGCTGGGCGATAAGGTGCCTGCTGCCACTGCACTCGAATGGGGCCTGATCAACCGATGTGTGGACGAGGGCAAGTTTGACGCGGAGGTGGAATCGATAGCAGCGAAACTCGCCTCCGGGCCGACATATTCCCTCGCTCTAACGCGCAAATCCGCCTGGGCCGCTATCGAAAGCGAGTACGCTGCTTCGCTCGCCCTCGAGCGGAAATATCAATGTGAGGCGGGAAACTCCGAGGATTTCATCGAGGGTGTGAAGGCATTTCGTGAAAAGAGGCCTGCACGCTTCGTCGGACGATAAGGTGATACGGGTTGGACCTAACGGCGATAGAGCGCTGGTCCGACCGTGTGAATCGATGTGCCCCGACAATCGACCGCCACCATGACAGGCATATCTTCGACAACCATGCGATAGATCGCCTCCATGCCGAGATCCTGGTAGGCAACCGGCTGCGCCGAACGAACGGCCTTGGAGACCAGGTACGCTGCACCGCCGACGGCGATGAGATAGGCAGCCTTGTTCTTCGCGATCGCTCGGATGGCGCTATCGCCGCGTTCGGCCTTTCCGATCATGACCTTGAGCCCGGTCGCCGGCAGAAGCTCATCGAGAAACCGGTCCATGCGCGTGGACGTGGTCGGACCTGCCGGCCCGATGACCTCGTCGCCGACAGGATCCACGGGGCCTACATAGTAAATGGCCTTATTGCGCAGATCCACCGGAAGGGGTTGCCCAGCTCTCAACGCTTCGAGCATTCGTTTGTGAGCGGCATCGCGGCCGGTAAAAAGCGTACCGGACAGAAGCAGCGTTTCGCCCGGCTTCCAGCCTGCAATCTCGTCATCCGTCAGGTGATCAAGATCGACCCGCCTTCCTGAAGAGGCGGTGTGGTCGATAATGACCTGCGGCCAGTCATGGATATCCGGCGGCTCGAACTGCGCTGGGCCGAATCCATCCAAGGAAAAATGCACATGCCTGGTCGCAGCGCAGTTTGGAATGAGCGCAACGGGCAGCGATGCCGCGTGAGTTGGGAACGACCGGATCTTGACATCGAGAACGGTCGTCATGCCTCCCAAGCCCTGCGCACCGATGCCGAGCGCATTCACCCGTTCATAGATCTCGACCCGCACCTCCTCGAGCTTTGATGACGGTCCGCGACGGAGAATATCCCACATATCCAGCGGTTCATTGAGAACCTGCTTTGCCATCAGCATCGTCTTCTCGACGCTTCCCCCGACGCCTATTCCAAGGATTCCGGGAGGGCACCATCCCGCACCGAGTTTTTCTACCGTCTTCACCACCCAGTCGCTGACGGAATCGGAGGGCTCCAGAACGGCAAACTTCGTTTTGTTCTCGGAGCCGCCGCCTTTGGCCGAAACATCGAATTCCAGCTTATCTCCCGCCACGAGTTCGACGTTCACCATGGCGGGCGTGTTGTCGCCGCTATTCCTTCTTGCGAAGAGCGGGTCGGCGACGACGGAGGCGCGCAGCGGGTTCTCATCGGAGAGATACGCTCGCCTGGCCGCTTCGTCGATAAGCTCCTGGAGAGGCTTTTTGCTTGCGATACGAGCCTCTATGCCCACCCTCGCAAACACATTGACGACGCCGGTGTCTTGGCAGAGAGGCCGCTTGCCCATCGCGGCCATTCTGGAATTGACGAGTATCTGCCCGATGGCACTGCGCGCACTTGGGCTCGTTTCGACGGAATAGGCACGAGAGAGGTATTGTACGAAGTCCTGCGGATGGAAGTAGGAGATGAACTGGAGAGCGTCAGTGACACTGTCGACGATATCCTTTTCAGCAATCCAATTCGTCACGGCCATCTGTCCCGCATACTCTTGTTGATGCACGCAGCGTTGCAGACGTTGAAGAGCAGATCAAGTCGAACAGATGTGACGTCGCGAAACTGCACGCGGTCGGATCGACGATCGGCCACGCTTGCCGCAATCGGTTACGTGCCCACTCAACGACGACGCTGCCCGCCCACCATGCTGGAACGACGAACACGATAGCCTTCCGGGCGTGCTTCAGATGCCGGCTAATGCGGGAGCGGGTCACTCAACCTATGATTTATGGAAGCGCGCTCACGGCGCGAGGCAGCCACGGGAATCCACTATAGAAGATTTTTCCCATTGCCTGGCGCGGTTCTACTATGGTAGATGATATAAACATAATAACGATACAGCACTTGGCGAGCAGGACGCAAAGCCTTCAGCCGAGCATGTGCTGACCAAGGGGGAGGCTTTCGCGTGGGATCCACAAGCGTCGGAGCAGCGCCGCTCCAGGACTTCCGGATGCTGATCGGAGGTGAGCGGTGTGGATCGTCGTCCGGTGACTGGTTCGAAACCAAAGACCCGTACAGCGGTAAGCCTTGGGCGCGGCTTCCGCGTGGCAATACGCATGATGTCGACCGCGCTGTGCGCGCCGCCCATGCCGCTTTCACCGCGGGCCCCTGGTCCACGATGATCGCCAGCGACCGCGGGAGGCTTCTGTATCGCCTTGCCGATCTCATCGAGCGGAATGCGGAGCGTCTGGCCGATCTGGAGGTGCGCGACAACGGCAAGCTCAAGGTCGAGATGCTGGGGCAGATGCGCTACATCCCGCGCTGGTTTCAATATTATGGCGGCCTTGCGGACAAGATCGAAGGAGCGGTGACGCCGATCGATAAGGGCGATATGCTGCATTACATCCGCTACGAGCCGGTGGGCGTCGTAGGCGCGATCACCCCATGGAACTCACCGCTTCTCCTGACCGTCTGGAAGCTTGCACCCGCCCTTGCGGCCGGCAACACAGTGGTGATCAAACCTTCCGAGCATGCCTCCGTCTCGATGCTGGCATTCCTCGAGCTCTTCGAGGAAGCGGGCTTTCCTCCAGGCGTCGTCAATGTCGTGACGGGCTTCGGCCACGAGGCCGGCGCAGCCCTGGCGGAGCATCCGCTCGTCGACCGGATCGCGTTCACGGGATCGGATGCCGGAGGGCGGATGGTCTCCCGCGCGGCGGCAGAGAGCTTCAAGCGCGTTTCGCTGGAACTCGGCGGCAAGTCGCCTCATATCATCTTCGATGACGCCGATATCGATGCGGCGGTGAAGGGGGTCATTTCCGGCATCTTCGCCGCGGCGGGGCAGACCTGCATGGCCGCTCACGCCTCATCGTCCAAGACAGCATCCATGACAGCTTCGTCGAGAAGCTGGTCGAGCGCATGCGGCAGGCGCGCCTCGGCGATCCGCGCAGCGAGACCACCGATGTCGGCCCGATCGCCACCGAGCCCCAGCTGGCGAAGACGCTCGAGTTCATCGACATCGCCCGGTCGGAGGGAGCGGTTTGCGCGCTGGGCGGCAGGCGCCCGGATGCGGAGGCCTTGAAGCAAGGCTGGTTTGTCGAACCGACGATCTTCACCGGCGTCGACAATTCGATGCGCATTGCACGGGAAGAGGTTTTTGGCCCTGTTCTCTCGGTTCTCAAGTTCCGCACCGATGACGAAGCGGTGGCGCTTGCCAACGACACACCCTATGGGCTTGCCGCCGGATTGTGGAGCCAGAGTCTCGAGCGCGCGATCACGCTGCCGCGCAGGCTGCGAGCCGGTACGGTCTGGGTCAATGCCTATCGCGTCGTGAGCTACATGGCACCGTTCGGCGGCTTCAAGTCTTCGGGAATCGGGCGCGAGAACGGCAAGGCCGCGATCTACGAATACCTCGAAGCAAAGAGCGTCTTCATCAATCCGAAATCGAGAATCTCCAACCCGTTCACCCTGCAGTGAAGGAGCCCAACGCCTCGAAGGCAGCGGGTTCGGAGGACCTGAACAGAAAATCGATCCGGGACAAGGCAGGCGATCCCGGTGGTGAGCGGAGGAAACAATCCGCCGAGCTTGCCGAAAAAATGAGGGAGGACGACATGAATAACAATTGGAAGACACTGCTGAGTGCCGCACTTCTATCATCGGTCATGCCCCTGACCGCACTCGCACAGGGCGGTCCGCTGAAGATCCTGGTGCTCGACGACATGTCCGGCATCTTCGCAGCGAACGGCGGCCCCGGAACGCTGATGGCAGTGCAGATGGCCGTGGAGGATGCGGGCGGCAAGGTGCTGGGCCGTTCCATCGAAATCCTGCAAGCGGACCATCAGAACAAGCCCGATGTGGGCTCGGCCCAAGCCCAGCGCTACATTCAGGAACAAGGCGTTCGCGCCATAACCCTCGGCGGATCGAGCGCCGTCGGCCTTGCCGCACAGGCGCGGGCAGCCGAGGCGAAGGTGTTCACGCTCGCCAGCGGCGCCTATGCCCCCAACTTCTCCGAAGCTCAATGCTCGCCCTACGGCTTCCAGTTCGCACCCTCCACCCAGGAACTGTCGCGTGCCGTGACCTCGCGCATCGTCGGCGAGGGCAAGAAAACCTGGCACATGATCGTCGCCGATTACGTGTTCGGTCACTCGCTGAGGGATGACGCGACCAAATCGATTACGGCCGCCGGCGGCAAGGTGCTCGGGCAGACTCTGCACCCACTGAACTCGAACGACATGGCCTCGGCATTGCTGACGGCTCAAGGATCGGGCGCCGATGTGATCGGCCTCGCCAATGCCGGCACGGACCTCGAGACGACGGTGAAGCAGGCCGCCCAGTTCGGGCTCGGCGGCAAGCTCGCGGCGATGATGGTTTACGAGAACAACATCGAGGCGCTGTCTCTCGCCGCCTCCAAAGGAATGCGCATGTCGGTCTCGACCTACTGGGATCTGAACGACAAGACACGTGAGCTCGCCAAGCGGATGATGGCGAAGAACGGCGGCAAGACTCCGACCATGGGCCATATGGGCGCCTATGGCGCGGTCACGCATTATCTCGAAGCTGTTAAGGCCGCCGGCACTGACGATCCTGATAAGGTAGCGGCCAAGATGCGGGAACTCCCCATCACTACCGGAATCTGGGAGAACCCGCGCATCCAGGCCAATGGCCGCGTGACTTACGACATGCTGCTGGTCGAGGTGAAGGATCCATCAGAGTCGAAGGGTCCGAACGATCTCTACAAGATCATCGCCAAGATCCCGGCCGAAGGCCTGTTCCGCGCAGCCAAGGACAGCGGCTGCCCCTTCGTGAAGTGATCCCACTCGGCGGGCTCCCCCGCCTCTGCCTCCAGAAGCGCTTGGACCTGCTCTCGCGCGAGCAGGTCCCCCGTGAGCGGAGATTTATCATGAGACTCTATGTCAGTCCGACATCTCCCTACGCACGCTTGGCATGCGTGATGTGCCTCGAGGCTCGCCTCAAGGGTCTGGAGATCGTGATCCTCGACCCCTGGCAGAACCCGCCCGAGCTGCTGGAGCATAATCCTGCCGGGCGGGTTCCGGCCCTGGTTATGGGCGGGGATCAGCCGCGAACTATAACGGAATCGCTTTTGATCGCGGATTTCGCGGTGCGTCGCGCCGGCGAAGCGGAGCGTCTCTGGTTCCGGAATGATGCCGAGCAGCAGCTCGGCGGTGTTTGCTTCGGGATCATCGATGCCGCGGCTGCGATCATGGCCGGCCGCATGGTCACATCAGGCTCGGTCAATGAGACCGCATTCGATTCGTCGCCGGTCGCCCGCCGCCGGCAGGCTGCCATTGGGCGCAGCCTGGATCGTCTGGAACGATTGCTGTCCGATGGGAGCAAGACGCTGATCGAGAAACCGGGCATCGCAGCCTTTCTTCCTGTGATCGTGGTCGAGTATCTGCAGATGCGCTTTGGAAGTACATTCGACTCTGCTGATCGATGGCATCTCGCCGATCTGGTGTCCGTGCTTCGGGATCGCCCTGCCCTCGCCAGAACCCGGCCGCTCTTCACCAAATTCGTTCCATTCGACCATGCGGGGACCGAATGAGCATCGTTCTCGAAGCACGGAAGGTCAGCAAGAACTTTGGCGGCTTTTATGCCGTCAAGAATGTCGATCTCAAGGTGGAAAAAGGAAGCGTCCACGCACTGATCGGCCCGAACGGTGCTGGCAAGACCACGCTCTTCGGCCTTCTGACCCGGTTCCACGCCGCGAGCTCCGGCAATATCTTTCTCGACAGCGAGAACATCACCGGAGAGGGCCCGGCGGACGTCGCCTTGCGTGGCCTTTGCCGCTCGTTCCAGATCTCGTCCATATTTCCGGGCCTGACGCTGCGGGACAACGTACGTGTCGCTCTCCAGCATCGTCACGGGCTGAGCCATCAATTCTGGCTGCCGTCGCGCACGCTTTCCCGGTTCGATGACGAGGCTGATCAGCTTCTGGATCGCGTTGGGCTGGCGCCGCTGGCCGACAGGCTTTGTTCGGAGGTCTCCTACGGTCGCAAGCGCGCGCTCGAGATCGCTACGACGCTCGCCATGCAGCCGAAAGTTCTGCTTCTCGACGAACCGATCGCCGGCATGGCGGCGGGAGATATCCCGATGATCGTCGAGCTGATCCGCAGCGTTGCCAAGGACTGCACGGTAGTGATGGTCGAACACAACCTCTCGGTCGTCGAGCGTCTCTGCGACAGGGTTACAGTGCTGGTGCGCGGAGAGGTGATGGCGGAAGGCACCTATCGCGAGATCCGCGACAATGCTGCCGTGCGGCAGGCCTATATAGGAGCTGGCTTTGAGGTATGAGCCCCTGCTTTGGATCGAGAACCTCGAAGGTTGGTACGGCGAGAGTCATATCCTCCACGGCGTGAATCTCTCTGTGCCGCACGGCCGCACGATCGCCATACTGGGGCGGAACGGAGTCGGAAAAACCTCCACGCTGCGCGGGGTCGTAGGTCTCCTGACACGTGCCACCGGCTCCATCCGCATGAACGGCACCGAACTGATCGGCATGCCACGCCATCGCATTGCCTCTAACGGCATAGGCTATGTTCCCGAAGAGCGCGGCATCTATGCGTCTCTGTCCGTGCAGGAGAACCTCGACCTGCTGCCCAGGATCGGCGACCGTGGCATGAGTCTGGAGCGGATTTTCGATCTTTTCCCGAACCTGAGGGAGCGTCGGCATGCTGCCGGAGGAACTCTTTCCGGGGGCGAGCAGCAGATGCTTTCCATCGCACGCGTGCTGCGGGCGGGTCCCGAACTGCTTGTGCTCGATGAGCCGACCGAGGGGCTATCCCCCGTCATCGTTCAGCATATCGGCCGCGTTTTGAGCGCTCTGAAGCAGGATGGGCTGACCATGCTCCTGGTCGAACAGAACTTCCATTTCGCACGTCACCTGGCGGACCATTTCTACCTGATGGAAGAAGGCCGGGTCGTGGATGACTTCCCCGCTGGCGAACTCGACGCGAATCTTGAGACCGTCTCCAGCCTGATCGGAGTATAGGCCGTGACAATGATCTTCGGCGTCCCTCTCGTTGCTCTGGCCTCTCAGCTCGTCCTCGGCCTGTTCAACGGTGCCTTCTACGCTCTGCTCAGCCTTGGTCTCGGTGTAATTTTCGGCCTGCTGCGGGTTGTCAACTTCACCCACGGCGCCTTCTACACCGTAGGAGCCTTCACGGCTTTTCTCCTCACCAATCAGGCAGGCTTAAGCTTCTGGGCCAGCCTTCTCATCGCTCCGTTGATCGTTGCCGTGCTCGCCGCAGTGCTTGAGCGGAGCCTCTTGCGGAAGCTCTACGGCCTCGACGCCCTCTACGGCTTGCTGCTGACCTTCGGCATCGCGCTGCTCATCGAGGGAATGCTTCAGATGTTCTTCGGCGTGGCCGGCCAGCCCTATCAGGTGCCAGCCGTCCTCAGCGGCACCAGCAATCTCGGCTTCATGTTTCTTCCGCATTATCGGGCCTTCGCGATCGGGATATCGCTGCTCCTCTGCCTGCTGACCTGGCTGATCATCGAATACACGTCCCTCGGTGCGAAGCTTCGTGCCGCGACCGAGAACAGTTCCCTGCTCGAAGTGTTCGGCGTCAACGTTCCGCTCCTCCTGACATGCACCTATGCATTCGGCGGAGCGCTGGCGGGTTTCGCGGGCGTCGTTGCCGCTCCGGTCTTCCAGGTCAGTCCGCTGATGGGATCCAATCTCATCATCGTTGTCTTTGCGGTTGTCATCATCGGCGGTCTCGGCTCGATCACCGGTGCGATCGTCAGCGGGCTCATGCTGGGCGTGCTGGAAGCTCTGGCGAAGGTCTACTGGCCGCCTTCCGCCAATCTCGTGCCTTTCCTCATCATGGCCGTAGTGCTTTTCCTGCGTCCGCGCGGCCTCTTCGGAAAAGGGGAATGACTGCCATGCTCGCCAAAACTCAAGTATGTCCCCTGCACCGGCGCATGTATGCCAAGCTCGCGCTGCTGGCTGCGGGACTAGCGCTGCTGGCCGCAGCGCCAATGTTTCTCTATCCGGTCTTCCTGATGAAGCTTCTGTGCTTCGGTCTCTTCGCCGCGGCACTGAATCTCGTCCTCGGCTATGGCGGCATGGTTGCCTTCGGCCATGCCACATTCTTTGGCGGGGCAGCCTACGTCACCGCCCACGCAATCAAGGAATGGGGCTTCGGCGCCGGCTCCGGCCTTATGATCGGCGTCGCCTTCGCCCTGGTGGCGGGATTTCTGATGGGGATCATCGCCATCCGCCGGCAGGGTTTCTATTTCGCCATGACGACGCTTGCACTGTCGCAGATGGCCTATTTCGCCTTCTTCCAGGCACCGTTCACCAATGCCGAGGACGGCATCCAGCGCGTGCCGCGCCCGAATTTCCTCGGCTTCGTGCCGCTCGCCGACAATCTGGCGCTCTATTACTTCGTCGTGGCCGTGTTCCTGATCGGCATGGCGGTGATCTGGCGGGTGATCCATTCGCCCTTCGGCGCCTCGATGACGGCGATCCGCGAGAACGAGATGCGCACCTTGTCGCTCGGCTATCGTGTCAATCGCTACAAGCTGACTGTCTTCGTCATATCGGCAGGGCTCTCGGGGCTCGCAGGCTCGCTCAAGGTGCTCGTCTTTCAGATTGCGACACTCACCGATGTCGCTTGGCAGATGTCGGGCGAGGTGATCCTCATGACGCTTCTCGGTGGCGTCGGAACCTTCCTTGGCCCGGTTATTGGTGCAGCACTCGTTCTGACCATTCAAAACTATATGGCCTCCACCTCCGTGCCGGTCACGATCTTCATCGGAGCGGCCTTCATCATCTGCGTCATGCTTTTCCGCAAAGGGATTGTTGGCGAGATCGACGCCTTCATGCGCCGCGAGTGGGCTGCTGACTCGATCCGCAAGAAGGTGGAGCTGCAATGACGGCCGCAAAGCCCATCACCCCCGAGGGCCTGCCACTGGAAGGCTTGCGGATCCTCGAGATCGGCCACTACATCGCCGCGCCCTTCGCCACACGTGTGCTGGCCGATCTGGGTGCCGAGGTGATCAAGGTCGAGCCGCCTGTCTCGGGCGATCCCGTGCGAAATTGGGGAAAGGCGCGCGATGGCCGCAGCTATTGGTGGTCGGTTCACGGCCGGAACAAGAAGTGCATCACGCTCAACCTCAAATCCGAGGAAGGCCGCGCCCTGCTGCACGAGTTGGTGGCTCGATCCGATGCGCTGGTCGAAAATCTTCGCCCCGGACAGCTGGCAAAGCTCGGCTTCGACGACGCGCGGCTGCAGGCTATTCGCCAGGATCTGGTCATCTGCCATATCTCCGGTTACGGCCTTACGGGGCCATTGGCCGATCGTGCCTGCTTCGGCGCCATCGGCGAAGCCTTGGGTGGGCTACGCTACCTGTCGAACCACACGCCCGGCACGTCCGACCTTCCGCCAGTGCGGGTGGGCGTCAGCATCGGCGATTCCCTCGCCGGCCTTTACGCCGCAATCGCCGTGCTCGCCGGACTTCTGTCCAAGGCGCCGGCCGGCAGGGTTGCGGATGTGGCGTTGACCGAGGCGGTCTTGAGCGTGACGGAAGGCGTGCTGCCGGAATACGGTGCCACGGGCATGGTGCGCGAGCCCTCCGGCGGCCGCATCAGCACCGCCGCGCCGACCAACGCCTTCCCTGCGGCAGACGGGAGCTGGGTGCTGATCGCAGCGAATTCTGATGCTCTGTTCCGCACCCTGTGCAAACTGATGCAGCGTCCGGATCTCGCAGACGACCCGCGCTACAGTGATAATCCGGCCCGTTGCAGAAACGTCGATGTGCTCGAAGCCGAGATCTCCGCATGGACCCGTCAGCACGACGCACGGGAACTCGAGCGTCGGCTGGCGGAAGCAGATATCCCCTCCAGTCGTGTCTATACAGCTGCCGATATCGCAGAGGATACGCAGTACAACGCCCGACAAATGGTGCAGTGGGTGGATGATCCGCGGCTCGGCAAAGTCCTGCACCCAGGAACCGTGCCGATGTTCGGTGGGTCCTCGCGCCAGGTTCGCTGGACCGGCCCTGACATCGGCGCGCATAATCGCGAGATCTATTGCGGTCTCATAGGCGTGGACGAGGCACGGCTGGAGCGGCTTTCTCGCGATGGGACCCTCTGAGCCGTGACACGCTGGCCCAATCGCGTTTCGATTACGGAAGTCGGCCTTCGAGACGGACTGCAGATCGAGCCTCGCATCCTGTCCACGCACGAGAAGCTGGACTTGGCACATGCGTTGATCGACGCAGGACACACCAGCCTGGAACTGACATCCTTCGTCTCTCCTGCCCGCGTTCCTCAGCTGGCGGATGCATCCGAATTCCTCGCGGCGCTGCGTCATGTGCGGGAAGTCGAGTTCAGGGCGCTGGTCCCGAACCTTCGCGGCGGCGCGCGCGCCATTGCGGCGAAAGCGGATGTGCTGGTGTTCGTCCTTTCGGCCAGCGACACTCATGGAAAGCGTAACCTGAACCGGACACCTCGCGATTCACTGGCCGAGTTGCGCGAGATTGTCGGGATGGCCGCAGATGCCGGCATTCGGGCCGAAGTTTCGCTCTCTGTGGCCTTCGGATGCCCCTTCGAGGGCGATGTCCCGGTCGAGAGAGTCGTCGGTCTTGCGCGCGAGTTCCAAAAGATAGGCATTACGAGAACGACATTCTGCGACACCACGGGCATGGCCACGCCGCGCCGGGTTCAGGCGGTCGCTCGGGCCTTGAAGAGCGAGCTGCCAGCGATCGAACCGACGTTCCACTTTCACAACACGCGGGGGCTCGGGCTGGTTGGTGTGCTGGTCGCGCTGCAGGAAGGGATTGAACGCTTCGAAAGCAGTGTCGGAGGATTGGGCGGATGCCCGTTCGCGCCGAATGCCGCCGGCAATGTCTGCACGGAGGACATGGTCCATATGCTGCATGAAATGGGCATAGAGACCGGGCTGGATCTCAACCGCTTGCTGGAGGCCGCACGCTTGGCCGAGAATCTGGTCGGTCACAAGCTCGATGGGCAGGTGATGAAGGCAGGCCCGCGCCTCAATCGGAGTGACAGCGGTGGGGAGTAATAATGTATTCTCATCTCCCGCGGATACTCTTCACCCGGCAGAGCGACCTGTGGCACTTCCTTGCGATGAGGTGAAGGTCGTGCAAATTCTCGAGCTCCTTCCATTCATCAGCCCTTTTGTTCCGATCCAGGCCTAGTCCGATGCAAACACGCCCTCCGGTGATCAAGGATGCCGAAGATGCAAACGAGTCCGCGAGCGAATTGCTCTCCAGTCTCGGGGCCCGTCTTCGCGATCTGCGGCGGAGATTGAATCTGACACTTGAGATGCTGGCTCAGCGTGCTCAGGTCAGCCGGGCCATGATCTCGAAGATCGAGCGGGGAGAAAAGATGCCGACGGTGGGCATTCTCGTTCGCATCGCCACGGGCCTCAACGTCTCCCTGTCCGCGCTGCTTGGCGAGCAGGTGCCACCCGCCGCCATCCAGCTGCAGCGCGCCGATCGCCGCAACCGCTTCCGCGATCCCGCGACGGGCCTCGAGCGGGAATCGGTATTCTCTCCTGCCGAGGGTGACGACATCGAGCTGGTCCGGCATGTCCTGCCTGGCTTTCAATCGACAGGTCCACTTCCGCCATACCCCATCCCAACCCGCAAGCTCATCTTCTCGCCGAGCGGCCCGCTCATCGTCGAGATCGGCGGCGAGAGGTATGGCATGGAGCCAGGCGATGCGCTGCGCTTCGACGTGACATCGACCTATAGCTTCTCCAATCCTGAAGCGACACCCGTGAGCTACTACCTTTTCATGTCGCGCCTTGGAAGCCCAGTCAGATCCATACCATAGGCCTCCGCCGAGAATTTAGCTTCCGAGAACCGCTTCGGCTTCTGCGAGGCCTCAAACATCCTGCGCGTCGGTCCAGAGGAAGAAGATCGATTCGGCGACGCCGAACTACTTCAACTCAAGCATCAGCGGTTGATGATCGGATGCCGTCGTCTCGACATCCACCTGCACCTGCGCGACACGTTCGGTCAGGTTCTCCGTCACGAAGAAATAATCCCGGCAATGGGGTCCTTGCGGCCATTGCTTGAAATCCGCCACGCCCGTGGTCGGGGCGTGCGGCGTCCGACCGTGAGCAACGGTCCAGGCATCGAGAAGTCGAGGCACGCCCCGCGCGTATGGCTCCTGAATGTCGCGATGGAGCTTCTCGTCCGGCCCGAGATTGAAGTCGCCGCAGATGACGGTTCCTACTGGTCGCGGCATGGTGCGGTATGACCCTTCGGAGCGATCCTCGAATCCGATCTGGCTTCGCTTCTCACCCTCCTCGTGAATCGTACGCAGATAGCCGATCTGCGCCTCCCGATGGATTTCGGAGTGGTATTCCAGATGAGTGGTGATTACGCGCAAGGCACCGAACGAACTCTCCACGAGAATCTCCAGCGCCTGGCGCTGCATGCTTTTGCAGGGTGTCGCCGGCCAAGGCAGCATATGGCTGATGATCTGCAGCACTGGCAGACGTGACAGAATCATGTTGCCGAAGACCTGAAGCCTGCCGTTCTCGTCGAGCTTCTCGACAGCGGGACGGAAAATCGGCCGGTAACCCGGCAGCAGCGAGGCAATGATCGCTGGCTGATCCTCGCCACCGTCATGGGCGGCAAAGCCACTGGAGATCTCCTGAAAGCAGAAGACATCCGCATCGCCCAACTCCTTCGCGGTCCGAACGATGCGGGCGAGATCGATCCGGCCGTCGCAGCCGAGCCCCCATTGAATGTTCCACGTGACGATCTTCATCAGCGGATCCCTGCGCGCATGAAGGATTGAACGAATTGGCGCTGGAACAGCAGGAAGGCAAGAAGCAGAGGCGCCATCGTCATGACGGTGGCTGCCGTGATGACCGACCAGTCGACTCCCGTTTCAGGGGCCCCGAAGACAGCCAGGCCGACGGTCAGCGGGCGGCTCTCCACGGAGTTCGTCACGATGAGCGGCCAAAGAAAATTGTTCCAGTGATAGCTCACCGAGACGAGACCGAAGGCAATATAGGTGGTCTTGCCGAGAGGCACGAAGACACGCCACAGCACGCCGAAGGACGAGGCACCCTCGACACGTGCCGCCTCGACCAGTTCGGTCGGTACACCCTTAAAAGTCTGGCGCAGCAGGAAGATTCCGAAAGCCGATGCCATGTAAGGCAGTGCGATGGCCGGTATCGTGTCGAGGAGGTTGAGCGCACTGATGACCCGATAATTCTCGACGATCAGCACGTCCGGCATGATCATGAGCTGCACGAGGACCAAGGCGAAAAGAACGTCCCTACCAACGAACTTGAATCGGGCAAAGGCATAGGCGGCCAGTGTCGCGATGACGAGCTGACCGGCCAGCACCAGACTCACGAGCATGAGCGTATTGAGATAGTACCGGGCAAAAGGCGCCTGGTTCCAGGCCTTGACGAAGTTGTTGAATGTAAGGGGCGCAGTGAGGTCGAAGCGTGTCGCGTATTCCGACGGATGGAACGCGCTCCAGAGGCTATAGGCCAACGGCAGAAGCCAGAGAAGAGCAAGGGTCCAGGCGGCGAGAGTCTCGATCGAGTAGCTGTCTCTTCTCATTGGTAGTGGATCCTGCGATCGAGATAGACGAATTTGGTAAGAGCCACTGCTGCCAGGATGGTGATGAGAGTCACCGTCAGCGTCGCGGCATAGGTGGTATCCCAGAAGTTAAAGGCCACCTCATAGATGTAGTAGAGCAGCAGGGAGCTGGCGTTGTTCGGCCCTCCCTTGGTCATGATGACGAGCTGATCGACCAGCTTGAACGAGTTGATCAGCGCATTGATGGAAATGAACAAAGTCGTCGGCATGAGCAACGGAAGCGTCACGCGACGGAAGAAATACCAGCGGCTCGCCCCTTCGACGGATGCCGCCTCCTTCAGTTCTGGCGGGATGGTCTGCAGGGCGGCCAGATAGAAGATCATGAAGAAGCCGGCCTCCTTCCAGACTACCATGACCGCGAGGCAACTCATGACGGTGGCTGGATCGCCGAGCCAATTGTGGCCGGCGAACCCGAGAAACCTCAGGAACTGGTCGAGGAGGCCGTAATCCGGCGTGTAGAAGAACAGCCAGATATTGGCCACCGCGATCATCGGAAGCACCGTCGGCGTGAAGAATGCGAGGCGCAGGAAGGAACGGCCGACGATCTTCTTGTCGACCCAGACGGCCATCAGGAGCGCAAGCGCAATGCTCGTCGGAACGGTCGCGATGGCGAAGATGAAATTGTTGCGCAGCACCTGCCGGAAGACGTCGTCGTCTAGCATGTAGCGGTAATTGTCCAGGCCGATGAACTCGGCAGGGCCGCTCCGGCCGAGGGAGAAGAAGCTGTGATAGAGCGTGGCGAGGATCGGATAGTGCGTAAAGGTCGCAAGAAGAACGATGGCCGGCAGCAGCAGGAGCCAGGCATTGATGCTCGTCGTCCAGGTTCTGCGCTTGGCAGCACTCGGCGCGGCATCGCTCATCACGGCGGCGACCATCGATCTCTCCTGATGCAGGACGATCGCGTCGCGGCGGGCATCGCCGCGACGCATGGATTGCTGACTACTTGTAGCGGCTGAGAACCCGCTCGGACTGCTTCTGAGCGCTCTCCAGGGCTTCCTGCGGGCTCTGAGAGCCCGTGACGGCGGCTTGCACGGCATCGTTGACGATCTTGTAGATGCGTCCGTTGTCATGCACCGACAGCTCGGCAACCGCGTGCTTGAGCTGATCGCGCGCCACGATCGCCTGCGGGAAGCCCTTCACATAGGTCTTCATCGTTTCCGTCTCGTAGGCGGCCGGGGTGACAGCCACATAACCGGTCTTGATGCTCCAGTCGGCGGCCCGCTCGGGAGCGGTCATCCACCGGATGAACTTCACCGCCGCCTTCTGCTGCTCGGGAGTGGCGCTCTTGAAGACATAGAAGTTGCCGCCGCCCGTCGGCGATCCGCGCTGCTCCTTGGCAGGCAGCATGGCGACGCCGAAATTGAACTTGGCGCCTTCCTTCACGGCCGTGAGATTACCGGTCGTGTGCCACATCATGGCGGTCTTGCCTTCGAGGAAGTCCGTGCGCAGGGTTCCCCACTCCACGGCACCCTTCGGCATCACGCCGTCCTTGGCGGCCAGATCGACCCAGTACTGCAGGGCCTCGACCGTCTTCTTCTCGTTGAAGAAGGTCTTGTTGCCGGCCTCGTTCATGAGCTTCTGCCCATTCTCGATGGCGAGCGCCTGCAGCATCCAGTAGCCGTATCCCGTGGAGGGAATCTCGACACCCCAGCGGGTCACGTTGCCGGATGCGTCCTTCTTCACGAGCTTCTTCGACACCTCAGCCATCTCGGCCCAGGTCGCCGGCGGCTTCTCCGGATCGAGGCCGGCTTCCTTGAAGGCGTCCTTGTTGTAGTAAAGCACGATGGTGGAGCGCTGGAACGGAACGCTCCAGGTCTTGCCGCCGACCTGACCGTTCTCCATGAACGCGGGATAGAAGCTGTTGAGCCATTCCTTGCCGTCGGACCCGGCGAGCTCATCGATCGGCACGATGGCCTGCTCGTCCATCAGCGTGAACAGGTCGGTGGAGAACAGGACCGACAGCTGCGGCGGCTGCCCACCCTTCATGGCCGTCATGGCTTTGGTCATGGTGTCGGTATAGTTGCCGGCGTAGACCGCCTCGATCTTGATATCCGGGTTTTCCTTCTGGAAACCCTGCACCATCTCGTCGATGATCTTCGTGACCGGACCGCCGACCGCGACCGGATAATACATAGTGAGATCGACCGCTTGAGCGGTGGTTGCGCCCAGGCTCGCCAGCGTCATGAAACCTGCGGTGAGCAGGGCCTTCGACTTGAACTTCATTTTACCCTCCCGTTTCGAGCTTCTTTGAAGCTTCGCGCCTGCGGCTGTTGCCGCCTGCGTTTCTTCAGAAGAAAGCGATCAGTGCGGCGAGACACCGCCGGTGCGACGCTTTCCGCTGTCCTTGTCAAACAGATGTATATGACAGTTTTGCCACCCCAGCTCGACTTGCGCACCGGCTGGCAGCGAGCAGTATCCTGTCTGGCGGACGCAGACCGTTCCTCCGTCCGTGTCGCAGAGAATGATGCTGTCGGCGCCGAGATACTCGACCGCCTTGACCCTCGCCGATACTCCGTCGCGCTCCACCAGGGAAATGTGCTCGGGGCGGACGCCCAGAAGCGATCCGTCGCGCCACCCAATGATGTTCATGGGCGGAGTGCCGATGAAACGCGCGGTGAAATCGCTCGCCGGCTCGTTATAGAGTTCGTGCGGAGCCCCGTTCTGCTCGATGTGACCGTCGCGCATCAGGATCACCCGGTCGGCCATGGTCATCGCTTCGGTCTGGTCATGTGTGACATAGACCATCGTCATCCCGAGCCTTTGCTGCAGGCTGCGGATTTCCGTGCGCATCTCGTGGCGCAGCTTGGCATCGAGGTTGGACAGAGGCTCGTCCATCAGGCAGACCGGCGCCTCCGCTATGATCGCGCGCCCGAGAGCGACACGCTGGCGCTGACCACCGGACAATTGGGACGGCTTGCGCTCGAGCAGATGCGATAGGCCGACAATATCGGCGACCTTCTTCAGCCGCGCCTCCCGCTCGGCACGCCCGACACGACGAACCTTCAGGCCGAAGATGATGTTTTCGGCGACGTTCAGATGGGGAAAGAGGGCGTAGGACTGGAACACCATTGAGATGCGCCGTTCGGCCGGTGAGAGATGAGTGACATCTCTGCCTCCGATGGTGATCGTGCCGGAATCGACCTCCTCGAGCCCGGCGATGAGCCGCAGGGTCGTGGACTTGCCGCATCCGGAGGGACCGAGCAGGACGAGAAGCGTCCCCGCCTCGGCCTTGAAGCTGATCCGGTCGACGCCTCCCACGCCTCCCCAGGATTTCGACACGGCATTGACAACGATTTCGGACATGAGCGTCGAACCTATGGCTTTCTGATATCAGGCAGTCTTCTCTCGTGCCCCGAGCAGCACTTCCGCAAGCTGGATGAAGCCTTCCCCCGAATGGCCCTGCGCGATGAAGGCCGGCTTGTGCCTGAGCCGATGCGCGAAGGCCTGGATGTTGGCGACGCCGACACTCAGCGGAAACGCCGCGAACATCGGCTCGTCATTGGGCGAGTCGCCGGCATAGACGACGCAGGCCCTGGCCTCGTCCCAGCCGATCCCGAACTCGTCGGCGAGCACGACCTTCGCCATGCTCAGCTTGTCGTAATCGCCGAACCAGCCGTTGACGTGGATCGAGCTGACCTTGGCCTGCGCACCATGACGCTCGAAAATCGCGACGATCCGGTCCACCTCCGCCTCCGGCAGCGGCGGCACGTCCTCGCAGAAATCGATGGCGAGATCGGCCAAACGGTAAGGCTGGTCGCTGGCGAGCGCCGCCCCCGGCACATTCGCCAGCACTTCTTTCTCGATGGCATCGAGCTTGGCTCGATTGCGCTCGAACTCCTCCGGCTTGGCCCAGAAGCGCTGGCGCATGGTCTTGGTGGCCCGGTCGTAGCGGAAATAGAAGGCCCCGTTCTCGCCCACCACCGCATCCACCGGCCACATGCGGGCGATGTGATCGCACCATCCAGCGGGGCGGCCGGTGACCGGGATCACGAGGAAACCCGCCTGATGCAGGCGCTCGAGAGCGGCATAGGCATCAGCGGTGAGCTGCCCGTCGGTGGTTATCGTGTCGTCGATGTCCGTCAGCACCACACGGATGGAGCGAGCCGCCTTCAGAGACAGCGCGGACAGGGGCTTCATTTTCTCAACCTCTCGAGCGGCGTCCGCGCCATGGGCTGCATCTGAGTACATCTCACTCCCTTTAGCCGGCTCACCGTATTTTCTGTGGACCTTAGGAATAGAAATTTGGAAGATCAATCATACTAATGTGGAATGTCCAAAATTTTTGAGGAAGACCACACAATATGGCCGCTCGACTGTTTCAGGATTTTGTCGATGTCATTCTCGGAAGGGAAAAAGGCCACCCGCCAGCGGGTCATCATGACCGAGCTTGCCCTCAGCCCCAGCGTCAGGACCTCCGAGCTCGCCACCCGTCTTGGTGTCTCCGCGGAAACGGTCCGGCGCGATATCGAAGAGATGACGCGGCGCGGTCTCGTCAGCCGCACCTATGGCGGCGCGACCGGTCTCCAGCTCGGCCTGCAGCCAGGATTTCAGGATCGTGACGCAACGGCAGTCCAAGAGCGCGACACCATTGCCCGCATGGCTGTCCGGATGGTCAAGCCGGGCGACGTGCTGATGATCGATTCGGGCTCGACGACGGCCCATTTCGCACGAGCCCTGGCCTATTCCATCGACGGCCTGACGGTGATCACCAACTGCCTTGCCGTCGCGCAGGCGCTCGCACCGCAAAAGAAGACCCGTGTCGTCCTTTGTCCGGGAGAGTTCTCCGCTCACGAAGGCGGCGTCTACGGACCTGAGACCTGCGCGTTTTTGGATCGCTTCAACGCCGACATCGCATTCATCGGCGCCAGTGGCCTGACACCGGACGGCCCCAACGATGTGGAATCAGGTGCCTGCTGGGTCAAGCGCAAGATGCTGGAGCGGGCAGAGAGGCGGGCTCTGCTCGTTGCCTCCAGCAAGTTCAATCGCCGTCATCTCGAGCTTGTCTGTCGCTTGAGAGACCTCTCGGACATCGTGACCGAGGCCTTGCCCACAGGGCCTATGGCCGATGCGCTGCGGATAAGCGGTGTTACCCTTCACGTGCGGGAGGACAGGCTGTCCGAAGCGTCATGAGAGACTTCCGAATGCGCTCTGCCAGCAGGTGCCAAGGGCTAGCTTGCGCCGTCAACCCGCCCCGGCCACGGCCTGTCTGACTTTCTCGGCTACGATTTCCGATGTGGCCGCAGACAAGGTCCAGCCGAGATGCCCATGGCCGGTGTTATAGAACACGTTCGGCCGCCGGCTTGCCTTCGTATAGGGCAGCATACTCGGCATCATCGGTCTCAAGCCGCTCCACGGAACGACCTTCGTCATCTCGATGCCGGGGAAGAGGTCGCGGGTCCAATCGGCCAGGGGTCTGATCCGATTGGCTCTGATATCCTTGTTGAATCCGTTGAACTCGGCCGTGCCGGCGACGCGGAACCGATCGATACCGAGCCGGCTCGTGACGATCTTTGCCTTATCGTCAAGGAGGCTGACCCATGGGGCACTGTTCCGACTCTGTTCGGAATCGAGATGGACCGTGATGGAATAGCCTTTGACGGGGTAGACATTGACCCGGTCACCGAGATGGTTGGCGATGGCCCTGCTGGCGGTTCCTGCGCACACGACGACGCCATGAGCCGCAATGCGATTCGATGCAGCAGAACGGGCCGAGTCATCGACTGCCTTGGTAGACCTCCACGTAATCTCCACTCCGGATTTCAGATGCGCGATCCGCTCGAAAGCCGCGTCATAGATGAACCTCCCACCCAAACGCTCGCAGGCGCTCGCCAGGCCGCGCGTGAACTTGTGGATGTCCCCTGTTGAATCGGAGGGCGTGAAGAAGCCGCCGTAGTAGGTTCCATGCAGCTCCGGTTCGATCGCATGGATCTCCTCGGAGGTGACGGCATACCGGTCGAGCCCGCCCTCACGCAGAAGGCCATTGACCGACGCCGCATGCTCGAAGCTTTTCCGGTCGCGATAGATATGAAGAATGCCGCGGCGCTCATGATTGAAATCGATCTTCTCGTCCTCCGCTATCTCGAAAAGATAACGGCGGGCTTGAATGGCCAGCCGTGTCGTCTCGACCGTATTCCGGCGGTAATGCGGGATCTGCGCGACGAACTCCGATATCCAGGAGAGCTTGTGCCAGCTGGGAAGCGGATTGAACAGAAGCGGTGCGTCCTTGCGCATCATCCAGGACAGCCCCTTGAGGATGGTCGAGGTACTGTTCCACACCTCCGCGTTGCTCGCGGACAATTGGCCTCCGTTGGCGAAGGAAGTTTCCATCCCGGCATAGCGATGCCGCTCGATGACGGTTACGTCGAAACCGCGTTTGAGAAGCGCGTAGGCTGTAGTCACACCGGTAATTCCGGCTCCGATAACGACGATATGAGGCATATACGTTCTCCCAAGCAGCAAGGTCTCTGAACCGCCCTGCGGCGGTCCGACGATCCCCATCTGTCTCGGGTACCTGAGAGCTTAACCTGACCGCCTCATCGACGCTCGGTATCCCCTTCGGTGGGCGGAGCACCGCCTCTCTCCAGATTGTCCAGCGATACGGTCCTTGAGCCTGAGAGATTCCGGGGTGTTGCTCCGTCGGCGCCGGCCTGGATTATTCCAGATCGGACTCTCCCGCATCGCCTTTCCAGACAAAACAATTTCTTCCGCATTTCCTCTGAAGATCACGCAGAAGCCGAGCCGCGCCTTGGCACGGCACGATAGATGCAGCGCACCCACCGAGTGGCATGCTTCTGCCTCGACAGGCAACTAGTACCCTATAACATCTGCGACAAGAACTCCCTTAATCTGTCCGACGATGGCGTGTTGAAGACTTTGTCCGGCGGCCCGCTTTCGACAATGTGCCCTCTGTCGAGGAAGACGACCTGATTGGCAGCCTCGCGGGCGAAACGCAGCTCGTGGGTGACCACCATCATCGTCATGCCGGACGCGGCCAAACGCTTCATGATCTCGAGAATGCCCTTGACCAGCTCCGGGTCGAGTGCGGATGTCGCTTCGTCGAAGAGCATGACGTCCGGCTGCATCGCAAGAGCCCGGGCAATGGCGACGCGCTGCTGCTGGCCGCCAGAGAGCTGGGATGGGCGCCGATCCTTCAAAGCCAGGAGGCCGACCTCTTCGAGCTGAGCCTCTGCAACGGCAACCGCTTGATCCCGCGGCATTTTCCGCACGCGCATCAAGGCCAGCGTGATGTTGCGGAGAACGGTCATGTGAGGGAAGAGATTGAAGCTCTGGAACACCATGCCGACACGCGAGCGGATGGCATCGATGTCCGCATCATCGCTCGTTATGTCTTCTCCCCCGATCACGATGCGGCCCGCCGTCGGCTCCTCCAGCCGGTTGATGCATCTCAGGAAGGTCGACTTACCGGATCCCGATGGACCGATGATGCAGGTGGTTGTCCCCGGCTCGACCTTCAGGCTGACGTCCTGGAGAACGGGATGGCGGTCGAACACCTTGGTAATGTTCTCGGCGTGCACGCCGACGGGATGGCGGGATGAAGACATGGCAGCCGACCTCGATGCTAGGATTGATGCGCCGGCGTCAATACCGGCTCCGGTGTGGGCCGCGCGCCGTCACGGAGTCGCCTGTCGAAGGCATTGACCGCATAAGTCAGAGGAATGGTGAGGCAGAGGTAGACGATTCCAGCCGCCACCATCGGCGATAATGTCCCCGAGATATGCGACGCGTCCGAGGCGATGCTGAAAATCTCGCGCTGGTCCGGCAGCAATCCGAGAAGGTAGACGAGCGACGATCCTTTGATGATGTGGATGAACTGTCCGGTCAGGGCCGGTAGAACTCGCCGGATGCCTTGTGGAACGATGACCCAGCGCATCGTTTCGAAATAGGAAAGCCCGAGGGAACGCGATGCCTCCATCTGACCGCGCTCGACGCTTTGTATGCCGCTGCGAAAGATCTCGCTGATATAGGCGCCCTCGATCAGGCCGAGAGCGAGCGCGGCATAGGCATAGCTGTTCCCGCCGAAAATGCGGATGCCTGCGATCGGCAGCCCCTGACCGACAAGGTAGATCGTCAGAATCACGGGCAATCCGCGGAACACATCCACGAACGTGCGTGCCGGCATCCGCACGATAGCGTTGCGGCTGATCAGCATCATGGAGACGACCAGCCCGATGACGGTGCCGATGACCACCGCCACCAGAGCCAGGATGATGGTGTTCGGCACACCGACCGCCAGCATCTCGGGAAGTATGGCCATGATCTGGTCGACATCGAAGAATGTGCGCCAGAGTCGTTGCAATCCCTCAGGCATTTCGCTCCCCTCACCATGCTTCCGGCGCTCTCACCCGCGCTCAGGCGGCGATGCGCGCTCCAAGATTCTCGAACCCGCTGAACAGGTCTTCCGGCCGGGCGGCGCGGGAAATCAGCCCCTGCGCGAACTGCTCATGGCAGATCATGGCGAGCATGCGCCTGTGTGCGGCCGTCTCGGTTCCGAAAGGCGGCGTATCGCCGGAGAAGTCGCGAACCATGGTCTCGATCTCCTCCATGGCCCAAGGCGAACCCTCAGCGAACTTCTTGGCCTTGGACCACCAGATGTCCCAGGACTTCCGCAAGGCATGGTAGAGGGTCATCACGGCTTCCGGATGCGCCTCCGCGAACTCGCGGCGCACGGCAACGATATGAAAGCCCGGATAGACGCCCGTGCGATGATGGAATTCACGTTCCACGTCACGGTAGTTGCGCACCAGGCGACGGAACTCGCCATTGGGCTGGAAGACGGGTTCCGGCATGAAGGCTGTGGTCACGGCATCGATGCCTCCCTCGCGAAGCTTGCCCATGAGCGCCTCTCCGGAACGCAGAAAATGCGTCCCTTTCGGCGGATCGACGTCAAGCGCCGTCGGAGGCTTCAAAGGGGTGGCCTCGTCGAGATCGCCGATCACCCAATGCACCTCCGAAACCTCGACCCCGGCATCGCGCATCGCGGCGCGCGCCCACATGGTGCCGGTATCGCTCCAGGAATTCGTCCCGACCTTGCGTCCGCGCAGATCCGCCAGCGTTTCCAGCGGACTGTCACGGCGCACGATGTAGTTCCGGTGACGGAAGCCGCGGAGAATGAAGGCGGGCAGGCCGATGATGCTGTCGTCACCTTTCGCGGCGGCGAGGACATAGCGATTGAACGAAACCTCGGCGGCCGCCAGCCCTTCAGGGAAGGCGCTCGTCAGCGGCGCCCGGTGATCCAGATTGAGCTTAATTCCCGGTGTTGGCACATCGCCCAGGAAAAGCGGAGTCAGGTGATCGTAGGCGCGAAGAGTCATGTTCAATTGCAGGTCGGACATAGGTTTCATTCTCCGATGGGTGAGTTGGAATAAGAAGACGACAGCGCAGCGCTACCCGGTCCGCGTCCGACGACGCCGCCGCGGGGATCGGCTCCGGGGATGAGATGGCCATCATCTGCGATCTGGATGGCCTGCACGCGCGCCTGATAGATGTTCCAGCGCACGCTGCAGCCTCTCGCCTCGAGGCCTAAGCGGATGGCGTCTGGCCATCCCGGCTCGAGATGGACGAGGAGATCCTCCTCGCTGTGAAAGCGCGGCAGGCCGACGGCCACATCCGCCGCAATGTCCCGGTCCACGACATTCAGCAGAACCTGGAATATCGAGGTGATGATGCGGCTTCCTCCGGGAGCGCCGATCACCAGCTTCGTGCGGCCATCCTTGCGCACGATGGTCGGCATGCCGCTGCCGATGCGACGCCCGGAGAGAATCGACATCTGCCGTCCCGGGCGAGGATCGAAATGGCCGAGGAAGTTGTTGTGCAGGAAGCCTAGCTCCGGCGAGATCGTTCCGGATCCCGCGACGGAGCCGATCGAATGGGTGAAGCTGATCGCGAGGCCATCGTCGTCGACCACCACCACGTGGGTGGTCCCGGTGCTCTGCCGCTCGACCTCGCCGGCGATGCGCTCGCCTCGCGCGATGCGGTCCGCCCAATCGCGGATTCGGTCGCCCGCCGTCACGCGACGCGTCCAGGCATCGGCCTCCGGGAGCAGAACCGCCTTCACGTCGCGGTTGTCGACGAAACCGGCGCGCATGACCTGCGCGATGAGATCGACGGCTTCAAGGCTGTCGCGTGGATGTGACAGGAGATCCAGCTTCTCGATAACACCCAGCATCTCGACAAGCTGGACACCCGGGCTGGGCGGCGGCGAGGTATAGATGTCGTGGCCGCGATACCGGCTGTGCAGCGCCTTCTGCCCGTGCACTCTGTAGGACGCGATATCGCCCTTTCGGATCAGGCTGCCCTTCCGCTCCAGATCGGCACCGAGACTCTGCCCCACGGCACCGCGATAGAAGTCCTCCGGCCCCGCATGCGCGATCCGGTCCAGCGTCCGCGCCAGGAGCGGCTGGCGCAGCGTATCGCCCGTCCGATAAGGCTTCGATCCGTCCTTGAGATAGATCCGTCGTGCCTGATCGTCGCGCTCGAACTTCGCCATGATGGACGGATATCCTGGAGCCGCGGGCCCACGCCCCTCGAATTCCCGGGCCCAGATCTCGGCAATGTAGGGATAGACCTCGAAGCCGGCGGCGAGGCGGATCGATGGTGCGATCAGCTCGGCCCAGGACAGCCTGCCGCTGCCATGCCGGCGGTGGAGTTCGGCGCAGGCAGCGACGAATCCTGGGACCATCACCGACTTGGCGCCGATCTGATTGTCCTCCCCGTCGACGATGAACCGGCCGATCGCCTCGGAGCGTCCCTGGAGGTTTTCGATCCAGTCGGCGGGAACGGGGCCTGACCCGGTTTCGGCCTCGCCATCGATCACGGTCGTCTCGCCATGCCGATCCATGGCGAGAAGGATCGCCGTGCCTCCAAGTCCGCAGAGAAACGGATTCGTCACGCCCTGGGCGAATGCCGCAGCAACGGCCGCATCGGCCGCATTGCCGCCGCGATGCAGGATTTCCGCGCCGACCGCAGCCGCGGGCGGCTCAGGACAGACCACCATCGAGCCCATGGACCCCTCGAAACAGTTTTCCGGTGACGGGAAGCGGCGCTGAAATGCCGCCGGGGATGGAGATGGGGGATCGGATGCCGCTGCATGCGGCAGCGGCATCAATTGCGATCCTGCCCTTCCTTCGGACGCTTAAGAGCGCGGAGAGGCTACGCCGGGAGCGCGCTGGACCTCCAGGCCGGGATAATCCTTGTACATGGGCTCAGGCAAAGCATCGCCTGCGTGCCACTTGTCGAAGATCTTGACGTAGGTGCCGTCCTTGACGAGCTCGCGCAGCCCGTCGTCGAGAGCCTTGCGGAGGGAATCGTTGCCCTTGCGCACCGGGAATGCATTCGGGTAGGGCGTCGGCGTGCGTGCCGCCACCGTCAGATGCGGAAAGCGCTTCAGGGTCTCTCCGAGCAGCGCACTGCCCGTCAGAACGCCATCGACCTTTCCGGCATTGAGCGCCGCGACGGCCGCAGTGTCGTTCGGAAACGCCATCAGCTGAATGTTGGGATGGTTATCCAACATATAGCGTTCCTGGATGCTGCCCTTGTTGATGCCGACGGTCTTGCCCGACAGGTCCTTGTAGCCGTTCAGGCCGGCGCTCTTGTCGACGATCAGCGGAAACCAGCCATAGTACCAGGAGCCCGAGAAGTCGACGACGGCCTCGCGCTCCGGCGTTCTCATGAGACCCATGGCGGCAAGGTCATATTGCCGGTTCGATACAGCCGGCAGGGCCCCCGCGAGATCGGCATGCGCCTTGAATTCCACCTTGAGATTGTGGCGCCTCGCAATTTCTTCCACGATCTCCACGGCCATGCCCGTCGCCTTGCCGTCCTTGATGAAGGATGTCGGCGGCGAGGCCGGATTGAAGAGCACCGTCAACTGACCCGGAACGACGGTCTCGACCGCGGCATTCTGCGCGGCGGCGGATCCAGCGAACGCCGCGCTCAGCGTAAGTGCACAGGCACCGAGCCAATGCCGGAACGACTTTGAATGTCTCATCTGCCTCTCCCGAAGGTGATCCTCATTGAGACGCCGGATGCGTTTGATCTGTCTCTCAGCCAAGATCAGTAGGATGGCCGCTCCAGGCACGATCGCCCGAAACCGTCCTGAACTTGGTCAGTGCCGGCGTCTTCAGGTCATCTTACGCAGGAGAAAAACTGCGAAAAATTCAAACATTTGGATGAAGTATAGGTCAGGGCTATATGCTCTCGCGGCCAAGCTCGGACCCTCGGTCCCGCTCATAGAGTTGTCGGGCATAATTTCGATGCCGAGGCTTCCGTCTTCGGTCGTCTCTAAGATCAAGCCGACGCGCGAACCGGGATCATGCTCTTCGGATTACCGGCAGCGGCCACACTCTCCTGTGCGGTCAAGCGCTCCGCATGATGGCATGCCACCACATGGGCGGACCCAAGTTCGCGGAGGTACGGCACGCTCTTCCGGCATTCCTCCGTCGCCGATGGGCAGCGGGTGTGAAACGGGCAACCGTCGGGAATGTTCATGGGGCTCGGTGGATCGCCCTGCAGCTTCACGGCTTTCCTGCCGCGCCGGGGCTTCGGCACCGGTACGGCGGCGAGAAGAAGCTTGGTATAGGGGTGAAGGGGATTGGCAAAAATCTCCGCAGTCGGCCCGCTCTCGACGATGCGCCCGAGATACATGATGGCAACTTGATCGCAGAGATATTTGACCACTGACAGATCGTGAGAGACGAAGAGATAGGTCAGTCCGAGCTGGCGCTGCAGTTGAATGAGAAGATTGAGAATCTGTGCGCGAACGGACACGTCGAGCGCCGAGACCGGCTCGTCGAGGACGATGAAGTTCGGGTTCGAGAGGAGCGCGCGGGCGATCGCGATACGCTGGCGCTGACCGCCCGAGAACTGGTGCGGGAATCTCTCCAGAGCAGCCTCCGTCAAGCCGACAGCCTCGAGACTTCGCACGATCCGCGCGCGGCGCTCCGCACGGCTTAAAGTTTCCATTGCCCGCAGGGGCTCATCGAGAATCGTCTTCACGCGCAAACGCGGGTTGAGTGCCGAATAGGGATCCTGAAAGACGATCTGCATCTCCCGCCGCAAGGCACGCAGCCTGCGCGGGCTCAGCGCTGTCAGGTCCGTCGCCGCATCGTCCTGCCCCTCCGCCCGGAAAAGGATTCTGCCTCCGCTCGGCTTTTGCAGCTGAAGAATGGCTCTCGCGAGGGAGCTCTTGCCGCAGCCGCTCTCTCCGACGAGGCCGAAGGTTGCGCCGGTCGGAATCGACAGGCTCACACCATCCACCGCCCGGACCGCGCCGACGACCCGCCGCAGCAAGCCTTTACGAACCGGATAATGGACCTTGAGATCGCTGATGCGAAGCCGGTCGGTCATGGGCGAGCCTCCGCGGCAGCAGGATACAGCCAGCAGGCCACCGACTGCTCGGAGGAGATTGCGCCAAGGGCAGGCATCGTCTCACCGCATTTCGGCATGACATGAGGGCACCGGCTGGCGAAGGGACAGCCGACGATATCCTCGGTGATCGCTGGAACCTGGCCGGGGATGGGCGTCAGCTCGATCCGCTCTCCATCCGCTGGCGGCAGGGACGCCATGAGACCCTGGGTATAGGGATGAGCCGGATTGTCGAACAAAGCATCGACACCGGCCTTCTCGACCACGTAACCGCGATACATGACGATGACCTCGTCCGCATTCTCGGCAACGACTCCCAGATCGTGGGTGATGAGAAGGGTCGCCATTCCAAGGTCTTCGCCAAGCCCGCGCAGAAGTTCCAGGATCTGAGCCTGGACAGTGACATCGAGTGCCGTGGTCGGCTCGTCTGCGATCAGGACACTTGGAGAACAGGCGATCGCGATGGCGATCATCACGCGCTGGCGCATTCCGCCCGAGAGCTGGAAGGGATAGTTCCTGGCGCGCTGCTCGGGCGCCGGGATGCCGACTAGCCTTAAAAGCTCGACTGCCCTTTTCCAAGCATCCTTGCGGGACAGGCCGAGATGCTGGCACAGGCTTTCGGTGATCTGATCGCCGACGGTATAGACAGGATCGAGCGCCGTCATCGGATCCTGGAAGATCATCGCGATGCGGCGCCCGCGAATGGCCCGCATCTGCGATCCCGAAGGGTTCAACCTCGCGATGTCTTCCCGACCCGCTTCGGTTTCCAGGAGGATGGAACCCTCGCTGATCCTGAGAGGGGCCGAGAGGAGATTCATCGCCGACAGAGCTGTCACGGATTTTCCGCAACCGCTTTCACCCACGAGGGCCAGCGTCTTGCCGCGATGCAGTTCGAGATCGATCCCGTTGGCGATCCGGCGTGCCGGAGTCTTCGGGCTGTCGAGGTCGATGCTGACATTGCGCATCTGAAAGACCGGCGCGTTCATCGCAGCACTCCCTGCAGGCGCGGATCGAGACGATCGCGGATCCAATCTCCGACGAAGTTGTACCCGATGGCGGTCGCCATGATGGCGATCCCCGGAGCCGCCGTGAGCCACCAGGCCGTGTCGAGCTCGTTGCGTCCCTCTTGCAGCATTCCACCCCAGGACGGCGTCTCCGGTGGAGCGCCCAGGCCTAGGAAAGAGAGACCGGATTCCATCAGGATCGCATAAGCGAGCTCAAGGGTCGCCACCACCATCAGGGGTCCGACCATGTTGGGCAGGACGTGAACGGCAAGCGTCCGCGGCAACGAAATGCCCGCTGCCTTGCAGGACAGGACATATTCCTTTTCCCGCAGCTCGAGGGACAACGAATAGGTCACCCGGGCGAACTGCGCCCAGCGCACGACGGCAAAGGCGATGATGAGGTTGGTCAGGCTGGCGCCGAGCACGCTCATGAGAACGAGAGCAAGGAGGATGAACGGGATCGAGAGGACGATATCGGTGGCGACGAGGACCAGCGACTCGATGGAGCGATTCATGAACCCTGCCGCGAGCCCGAGTGGAATGCCGATCAGGGCCGACACCCCTACGGCGCCGAACGCGACCGTCAGCGACACCCTCGTGCCGTAGATGATGCGGCTCATGACATCCTGCCCCAGCCGGTCCGTGCCAAGGAGATGAATGCCACCTTCGCTCCCCTCGGCGAGCGGCGCGGCAAGGCTATTGATGATGTCTTGGGCATTGGGATCGAACGGGGAAATCCACGGGGCCGTGATCGCCGCAACGATCACCAGGAAAAGGATGCCAAATCCGACGAGACCTTTCTTCGACATGTCGATCCCCGTTCAATTCAATCGGATTTGAGGGTTGAGCATCGCGCAGAGTACATCGACGAACATGTTCACGAGTGAGAACGTAATCGTGACCATGAGCGCCACCGACTGCACGAGCGGGAAATCGCGGGAGTAGACGGCATTGACGGCCAGTCTCCCGACGCCCGGCCAGGAGAAGACGGTTTCGATGAGGACGGCGCCGCCGAGAAGGCCGCCGAGCTGCAGCCCGATCAGCGCAACGATCGGGACCGCAGCATTGCGCAGGCCATGCTTGAACAGGATGGTATATTCGGGAATGCCTTTGGCTCGGACGGTTCTCACGTAATCCTGACCGAGCACATCGAGCATCGACGAGCGCGTGATGCGCATGATGCGGGCCATGGTGTTCAGGCCCAGAGTGATAGCGGGGAGGATCAAGGCCAGCCATCCCTCGCTGCCCATGGATGGAAGCCATCGCAGCGTGGTGCTGAACAGCAGGATGAACAGCAGCCCCGACCAGTATACGGGCATCGCCTGACCTATCACGGCAATGCCGCTCGCGAAGGTGTCGACCCAGGTGTCGCGCCTGAGCGCTGCCAGAATACCGAGCGGAACGGCCGTAAGAATGCTGAATGCAAGGGCCGACGTGGCAAGAAGGATCGTGGCGGGAAAGGCCTCGAGCACGATGGGCAGCGCTGGCTGATTGTACTTCCACGACAGGCCGATATTCCCGGTCGCGGCATTGGTCAGGAATGAAATGTATTGGATGATGAGAGGCCGATCGAGGCCGAGCTGCCGCAGGAGGTTCAGACGCTCGGTTTCCGTCGCCTCGGGCGGAAGGAGAAAGATGGTGGGATCGCCGGCGAGTTTCTGCAGACCGAAGAGGATCGTCATGACGCCGGTGATCGTGACGATGACGAGGAGGCTCCGTCTGGCAAGATAGGTCAACATCGTTTGTCTCGCTGATAGCGGGAGAAGCGGTAAAAGAACGTCGCCACCGATTTCATGAACGACACGATGTCATCGACCATGATGTACTCGTTCGGCCCATGCGATCCGGCGCCGTGACCGATTCCACCGAATGCGTAAGGCAGGCCCAGCACCTGCGAGAACAGGTACATGGGCGCAGCACCCGCATGGAGCGGATAGATCCGCAGATCGGCGCCGTGGTCGCGGCATGCCTCGGCCAGGGCTCTCACCACCGGCTCGTCCGCCGCGCTGCTCGATGCCGGATATGCGGATCGAACGATAATCTCCACATGCTCGAATCCGCGCCTGTCGAGATGCTGCCGGATCAGGCTCACCACCACGTTCGGATCCATGCGGGGCAGGACGCGCAGATCGGCATATGCGCTGGCAGTGCGGGGAATGATGGTCGCCGGGTCGTGCCCCTCCTCGACCTTTCCCGCCTTGAGCGCGTCGATGTTGAGCGTGCAGGAGAACATGAGTTCGGTCAGGAGGTCCCGCGGCGGTGCATCGGATTTCAGGCGCGCGCCGCGGATTTCCGCGCGATAGGCTTCGAAATCATGGACCTTCGCCACGGTGTCGATGAGCCGTTGCTCAAGCTCGGTCGGATGCGGCGTCACAGCGTCGAGGCCGTCGACAACGATCCTCTCCTGACGGTCGACGAGCGTTGCGAGCGCCTGCACAAGCTGCCACGAGGGGCTCGCGACGAGGGCGCCATGCAGGGCATGAAGATCGCCCGCGACCGGACCGCCCCAGGCGCCTCCCGTAACCTTGAACTCCAGGAGGACAAGACCTTTGAATCCCAGACGCAGAATCGTATGGCCGGCACCCGTCGTGCCGAAATAGGGAATGAAGGCGGCATCGCACCGCGTAAGCGTATCCCGGTTCTCGTCGATATATCCCGGCAGGGATGGGCTACCGATTTCCTCTTCACCTTCGATCAGGAAGCGGACATTCACCGGAGGTTGGATCCCGGCTTCGCGAAAAGCTTTGAGAACGGCGAGCGTCCCGAACAGAGGCCCCTTGGAGTTGAAGGTGCCTCTGCCGACAAGGCGCTGCCGCCCGTTCGCCTCGGGAACGATCTCGGCGGCGAAGGGCTCCACGTTCCATCCCGCCTGGCCTGCGGCCGGCTGCACGTCATAGAGGTCGTAGAGCAGCAAGGTCGGAGCCTGCGGATCGGCGATGAGTTCGCCTTCCACGATCGGAGCGTGGCGGCCCGGCACCAGCCGGGCCTGCGCTCCGAGTTCCTGCAGATAGGCCCGCGTCCATTGGGCCATCTCCGCGATCCCCTCCCCCGTCTGGCTGACGCTCGGCTGCCGGATCGAGCGCCGGATCTCTTCGAGTGAGAGATCCGCCCTCCGCTCGATCCAGGCGATCAGCCTCGCCTCGTCAGACGCCTCAAGGGTCATCCGATTTCCTCGGCGACGATGAGGTCATCGGCACGCGGGCGCCATTTCAGCGAGGGCGCGGCGGCGTAGACGACCTCATGCGCGAACAGGGGAACGGCGGAGGCATCGTCCCTGAGCTTCTTGATCAGCTGCCCGACGAGGGCGACGCGCTCGGGCCCGTCCGCCTGGTTTGCCTTGTCGATCATGGCGTCGAGAGCCGGCTCCTTCCAGCCCGACCAATGGCCCTTGCTGTAGAAGAAGGCGATGATCTGCGGCAGCGGATCGAGCCAGACATTGCCGTGCGGCTGGATGAAGATCGGCGCGACCGTATTCGACTTGATCTTGGTGGCAAAGGATCCGTACTCCTCCGTCCGCACTTTGACATCGAGCCCAACCCGCCGCAACTGAGCGCCGACGGCGAGCGCCGTCTCTCTGTCGAGGGGGTAGCGCCCCGCAGCACCTGCCAGCTCGATCTCCTTCCCCTTGAGACCGAGATCCTCGATGATCTTCTTGGCCTCGTTGGGATTGTACGGGAAATCGCCCTGCGCATCGGCCGGCACGCCCTGGATCGACGATGCGTAGATCGTCTTGACCGGGCTCGCATAGCCCTTCATCAGGCCCTTGATCAGCTCGTCGCGGTTGATCGCCAGCCCCACGGCGCGGCGGAACAGCGGGTTCGTCGCCGGCTCCGCAAAGGGGTTGAACTGAACCACCATGACGCGGTTGCTCTCGACCTTGAGCACCTGGACGTCCTCGTTGCTCGACAGGCTCGCGGCCTGATTGGGCGACAGCGACGTTACGAGATGCGCGGCACCGGTCTTGACGGCCGAGATGCGTGCGATTTCCTCCGGCACCGGACGGAACACGATGCGCTTGTATTTCGGCTTCACCTCGCCGCCGTAGGTCGGGTTCGCAAGGAGGACAACCTCCTCGTTACGGCGCCAGCGGTCGAGCGTGTACGGGCCGGAGCCGATCGGCGCCTCGTTGAACTTCAGACCGACGCCCGCTGTGTATTTCGGCGGCACGAGCTGCAGGTTCGTCATGCGCGCCTGGAACAGGGCGTCGGGCGCTTCGGTTTCGATCGTCACCACATAAGGCGACTCGATCTCGACGGACTTCAGGTTGACGAAGAAGCTCTTGATCGGAGATTTCGTTTCCTCGGCATTGAGACGCGCGATCGTATATTTCACAGCCTCCGCATCCACGGGCTCGCCATTGGAGAACCTCATCCCTTCGCGCAGCACGAGACGCCATTTCGTCGGCGACACGCGCTCTGCCGTCTTGGCAACGCCCGGCCCGACGCTCATGTCGGGCATTCGACTCAGGACGGAGGAGTAGAGATGCTTCTGCACGATGCCGGTCAGCGTATCCAGGCGGTAGGCTGGATCGAGCGACATGATGTCCCCGGTCTGACCGACGACCAGCGTATCGCCGACGGCCTGGGCAAAGGCGATGCCGGACCCTCCGAATGTTGCTGCCGCCGTCAGGGCACTAAGACCGCCGAGAAAGTGCCGGCGGGTGAAATCTGGGTTGCTTGCCATTCGCTCTCTCCACTTTCGCTCAAGGACAGCCGTCCGAGTTCCTCTGCTGAGCGTTCGCGCCTGTGCCGGCATCTTCTTCGCTCTTTGGCCTCATGCTCCATTATGCGCGGGAGAACGAGCTCCCGCGCATTCGCCCTGCTCTTATGCCGCCGAAAGCTTTGGATCCCGGTAGATCTCCCGGAATGCCTTGACGTCGACGAGCGAGCCGTCGCGCAGGCGAGCCACGTCGCTGCCGGCGTTCACGAATTGATACCCGCGCGCGAACATATCCTTCCACGTGCAGCCGGGATGCGGGACGGTTCCCATCGGCAATCCCTTCGCCTTGATCCGGCTCTCCGCATGCTCGATCGCCCGCGCCACCTCGGGATGCTTGATGTTGCCCAGATGCCCCATCGTTCCCGAGAGATCGTAGGGCCCGATGAACATGACGTCGATGCCCTCGACCTCGAGGATCTCGTCGATGTTCTCCACGCCCTTGGCCGACTCGATCTGAAGAACGATCAGCAGATTGTCCGCGCAGGTGGACACGTAATCCGGCGCCATGCCGTAGCTCGAGGCGCGGACCGTGCTGGCGGCGGTGCCGCGGCGGCCGAGGGGCGGATAGCGGCAGGCCGCCACCGCGGCACGGGCCTCCTCCGCCGTCTCGACGCTCGGAATCATGACGCCTTCGACGCCGACATCGAGCACGCGCTTGAGATAGACGTGATCGTTCCAGGGCACGCGCACGATCGGCGTGGTGTTCGTGGCAGATACAGCCTGCAATTGCAGCGACAGGGATGTCGGGTCGCCGAGGCCGTGCTCCTGGTCCAGGATGAGATAATCGAAGCCCGCCAGCGCAAGGATCTCCGTCACGTGCGGATTGCCCAGCATGGTCCAGCAGCCGAAGACATTCTCCGCGTTCCGCAGGCGCTCCTTGAGGGTGTTCTTTCTATACATGGGCCGATGTCTCCGTTGCTTCGGCTGATGCCTTTGACCGTAGGGAAATTTGAGATTGCAGCTCGGTGTCGGGCCAATACTGATTTTGGAATCTTCGATAAGGTGAGCCTATGGTCCTTCGACAGGGAGTTCGGATTGCACGAGCCGGATCCAGAACTCGGCGCCGAGCGGAAGCAGCCGGTCGTTGAAGTCGTAGTGCTCGTTATGGAGCACATGGCCGTCGGCGGTCGGTCCGGCCCCGAGCCAGACGAAGCATCCCGGTCGTTTCTGAAGCATGTAGGAGAAATCCTCGGCTCCCATGGATGGCAAGGCATCCCTGACGACATTGGCCGCTCCGAACAGGGAGGCGGCAATTCTTGCCACCGTTTCCACGGCCTCGGGGTGATTGACCGTGGCGGGATAGCGCCGATCGTAGTCCACCTTGACCGTGACGCCGTGCGTCCGGCCGATTCCGGCAGCGATCGTGCCCATGGCGGCTTCGATGCCGTGGCGGACGCCCGGATCGAAGGAGCGCACGGTTCCGCGTAAGACGACTTCTGCCGGCACGCCGTTCCAGGTGTTCCCGCCGTGGATCTGCGTGACGCTGACCACGCTCGGCTCCGCCGGGTGAACGCGCCGGCTGGTGATGGTCTGAAGCGCGGCCACGAGGGCGGAGGCGGCCACGATGGCATCCGAGCCCATATGCGGCATGCCCGCATGGGTGCCCTGCCCCGTGACGGTGATCTCGAACATGTCCGAGGCTGCCATGATCGGCCCGGACCGGACGGCCATGTGGCCCATTTCGATACCGGGCCAATTGTGCATGCCGAAGACCGCATCGACCGGAAACCGGTCGAAAAGACCGTCCTCGATCATGCGCAGCCCGCCGCCCTCGTTCTCTTCCGCCGGTTGAAAGATGAAACGGACTGTCCCGCGAAACGTATCGGAAGCCGAAAGATAACGTGCCGCGCCGAGCAGCATCGCCATATGGCCATCATGGCCGCAGGCATGCATCTTGCCGTGATGGCGCGAGCGGTAAGGAAGATCTCGAACCTCTTCGATGTCGAGGGCATCGAGCTCTGCCCGCAGACCGATCGTTCGCCCTCTGCCGCGCGTGAGGCTCCCGACGACACCGGTTCCGCCGATTCCCCGAGCAACATCGAGCCCGAACTCCGTCAGCAGACCCGCTACATAATCGGAGGTCTTGAACTCCTCGAAGGCGGTCTCGGGGATGGCATGAAGGTGATGCCGCCAGGCCTGCATCTCGGCTGTGAGGCGGGTGGAGGCAATGCTCGTCAACAGCGCTTCTCCCAATCGGAATATCGATGCCCAGGATCATCGGTTGCCGCTTCCGATGGGGCAAATTGGAAAATGTCGCAGATCGATAGTGCGAAGCTATGGGACCATGCGCAGGGAATGTTCGATTTTTGTTCTTGAGAATGGCGGCGAAATCGGCCTCTCAGGTGCGGTTTAGGCAGAGTTGGCTCAATTATGGCCTTCCCATCGAAGGGCGACTTCGCCAATCTGGGCCATAATCTCAGCCGGGGCCTGGGGACACGCCGCACCATGAATTTGCGTCAGATGGAGGTTTTCTACGCGATCATGGTATCGGGTACGGTGACCGGTGCGGCCAAGATGCTCAACATCTCCCAACCTTCGGTCACCGGGGTCTTGCGCTACACGGAAGATCGCCTGCGCTTCAGCCTGTTCCAGCGCGTCAAGGGCAGGCTCGAGCCGACGCCGGAAGCGCGGATCCTCTTCAACCAGATCGAGCATGTCTTCGACCGGGTCGATGTGGTCAAGCGGACCATCCAAGGGTTGCGCGAGGCGAAAAGCGGCACGCTCAATATCGTGGCTATCCCGGCGATCGGCACGACCCTGCTGCCCTCAGCCGTCGGTGCGTTCCTCGCGAACCGGAGCGACGTGAGTATCCGGTTTCAGATGCATTCGCGACGGGAAGTCATGGAGTTGGTGTCGACAGGTGCTGCCGATCTCGGATTCGGCTTCCTGACCCCCGAGCTTCCGACGATCAAGGTCGAAGACATCGTCGAGAAGAACCTGATCTGCATCATCCCGAAGGGACATCCTCTGACAGCATTGGACTCGGTGTCTGTCGCGGATATCGCGCCCTATCCCCTCGTCAGCTATACCAGCAGTCAAGGCCTGGCGCCGATCATCAATGGGATCTTCGCCGAAGCGCGCATCAACTTTCAGCCCGCCGTGGAGGTTGGCCTCATCATCAATGCCTGGGCCATGGTGAACACAGGTGCCGGCATCGCCATCGTCGATCCGTATTCCGCATTGTTCAGCATGTTCCCGAATGTCGTCGTGAAGCCCTTCGTTCCCGAGACGCCGATCATGCTCGAAGCGATCCGGTCGGAACAGCGGCCGTCGTCCCTGCTGGCGGAAGCTTTCATCGCCGAGTTCCGCACATTCGTAGGCACGGGCCTCGAGCAGGCGTCGATGCCTTAAAGAACGGAGCGGTCCTTCCGAAGGAAGCGCAGGATATTGAATGCCGTGAGCAAGCCTGCGGTGCAGATGAAGACGCCGGCGTTTTCCGATGCGCTCGGCCATTCGCCGAGCAACGGGATAGCCAGCAGGAGTGCGCCAGACGGCACGAGGGCGGGAAACAATGCGGCTTCCGACGCACCGATATGCGATACGGCCTTGGCGAAGGCAACGGGTGCCAGACAGCCGCCGAGAACGCCCTGGTAGAACGCCTGGCTGAGCCAGATGCCTGCGGGTATGGCATCACCGGTGTGCCAGACCAGAAAGAAGGGCAGGAAAGCGAGCGCCGACAGAACGGAAACATGGCCGATGCCCGCGAGAGGATCCACCTTCCAGCGCCCGAGAAGATAGGTGAAGGTCCCCCAAAGCGCCCCCCCGGCGGCGAAGCACAGATCGCCCAGCCATACATGTCCTGAGGCTCGTGCCTCCTGTGCCTCCTGATCGGACGCAATCACCAGGAGACCTGCGATGAGGATCGCCATTCCGACGCTTCTGAACAGCGGCGGGCTCTTGCGATCGAGCCCCCAGGAAAGAGCGGTGGCACTCACCATCGTGCCCCCCGCCGTCAGCACCACCGCATGCGACAACGGTGCCAGCCCGAAGGCGGTGTTGATCAGCAGGCCGAAGAGCGGCCCTGCGAGAGCGACGAGGCACAAGAGACGCAGCCAGCCGAGCGGATGCCCATTGCGGCGCGACGCGACGAAGGGTACCAGCAGCAGGGCCGCAACCCCGAAGCGAAGCATGGACATGTCGGTCGGCGAAAGACCATCGAGCCGCCCGAGGCGTGAGCCGACATTGTAGCCGGACCAGGCCAAAGCCGCGACGAGCCCCCAGAGAATGCCGACCGCAACGGCCTTCCGCTTGCCTGCTTGAAGACCGCTCGTTCCGGCAAGAGACATCGATGCAACCTTCGCGCAAGCCTTCAGCGTCCGGAGAGTATGAACGCACGTTGCCACTGAGCGAGCGAGGATCCCGTTATCGACCATCGCTCGCTCAGGATCGTTTGAAAGGATCTCTTTAACCCTGCAGCGCGGCCCACATTTCGCGGTCACGCTCGGCGGTCCAGATCACCGGATGATCGATGCCGGACGCCTCGTCGAAGGCACGCGAGACGTTGAACGGCAGGCAATGCTCGTAGATCGCGAAGGAGCCGAATTTGGGATCCATCACCTCGCGCGTCGCCGCAAAGGTTTCCTTCAGCGACCGCCCCTTCGCCACCGATATCTCCGCCGCGCCATAAAGGCTCGTCACGAAATCGCGCGTCATGGCAATGGCCTCGCGAACTTGGCGCTCGCCCTGCAGGGCATCGCCGCGGCCGGGAGCAATCGCCTTGGGCTGGAAGTCCATGATCGCATCGAGCGTCTGCGGCCATTCACGCAGGTGAGCGTCGCCGCAATAGCAGGCGGAGTGGTATTCCACGAGGTCGCCGGAGAACATCACCTCCGCATCGGGCACCCATGCGACGATATCGCCTGCCGTATGGCCTGCACCGAGATGGAACAGCTTGACTTCGCGCTTGCCGAGAAACACCGACATGCCGCTCTCGAAGGTGAGCGTCGGCCAGGTCAAGCCTTCCGGGATGCTGCTCTCGCCGCGGAACAGGCGCGGGAAGCGCCCGATCTCGGAAGCCTTGTCCTGCTCGCCGCGCTCGACGATGAGATCGTAGGTGGCGTTCGAGGCGATGATGCCTTGCGCGTTATAGGCCGAGGCGCCGAGCACGCGGACAGCGTGATAGTGGGAGAGGACCACATACTTGATCGGCTTGTCGGTGATCGTGCGTACGCGGGCGATCACGTCTTCGGCCATGGCGGGTGTTGCCTGCGCATCGATCACCATGCAGCCGTCGTCGCCGACGATGATGCCGGAATTGGGATCACCTTCCGCCGTGTAGGCATACAGATCCGGCCCAATCTCGGTAAACGATACGTTCTTCTCCGAGAGATCACCTGTCGAAGCGAAGGATTTGGCGGTCATGTCTGTTCTCCCGTTTTAGCGACCCGAGCCGTTCAGGCTCCTGGTGTTGTTATCCGTGAATTGGAGTTGCTCCATGAGCGGTGCGCGCTTTGCGAGCCATGGACCATGCTGGATCGGCCAGCCTCCGAAGCGAAGATCATAGCCCAAGGCGTGGGCGGCATGGTGCGCCCAATAGGGATCGTACAGAGCCTGTCGTCCGACGGCGACCAGATCGGCACGACCCTCCTGCAGAATGGCTTCAGCCTGATGACCGTCGAGGATGACGCCGACGGATTGGGTCATCACATCCGCCTCGCGGCGGATGCGCTCCGAGAACGGGACCTGGAAGCCGAGCCCGCGCGGCACGTTCGCGTTGCGCGTCTCCTCGGACAGCCCGCCCGACGAGCAGTCGATCACGTCGACGCCGACCTCTTTGAGCGCGCGCGCAAGCACGACGGAATCGTCAAGCCCCCACCCGTTCTCCGTGCCATCGACGGCGGAAATCCGCACGAAGAGCGGCTTTTCCTTAGGCCAGGCCGCGCGGACGTCGCGCGCAATCTCGAGGGCGAGCCGCATCCGATTGTCTCGCGAACCGCCGTAATCGTCCTCGCGACGATTCGAATGCGGGGACAAGAACGATGCGACGAGATAGCCGTGGCCGAAATGCAGCTCCAGAACATCGAAGCCCGCGCGTTCGGCTCTCTCCGCCGCAGCGACGAACATCTGTCGGATGTCGGCAATGCCGTCGAGGCTCAATGCTTCCGGCTCGGACCATTCCGGCCCTGCCGCGACAGCGCTCGGGCCGATCCGCCGCCACGGCTCACCGGTCGCCTGCAGCTGTTCCATGGTCAGGGCTCGGCCGCCTTCCCACAGTGCCTGCGATCCCGCCTTGCGGCCGGCATGGGCAAGCTGAACGCCGATGGCGCCGCCGTTCTGATGCACGAAATCGACGATGGCCTTGAAGGGCGCCACCTGCTCGTCAGACCAGAGACCGAGGTCGCGAACGCCGATCCGCGCCCCCTGCTCCACCGCCGTGCTCTCGACGAAGATCAGTCCCGCCCCGCCAAGCGCGAACTTTCCCAGATGGACCAGATGCCACGCTCCCGCGCAGCCGCGCTCCAGTGCGGAATGCTGGCACATGGGCGAGATGACCACGCGGTTCTTGAGTTCGAGCCCGCGGATCTGCAGCGGTTGGAAGAGAATCGGCCGGTGCGGCGATGACATCGCTATGCCGCCGGACGATCTGCAGCGGCGTTGCCCGTCTCGGCGACGCCCGCCAGATGACGGCCAGCGATGTAGCCGAAGGTCATGGCGGGGCCGAGCGTGATGCCGCCGCCGGGATAATTGCCGCCCATGATGCTCGCCATGTCGTTGCCGGCGGCATAGAGGCCCGGGATGACCTGCCCGTCCTCATCGATGACCCGTGCATTCGGATCGGTCCTGAGCCCGGCGAAGGTACCGAGATCGCCCGGCACGACTTTGACGGCATAGAAGGGACCGCGCTCGATGGGACCGACGCAAGGATTCGGCTTGTGATCCGGATCGCCGAGATAGCGGTTATAGGCCGTGCTGCCGCGCTTGAACTGCGGATCGTCGCCCTTGCGCGCGTCACGATTGTAGGTTTCCACCGTCTGCTCGAAGGCGGAAGGATCGATGCCGGCCTTGGCTGCGAGTTCGCGCAGGGTGCGTCCTTTGAGCAGATATCCGTTCTGCAGAACGGGAGTGAGCGGAACCGGGAAGGGCTTCACGAAGCCGAGGCCGTAGCGGCGGATCGTCGGGTGATCGACGATGAGCCAGGCCGCCTTTTCCGGATCGTCTCCGCAGGCGCCGACCATGGCTTGCACGAAGTCATGATAGGAATTGGCCTCGTTGGTGAAACGCTTGCCGCTCTTGGTCACGGCGATCACGCCGGGCTTGCCGCGATCGATGAAGTGCGGGAACGGTCCCGACGTCCCGTCGCGGCGCGGAACCAGCGACACCGGAACCCAGGCGGCCGCATTCGGCAGGCCCGCGATGGCACGCCCGCCGACCTTTTCGCCCAGCCGAATGCCGTCGCCGGTGTTACCGGGAGGTGCGGGCGACCAATGCTCCTGGCCCGAAGGCGCATGCGCGAACAACTCCTTGCGGCGCAGCACGTCCTGCGGAAAGCCGCCGGCGGCAAGAACGACGCCGCGACGCGTGCGCACTTCGGTCACGCCGTCCTCGGTCTGCACGAGCGCGCCCTTGACCGCATTGTTCTCAACGATGAGATCCTTGACCGGCGCCGAGGTCCAGATCGGAATATTCTGATCGATGGCCGATTTCGCGAGCCGGCCGATCAAGGCATTGCCGTTGGTCAGGCGCATCGCACGTCCATGCGAGACGAGATCGCGGCCATATTTCGCCAGCAGCACGCCGACATAGGCGGCCGACTTGACGGAACGGGTCACGTTGAAGAAGTGCAGCAACTCCTTGCCGGAGCCGATCATCATGCCGAGGAAGGTGATCTCCTTGAGCGGCGGCCTCAGGCGGGAAATTTCCTTGCCGAGCTTGCGGCCGTCATAAGGCGTCGCGACGATGGAGCGTCCGCCCGCCATGCCACCAGGGGCATCGGGATGGTAATCCGAGAAGGCGGGACCGAGGGTGAATTCCATCTCCGTATTCTTCTCGAAGAAATCGACCATCTTCGGGCCGTTGTCGAGGAATGCATCGACGCGCCCGGCATCGAAATGGTTGCCGGCCTCGTGCTGGAGATAGGTGCGGGCCGCTTCCCTCGAATCCTTGAAGCCCTCTTTCTGCGCCAGGGGGTTGCAGGGGATCCACATCCATCCGCCGGAGCGCGCCGTCGTCCCGCCGAAGACCGGCTCCTTCTCGGCCACGATCACCTCGAGCCCGTGATGACGGGCCGTGAGCGCGGTCGCAAGACCGCCTGCACCGGATCCGACCACGAGAACATCGCAGGTAACAGTTTTCGTCGGCTTCATGGCGTTCCTCTTGATCTCGTACCGGCCGCTCAGCTTCGCCGGGAGGACATTTGCTTCAGCATTTGCGAATGCGTTCGTTAATTTGTTTTAGACGAACGCATTCGTTAATTCAAGATGTTTTGCGCTTCTTACGCGCCCACTGCCGGCAGCGGATCCGCCTTCACGATCTCATGCGTCTCGACGAGAAACGTCGTGATCTCCGCGATGAAGCTGAGCGCATGGGTCTGCGAGACTTCGGCGGCCGGAGAGCGGAAAGCGGTCTCGATATCGGCGACGGAGCGGAACCACATTTCCACCATTCCATCGATGGGAAGATCGTCGTGCGATGCCGGCTGACCTAAGCCTGCGCTGCGTTCGACGACGAGGTTCTGCGTGTAGCCCATCAGGTTCGGGAACTTACGCACGGCCTCGGCATGGAAGCCCCACCACTCATGCTTGAACTGATCAGGCGTGAGGCCTCGCTTGCGCGAGAGGATCGACATCCGCTTCACCAGCGGCCCGGCCGTGACATCGACGGGCACGACGACGTTCTGCACGGCCGTGATCAGACCCGTAGTGCCGACAAAGGTGTGATGGTCTTGCGCAACGGCCTTGTATTCCTCCGACGACACGGCCTTGTTCATGTCGTCCAGGCTGTCGAACCACAGTTCGGAAATGCCGTCGACGGACCAGGAACCGCGCGCGTGATCGATGGCGAGCTGGCGACTGTCGACGACGTGGTTCTGATGATAGCCTCGCAGGCCCGGCAGGCGCGCGGCGAGAGGGCCATGCACCTCACGCCAATGGTGCCTGAACTCGGCACTGCTGATCTCGGGCCGGCGGGTGAGAAGTCCCATGCGTACGATCATGATCGTCTCCTCATACGGCCAGATAGCCGCCGTCGACGACGAGTGTCGTTCCGGTGACGTAAGTCGACATGTTTGAAGCCAGGAACACCGTCGGACCGACAAGCTCCTCGGGCTCGCCGAAACGGCCGAGCGGAATGCGCGACAGGAATCGCTCGGCGCGCTCCGGATTGGTGCGCGTCGCTTCCGTCATCGGCGTGTTGAGGGTCCCCGGCGCGATGGCGTTCACGCGAACGCCGTCCTTGGCGAGTTCCTGCGCCAGGTTCTGGGTGAGCATGCGCACGGCAGCCTTCGAGGTCGAGTAGCTGATCGATGTGGAGGTCGACACGAAGGATGCGATCGAGGCCATGTTGATGACCGTTCCCTTCGTCGCCCGCAGCGCCGGAACGAAAGCCAGCGTCACGTTCAGCGTGCCGTTGAGGTTGACCTGCATCGCGGCGTCCCAGAGGCGCATCACGTCGGGGCTGTCGATGGTGTTGCGCGGACAGATGCCCGCATTGTTCACGAGAATCGAGACCTGGCCGATGGATGTCTCGACATCCCGTGCCAGCGCCTTGCATGCCTCGGCATCGGCGACATCGAGCGTGTAGGCCCAAGCTTCGCCGCCACTCTCGACGACCTCCCTGGCCGTGCGTTCGGCAGCCTCGCCATTCAAATCCGTCGCGATGATCCGCGCGCCTTCTTTCGCAAGACCTTTTGCGATGGCTGCGCCATTGCCCTGCCCGGCCCCGGTGACAAGTGCGATACGCTCTTCGAGCAACATCCGTTTCGGCTCCCTGAACTGAATTGAGAAAACCACCTCTTCTGATGTCGGTGGAGGCTGAGATTAGATAAGCATATGGCGAACGCATTCGCAAATAGCGAATAGTCGTAGACCGCAAAATTCCGCCATTCCCGTGACGTGAAAAAGCGCGCGCTTCGCAAGGCAAAGCACGCGCTGGGAAGTGTTCGATAGCGCATCGTGCGATGCGCTCTTCAAAGAGTGGAGCATCGGATTGGATCCCAAAAGTGGGTCCACTTTTGGGTCCGATGCTCTAGGGTCTGTTAAGCCAAAAAAGCTTAAGCGCGACGGCGACGCTTCGCCGGTGTTCCGGTGCTCGCGGCAGACGCGACTTCTTCCTGACTCGCCCCGTCGACCGCGTGCGGGGTATAGCCGAGCTGCGCCGACAATCGATGGGTGAAGGCCAGAAGCGCCTTGGTGTAGGCGCTGTCGGCACCGACATCGAGAACGCCCATCGGACCGATGACGGTAATGACGATCTGCATCTTCCCGCTGTAATCGAAAACCGGCGCGGCGATGGCATTGATTCCGGTGACGGGCTTGCCCTCCGTCGGAGCGTAGCCGAGGCTCCGGGCGCTGGCGATATCGGTCTCGAGTTCCTTGCGCGACGTGGCCGTGCCGATGCCCTGGATGCGTGCCCCCTTGCGCAGCTCTTCCGTCACCTGCGTCTCAATGACTTTCGGCGGCATGAAGGCCGCAAAAACCTTTCCGGTCGCTGTGCCGGTGATCGTGAAGACGGTGCCGGTGCGCACGTTCACGTGAACCTGGTCGCTGCCCTCCTGCACCTGCACGATGGTCGGGCCGTGCGTTCCCCATACGGCAATCGTGACCATGAGGCCGATCTCTTCCGAGAAATCGATGATGGCCTGGCCCGCGAGCCGCAACGGATCGAAGCTGCGCAGCCGTGCGATGCCGAGCTGCAGCGCGAAGGGGCCGAGCTGATAGCGCCCGCTCGCCGCCTCCTGCTCGACGAGTTCGAGCTTGCGGAAGCTCACGAGATAGGCATGGGCCTGGGCGGGCGCCACGTCGGCCAGGGTGGCGAGTTCGCGCAGCATCAAGGGCTTTCCGGCACTGACCAGAGCTGCGAGGATCCGCCCTCCGACCTCCACTGACTGTACGCCGCGTCCGTCTATACTCATCGTCTGCTCAATATCGTTGGTCCGCGCCGCTTCATGCGGCGCTGTGGGACACCCCGAGATACGCCGCGCGGACCTTGGGGTCGTGAAGGAGCTGCTGCCCTGTTCCCGACAGTGTAACACTGCCCGTTTCGAGCACATAGGCCCGATCCGCAATGGCCAGCGCCATATTGGCCATCTGCTCCACGAGCAGGATCGTGATGCCGGACCGGCGCAGGGAGACGATGATGTCGAAGATCTCCTGAATGATCTTCGGCGCCAGACCCAGAGACGGCTCGTCGAGAAGGAGCAGCCGGGGCTTGCCCATGAGTGCCCGCGCGATGGCGAGCATCTGCTGCTCGCCGCCGGAAAGGGTGACGGCGAGCTGATCGCGCCGCTCCCTCAGGCGGGGAAAGAGCTTGAACTGCTCCTCGACCTCCGCGTCGAGTGCGTCGTTCGGCAGCTTCCGGAAATAGGCGCCGAGGGTCAGATTGTCGTAGACGCTCTGGTCGGGAAAGACCTGCCGCCCCTCGGGCGAAAGGGCAATGCCGCGCGCCACCCGCTTGTGCGGCGCCAGCCGCGAGATGTCCTCGCCCTCGAAGACGATCTGGCCTGAGCCTACGGGCATCAGCCCGGCAATGCCCTTGAGCAGGGTGCTCTTGCCCGCGCCGTTCCCGCCCACGATGGCGACGACCTCTCCCGCCTTCACGTCGATGGAGGCACTGCGGACCGCCGCGATCGGACCATAGGCGAGGTGAACGTCCTTCAATGTCAGCATGTTCGTCCCCCTCCCCTACGCCGCCTCGATGGTGGTGCCGAGATAGGCTTCCATCACGCGCGGATCGGCCTGGATCTTGCCGGGCGTGCCTTCGGCGATCTTCTGGCCGTAATCGAGAACGATCACGTGGTCGGAAATCGTCATGACAAGGTCCATATGGTGCTCGATCAGGAGGATCGTGATGCCTTCGTTGCGGATGCGCACCAGAAGCTGGCCGAGCTCCGCCGTTTCCTGCGGGTTCAACCCTGCCGCGGGCTCGTCCAGCAGCAGCAGGATCGGCTCGGACGCAAGCGCGCGTGCCAGCTCGACGCGGCGCTGAAGACCGTAGGCGAGGCTGCCTGCCGGAGCATCGGCATAGCGCGAAAGGCCGGTGAAATGCAGGATGTTGTTGACCTTCTCGAGTGCCTTCGCCTCCTCCCGCCGTGACTTGGGCAAGCCGAGGAGCGAGGAGAGAAAACCGTTCTGCATGCGCGAATGCTGGCCGAGAAGCACGTTCTCGCGCACCGACAGATCCTTGAACAACCGGAGATTCTGGAAGGTTCGCGCAACGCCGTCGCCGCAGATGCCGTGCACCGATTGCTGCGTGATGTCGCGTCCTAAGAACGTCACCGTGCCACGATCCGGCGGAATGATTCCGGTGAGCATGTTGATGAACGTGCTCTTGCCGGCACCGTTCGGCCCGATCAGCGCATGGATATGCCCTTCCGTCAGATTGACGGACACATCCTTGGCGGGAACGACGCCGCCGAAGGCCTTGTTGAGGCTGTCGGCCGTCAGCAGGCTTGCATTGGCACTACGCGCGACGGAGCGGGTCGGCAGCCTGGGCGCGATGCGACCGAGTTCAGCGTCCGCGCGGGTGGTCGCGCCGCCGAGCCCGAACCTCTTGAACAGTGAACCGAACACGCCGGCCAACCCCTTCGGCATCGCGTACAGGGCGAACAGCAGCAGCGCGCCGTTGACGAAATGCTCGATCCAGGTCCAGCGCGCGACGAGCGCGCCGATGATCACGAGCGTCACCGATCCGAGAAGCGGCCCGTAGAGCGATCCGCTGCCGCCGAAGAGCACGAGAAGGAGAATGAAGATCGACAGGTGGAAATTGATGAAGTCGGAATTGATGTACTGGTTCTGCTGCGCCACGAGGGCGCCGGCGAGGCCGCAGGTGACGGCGGCGATGACGAAGGCGAGGACCTTGTAGCGATAGACTGCGACGCCCACCGCGCCGGCTGCAACCTCGTCCGCCTGGAGCGAGAGGAAGGCGCGGCCGAACCGGCCCTGCAGAAGGTTGCGCAGGAGAAGATGGGTGACGAGGCAGAGCGCCAGGCCGAACCAGACCCATTGCAGCATCGTGAACGGCACGCCGGCGATATTGAGCGGCTGGATCGAATAGATGCCCATGGCCCCGCCGAAGACTTCCGATCCTTCGGTAACCACCTTCTCGATGACGACACCGAAGGCGAGGGTCACCATGGCAAGGCTCGGCCCCTTCACGCGCAGCGAAGGTACGGCGATGAGAACGCCGAAGAACGCCGACACGCCGCAGGCGAGCAGAAGAGACAGCCAGGGCCCCACCTCGTAGCGGGTTGTCAGCAGCGCGACCGCATAGGCGCCTGCAGCGAACAGACCGGCCTGTCCAAGCGACTTCTGCCCTGCAAAGCCCAGCAGCACGTTCATCCCTGCAGCACACAGGAAGTAGATGCAGATCATGAACATGGTGCGCAGATAGAACTCGTTCTCGATGAACGAGGCGACTGCGGCAATTGCGGCAACGAGAGCGACGGATCCAATCAGATGGCGCATGCGAGCTACACCTTGTCGACAGCAGCCTGGCCGAAGAGGCCCGCCGGGCGAAACGCCAGAACCAGAATGATCAAGCCGAACACCACGATCTCACGCCATTGCGCCTGCCAGAGCCCGATGCCGGATTCCAGAACGCCCAGGATGAAGCCGCCATAAATGCAGCCGCGCGGATTGTTGAGCCCGCCGATGATGGCGCCGGAGAACGCCTTGAGCGCGAATCCCATGCCCATGAAAAGCGAAGCGGAGGCGATTGGGGCGATCAGAACGCCTGCGACGCCGGCAAGCCCGCTCGACAAAGCAAAGGCGCCGATCATGACGAGGTTGACATTGATGCCCATGAGGCTTGCCGTCTGGGGAGAATGGGCGACGGCCATCATGGCCTTGCCGATCCGCGAGCGGCGCATCACCAGATCGAGCGCCACCATGATCAGGATGGCACAGGCCAGAACCAGAAGCTCCTGCGGGCGCACGCCGGCCCCGGCAATGCGCAGCACGTTATCTCCGAGCGGAGACGGCACCATGACGGGAGCCGGTCCCCAGATCGCGAGACCGAGGCTCTGCAGCATCACGCCGAACCCGAGGGTGCTCATCACCCAGTTCATGCCGCCCTTGCCGGCAAAGGGTTTGACCGCGAGCAGGAAGATGAGAATGCCCATGAAGCCGGCCACGGCTCCAGCACCGATAACGGCTGCAGGATAGCGCCAGGCCGAAGCCGCCTCGCTGGGAACGGCCGTGGTCGTGCTCGCCAGGCCCGACAGCAACAGGAGCATCGTCACGCCGATGAAGGCGCCGAACGAGATGAACTCTCCTTGCGCGAAATTCAGCGTCTTCGTGGTCGTGAAGGTGATGCTGAAGCCGAGCGCGATCAGGGCATAGACGCCGCCGACGGCAAGGCCGCTCAGGAGTGTCTGGAGGTATACGTCCAGCATGGGGGCTCCACCGGTACGGGATATCAGGGCCTGCCGGCGCTTCTAGCCGGCAGGCCCACAAGCCTATGTTTTACTGCGTGAAGTCGGAGGGCTTGAGAGCCTTCACCACGTCATCGGTGTAGGAGACCAGACGTCCGTCCTTCCACACCGTCCAGCGATAGTCGGAAGCGGTCAGAGCCTCGTGCTCGGTCGCCGAGAAAGGCTTGGTGTAGGTCTTCATGATGCCTTCGACGGGCGCCTGAAGATTCTCGAGCGCCTCGCGCATCTTCGCCCCTTCCGTGCCGCCCGCCTGCTTGATCGCGGCAGCGGTGATCATCAGCGCATCGTAACAATGCGCTGCGAAGCTGAAGGCGCTCTTCGAGGTCATCTTGGGAGCGAGCCGATCGTAAAGCTGCTGCTGCTTCGGCGTGCGGTCTTCCGTGATGGTGCGCATGAAGACCGGCTTCTCGGCCAGATTCTTGCCCGCCGTGTCGTAGAAGCTCGCGTTGTCGGAGGACCAGGAGGTCAGCGTCACGGGGAAGTAGTTGATCTTCTCCATGCTGCGCACGAGCTGACCGATCGGCGTACCCTGCGCCCAGACGAGAACGGTATCGACGCCGGCAGCCTTCAGCTTGTTGAGCTGCGAGGTCATGTCGGTGTCGTTCACGCCGAACTTCTCGGTTGCAATCGGCTTCAGGCCCTTGGCCTCGGCGAGCTCCTGAAGATCCTTCAGACCGCCCTGGCCGTAGCCCGTGGTCTCGACGAGGAAGCCGACATTCTTGGTCTTGGGATTGCTCTTCGCATAGGCGATGAGGCCGGCGACCTGCGCCCGGTCCACCATGGAGACGCGGTACATGTAGTTGTCGGCACTGGCGCTCATCGGCTTGGTGATGTCGGTCGCGGATCCGATGCAGCCGATGGATGGGTTCTTCTTCTGGTTTGGAATGTGCTTCCAGGCGAGCGCATTGCCCGAATTCGTCGGGCCGAGCACGGCCACGACCTTCTCGTTGTCGATGAGGTCGCTCATGTTCTGGATCGACTTCGGCGGCTGCGAGAGATCGTCGCGCACCACGAGAGTCAGCTTGCGGCCGAGCACGCCGCCGGCGGCATTGATGTCGTCGATGGCGGCCTGGATGCCGAGCACGCCGGCCTGTCCGCTCTGGGCGGAGGGCGAAGCCGAAAGGTCGCCGTTGAAACCGATCTTGATCTCCTGGGCATAGGCCGCCGAGGAAAAGGCGAGCGCGCTGCAAAGAAGAGCGGCGTTCAGAGCTTTGGATTGTGGCGTCATAATCTTCCTTCCCTCAAAGGGTACGATTTCGGCTGCGGGTTCGGCGCTCGATGCGCACGCCCCGCCCAGGGCTTTCGGGCAGGAAGGCCTGCCACTTCCGAAGGTCGAAGGGAGGGAATGAGGAGCGGACCTTCGTCCGCCGACAACAGCCGCGCTATCGCCCGTCATTGCCGGGCTCGGCCGTTGGAAGTTCCTTCCCTTCTGCATTTCTCATGCTGTCGCTCTTTTGCCAGAGCTTGCCGATATTCGTACATAACAGCGAACGCGTTTGCAATAGACGAATGATCTGACTTTGGTAGCGGTCCGGTGGAATCGGTGTCCGAACCCTCGATTTCCGGGAATGCGGGCCCCATGCAAACGCGGCCGCTCAAGGCATGAGCGGCCGCTTGGATTCACAGGGCTGGGATGGGGTTCAGCTTATTCCGCGTCCGGTTGGGCGGAGGGATGCGCCTTCAGGAAGGCCGCATGCTCGCCCGCAAGCGCCTCCACGCGCCGGATGCGCGGATAATCCTCCAGGGGCACCGCAAACCGCCGCGCGGCATAAAGCTGTGGCAGAAGGTAAACGTCGGCCATCGATGGCTCTGAGCCGAAGCAGAAACCTTCATCTCCGATCAATGCCTCGACGGCGGCAAGCCCCTGCCCGACCCATGTGGCGATCCAGGCTGCCACCTCCGGCTCGGATCGGTCGAACGTTTTTCTGAGATGGTTGAGCGGGCCGACATTGTGCAGGGGATGGATATCGCAGCCGATGAGCGACGCCACGGCCCTGACCTTGGCCCTGGCAGCAGGATCGGCAGGAAGCAGCGCCGGAGTGGGATATGCTTCCTCCAGATATTCCAGAATCGCCGGCGACTGAATGATGACCGTGCCGTCATCGAGTTCGAGCGCAGGCACGCGCCCCTGCGGGTTGATGGCCCGGTAGCTCAAGGAATTCTGCTCGCCGCCGTTGCGGACCAGATGAACGAAGGCCTGCTCGGGCTCGATGCTCTTCAAGGCAAGAGCGATGCGCACACGGTAGGAGGAGGTAGATCTCCAATAGGTATATAGCTTCATGCGTCTGCCACTATGGTGCCGGTAGGATCGCAGCCCGGCATTCGCCGAAGCCGATGGAAGCATAGCCCTGCCGGTTGCCCCGCGCTTTCAGGATGATCTCGTCCCCGTCCTCCAGAAAGCGCCGCACCTCACCGGAGGCCAGAACGACCGGGTTCTTTCCACCCAGCGTCGCCTCCAGGATGCTGCCGCAGCCTTCCTGATCGGGGCCCGAAATCGTTCCCGTACCGAGCAGATCGCCCGGCTGGAGATTGCAGCCGTTGCTGGTGTGATGGGCGATCATCTGGGCCACCGTCCAGTACATGTGCCGTGCATGAGACAGGGCGAGCCGATGCGGCGCCAGCCGCTTCGCTCGCATGGCCGGCGTGAGAAGCAGAACCTCCAGTTCGAGATCGAAAGCGCCTTCCCTCTGATCGCCCGCATCGGTCAGGTAGGGCAGCGGCGCAGGATCGCCTTCCGGCCGCTGCGGCTGCGGAATGCGGAAGGGCGCAAGCGCCTCCGGCGTCACGATCCACGCGGAAATCGTGCTCCCAAAGCTCTTCGAAAGGAAGGGGCCGAGCGGCTGGTACTCCCAAGCCTGGATGTCGCGTGCCGACCAATCGTTGAGCAGGCAGAAGCCGCCCACGTGACTTCCCGCTTCCCCGATGCCGACCGGCTCTCCCTGAGCGTTGCCGGTTCCGACCCAGACGCCGAGCTCCAGCTCGTAGTCGAGCCGGCGGCTCGGGCCGAAGCCAGGGCCCTCGGCATCCGGCGGTTTCGTCTGGCCCTTCGGACGGCGCACCGGCGTCCCGGTCACGTTGATGGATGACGCGCGGCCATGATAGCCGATCGGAACATGCTTGTAGTTCGGCAGCAGCGGGTTATCGGGGCGGAACTGCTTGCCGACATTGGTGGCATGGTGAATGCCGACATAGAAATCGGTATAGTCGCCGATATGAGCTGGCAGATGCAGGGTACAAGCTTCCACCGCGTGCAGGCACCGCTCTGCCTTTTCGCGATCGGGACTGCCTTTCGTCAGAAGTTCGGACAGCCGCAGCCGCAGCGCCTGTCGCGGCCCGGCTCCGAGGGCCAGAAAGGCATTGAGCGCCGGGCCGGATGCGGCCTCGGCAGCCCGCGCCGCCTCGCCGGTGAAGAGGCCGGCGGCGAGAGCGGCCGACAGATCCAGCACCTGGTCGCCGATGGCGACGCCGCCCCGCTTGCCGCCGGGAGGAGGACTAAAGATTCCGAAGGGCAGGTTCTGGATCGGAAAGTCCGGATGGCCATTGGCCGAAGGCACCCAGCTTTCGAGCTTCGGATCATGGGTTCGATCGAGTTGAGCCATGGTCCCGCTTATCTCTTGTTCGGGTTGAAGTGCTTCTTGAGCTTGTGTCCGTAGGAGGCGTAGTCCTTCTGCAGCGCGTCCGTCTGCGCGGCGAAGGCGCTCACCTTCTGCGGGAAGCGTGTCTCGAACATGAACGCGAGCGTGCCTTCCAGCCGATGCGGCTTCAATTCCACGTTGCTGGCCTTCTCGAACGCGTCGACGTCCGGCCCGTGCGGCAGCATGGTGTTGTGCAGGGACATGCCGCCGGGCACGAAACCGCCGCCGGTCTTGGCGTCGTAGACGCCGTAGATCAGCCCCATGAACTCGCTCATCACGTTCATGTGGTACCAGGGCGGACGGAACGTGTTCTCCGCGACCAGCCAGCGGTCCGGGAAAATCACGAAATCGATGTTGGCCGTGCCGGGCGTCTCGGAGGGCGAGGTCAGCACGGTGAAGATCGACGGGTCGGCATGGTCGTAGAGGATCGGCCCCACCGGCGAGTAGCGCCGCAGGTCGTACTTGTAGGGCGCGTAATTGCCGTGCCAGGCCACCACGTCGAGGGGCGAATGGTCCATGTCCGCCACCCAGAGCGTACCCCCCCATTTCACGTACATCTTCGACGGCGCGTCCCTGTCCTCATAGGCCGCCACTGGGGTGTGGAAGTCGCGCGGGTTGGCGAGGCAGTTCGCCCCGATCGGTCCACGCTCCGGCAGGGTGAGGGCGCCGCCGTAATTCTCGCAGAGATAGCCGCGCGCCGGCCCGTCCTTGAGCTCGACCCGGATCTTCACCCCGCGCGGAATGACGGCAATCTCGCCCGGCTCGATGTCGATGATGCCGAACTCGGTCCACAGGCGAAGGTCTCCCTGCTGCGGCACGAAAAGCAGCTCGCCGTCGGCATTGTAGAAATACTCGTCCGCCATCGAACGGGTCACGAGATAGACGTGCGAGCCCATGCCGGCCTGCGAGCCGGCATCGCCCGCCGTGGTGATGGTATGGATGCCTTCGAGGAAGGAAACCGGGCGGTCCGGAAGCGGGATCGGATCCCAGCGCATGGGAGCAAGCGGCACCTCGACCTCAGCGGCAGGCGCGGTGCGCCACAGGCCGATATCGGCCTTCTGGAACTGGCCCCAATGGGTCACCGTCGGACGGATGCGGTAGAGCCAGGAGCGCTCGTTGGTGGTGCGCGGCGCGGTGAAGGGCGATCCGGAGAGCTGCTCGGCGTAAAGGCCGTAGGCGCATTGCTGGGGCGAGTTGCGGCCGATCGGCAGCGCGCCGGGCAGTGCTTCCGTCTCGAAGCCGTTGCCGAAGCCTGACATGTAGCCCGGCTGGATGGCGCTTTCGGCCCGGTCGGCGGCCTGGGATTTCAGGGCTGGATTCTGGACATTCATGGGCATGACCTCCATAATTGGTCACGAATGTAACTGTCGATTTTGTAACCAACAACACCATGGCCGATCTCGAGCTCGAAACCTTTCTGCCCTACCGCCTGAACAGGATTGCGGCCGCCGTTTCCCAGGATTTCCGCTCCGTCTACGGCCCGCATCATGATCTCACCATCCCGGAATGGCGCGTTCTGGCGACGCTCGGCCAATCCGAGCGGATCAGCGCCAAGGAGATCGGCCGGCACTCCTCAATGCATAAAACCAAGGTGAGCCGGGCCGTGAGGGCGCTGGAGGAGCGGCGCTGGCTCACCCGTCGCGAGAGCGAGGAGGATCGGCGCGAGGAGATTCTGTCCCTGACCGCCCAGGGCCGCAAGGTCTACAAAGACATCGTGCCCAAGGCACTCGCCTTCGAGAAGCAGATCCTCGACCGGCTCGGACCGGAAGCAGAGGATCTCCACGCCGCCCTCCGCCAGCTCGAAACGATCTTCAAGATTCGATAGGTTTTTCCGGGCCGATCAAAGCACGGATACCGCCCGCCTGCCGATGGCAGATCAAATGGTACCTCGTACCTGATAGATGGTATCGAGAGCTACCTGAACTGCAGCCTCTCACGCCGGTCCGTCTCCGACTGGAGCCAAACCGAGCAGCGAGGCTCGCAATCTCGTCGGACATGGAACCTTAGCCTTAATCAGCCGTCATCTTCCCAGCATGCGATGGGGAGACCGGCCGATGTACAGGGCAAGCTTATCTGTGATGGCTGTCATTGCGTCCCTCGCCGCCCTGTCGACAGCGGCGGCAGCTGAGGTGCGCATCACGGTCGACAAGAGAACCCAGCGCATGACCGTGACGGTCGATGGCGTCGAACGCCACGCGTGGCTCGTCTCGACCGGCCTCGAAGATTATGTCACGCCGACGGGCGCCTTTACCCCGTCGCGGCTGGCAAGGCACCACTTTTCGCGGGAATGGGACAACGCGCCCATGCCGCACTCGATCTTCTTCACAGATGCGGGACACGCCATCCACGGCAGCAGCGCGATCGGTCGCCTTGGCCAGCCGGCCTCCCACGGCTGCGTCCGTCTCGCGCCGAGGAATGCCGAAGCGCTCTTCAGGCTGGTCCTTGCGGAGGGACTGGAGAACACGAAGATCGAGATCACGGGCGACGAGCCCATCGGGATCGCTCTCGGGGGCGAGCCCGGATCGCCGAGACGCTACGGCCGGCTGACCAGCTTCGATCCGCTGACGACGGGGATCATGGCCGGCGGATCCGGGCCGAGAGCCAGAGTGAGTGAAAGCCCCGGCTCGTCCGAGAAACCTTCGGCCTCAGCGACGCAGGCTCCGATGGCTGCCACAGGCGCGCCATGATAGATTGATGCGATAGGAACCGGCCCAGCTCTTCGCAGATGAATTGAAGCATCGCGCCTCCGCAGGAGATCGACCCTATGACCAAGACAGTCACGTCTCTTTTCCACACCGATCAGCATGCGGCGTCTGCAGCGAAGCACCTGGAGCAGGCGGGCATCCCGAAGGACGAAATCGACATCTGGTCGACGCCGCATAATCTCGCTCCCCTGCTGGAGGATCTCGGCGTGTCGCGGGCCGATGCCTATGCGTATGCGGAAGGCGTTATTCGCGGCGGATCGGTCGTCATCGTGAAATGCGGCGCGGCCGAGGTCGGCCAGGTCGTCGGCATCCTGGACCAGGAGGGCGTTCTCGACCTGGACGAGCAGCGGGAATCCTGGCGTTCGGAAGGATGGGTCGCCGGCGAAGCGATGGATGAGGCGCGCTCAGCTCCATCCGACGATCTCGCCGATGATCTCGGGCACGGCCGGGTTCGAATCCTGCACCGTAAAATCGAAGGCCCGGCAAAGCCGTAGAATGGTCGGCGCCGGCCGCTCACCTGATGCCTGACGCAGCCGCGAACCCTGCCGGGGGTGGAGCATCGGGCGCTCTTTCTGCTACACGACCTTGCTTCATATGCCGTGGGCCGGCTCCGGCGGACGGCCAGGGAGGGAGGGTAGAATGACATCGAAGACCTGTATCGTCCTCGGCGCTCCGGTTCAGGAAGGCGCGGGCCGTCTCGGCTGCGATATGGGCCCGAGTGCGTTCCGCACCGCCGGTCTGCAGACGGAGCTGCGCAGCCTCGGCTACGACGTGGAGGACCGGGGCAACATCGCTCCCAAGCCGCACCGGGAGATTCACCACCCCAACGCGGCGATCAAGGCCCTGCCGGAGACGGTCGCCTGGACCGAAGCCATCGCGGAAGCAGCCTATGAGGCGAGCGGGAAAGGCATCCCGATCTTCATCGGAGGAGACCACAGTCTCTCCGCAGGCTCGATGACGGGACTCGCCCGTCGCGCGGCGGAGGACAATCGCGAGCTGTTCGTTCTATGGCTCGATTCGCATCCGGATTTCCACAGCCTCGCAACGACGACGAGCGGCAATCTCCATGGCGTGCCCATGGCCTATGCCACGGGTCTGAACGGCTTCGAAGGCTATTTCCCTCCGCTTGCTGCTGCGATCAAGCCGCAGAACGTGTGCATGATGGGCATCCGCAGCGTCGATCCCGCAGAGCGCGCAGCGTTGAGGAGCTCCGGCGTGACGGTTCACGACATGAGGGCAATCGACGAAAACGGCGTCGTTACTCTTCTCAACACATTCCTGAAGCGCGTCGCGGATGCGGACGGCATTCTACATGTCAGCTTCGACGTCGATTTCCTCGATCCGGCAATCGCGCCGGGCGTCGGCACCACCGTTCCCGGTGGGGCGACGTTCCGTGAAGCCCATCTCATCATGGAAATCCTCCACGACAGCGGCCTCGTGCGAAGCCTCGATGTGGTCGAGCTCAATCCGTTTCTCGATGAGCGCGGACGCACGGCGCTGCTCATGGTCGATCTCGTCGCCAGCCTCATGGGACGAAGCGTTCTCGACCGCCCGACTCAGAGCTACAGCCATACGCCGAAGACAAGTTGAAGCTAATCCGCTGCTTCGATCACGAGTTCGAACGTGACGCAGACCGGGTTGTCGCCGCGCACCAGCTCGCCGGAATGGATCGCACCGTCCATGTCGACGACATCGATCTCGAGCCGGGATCGCAGCTCGCCGCCGATCCTGGACACGCGGCCGCTCCGGATCAGGACCTCGGTCGCATAGGAATCGATCGCTCTGCCGTCGGTGAAGCGCACCTCGTTCAGGCTGCCGATGCCGTAGACATTCGCCGCAGCAAAGCCGTGTCGACGGCAGATTTCCTCGATGGCAAAATCGATATCCTCGTTGGGGCGCACTTTGGCGAGCAGCATCCGCGGATGCGCGGCGCCACCGTCACCAAGAGCCTTGTGAACAGGCTCGAAGAGGGTGAAGTTCGTCTCCGCATCCGGCATCGCCTCGAAGGTGGCATCCGCGAATCCGATGCCCGTGACCTCGATCGGCTCAGCCACGATCGTCTGAGGAGCAAGCATGTGGCCCGCCTTCAGCCCGTCGGCCGTGCGCCAGACGCCGTGGCAATGCAGAAAAGGTTTTCCATCGCGGATGCCGACGATGGCGCAAGCGCGGGTTACGTCGACGGGGCCCGCGGGCTCATAGGTCTCACTGTACCAGGCGGCATGGAGCGGATCAGTGGATCCTGCCGGCATCACATACCGGAAGGGTTCGCATGTCCCGCCCTTGAAGGCGACGAAGCCTCCGATGCAGCCGGCAGCCTTCATGCCACCGGCAACCGCCTCGTCCACCGTCCGGCCGGGTTCGAGCACGAAGCGCAATGGAACGCCTGAACCCATCACGGCGGCAACGCGCTCAGGTGCGATAGGTCCTGGATGTCGAATGTGTCTCATGAGGCGTTCGATCAATCAGCGAAACTTACAATCAGCGAAACGTGCAATCAATGGAACTCGGAGACCGCGCAGCTCTGCCCGCCGTCCACGGGCAGACAGACACCCGTGATGAACTGCGCCTCGTCCGAGGCGAGGAACACCGCGGCATTGGCGACATCCCAGGCCGTTCCCATGCGACCGACCGGGACCGCCGCGTTACGGGCCGCCACCATCTCCTCAACGCTCGCATATTGCCCGGAGATCTGCCGATAGATCAGCGGCGTGTCGATGAGGCCGGGCATGATGCAGTTGGCGCGGATTCCCTGGCGGGCATATTGCATGGCAAGCGCCACGGTCGCCTGGTTCACGGCGGCCTTGGTGGCGTAATAGGCGAAATAGGGATAGCCGGTCCAGCGGATCGCAGCGAGCGACGAGATGTTGACGATGGTGCCCCTGCCCCGCCGCAGCATGTGCGGGATGACAGCCTTCGCCGTGCGGTAGACCGGCCCGAGATTGAGCTTCACCGCGGCCTCGAACTGCTCCTCGGTCAGTTCGACCGGGCCGCCCATATGAGTCACGCCCACATTGTTGTGCAGGATGTCGATGCCGCTGAAACGCGTGATCGTCTGCATGACTGCCGATTCAACGGAACCGGTGTCGGTCACATCGGCTGCAACCGCGATGGCCTCTCCACCTTCATTCGCGATGATGGCGGCGGTTTCCTCCGCCGTCTCAAGCACGAGATCGACGCAGGCAACCCTTGCGCCTTCGCGGGCATAAGCCACCGCCGCCGCCTTGCCGTTGCCCCAGCCGGGCCCGGAGGAACCGGCCCCGAACACGATGGCCGTCTTTCCCTTCAGACGGTCGACCATGAATGTCTCCTGCGCCACGATCCGGCGCTTTGCCTTTTAGCGACCGGCGGATGCCGCCGGTCGCCAAGCGAGAGAGCTGACCCGATCAGCTCAACGAGCTGCCGACGGACTTCTCGAGAATCGCCCAGGCCTCGTCGCCATACTTCTTCTTCCACTCGGCATAGAAGCCGGCCTTGCGCAGGGCTTCGCGGAAGAGAGCCGGATTCGGATCGTTGAACTGCATGCTCTTGGAGACGAGCTCGTCCTTGACGTTTCCGTTGAGCTTCGCCACATCGGCGCGCTCCTCGACGGCCGCGGCGTTGAGGTGCTTCGCCACAATGGCCCGCAGATCCTCCGGCAGACGCTCCCAGGCGCGGCGGTTGGCCAGGAACCAGAAGCCGTCCCACATATGGTTGGTCATGGAGGTGTATTTCTGCACCTCGAACAGCTTCGCGGTCGAGATGATGGCGAGCGGATTCTCCTGGCCGTCGACCACCTTGGTCTGAAGGGCTGTGTAGACCTCCGCGAAGTTGATGCTGGCCGGTGCCGAGCCGAAGGCGCTGAACATCGAGGTCCAGAGCGGGCTCACCGGAACGCGGATCTTGAAGCCTTTCAGATCCTCAGGCGTCTGGATCGGCTTGTTGGAGCTCGTGATCTGGCGGAAGCCGTTGTCCCAGATCTTGTCCATCACGACGAGGTTCGCCTTGGCGATCTGGCCGCGCACATAGGCGCCGAGCTCGCCGTCCATCGCCTTCCAGACCGTGTCGTAGTTCGGGAAGGCGAAGCCGATGCCGCTGATCGACGCGTTCGGCACGAGCGTCGACAGGATCAGGGGCGAGAGGGTGAAGAACTCCACGCCGCCGGACCGGACCTGGCTCAGCATGTCGGTGTCGGAGCCGAGCTGGTTGTTGGGGAAGATCTGGATCTCGACGCGTCCGTTCGTTTCCTGCTTGATCTTGTCGGCCGCTTCCTTCGCACGCAGGTTCATCGGATGCGTGACCGGAAGGTTGTTGGCGTATTTGTAGGTGAACTCGGCCGATTGGGCGCGGGCTCCGAACGTGCTGACCATCGCGACGGAGGCAGTGCCCTGCAGCAGGGTGCGGCGTGAAATCGTCATGTCTTCTCTCCCTTTCGGCTGTTTTGGTGAACGGTTTTGGAGGTTGGCTCCGGTCAGAGGAATGCGGTGGAAATCCCCGGGATCGCGGCGATCAGCACGAGGCCGACGAGCAGCGCCAGGATGTAAGGCCAGATCGCGCCCATGGCTTCGTCCGGCGAGACGTTGCCGATCTTGCAGGCGATGTAAAAGCCGATGCCGATGGGCGGCGCCATCAGGCCGATATTCATCGCAGTCACGACCACCATGGAATAATGGATGTCGTTGATGCCGAGATTCTTCGCGATCGGGAACATCAGCGGCGCCATCAGCACGATCGCAGGCAGACCCTCGAGCACGCAGCCGAGCAGCAGGAACACCACGATGGTCACGGCCATGAAGATGATCCAGCCGCCGGGCAGGCTCGCCATGAAGGTTGCGAGCTGCTGCGCGAAGCCGGTCTGCGTCAGCGCCCAGGCCATGGCAAGCGCCGTGCCGAGGATCAGCAGGATCGCGCCCGAGAGCGCCGCCGTCTCGACGAGCATCTGGTAGAACTTGCGCAGGCCGATGCCGCCATAGAGGAAGATGCCGATGATGAGCGCGTAGAGCACCGCGATGGTCGACACCTCGGTCGCGGTCGCGATGCCGCCGCCGACGGCGCTGCGGATGATGAAGGGCAGCACCAGGGCGGGCGCCGCGATCAGCATCGTCTTGCCGATGACCGCAAGAGGAGCGCGGCGCACGTTGCCGAGTTCCTCGCGGGCGGCCTTGATCCGCGCCAGCACGGCGAGAACCGCGAGCAGCACCATGGCGACCACGAAGCCCGACGTGAACAGCCCGGCGATGGAGACGCCGGCGACTGATCCGAGCACGATCAGCACAATGCTCGGCGGAACCGTATCGGCCATCGCCGCACCCGTCGCGAGAAGCGCGATCATCTCGCGCGGCTTGTGCCCGCGCCGCTTCATCTCCGGAAAGAGAGCGGGTGCCACGGTCGCCATATCCGACACCTTCGAGCCGGAAATGCCCGAGACCAGGAAGAGCGAGCCGAGCAGCACGTAGGACATGCCGGCCCGCACGTGGCCCAGGAGCGAGGCGAGGAAGTCGACGATGGCCTTGCCCATGCCGGTCGCATCGAGGATGCAGCCGAGAAAGACGAAGATCGGAACCGACAGGAGGATGATGCTCGACATGCCCTCATCCATGCGGCCGATCATCACGAAGATGGGCACGCGCGTGCTGAAGGCGAGAAAGGCGAGCGTTCCGATGCCGAAGCAGAAGGCGATGGGAACGCCCATGACGAGGCAGAGCGCCACGACGCCGACGAGGAAGATCAGGATGTTGATGTTGCCGAGCCGCAGGAGCGCGGGCGACAGAAGCCAGAACGCCCCGGCAATGGCGGCGACGAGCAGCACGGAGGCGACGATGTCGCGTAAGGACGATGTCTTCACCGCCTGCGCCACGGTGAAGCCCAGCATGGCGAAGATGCCGAAGGCGATGGCCGCAACGCGAAAACTGTTCGGGATGTTGAGCGCGGCGGAGGTGACGAACCATTCCTCCTCCACATACTCGATCGCCGGCTGCAGCATGACGAGCAGGAACGTCGCGGTAAGGACGAGGCCGAGGGTCTGGATGAAGCCGCGGATCCTCTCGGGGAACATCCCGAGGAACAGCGTCAGCTTGAGATGCTCGTTTCGGTCGATGGCGATGGCGGCGCCCAGCATGGCGAGCCAGAGGAAGGAGATCGAGGCGGCCTCGTCGATCCACACAACGGGATAGGAAAAGACATAGCGCGAGGCGACGCCCGCCAGCAGCAAGACGATGATGACGGAGAGAAGCACCGCCGACACCACCTCGAGCGGCCGGACCAGCAATGAGCCGACGCGGTGTGTCACCTCTTCGTCGGCATTCGGCAGGGCGATCGTGTCGCCGGCAGCAGCCATCGTGCTCTCCCCTATCTCAGCTCAAGCCGGCGCGTTCGAGCATTGCGCACCGGCCGGCGGATATCCCTGCTGCCGTGACTGGGAGGGCCTCCATCGCGATTCCTTCCCGTTCTTGCGGCAATCGCAACGAATGCGATCAGACAGGTCCATTCTATGGATCTTTATTTCCTAACGGATGGCGGAAAAGATACACTTCTTACAAGTCATTGCAACCTGGATCGAAGCAATTTAGCTTGCGACTGAAGTCTGAGCATGGAATCTAAGGTCCACAATATGGATCTCCGACGCACGATGGATGAAGCCTCCTTATCGACCGGCGATCTGTCAGGATCCCAGAGCGTCGACCGCGCCCTGCGTCTGCTGGCGCTCGTCGGGCGCGAGGCCGAGGGCGGCGCCAAGCTGAGCGATATCGTCGAGGAGAG
>NZ_JAERQD010000109.1 GCF_016735695.1 Microvirga zambiensis WSM3693 | reverse complement strand
CCGAATCCGCAGCTACTTTGGGCATCCGTCATTCCGCTATGCCGCATAGTTCAAGTTCACCCAAGCCGGATCAGTAAGTCAGGCCGCTCTCGCGCAGGCCGATCACCTGCCGGCGGCGCTCCTCTTGCGCGGCTGCTGGCAGCTTGCGCATGTCTATATGCTTCATCCAGCCAAACTGGAGTCTTCCGCAGCAGATTTCAAGAGTACCCAAGCCGGATCAATAAGTCGACGGTGCCCCAAGCAAGGGGATTAACGATTTTGAGTGCACGCAAGCTATTTTCTTTGGAGCGTGACTTATCTCTGAGTACCAGATGGCTGCCGGCAGGATTTGGACGGTGCGCATAACTTCATCCATAGCGTAGATTGCTGCCATCAAAACAATGGATTTTACAATGCTACCGAACAACCAGTAGCAAAGGTCAGGTTAGACACCTATAACTCGGGAATACTAGAATGGCTATCGATCTTAATCCTGCCCTCGGGAAAAGTTCTCAGCTGTACCCCGAGCATCAACCGAAGCGCATGTCCATTGCAGTCACGTTCTCCGGCCTGCGCAAACTGCATCGCGCCCGCTCGACACGACAAGCGCCCCCCCACGTCGCGGAGGCGCTTGCTAGCTACAAACCTTCGTATAGCTTTCCCAAACCATTCGATATCAGCCACATACCTCCGTACAATTGAGCCAGCCCTCGATCCCGCTTTAGCTTCGCGAGGAATGGAGTGTTGCTGATCGCAGGTGCCAAATGCTTCTGCCACCCGGCCAAATGGATCCCATGTCCATCGCAGTGGAAACGTGCAGAAGATGCAGGGAAGCCGTTGGTGAATCTGGTACGGATGGCTCATGCACCCGATGCAATCTCCATCGTGTATGACAATCAAATAGGGCGCGAAGCGATGACGGACATCCTCTTTTCGGCGGGCTTCATCCCAGAACTGTGCCAGAGTGCAGATGAGTTCTTGAAACCCAGCCGCCTTCGGAGCACGTCCTGCTTGATCGCGGACATGCAGTTGCCCCGGGTGACAGGGATCGACCCGTGCGACCATCTGGTTGCATCCGGAAAGGCCATTCCCACCATTTTGGTCACAAGCCGATCCGGCGACGACCAGCGGGCGCGGGCGCTGCGAACCGGTGCGTCCTATTACCTGAGCAAGCCATTCAGTGACAGCGAGTTGCTTCCATGCATCAACTCCACTCCGATATGCCAGACAGCGCGGAAGAGGCGCACATGAATATTGCCATATCCAGCGCTACGGGAGTTCTCTTACGGCGCTCTCAGGTGCGGTGGAGGCTGGCCTGGGAAAACGAGCTGCAACTCTCCGATCACATCGACCTGTCCGAGTTCTTTCGAAAGACCTACGGACCGACTGGGGCCTTTAATGCAAAACCATTCGAAGGCAATCGGAGCTGGGCTGGCGCGAGGCCTGAGCTCCGCGCAATCGGCTACGACTCGGGTGGTGTAGCAGCTCATATGGGCTTGCTGCGCCGCTTCATCAAGGTTGGCGCGGCCGACCTGCTAGTGGCTGAACTAGGATTGTACGCCGTCCGTCCAGATCTTGAGGGGCTCGGAATCAGCCATGCAATCCGCGCCATGCATCCAGTCCTGCAGGATCTGGGCGTCCCATTCGGCTTCGGCACGGTTCGGCACGCGCTGCAGAAGCATGTTGCAAGGCTGGGCCGGCACGGTCTGGCGACCATTGTGTCGGGGGTTCGCGTGCGGTCTACCCATCCAGACGTGTATCTAAACTTGCAGCCCACGCGCGTCGAGGACGTACTCGTCGTGGTTCTACCGATTGGACGCTCGATCAGCGATTGGCCGACAGGTACGATCATTGATCGGAACGGACCGGGGCTGTGAAACACCTGGATTATATATGCAAAGTGCCGAGTGCATTTGATGTCAACACTGGAGATCGTAGCGTCTATCTGACGTTTGACGACGGTCCCCATCCACTTTTCACACCAAAGATCCTCGACGTGCTGGCGGAGCATCGAGTGCCGGCGGCTTTCTTCGTCATCGGCTCCTGCGCGGCAGCCCAGCGAGACCTCATCCGACGCATCGTTGCGGAAGGGCACGAGGTCGCTAACCACACGATGACTCATCCGGATCCGTCCAGATGCAAACCCGACGAAGTACAATACGAAATACTTGCGGCGAACAGGACCATTAAACTGGTGTGCCCCCAGGCCTCCGTGCGGTACATGCGCGCGCCGTTTGGCATCTGGACTGAAGACCTGCTCACTGCATCCGCGCGCGCTGGACTGACGCCCGTACACTGGTCGGCAGACCCGCGCGACTGGTCTCGCCCCGGAGCCAACGCGATTGTCGATGCAGTGCTTGGCTCTATCCGGCCGGGCGTGATTGTGCTCTTGCACGACGGGTGCCCTCCCGACGAGTTGAACCCGGGCACTCGCGCCGGCCTGCGCGATCAGACGGTCAGGGCGCTGTCCCGTCTGATTCCAGCATTGCATGACCGTGGATTTGAAATCCGCTCGCTTCCTCAACGTTACTGAAAAAGCCGACATCCTATGAACCTGCTTGCCACAACCAGCACTGTCGCCATCTCCTGCTACGCACTGCTCTCGACCGCTTATAAAGGCATGCAGGTGGCTTATGCTGTGCCGACAAACGGCCCACTGGCGTCGGACGATCCGGCCGGCTCCGACCCTCTGCCGAGCGTGGATGTCATCATCCCCTGCTTCAACGAAGACCCAAGCACGCTCTCGGCATGCCTCGCTTCGGTTGCCGACCAGGATTATGCGGGAGAGCTGCGGGTCTATGTGGTCGATGACGGTTCTAGGAACCGCAACGCCGTGGAACCTGTACACGACACCTACGCGCGCGACTCGAGGTTCCATTTCATTCTGCTCCGCGAGAACGTTGGAAAGCGCAAGGCGCAGATCGCGGCGATACGCCGCTCATCCGGAGGCTTGGTGCTCAACGTTGACTCGGACACGACCCTCGCACGCGACGTCGTCACAAAGCTTGCATCGAAGATGCAGAACCTATCGATCGGTGCAGCCATGGGCCAATTGACAGCCAGCAACCGAAGCGACACTTGGCTGACGCGGCTAATCGACATGGAGTACTGGCTTGCCTGCAATGAGGAACGCGCAGCGCAGGCCCGCTTCGGCGCTGTTATGTGTTGCTGCGGCCCTTGTGCTATGTACCGCCGGTCTGCACTTCTTTTGCTGCTAGATCAGTACGAGACGCAGCTGTTCCGGGGCAAGCCAAGCGACTTCGGTGAGGATCGCCACCTCACGATCCTTATGCTGAAGGCAGGCTTTCGCACCGAGTACGTTCCGGATGCCATCGCGGCAACCGTCGTTCCGGACAGCCTGGGGTCGTATCTGCGCCAGCAACTCCGCTGGGCACGGAGCACGTTCCGTGACACTTTGCTTGCGTTGCGCCTGCTGCCCAGTCTCGATCGTTACCTCACGCTGGACGTGGTCGGACAGAATCTCGGCCCACTCCTTCTCGCGCTAGCGGTACTCACCGGACTTGGGCAGCTCGCACTGACAGCCGAAGTGCCTTCGTGGACAGTCCTGATGATCGTGTCCATGATAATAACACGCTGCAGCGTGGCAGCGTTTCGTGCTGGCCAGCTTCGATTTCTCGGCTTCTCGCTGCACGCAATCATCAATATTCTTCTCTTACTCCCCCTGAAAGCCTATGCCTTGTGTACATTGAGCAATAGCGATTGGCTGTCGCGTGGCCCCGCGGCCAACGTTCCAAACAGCAGTAGAAAACTGGGCGCTATCCAAAGACCAAAGTTGGTGGCATCTGACGGCACTTGCAGCGACGAGCGATAGCCGACTTAGCGCAGGCGGACGAGTTTTGAGACAGGACAGGAAAAGTCAGTTGCTGAATTGGGATTTGGCTACAGAGGATCCTTACAGGCTCGAGCCCAATTCGCTCGAACGGGAACCTCGTACAATCATAAGCGCAAAAGGTTCCCTACCTGACTCTATGTCAACCGTGGCAATCGATTTTGCCGGCGTAATGAAATCATATGGCGACAAAATCGCTGTCGACGGGCTGTCGTTCACCGTTGCGCCGGGAGAGTGCTTCGGCCTGCTGGGACCAAACGGCGCAGGGAAAAGCACGATTACGCGTATGGTCCTCGGAATGACAACGCCTGACGCGGGTACGATCACGGTGCTCGGCGTGCCGGTTCCGGCACGCGCTCGTTTGGCACGCGAGCGCATCGGCGTGGTTCCGCAATTCGATAACCTTGACTTGGAACTGACCGTACGCGAGAATCTGTGGGTGTTCGGGCGCTACTTCAGCATGAGCACGCGCGAGGTCGAAGCGGTCATCCCATCGCTCCTTGAGTTCGCCTGTCTTGAGAGCAAAGCAGATGCACGGGTCACGGAGTTATCCGGCGGCATGAAGCGGCGCCTGACGCTGGCGCGAGCGCTGGTCAACGACCCGCAGCTGTTGGTGATGGATGAGCCGACCACTGGGCTCGACCCGCACGCGCGCCGCCTGGTCTGGGAGCGCCTGCGGTCGCTGTTGGCGCGGGGCAAGACGATCCTCCTGACGACCCACTTCATGGAAGAGGCCGAGCGCTTGTGCGATCGGCTGTGCGTGCTCGAGGGAGGGCGTAAGATCGCCCAAGGCCGACCTCATGCGCTGATCGACGAGCAGATCGGGTGCCAAGTGATTGAGATCTACGGTGGCAATCCGCATGAGCTGCGTGCGCTAATCAGGCCCTACGCGCAGCGCATTGAGGTAAGCGGCGAGACGCTCTTTTGTTATGCGTCCGATCCGGAGCAGGTGTGCGTGCAACTGCGCGGGCGCGCGGGTCTGCGGCTTCTGCAGCGTCCCCCAAATCTGGAGGATGTCTTTTTGGGACTGACTGGGCGTGAGATAGGGAAATGAATATAGGCAAAGGTTTTTCGGCGGGTCTGCCAGCTAACGCATGGAACTGGGCCGCGGTATGGCGCCGCAACGGTCTTGCATGGAGGAAAGTCGCGCTTGCATCGGTTCTTGGCAGCCTCGCCGAGCCTATGATCTATTTGTTTGGCCTCGGCTTTGGTTTGGGAATAATGGTAGGTAGGGTTGACGGCACCTCATACATCGCGTTTCTGACCGGCGGCATGGTTGCGACAAGCGCGATGACTTCCGCGACCTCTGAAACGATTTATGCCGCTTTCGCCCGAATGAACGCTCAGCGCACGTGGGAGGCAATCCTGCACACACAGCTCACGCTCGGCGATATTGTTCTGGGTGAGTTGGCGTGGGCAGCGACCAAAGCCGTCCTGGCTGGAACGGCAATTATGTTTGTTGCCGCAGCTCTGGGCTATGCAGCGTGGCCATCCGCCCTCTATGCACTACCAGTCGTTATCCTCACTGGTTTCGCCTTCGCGAGCTTGGCGATGGTCGTCGCGGCGCTGGCGCCCAGTTACGACTATTTCGTGTTTTACCAGACGCTCGTCCTCACACCGATGCTGTTCCTATGTGGCGCGGTTTTCCCGGTCGCCCAACTGCCCACCGCTTTTCAGCATGTAGGGCACTTCTTGCCGCTAGCACATTCGATTGAGCTGATCCGTCCGGCGATGCTCGGCCGCCCGGCCGGCAGTGTCGGCCTGCATATCAGCGCACTTTGCATGTACATAATACTGCCGTTCTTCCTGTCGACAGCGCTGCTTTGTCGACGCCTGATGCGTTGACGTCACTTTCGACCACTACAAGAACGAGCCGGCGGAGAGATAACAGCGTGGATTCTAGTGCTGGCCCCATCCGAACCTTCGCACCCGATGATAGCTGGAAGTACATACGATGACCTACCCCACACCGACGCCTGAGCCATTTGCAGTTCTTGCGATGCCAAGGACTGGCACGCACTATCTGGAAGCATTGCTCAACGAGCATCCGAACGTACTGAGCAACGGTGAGTTGCTCAATACGTATGACTCAAATTGGCCCGATAAGGATCGCCTGATACGCAGCGATCGGGAACTCCTAGAGCTTGCCTACCTGGGCTATCCCACGCGGAGCGACAAGAAGGTGACGCGTATCGGCTGTAAGATCAACGAACCTCAGTTTCACGACCGTCCGGGCTTTTTTGCTGAGCTGGCCGGTTGGCCAGACCTGAAGGTCATCCTCGTGGTTCGCAGAAACCCATTAGAATCGCTACGGTCGCTGGTGCAGGCAAGGCAAAGCGGCAAGTGGCTGAAGTTCAGCTCGGACAGCAATGCGGCTCCGCCACCGCGCGTCAGACTGTCAATCACAGAGTGCGCGGCCTACTTCGAGACCGCGGACGCTTTTCACGCTCGGGTCGCGGACTCCTTCGCGGCAACCAACATGCTTATGATTGAGTATGAGAGCCTTCTTCGCCAACCCGCCGCATGCGTGGCAGCGATTTGGGATTTCCTGGGGGTTCCAGCGCTTCAGCTTCCCGGGCGCGCGATCCTTCAGCGCCAGGAAACGCGACCACTGGACCAAACGGTACAGAATTATCATCAGTTGCGGCTGCACTTCGCAGACGGACCTTACGCGAGATTCTTTGAGGTTGGCGACGCGTGACTAGCCTTCGCACCCACTATCGACCTTCTCGATATCGACGAGGCACGAAAGAAAATCGTGTCAACCCCGGCCCGGCGCGGGCCGTGGTCTCCGAGACCCCGTACCTCATCCCGGTTTCGGACGATATCATCGGCGGCATCAGCCGCTTCGTCGGTGAGCTCAACAGCTTTGGGATACTCGTACCGGCGGACGATTTCGCTTTCAATGGCCTCTCTACGAAGACGCCGCCTGAAATCCTTCATCCCATTGCACACAAGAATGGGGCACCAATACCCATTTCCACTAAGAAACTCTCGCGGCTTGCCGAGTCACATGGGCGACCTGACAGCAGCCTTGACGAGGCTGTCCAGGACGTCGCCTCATCGGCTGCCTCTGCTGCTAACGACGACGGCCTGCTTGGTCAGGTCGGCATCGATGAAATCTGCAAGATCAGCGAAGGGATTAATGCCGATGTCTGATGTCAGCAACATGCCAAAGTTCAGCGCTCGAGCCCTTCCCGACGATCGCGCGATCGAAATCAGCGTCAACGCCTATCCGTGCCTCGCGCAGGCTGGAAAAACGGAAATCCTGGAACTCGCGGAGCGAGACTGGGGCGGCTGCGGCAAGGCCGACGAAGTCGCGAACTTAATTGAGTCCCGCGACGGCGAAGTGGATCGCTTTCTGGCTATCCTGTCGACGCACCCCCGCATGGTTGGCGAGGCTCGACCGGTGGAGCATCTGCGATCCCGAGAGATGAATGTTCCAGACGACATTCTAATGGATATCGGCGCGCTTGGCTGGAGATACATCAGCCTGAGCGGCGATTACCGCTGGTATTATGTAACCTCGGGAGCCGGCAGCACCGTCCGCTACGCAGTCTTCGCCGCCGCGCCACAGCCTCAGAGTGGTTCACACGTCCTCCAAGTTACCAAAGTTTATTGCATAATCCTCGCGCGCGTCCCTGCTTTAGGCCAAATCACCGGCGGCTTGGACGTGACAGCGCACTATAGTCGTTTATCCACTCGTTAGAGGGGGAAGTTTACGTGAAGAAAATTCTGATTATGGGCCTACCCGGCGCTGGAAAGACCACACTGGCGAAACTCCTTGCGCCGCTGCTTAACGCCGTTCACTTCAACGCCGATGACGTGCGCCGTGAAATCAACAAGGACCTGGGTTTTGGCCCTGAGGATCGGCTCGAGCACGCGCGCCGTATGGGCTGGCTGTGCGATCAGGTCGTCAAGACAGGCGCCTTTGCTATCGCGGACTTCGTCTGCCCGACGCCCGCGACGAGACGCGCGTTCATGGATGACGGACCGGCCTTCGTGGTCTGGATGCGGCGCGTCCAAACCGGCCGCTTCGAGGACACCAATGCGCTCTTCGAACCGCCGGAAACTTGCGACGTCGCTGTCGGTGTAGAGGGCGCACCAGAATATTGGGCGGAACGCATCCGGCAAATGCTGCTGCCGGTCTTCGACCCACAGAAGCCTACGGCTCTCTTTCTCGGCCGCTACCAGCCGTTTCATGAGAGCCACCGTGCACTCATAGCTGAGGGCATCCGCCGCGTCGGTCAGGCCTGCATCGCCGTTCGTAATACACACGATCTGGACGACGCAAATCGCTTCGCCTTCGAGGATGTCAAGGCCCGCATTGAGGCAAGGCTGCGCGACTTCTACGGGCGTTATGTCGTGGTGCAGGCGCCGAACATCACGAAGGTTTTTCACGGCCTGGATCTGGGTTATGAGGTGGAGCAGATTGTGCTGGGCGACGCCATCCAAGCCGTCTCGCCGACCGCGGTTCAGAACCGTTTGAGCCAAGCAACTTCCTAGGAGTCCGGCAGTCAAGGCTCCCTACAGAAACAGGTGGTGCAGCAAGGTTCATGCCTTCTTGGGATTGTTGAGACGACGCGCGAGTGGACCCTACTAATCGGCGGTGGAGGCGGGCGCGACAGGGCCGGGACAAGCCGGGATATCGGCCCAGCGCTGGTCCTGCAAGTACGGCATCAGCGTTCGTGATCCCGCCAAGATGATGCAACAGCTTGGTACCGAGGTCGACCCATCTGCGATTTTTCGTTGGATGAAGCGCTTGCCCCGGAAGTCGAGGCGTGGGCCCGCCGGTATCAGGGCCATCGGTCTAGCTCCTGGCGGGTCGATGAAATGTATGCACGGGTTGGCGGTGGGAGGAAGCTAAGAATGAATGCGGCGTGCACCTTGTGCCGACCCAAAGAGTTTAGGAGCAGTCCCATGATCAGCGGGCGTGAGGGAGCTGTGCGACACGCAGACCAGATTCATTCCCAAAGGCACATCCCCGACAGTAACCTGCTTCGGTCCGTGTTGACCCATCTCGACCGCCTTGAGGCGGAGAGCATCTACATCATGCGCGAGGCGGTTGCCGAAAGCGACAACCCGGTCATGCTATATTCGATCGGCAAGGACTCGTCAGTTCTGCTGCATCTGGCGTTGAAGGCGTTTTATCCGGCGAAGCCTCCATTCCCTCTGCTTCACGTGGACACGACCTGGAAGTTTCGCGAGATGATCGCATTCCGGGACCGGAGAGCGCGCGAACTCGGGCTCGATCTGTTGGTGCACACCAATCCCGATGGACTGGCCCGCAATGTCGGTCCGATCAGCCACGGCTCCGAGGTCCATACCGACGTCATGAAGACCCAGGCGCTCAAGCAGGCGCTCGAGCGCTACGGCTTCGACGCGGCTTTCGGCGGCGCCCGCCGCGACGAGGAGAAGTCACGGGCGAAGGAACGTGTCTTCTCACTGCGTAATGCGCATCACTGCTGGGATCCCAAGCGTCAGCGCCCGGAGCCCTGGCAGCTCTATAACGGCCGCAAGCGCTGGGGTGAGAGCCTGCGCGTCTTTCCACTCTCCAACTGGACCGAACTCGACATTTGGCTCTACATCCACCGTGAGAACATCCCCATCGTGCCGCTCTACTTCGCGGCTGAGCGACCGGTCGTGGAGCGGGACGGCATGCTCATCATGGTGGATGATGACAGGCTGCCGCTCCATCCTGGCGAGCAGCCACAGCTCCGATCTGTCCGGTTCAGAACGCTCGGCTGCTATCCCCTGACCGGTGCGGTAGAGAGCACGGCAGCCACGCTCCCGGACATTATTCGCGAAACGCTCGAGGCGCGCACGTCCGAGCGAAATGGGCGCGCGATCGATAAGGACACGGCAGCGTCCATGGAACGCAAGAAGCAAGAGGGCTACTTCTGATGACGGTTCATCGCGCACCTGAGAGTTTCGAGCTGGAGGATTACCTCGCGGCCCAAGAGCGCAAGAGCTTGCTTCGCTTCATCACCTGCGGCTCCGTCGACGACGGCAAGTCCACGCTGATCGGCCGCCTGTTGTACGAGTCCAAGCGCCTGTTCGACGATCAGCTCGCCACGCTCGAGCGCGATTCACGCAAGCACGGAACCCAAGGAGGAGAGATCGACTTCTCGCTCCTGGTCGACGGGCTTGCCAGTGAGCGCGAGCAGGGGATTACGATCGATGTTGCCTACCGGTTCTTTTCGACGGATCGGCGGACCTTCATCGTCGCCGATACGCCGGGCCATGAACAATATACGAGGAACATGGCGACGGGCGCCTCGACGGCCGATGTGGCCATCCTTCTCATCGATGCACGCAAAGGGATCACGCGGCAGACCCGTCGACATGCTCTGCTCGTATCCATGCTCGGGACCCGGCACATTGCCTTGGCCATCAACAAGATGGATCTCGTGAACTGGTCGGAGGCGAAGTTCAATGAGATAGTGGCGGCGTTCCATATCTTCTCGGGCAACCTCGGCTTCGAACGCGTGACTGCGGTTCCATTGTCCGCCTTGCATGGCGACAACATCGTTAGGCCGCCACCGCAGGCCGCTTGGTATCAGGGCCCGACGCTTCTGTCTTATCTTGAGACGGTGGAGGTAGTGCCTAGGGGCGGAGCCGAGCCGTTTCGCTTGCCGGTTCAATGGGTCAACCGGCCGAACCCGGACTTTCGGGGCTTCGCGGGTCTGATAACGAGCAGCGTGATCAGGGTTGGAGAGCGGGTGCGGGTGGTGCCCTCCGGCCTTGAGTCCACCGTTGCAGGGATCGTGACATTTGACGGAAATCTGGATGAGGCAGTTGCCGGGCAGTCCGTTACGCTTATCTTGTCCGATGAAGTTGATGTCTCCCGGGGCGATATCATTGCTTCCGTTGAGCAGGCTCCGCATGTCTCCGACAGGATCGATGCCCGCCTGTTCTGGATGGCAAGAGAACATCTGAAGGAAGGCGACCAATTTCTCCTGAAGCTTGGGACGCAAACGGTTCCCGTCACAGTGATCGCGGTTCGCCAGAAGATCGATCTTGCGACACTCACACCTGTGAATGTTTCCTCCTTGGGAGCGAACGACATTGGGGACGTCATTCTCACAGCCGATTATCCAGTTGCATTCGATACCTATGCGGAGAGCCGCTGCACGGGCGGATTCATCCTCATCAATAGGGAGAGCTTCGACACGGTTGCGATTGGCCTAGTGAGTGGATTAGGCCATAGTTCTCAGGACCAGACGGAGGTCGATCAGAGCAGGGCACAGAAAACTTGGCTCAAGCCCCCCAGCGAAAAACCTTGGCGAAGTGTGCTCAAGGCAATCTCATGGCGGATCACAGGCTCACTTGACACAATGGTCGTCGCATTCTTCTTTACGCAGAATGTCCGCCTGTCGGCAGCGATCGGAGCCACGGAGGTTTTAACAAAGCTCGTACTCTACTATGGGCATGAGCGTCTCTGGGACCGGATCATGTTTGGGCTGATCCGCAGCGGTGACGGGCCACGGTAGCGACCGCGGCCTGGGCCGTCTTCCGGAGTGCGCCAGGCAAGTCCAGACCCTGTTCCCAGCATCAGCTGTCTCTTGAACAGTCGCGTGAAAGAGGCGAAATCACTTTAAAGGACGAACAATCAGTGAACGTTTATGCCGAAGTTGGCCTCTGCATCCGCGGACCCGCCTTGTCCATGAGAGAATTCTGCGGATCGTGTTCAGTGAGATCTCTGAGGCGCTCTTTCTGACACGTTGATCTTCCCTCGCGTTGGATACTGCTGGCGAATTGCATGTTGCCGCTTCATTCGCAGCCAGAGAGCTGATCTGCAGCGCTCGAATGCAGAGCGC
>NZ_JAERQD010000108.1 GCF_016735695.1 Microvirga zambiensis WSM3693 | reverse complement strand
AGGGTCGAGATGAGTGAATCACGAAGCCGCCACGCCGCATAGCCCCAGCGACTCCGTCAGAACTGCCGTTGCTCTAGTTCTTAGCAAATACTGATGCGGCGTTCGGACCCGGTTCACGCCCTTGAAATAGTGCGTGCGAGCCAGTCATCCGAACTTGAAGAGGACACCGAAGCCGCCGCGCGGATAGTTCCACTCGATCTCGCCCGACGCTTCGCAGAGCACGCGGCAGGTGCCGCATTCCATGCAGCCGTCGGCGGTAATCTCGACCTGGCCCTTGTCGTTCAGCTCGTAGCACTTGGCCGGGCAGACGCGTGTCAGTGCGATAAGATTGGGACTCGGCTTCTCGTGCGGCCGCACCTTGATGTGCGGCCCCCCGGCATCGACCAGATAGCGGTTCAGGAAGAGCTTGTCCTCGACGCGGAGTTCGGCCACTGCGATCGTCATCTCGTCTCTCCTTATTTAGCGCCAAGCGAACGCCAGGCGGACAGCGTCGCTGACCAGGCCCCAGCGCGAGCGCGCCTTGATGAAGGCGGCCGTGGTCGCCTTTTCCTTCTCGATCTTCGGCGTGCCGTCGACGCGCATGAAGTTCTGCGCGGCCAGGGACATCAGCTGCGGGTAGGTCATGAAGAAATGGCGAGAATGGGTATGGAGCAGAACTGGCATGTCCTTGTATTTCATCAGGTCTTTGACGACAAAGGAGTTGTCCAGCATGGTCTTGTAGAGGGCGAGGTTCTCCTTGGTCATAGGGTCCCCACGGCTGTTGATCTGGAAGATCGCCTCGCCGGCGATGCGGCCGGAGGTCATGGCGAGGTTGGAGCCTTCGCGGTGCACGGCATTGTTGAGCTGCGCCGCGTCGCCGACAACGACCCAGCCGTCGCCGAAGAGCTGCGGGATCGCCTTGTAGCCGCCCTCGGGGATGAGATGGGCAGTATATTCCTTGACCTCCGAGCCGGCGATCAGCGGCCGGACCGACGGATGGCGCTTGAAGGCGTCGAGAAGCGCGTAGGGGCTCTCCGTTGTGGAGGCGAAATCGGAGACCAGGCAGCCGATGCCGAGCGAGATCGACTCCCTGTTGGTGTAGAGGAAGGCCAGTCCGGTCATGCCGCGCGAGATGGTGCCGGCGGCTTCGATCACGCAGCCTTCATTGCCTTTCAGGCCGAAGCGCTCTCCGATGACCTCTTCCGGCAGGAAATGCATCTCTTTGACTGCGAGCGCTACCGTTTCCGGCTTCGGCATCTCGCGCAGGCCCGCGCGGGTGCCCAAAAGGCCGTTGACGCCTTCGGCGAGCACGACGACGTCGGCGAAGATGACGTCGCCGGCGCGGTCGGTGCGCACGCCGATCACCTTGCCCTTGGTGTCGTGGGCGAGCTCGGTCACGGTGGTCTCACAGAGCACGGTTGCGCCGGCCTCGCGCACCTTGCGCGAGAACCATTTGTCGAACTGCGCGCGGATGATGGTGTAGCGGTTGGGCATGGCCTCGTTGAAGTCGTCCGACCGGTAGTGCATGCCGGTGTGGGAGGTGTCATCCATCATCCAGAAGCGCTGCTCGACGGCGTGGCGCTCCAGCGGGGCGTCCTCGCGAAAGTCCGGGATGATCTTCTCCAGCATATCAGCATACATGATGGCGCCCTGGACGTTCTTGGAGCCCGGATATTCGCCGCGCTCCAGCTGCAGCACCTTCATGCCGCGGCTCGCCATGGTGTAGGCGGCCGCATTGCCGGACATGCCGGCCCCGATGACGATTGCGTCGAATTTTTCCTCGATCATGGCCGTCTCCGTCAGCTGGCGAGCTTGTCGCGGTTGTGCGGCGAGAGCCGCCGCGTGAAGGCTTCCGTCAGCGCCGGCAGGAAGCGGATCGCATCGGTGACGATGCCGAGGTGGACGAAATCAAAAATCGGGGCGTTCGGGTCGGTGTTGATAGCGACGATCAAGTCCGCGCCCTCGACACCGACGCGATGCTGGATGGCTCCGGAGATCCCGGCGGCGATGTAGAGCTTCGGCCGGATCGTCTTGCCGGTCTGGCCGATCTGGCGGTCTGCCGGCATCCAGCCTTTCTGGACCAGCGGGCGCGAGCAGCCGTATTCGGCGCCAATGGCGGAAGCGAGATTCCTGACGAGCTGCAGGTTCTCCACCGCGCCGAGGCCGAGGCCGCCGGCCACGACGACGTTGGCATAGGCGAGATTGGCCTTGGCCGACTGGCTGTCGGGCAGGAATCCGAGGATCTTGGTGACGACCTCTTCCTCGGCCATGGCCAGCTTGTGCTGGATGACCCGGCCCACCGGCTTGTCCACCCGCTGCGGCATGGCCATGACCCTCGGTCGCACTGTGGCCATCTGCGGCCGGTAGTTGATCGTGTAGATCGTGCAGAGCAGTGAGCCGCCGAAGGTCGGCCGCGTCGCGGCGAGCGAGCCGTCGGCGTCGACGTCGAGCTCGGTGCAGTCGGCGGTGAGTCCGGTGAGAAGCGTGGTCGCGGTGGAACCGGCGAGGTCGCGGCCGAGGATGGTCGCCCCCAGAAGCAGGATCTCGGGCTTGTAGGTGTTGAGCAGGTCGGTCATCGCCCTGGTGAAGGGCTCGTTGCGGTAATGGGCGAGCAGCGGGTCCTCTATGATGTAGGCGAGGTCGGCGCCATATTCGAAGGCCTCGGCGACCGCATGCCACGTCGCCTCGCCGGGCGGGCCGAGCACGACGCCAGCGAGCTCTACCCCGAGCTTGTCGGCGAGCTTGCGGCCTTCGCCGAGCAGTTCGAAGGAGACGGGATGGACCTGGCCGCGCTCCAGCTCGATGAAGACCCAGACGTGCCGGTAGTCCTTGAAATGCTCGGGCAGCTCCTTCTTCATGCCGGCACGGCCGGCGGCGGGGGGAGGGGTTTCTCGGTTCGCGGTCGACATCGTCTGCTCCTTGCCGTCACGCGGCGCCGTCGAAGGCGAGTTCGTGTTCCAGCGCCGGCTGGCGTGTTAAGATTGCGGCAATCAGCTCGTCAGCGAGATCGCGCAGCGTCTTATCGGTGGTGTCGATTTGCGCCGCCTTTTCCGCCCGCGCGGTAGGGGCGAAAACGCGCTTGACGACCGTCGGAGAGCCGCGCAGGCCGCATTTGGCGAGGTCCTCAATGCCGGCGTCGGCCGCACTCCACTTCACGATCTGGCTGCGCGCGGCGCGCAGAGCGTCGTCGAGCGAGCCGCGGCGGATCTCGTTGGTGCCTTCCAGCATGGTGATGAGGCAAGGGAGCCTGCTCTTCAGCATCTGCATGCCGCCTTCCGAGCGGCGCTCGACCGTGATCTCGCGCACATCGAGATCTATGGAGGCGATCTTCGCGACATAGGTGAGCTGCAGGAGGTCGAGGCGCTTGGCGATGCCGGGCCCGACCTGGGCGGTGTCGCCGTCGATCGTCTGCTTGCCAGTGAAGACGATGTCTGGCGTACCGAAGGTCTCGCCGACCTTTGTGATTGCCTGAGAGAGAGCGAAGGAGGTCGCCAGCGTGTCGGAGCCGGCAAAATAGCGGTCGGTCAAGAGCACCGCGCGGTCGGCGCCGTAAGTGAGCGCCTTGCGCAGCGCGTCCTCGGCCATGGGCGGACCCATCGTAAGCACGGTGACCTCGCCGCCATGGGCGTCGCGCAATCTGAGTGCTTCTTCGAGGGCGAACAGGTCGTAAGGGTTGATGATGGTCGGCACACCCTGGCGCATGATCGTGTTCGTCACCGGATGGACGCGTATCTGCGCGGAATCCGGCACTTGCTTGATACAGATTACGATGTGCATGGCGGTCTCTCTAGGCTCCTATCCGGATGCGGGCTTGGCGGTTCATCTCCTTCCTAGCATCATTTCCTTCCTAGCATCATTCGTGCCAACCGTTTTGCGTTCCCCTATGCCTTTGAAATGCGGTTGTTTTCTTCTGAAGGCGCCGTCGTGATAACCGGATTTGTCGGCTGCTCGACATTGTCGTGTCGCACTCATTCCTTCCCGAACAGCTTCAGGACAGAGTCGAACGGAACGAAGGTGCGGCCCGGCGTGGCGGGTTTGTCCGGATCGTGGTCTTTGAGCACTTTGAAGACCCGGTGCGTGAGCGGCGAGGAAGTCGCGAAGTCCTCGTAGGCACGTTCCAGCGTGGCGCACGCCCGCGCGGCGATCACCTGGTCGGGGAGATCGGAGAAATCCTCTTCGGCGAGGTATTGCCCCATGTGCTTCATGATATGGAGCCGTGACACATTGAGCACCTTCGGATCATAGGGGACGCCAAGGACTGCGAAGAACTCCTCCGCAGCCGACAGGCCCTCCAGCTGCGCGAGGATATCGGTGGCATCGATGTGACGGCTGTCAGCGGAACCACTGCTCATTGCATTCTCCCCTGGTCGGAAATGGTGGTCTCGGGTGCGTTCGCGGCAAGCTGACGCTGCAGCCGCGAAATCCGCAGTTCGAGGAATGAGAAGCGGTCGACCAGCGAGGCAATCGCATCGCCGACCGGGCCGGGCATTAGGTGATGGTCGAGATCGATCCGGCCATTAACGATGCGGCCGGGTATGCCGACCACGGTCAGGCCGGGCGGGACGTCCTCGATGAAAACTGCATTGGCGCCGACCCGGCAGCCGGCACCGACGCGGACGCCGCTATCGAGAGTCGGATGGCACTTGCCCGGCGCCCAGGACGTGCCGCCCAGCGTGATGCCGTGATAGAGGGTCACCTCGTCGCCGACCTCGCCGGTTTTGCCGATGACGAACTCGGTGCCGTGATGAATGAGGAAGCGCCGGCCGATCGTCGCGCCCGGATGGATGTTGGCATTCATCACGAGGCCGGCCGCCCAGGACGGCAAGCGCGCCGGGAAGCGGAAGCCTCGCCGCCACAGACGATTAGCGAGCCGGTGACAGACGATGGCGTGGACGCCGGGAAAGGTGAGCACGATTTCGAGCGTGCTGCGCGCGGCCGGATCGCGCGCCTTCCCGCAGGCGATGTCCTCACGGAGCATGGCCATCAAGGATGGCGGAACGGCTTTTGCGCCGCGCCGCGCGGCTGCTATGCTGGAGGAAGTGGTGGCGAGGATAAACGACATCGCCGGCCTCACCCGATTTCAAGGGTTGGGCCGGCAGCCTCGCTGCGCAGTCTGTCGTAGAGCTCGACCAGCTGAGTTGCGGTGATTGCCGATCTGGTCTCGGCCGCCTTGCGGCGGACGCGGGCGACCATCGCGGCTGCCAGATCTGGGTCGAGGTCGCGGCCGTTTTCGCTCAGCACATGGGCAATCGCGGTAGCGCCGGAATGCTTGCCGATGACGATGCGCCGGCAGCAGCCGACGAGCGCCGGATCGAGCCCCTGATAGGTGTGGAGATCCTTCAGCAGCCCCGCGACATGGATGCCGGATTCGTGGGTGAAATCATCGGCGCTGACGACCGGCTTGATGGCCGCTGTCGGCCGGCGAGCGGCCCGCGCCACCTGGGCGGCGAGGTCGGGCAATGCGGTCAGGTCGATGCCGGTATCCGCGCCGTCGAGGACGGCCAGCGCGGCGGCCACCTCTTCCAGCGCGGCATTGCCGGCACGCTCGCCGAGCCCGCTGACGGTGACGGAGGCATGGCGCGCGGCGGCACGGATCGCCGCCAGCGTGTTGGCGGCGAGACCGAGGTCGTTGTGCGCATGAAATTCGAGGTCGGCGGGAGACTGGTCCGCGACCTGGGCGGCAAATTCGACGGTCGAAAAGGGGTCGAGAACACCGACCAAGCCGGCCAGCCTGACACGGCTTGCGCTGGCGCACGCGGCCGTCTCGATCACACTGGCGAGATGATCCCGGTCGGCCCGCGAGGCATCCCCGCAGCCCACCGTGACGAAGAGGCCGCGGGCGGCTGCGTGCCCGACCATGTGCTCGATGACCTGAAGCGCTCCCGCCCGATCAAGGCCGGGCTTGGCGGTGAGTAGGATGTCCGATGCAGGCAGTGACAGATTGACGGCGGCGATACCGCTCTCGATTGCTGCGTTGAGATCCTCCGACCTCATTCGACACCAAGCCTTGGTTGCGTAAAAACGCTGACGTGTCACTCGTTGAAGCAATTTTGTGTCGTGCAGGACTGGATTGGCCGAATACTTCTCGGTGCAGACGCATGAAATCGTACAAATAGTGCACCAAGATCGGGCCAGTTTGAGTTTTGATACAGCCAGGGCTGTGAGCCGAATCGGGAGACGCAGCGCGCCCGCGGCGCAAATTGCTTCGATCTCGTCGGCGCCCATGGCCGTCGTGAAGGCGGCGCCGGGTGCCTGTGCCCGGTCGCACAGGGTCGTATCGTTGAGAAAGACCGGACGTTTCATGAGCGGCGGTCGGCTCTTCTGCCCCTCAGGCCTAGACCGGATCGAAGCTCTTCGGCACTTCGTCCCCGGCCCTGAGGGGGGAAAGAGCACGCAGCTTCTCCACGATTCCGGGAATGACCTCGAGCACCCGGTCGACATCCTCCTCGCCGTTGTCGCGCGAAAAGGAAAAGCGGATTGCCCCATGTGCCGCGGTATAGGGGATATTCATCGCCCTCAGGACATGGCTCGGCTCCAGCGAGCCGGAGGAGCAGGCAATGCCCTCGCGATGGAGGAGAAGCAGCATGCCCTCGCCTTCGATATATGCGAAGGCGATGTTTGCGGGGTTCGGCAACCGCTCCAGCGGATCGCCGGTAACGAAGGCGTTCGGGATGCGCTGGAGAAGTCCTTTTTCCAGACGGTCACGGAGCGCCTTTACCCGTGTGTTTTCGTCGTCCATGAAGTTCAAGGCGAGTTCGGCTGCCTTGCCGAACCCGACTATGCCGGGCGTATTCTCCGTGCCCGCCCGCCGGCCGCGCTCCTGGTGCCCCCCTTTGATCAGTGAGTGGAAGCGCTCGCCACGCCTCACATAAAGTGCGCCGATCCCTTTCGGGCCATGCAGCTTGTGGCCGGAGAGCGACAGCATGTCGATTGCGGTCGATTTCAGGTCCATCGGAAGCTTGCCGACCGCCTGCACTGCGTCGGTATGGAAAAGGGCGCCGACTTCCTTGGCTAACTCAGCAAGCTCGACCACGGGGAAGATCGTACCGGTCTCGTTGTTCGCCCACATGATCGAGACGATTGCTACGTGCGGGGTGAGGGCGGCCCTGTAGGCGTCGAGGTCGAGCCGGCCCTGCCGATCCACTGGGATCCTGTGCACCTTGACGCCGCGCGTCTTCTCAAGATGCGCGCAAAACGTTAGCACAGCCGGATGCTCGACCGCGGACGTCACGATCTCTGTGCGGCGAGGCATCACCTCGAGTGCCGAAAGGATCGCCGCATTGTCGCTTTCCGTCCCGCCCGAGGTGAAGGCGATCTCATGGTCGCACTCCGCGCCGATCAGCGCCTGCACCTGCCGACGCGCCTCCTTCACCGCCGCACCGGCGGAGGCACCAAAACCGTGCATCGACGAGGGGTTGCCGAAGTGATCCGTAAAGAACGGCAGCATCGCTTGAACGACTTCAGGATCGACTCGTGTCGTCGCGTTATTGTCGAGATAGATAGGCCTCATGGGTGCGATCCTCAGCTGACCGGAAGGACGCGAAGCGCGAGTCCGGTCGCCTCATGGAGCTTCTGGCGCATGCCGTTGATGGTGACCGAGGCGCGCTGGCAGCCGGTGCAGGCGCCCGACAGTTTGACGTAGACCTGCTCACCGTCGACATCCACAAGTTCGCAATCCCCGCCGTCAGCCGCAGGTAAGAACGCATGTCCTCGACAGCGGTTTCGATCAGCCGAATTCGCTGCAGCGTCGTCTTTGACGGCTGGCAGCTTTCGGTCCCGCTGGAAGCTGAACTGTTTCGGGTGGCAATGTTCTCCGCATCCTACCGGACGCGATCGCCGACTCCGGAATCGACTTCGACCTTGCCTTGTTCTTGAGGGCGCGGACATCCGTTGCGCCGGCCGTATAGGTCTGTTCTGCCGTAATGAAGCCTTCGGCGACCATCGCCGCATGGACCCGAACAAGCACTTCCTCGATGGCTTCGAAGCAAGTGAGGCAGCCGCCGCCAGCCTTGTGTAGTGCGTGACCTGCTCGATGGTGGAGAGCCTGTTGATACGGACGGCCCGCTCGATCACCCCTTCGTTGACACCGAAGCATTTGCAAACGAGGGCACCGTCCTCGTGATCGTCGCCCCATTCCTCGCCGTGGTAGTTGGCGATCGCAGCCTGCAGTGCCTCATAACCCATCACCGAGCAATGCATCTTCTCCGGCAACCGGCCACCGAGAAAGTCCGCTATGTCCTGATTAGTGATCCAGAGGGCTTCATCGACGGTTTTGCCGATGATGAGTTCGGTAAGCGCGGACGAGGAGGCGATCGCGGCGCCGCGGCCGAAGGTCTGGAATGTCGCGGCAGTAATCGTCTCCGTCACCGGATCGACGCTGATCATCAATTTAAGCGCATCGCCGCAAGAGATGGCGCCGACCTCACCGACGGCATTGGCCGTTTCCAGAACGCCGGCATTCTTCGGGTTGAAGAAGTATTCCTTGACCTTGTCGCTATAGTCCCACATGGCCCTTCTCCCTGTCTCAGGCGATCAGCCGAAGGACTTGCCGCAGGCGCACTTCTCGCGCGCGTTGGGATTGTCGAAGACAAAGCCGGAGGATTCAAACCCCGTGACGAAGTCGACGGTCGTGCCGGCGACATGGGGTTGGGAGCCTACGTCGACGAACACCTTGACCCCGTCTGTCTCGATGACCGCGTCGCCCTCGCGCGAGATGCTTTCCAGGCCTAGCAGGTATTGGAAGCCGGCGCAGCCGCCGGCCCGGACCATGATGCGCAAGCCGTCGGCCGGCTCAGCGGCGCGGGAAAGCGCAGTCTTCACCGCAGCGACGGCGTTTTCGGTGAGCATGATCATGGGACGATTTCTCCTCACTCCGTGACGCACTTGCGGAGAACCATGCATGTCCCGTGCCAAAGGAGAAACTCATGTTAAACAACATAATGGCTCTAATGCTGCGATGTCGCCGGTCCGACATTGTCGACTATCGGACCACGCGGAGCGCGGTTGGATGACCCGTGAACTGCGCTGTTCCCGTGGAGCAATCCTGTCTGCAGCTCCTGTGAAAACGTCAGGCAACCGACACCGCCTGTCGGGTTTGTCGCGTCCGCAACACGGTGGTGTTCGGCCCGACTTCCTGCTGCACTCTCAAGCCATTGACCAGTATGCAGAAAAATATTTCTGAGGCGCTTTCTGCGCAGTTGGCACGCCTTTTGAAACTCCCCCGTCGGGGGCCGGAAGGAGCTGCCCACCTAGCTGTGCGAGAGCAACAGATGCGGATTGCGGAGCAATCCGGATAACGGCTGAGTTTTGCCATGTCGGAAACCTGATGACTTCTGAAATCGCAGGGAGATCGAAATGCTTCATAAAGCGGACGGAACTGAAGTATGGCCGCGGACCTCGACAAAGTTGCCGTATCTGTCGCTTGCCGGTGTCATTGAATCCTCGGAAGACTATGCCACAATTCGGCCAAGGCTGCGTCGGGCCTATGAGGGGCTTCCCGGCATCGCCTCCGATGATGCATTTCTGGTGCAGGAATTCGAGGATGGCGGCGGTTTGCTCTTCTGCGCCCACCCCGACAAGAACTGCGCCTTGCTGCTGCCAGGAAATTGATCGTGGCTTGGAGAAGCAAAAACCCTGTGCTGGTCTCGCAAACCTCGTCGACGTGACCGAGAACAGCCTGGATGGCATCGCCGACATGCGGGTGCTAGGACCGGTTGCTGGATATCCATCTTGGCATGCCAATCCGGGAAGAGCTGCCGAAATACGCGGGCTATGTTTCCGCCCGCAACATCATGCCCGATCACGACGCAGCCCTGGCCGACAGCGTCGATCTGTCCTGGCTGAGGGAATATGGCGAGCAACTGATCGATTACGATCCGCACCGCCTCAATCCGGGCAGTCCGGTCCGACGCCGGGAAATCCTCGGCCGGTACCATGTACGGCCCGAACCCTTTGCAGAGGCCAATACGGTGGCCAATGCCATTCTCGGTCATTTCGAGAAATCCATGGGCATTGCTTTGATCCAGTAGGCAGTAGCCTCGCCTCTGACACCGCATTGGCGCTTAGATAGGGAGAACATCGATGATCAGATATCAGACAGAACATTTGATCCTTACTTCTATGCGACCCGAGCACGAAAAGGAATCATTCAAATTGCATATCGACCTGGATGTGCTCGCGTACTTTCAAGAGGGCGACCCAGGCTGGCAGGAGCACATCAGCGCAGCCCTGCGCAGGGCCGCCGGCAAGTCCAATGACTGAAGCCCGTGCAGCCGCAGAGGCTGAGGTGCTGGAGCACCGCGGCTATCAGATCCGACTCAGCCCAACTGGCCTGGAATGGATGGCCTTCGTGGCACAGCCCAAACAGCGCCCGACCTTGATCATGGCTCCCGATCGCGATGCTGCCACCGCCAAGGCCTACGAGTGGATTGATCGACAGCTTGCATCTGACAAGACACCAGTATGAGCTACAGCCTGATCCAGCTGGCGCCCGGCGCCTATGACCTCCTCCTGAATGGAGAGGTTGTGGGGAGTGTCGTGCGCAGCAGCTCATTCCAGCCTTACACTTGGACAGCGGAACTGCTTGAGGATTTACCTCCGGCTCGGAGGCCTGCACCCTTCACTGAGATCGAACATATCTTCGCCTCGTTGAAGGAACTCTGTGATTGGCTCGGTAATGTACAGATGGAAACCGGACGGGACGCTGATCCGCATTCGCAGATAGTTCAGTAGTGGATCCGCATCTTAGCTTGAGTTTGGCCATTTCTGACGGGTGATTTGCGAGCGCGGGAGCGGCGAAGCGAACAACGCGGTAGGTTGGTGTGTCCCCGCCAAGAGACGCCGCCATGCTGCACCTGCCCGCCCGCTTCGCCGCGATCATGTTAGCCTTTGCCCGGCTCTTTCGCCACCGGACCTGGTGCCATGCCGAGATCCTGCTCGTCGCGGCCATCCTGGCGCCCGGCAAGCGCACGGTGACCAGCCTCCTGCGCATCGCCGGCCTCAGCCGCGAGCGGCACTTCGGCAACGACCATCGCGTTCTCAGTCGGGCCCGCTGGAGCGGACGCGACGCTGCCCGGCTGCTGTTGGGCCTGCTGATCCACGCCTTTGTCCCGACCGGTCCGGTGATCCTCGGCCTGGATGACACCATTGAGCGCCGCCGCGGCAAGCGAATTGCAGCCAAAGGCATCGACCGCGATCCGGTGCGCTCATCGGATGCCCACTTCGTCAAGGCCTCAGGCCTGCGCTGGACTTGCTTCGCGGAAGATACTGCTGGCGAGTTCGTCACGCTGGGGTCGGAGCCATCATGAGCTTGGTAAATGCGGATTGACGGGTTTGCGCAAGTGGTGTGCCACCCATCCAAGCACCAATGCGGACGAGGTTCATGGCAGCTGCCGTCAGCACGTGTTGCAGATGCGGTTTGGCGAGACCGATATAGCGCGAGCGCTGAAGATGCAGGACCCGGACGCCCGCCGAAATCGTTCCTTCGATGCCGGCGCGCTGTCGATACTCTTTTGAGAAGGCGAGTTGCTCCTCGCGCTGGCGAGCCGCCTCCAGCGTCTCGTGTTCCTCGCGTGGTCGTAGCGTGAGCAGGCGCCGCCCGCTTCGGGTACACTGTGTCTTCAAGGGACAGGGTCGACACTCTGTTGTCGAGAAGCGAACTTTCAGTGCGGTCCGTCTCTGGTGATCATCAGGACCCCAACTCCTGCTCTCGTGCCCGGCCGGACAGATTGCCACTTCCCGATCCCAATCGAGGAGGAAGTCCTGCACCGTGAAGCCCTCGCCTGACCGGACCTGCCCCTGATCATCCTTGGGAGCCGGCCCTAACAGGGTGATGCCTTTCTGCCGGCTGGCGACCAGTTGGTCGGCTGCGACATCCCCGGCATCGACAAGGTGAGTGGCCGGCAGCAGACCCTTGGCTTCGAGCGCCGCATGGATGTCATCGAGAGCATCACGATCAACGATGGGCGCCGGCGTGGTCTCCCCATGCGTGATGAGATGCGGTTCGCCCTCGTCACACGCCTCGGTCAGATGCACCTTGTAGCCGATCCAGATCGTTGATTGCTTCCTGGCGTAGTGCACCTCTGGATCGTAGGGCGAGGCGACCATCAGCAAGGAGGGTGGAAACCCCTCCTGGTCCGTCCGCCACCGTATCAGAGTAAGCGCGCAAATCTCCGCACCTTTTCATTGTTGATGCAGTGAAAGAGGCTGTGTCCGCAATGGAGACTGTGGACGCAATGACGGTGAATAGTGCGGACATTCCAGGTCAGCTGAGGGTCGT
>NZ_JAERQD010000107.1 GCF_016735695.1 Microvirga zambiensis WSM3693 | reverse complement strand
TTAAACTGAAGCAAGTCCAGACGCGGGGTGCACCCCTGGGAGGTCGATTTGCCCTTGGGTTCTGATCGTCTCCGCCGACCAATGCGCAATTCGAACGGCTGCGCAGCGGAAGCACCGGTCAGGGCGATGCTCAACCACCGCATCCAGCCTGGAGTTGAGGATCCGGCTGTGGCCGTCGCGGCCGGGTTTGAATCCGCCCGGTTTGGAGCGCTCAGGCTGCTCCTCGCGACCCGTCGAGGGCGGTTCGGAGGATTTGCGTGGGGTCTTTTGCAGTGCCTGCAGTCGCGCACAAGCTCGATCTGCTCTTCCTTGATCAGACGCTCAAGATCGCTGCGGCCCATAAAGACATGGGATCAGCGAAGCCCGACTTGTGCAGGGGAATGGCTAACTACAATATGACTGCGGCCTGCGCGGCCGTCCGGCGCTGTGGTCACATCTATACTAAGCGTGCAGCGTAGAGCGCTTTCGCGACAGGCGCGAAGTATTGCGCAGGAATGGCGTCGCCCAGCTTTGTTGCGCTGAAGAGCTTATGCGCAAGCACATCATCACGACCGATGTGGACACGTAGCGCCCGCGCTTCAGTTAACATCTTTGAAGCAGCCTCGCCCTCGGCGCGGCAAACCAAGATCGGTACACCAATCTCGCCACGAATGTAACGCAGACCGACGAGTACAGCCTTCCCGGTCACGAGCAATGTGGCCCGCTGCACCCCCAGCGGAGGCTCGTGCGCAGCCTCGTCTCGGAGGCGACGTCTTTCACTCTTTAGTTCCGGGGTACCTTCCTGATCCTTGGACTCGCGCATCACTTCGGTCCTGGTCATGCGCATTTCGCGCAGAAACAAAGCACGCTGCACCAGGAGATCGGTCAGTCCACCGACAAGAAGGGCAGCGGCTCCGATTTGGCTCAGCAGCTTCGCTCGCGTAAACACGAGGCTGATACAGCCCATGCCGCAGATCGGAAGATAGACCATCGTCTTCCACGTGCCGAGAAGGAAGAGTAGAAAGGTTGCGCTCAGGACCATTGCTTTGAACAGGGTCTTGCCAACCTCCACTGCAGAACGCGCCGACGCCATGCGCTTCAGTCCATGGAACGGATTGATTTTGTCGAGATCGAGCGTCATCGCCTCCAGCGAGAAGACAAAACCACCGTTGGACATTAATCCGGTTACTATTACCGCAGCCATGAGCGTCCCAAGCAACGGGCCAACAGTTTCCAACGTGAGTTCGATGAGCAGGATCAATGCCTGCCGGACCGCTATACTGAAGGGGAGATTCTGCAGTTTGTCTACCAACAGTAGCGCCTCGTGGCATTTGTCTTGTATCAAGCTGCCTCTTAGCCAGATGTAGCCGAGCCCAGCGCATGTGGCGGCCGCACGGACGAAATCGGAGCTGCGCGCAATCTGCCCTCTTCGGCGCGCTTCGTTTAGCTTGTGCGGGCTTGCGGCCTGTGTCTTCTCCTCACTCGTCTCGCTCATTTCAGCAGCTTGCCCAACCACTCAAGCGCGCCACTAGCTGGTTTGATCTCCAGTCTCATTCCCACCACCAGATACGCAGTATAGGCAGTCATAATAAAGGGGAATGCGATATTCTTGATGACCGGAGACAGTTGGCTCGACTTGATTTGCGGCGCAAAGCGCAGAAGTATCATCACCGATATGTCAACCAGCAACAGGAAGGACACTACAGGCCCGGAGACCAACAAGGTCGTGAGCATGATGTGGTCGAGGAGCCCTAACAACTCCATTGCTGCCTGGGCGGTCCGTATGGGCTGAAACCGATACACAGGCCAGATCTGAAAGCTACCATAAAGGGCGCTGGCCACAACCTCCAACCCTTCCGAAGCGACGAAGATCGTAATAGCCATGATCCCAAGAAACATTCCCATCACGGAAGCCTGACTGTTCGTTGAGGGATCGGACGGAACGGACGGGCTGGTGATGCCACGTTGGTTGTCGATAAGCTCACCGGCCGCCTGGAGGCTCCATAAAGGAATGCCGAGGAAAGTGCCAAGTAGTAGGCCGACAAAGATCTCCTTCACGCCGAGCAGAGTTAACTGGATCAGACGTGTTTCAGGATCCAGTGCCTGCAACCCGTCACTGACGAACGGCAAGCATGGGAGCCCAAAGGCAACAGCAAGCGAGCCGCGGATCAGCCCGCTGATCTGAGCCCGCGCAAATACAGGAAGCACCACCATAATGCCTGTCGCCCGAGCCGCGCCAAGTCCGGCTGCAGCGACGAGCTCGATAGCCGCATGGATCAGGTTTTGCATCTCGGCCGATGACGCAGTCATGGTGGAGGCTGGTAGCTAGGAGCGATTGCGGGAAATTCCGCAAAGATTTGGTCGGCCAGCCCTATCAGCGGGGCGCTCAGCACAGGGGCAAACAGGCCAATCACCGCAACTACAACCAGAAGCTTTACGGTGAGGGGCAAGCTTTCATCCTGGATTTGCGTCGCCGCCTGGATGATCCCAATGACCAGGCCAACAATCACCGACGCGATCAGCGGTGGCAGAATCCAGATCATGAAAACCATCAACGACTGGCTCACAAGAGTAACAATGCTGGACTGAGTAATAATCAACCTCCCGGTGCGGCGTAACTCAATACAAGTCCCTGCATCAACCTCGACCACCCATCAATAGCGACAAACAAAAAGAGCTTGAAGGGAACAGATATCACTGTCGGGGATACCATCGACATGCCCATCGCCATCAGAATTGCCGTTACAATTAGATCAATGACGATAAACGGAAGATAGAGAAGGAAGCCTATTTCAAATGCGCGCTTGAGTTCTGAGAATAAAAAAGACGGCACGAGAACGGCAATATCATCGGGTGTGGTTCTGACGCGCATTTCCTCAGGCCACAGTTTTTCTGTCGAGGACTGGAAGAAACGGCGCTGCTCTAGATTGGTAAACTTCTTGAGATACTCACGTACGGGCTCCCGCCCCTCTTTAGCGGCGGTTACCCAGTCGTCTAGTGTTTGATAGCGGAGCCTCGAGTCGGTCATACGATTATAGGTCTGTTCAATAACAGGTGCGCTGACGAAAATGGCGAGGATGAGTGCCGCAGCGTACAGCACTACATTCGGTGGGATCGTCTGGGTCCCGAGCGCATTGCGGACGAGGAACAGAACAACCGAGATCTTTACAAACGCCGTGGTTGTGACGACTGCTAAAACCAAAAGGCCGAGACCGGCTGTCACCGCAAGAAGCGATAGAATCGGCGGCTGAAACTCAGTCATTGCTTGCCAACCTGCTGCGGAGTCTGACGCCCAGCTCGTCTCCGACCCGCACGATGTCGCCCCGACCGATGAGCCGACCGTTGGCCAGTATGTCGACGGGACCATTGATCGGCCGTCCGAGCTCGAAGACATGCCCTTCACCCGCGCTCCTCAATTCCCCTAGAGACATAGGCCAGCGGCCGCATTCAAACACAAGCACGATTTCGACATCGTCGAGATCGGCTTCCGATCGTTCTTGCCAGGATTCGGGTTGTGTCGTCATATCCACATTCTCCAAAGGGTGCGATCGCGGGCGGAAGGGCCCCCGCAGGATTAAGTTGTCGCCCTCAATGTCTGCTCCGGCCCATGACCGGCCCACGGACAGGATGATCTGGCCGCGGCCAAACGGCGATATGTCTGGCAACAGAGCATCGCCGATACATGCTTTGCGAATAAGCGCTACCGGAACGCAGAGCGTACCGATTACTCCTGCAACTATGGCCGGCAGCTCCGGGGAGACCTCGCGCGGCTGTCGCGGCAACTGGCCGACCAGTTCGCCTAACGCGCGGAAGGCAGACGGCACCAAGCTGTCAAGAGGAGAGAACAGGAACAGACGGCCCTTGCCATCGACTGGGCCGAAGACGAGATCAAGCTCTAGATAAGGAGCCAGTGTCAGGGCTTCACCCACGCCTACAAGCTGTATGTTCAGCTGCGTCTGATCCTCCAGTCGTGTCAAAAGCGGCTCGAGCGCGAGTTCGAGAACGAGCGAAGCAGTTGGCTCGGAAGGCAAAGCAAGGCCGCTCTGTACTGTTGAGACGAGCGCCTGTACAAGTCGTTGTGACAGTGACAAGACGATCGTTTCAGCTCCAACGCGCCAAACGCAGTCAAGCATCGGAACAGCGGGAGATTTCTGCTGCCAAACAAGCCCTTGTATCCGCACCGACAGGGGCGTGTCGCTGATCCGGCTCTGAAAGGCCCGCCGGGGGGATGCTATAGCATTGAGCCACGAGACGACCTCGTGGGACAGTCCCAGCGCTGGTTCGAAGATAGCGGGTCTGACCAAAGCAATTACCAAAGTGGCTCTAAGCTGCACAATCGCATCATTCAGGAACCTTGGGCTTATCGGATCTAGTCGCGCAAAAGTTGAGCGAGCGAAACCCTTCCATACCGAAGAGATACCTCGTCGTCAGCCTCTATCTCACCTGCGGCCTCTGCATGAATATCAGCGCAGCGTCGGACGTCTTCCTCGATTAGCTTCCATTTGTGCGTTGCGGTCGAACGTTTGACCCACAGCTCCCTCATTTCAGACGCCGCTGCCTCGGCCTCTTCATGAGCGATGCGGGCATCATCGAGCACGTGGCATCTAGAAGCGACCTCAGCCGAAATCCGTTCAATTCCAAGATGGTGACGGTCGAGCGCAGCGCTAGTCAATGTCTCGAGCGACATCAGCTCTCCGTAGAGTGTCGCTTCGACCCGTGCGCGATGTTGCTGTGCGACTGCAAGCTCCTGGAAGGCATTCTGTACAGCAAAGGTGGCCGTGTGCCGCTCCGCTTCCTTCAACGAAAGCTCCCTAAGTGCATTACGCTCATGCATATCCTTTAGAAGCAATAGCTTCAAAACGTGAACCTGATTCACGCGGTCAGACGCGACATCCATGCAACCGTTTCCTCAAAATCCGACGCCTCACCTTCGCTCTGGCGCAAAAAATCCCTCAGGTCGCCAATCGTGGCGACTGCCCGGTCAGTCAACGGATCGCCGCCCTGCTTATACTCACCGACCTTGAGCAAAAACTCGGTCTCGGCATAGCGCGAAAGGAGATCACGGAAGAACGCTGCTGCCTCTCGGTGGGCTTCAGAAACGACCGCATCCATCACGCGGCTGCGACTCTGGAGCACGTCGATAGCCGGGAAATGTGATCGTGCCGCAATAGCGCGCGAGAGGACGACATGGCCGTCGAGAATGCCGCGCGATTCCTCCGCGATTGGATCCCCGGCGCCATCACCTTCGACAAGCACCGTATAGAACGCCGTGATCGAGCCGCGCTCACCCATTCCGGCACGTTCCAGCAAACCTGGCAGCATGGCAAAAACGGAGGGAGGGAAGCCCCGCCGGGTCGGCGGCTCGCCCGCAGCAAGACCTATTTCGCGCATGGCGCGGCAGAAGCGCGTCAGCGAATCCAACATGAGCGCTACACGTAGCCCTTGTTCGCGAAAGTATTCCGCCACTGCGGTCGCCATAGGAGCACACTGTGCCCGTTCCACCGCCGAGCGGTCGGAGGTTTCAACGACGACGATCGTACGGCGGAGGCCCTCCTCCCCAAGATGCCGCTCGATGAATTCACGAACCTCACGTCCACGCTCGCCTATGAGCGCGACGATGAAGACGTCGGCAACAGCACCCCTTACGATTTGCGACATTAATGTCGACTTGCCGCAACCAGGCTCGCCATAAATTCCGATCCGCTGGCCCTCGCCACATGTGAGGAGACCGTCAAGGGCGCGGACGCCCAGCCGGAATGGCAGCTCAACAATGCGCCTTTTCATTGGATTGGGCGCTTTGCCGTGCAGGGGACGAGTTTCGGAAGCTTTGATTTCGCCTTTGCCGTCGAGTGGTCGGCAACGACTGTCAATCACACGGCCAAGTAAATCGGGGCCCACTGGTACTTCACGCATTCGCCCGGTGGATACGACCTCTGCGCGGCTGGACAGGCCCAATAAGTCACCGATCGGCGTGAGTAGTACCCCATTATCCGACAAGCCGATCACCTCGGCTTCGAGCGACAGGCCGGTTCGCGTATCCTGTAGCAGACAAAGTTCGCCAATCCGAGTATCCGGCAAGACAGCGTGGACAAGGGTACCCACGGCGCGCGTGATTCGGCCGCGCACGGCACGCGTGTCGATTTGCTTTACTATAGACCTCAAAGACGAGATCGTCGGATCGGGAGCCAAGCTACGGGTGAGATTAGTATGCTGTGGCATCGGGGGATCACCATTCGCTCACTTCCGGATCGGATCGAAAGCCGAGGCGCAGCGCGCGCATCTGTGCGTCAAGTCCAAGCTCGACATTGCCATACTCGCTCCAAAGCACGCATTGTTGCGGTGACAATGTCGGATCCGGATCAACTCGGACCCTCGGCCGGCTCTCCCGTCCGTCACATTCAACAAACGCGCGCGCGAGCAAGTCGACCTGCTCGGGATGCACATGAAGGCAAACTTCCGCGCCGCTATAGTTACGTTCGATTGCGTGACGGACAGCCGTCACCAACAGCTCGCTCTGATCGAAGGCGCCTAGAAGATCGCCTATTATCTCTAGCACCAGCTGTGGCAACTCCTGCTCCAGAACCGCCTTGCGTCGCGCAACTTCGGAGACCGCCCGCGCGATCAGCCGGGCCGTTTCCTCGGCGCCTGTGTTCAAGCCCTCGGCATGGCCCCGTGCCCGCTCACGCTGATAAGCGGAGCGCGCCCATCTGCGGACCCGCTGCCGATGCCGTTCCGCGGCGTCACGCGCTTTTGCGGCGCAATGCCAGATCTCGAGCTCACTCGCTGGTATCAGTGGTCCCATTGGGCGCATCTGCGGCGCGAGGGGAGGTGCGTAGACATCGGCTATCATGTAGCCCGGTTCTCCGTCTCAAGATGAGCTAGTACAAACGGGAGCAGCTGGCCAGAGGCCTTACTGTGTTCGGGCGCGGGATTCTCGGCGGTCGTCCCGAGGGGCAACCGAAGGAGCACGCGGCTACGGGCAAGCGCTGTACTGCCATTGAGCCAAGCACCAAGGCAGGCGTGTCCATCGTGGTCGATTTGCTGCGCTAGTTGTGCAGGATCAGAACTCCAGCTGGTTGCGATCGCATGCGCGACATGTCGGATGCCAAACGCGTGGACATCGGCGCCGATATGCTCGATGAGCGCGGCAAGGTGAGACTTCGAAACAAGCTTCAGCAGCGATCGTGCATGCCAGACACTACCGGCAAGGAGGGCAACCCGCCGCGGGTCACGCCCGTCAAGAAGATCCGGCCCCCAGCCGCTTCCGCTCAAATGCACTTCATCGCCCAGCAGCAGCTCTGCCAATCTTGGTTGCAGCCTATGGCGCTTCTGCAACTGCATCAACGTCGCAGCGGACAACGTTGGATCAAGACGCGCAGCAAGACGAGTTGAATGGGCGGAAGCGGCAAGATCGCTAAGGCACGCGGAGCGCATTTGGAGCGACTGATCGGGTTCGGCAGTCAGTGTCGGCACTGGCATCGGGAATGTTAGCTCCGCACCGTAGTCGATGATCTTTTCGTGAATGGGTTCGACAGCGCAAGCACCGAGCGGCCCTCGGGCTTGGAAAGTGTGCCCGAGGGTTGCCTGTGCCGACGCCTTAGAATACTGGCTAAGAAATAGCACGTTGCTGCAAGTGCAGCTGCGGCACCACCCACCACGATGGCTAGATGTGGCGCCGGAACGAACGTAGGTGCTCGGGCCAAAACAGTCTCTGGATCGGACCGTTGCTCGCGCGCGGAGGGCTCGACTGGCACAAAGACCACTTCGACCTTTTCGTAGGACAGGCCTTCAATGCTGTCGGCGACGAGCATCTTTATCTTCGGCAGCAGAACTGAAAGATTTGCTTTGGCGTCGTGCCGGATGAAAACTGCCGCCGAGGATGGCGTACCACCTGATCGCAACAGGTCGTTATTCGGCAGAACGACATGGACACGTACTGAGAAGACCCCATCGATGTCGTTGATGGTACGCGACAACTCCTCGCTCAGGGCATACACGTAACGAGCGCGCTCCTCAGTCGGTGAGGCAATCAGGCCTGATCCGCTGAAAATGTCGCCAAGATTCTTGAAAGACTGGCGTGGCAGCCCTTTGGCGTTCAGGAGTCCGATCGAGAACGCAAGCTGCCTTTCGTCAACCTGGAGCGTGCTGCTGCCATCCTTAGCGGCGACTCTGACTGCGTCAAGCCCGCTATCCATCAAAAGCGCGAGCATCTCATTCGCCTCGCGCTCCTTCAACCGCGTGTAAAGGTCCACCTTGCAACCACTCAGGCCGAACAGAAGCGGCAGCACGACGAGACACAACGATCGCCGACCGAACGAGCGGCTATGCAGGATTCTGTCCTGTGCCAAGCGAGTCATGTCTACCGTTCATCCCTGTTTTATGAGCGTATTCACAGACGATGTTATGCCGCTGACACCCTTGGAAATGAGAGCAACCTCGGTGACGCCATAGTAGAGATCCCGTAGTTCCGCAATAACCGCGCCGAAATCCTGCCCTATCGGCGTTCCCGGCGCCGCACCTTCGGCAGGGAGCTTCTGCGCCGGCCCAGACAGAGCGCTCTTTTCGAGGCCTAGCTGATTGTCATGCACGGCAGCATTAACTGAATCGAATCGGGAGATGGAAGAAATCATCTCGAACACGCGGTCGCCCCAGGGGTTTGTCTGCGCAGTCGTGCGTTGAACATCCAGGTGCGGAGAAACTGACGCCACACTTTCTGGGCGCGATATGGTGTCGTTCTTCGTAGAGGCGGCCGCCTGCACTAGTGCGCGCTCAAATTGTGCCAGCTCGCCCAATGACGGCGATGCTGGTGCGGGACAAAACTCGGACGGACTGGCAGAGATTGACGAAACAGGCATCATCATGCAAGGACTCAATTGGTTTCTCCTTCGCGTGAAGTCAGTCCAGCCGGTTGTCACCCGCTGTTGGTTCAATACCTAGAGAGGTGAGCTGACGACCAGCTGACGAGAGCGCGTTTATGACAAAAAGGGGTGCCTTCGCGACTTTAGCGCATTTGAGCGTTTAAGCCCTTGATTTGTCAGGACGCCATGTCAAGAACTCTGATTCCATCTACCATTCTGCGCAACCTGAAGAGAATTCTTTGGGTCGGTTTTGTCCTCTCCGTTGGGATCGACTCAACTCTCGGTTCCCCACTATCGCTTCCCTCGACACTCTATAGGTATACGGTTCTGGATCAGGATCTCTCTGCCGCGCTGCGGGAATTCGGAAATAACCTGAAGATCAGCGTTAACGTCAGCGCCGAGGTAAAGGGGCGGGTTCGCGCGCGGATGCCGGACCTGCCGCCGCGTGAGTTCCTCGACCGCTTGACCGAGCTATACGATTTGCAATGGTACTTTGATGGCCTTGTGCTTTACGTATCTGCTGCCAAGGAGGCACAGACTCGGATGCTTGTGTTGGCCCCGATTCGCTTCGAAGCAGTTAGGACAGCTCTCGATGACCTTGGCATATCCGATGACCGCTATGTTGTGAGGCCTGCGCCGGGGAATGGCCTCATCTTGGTTTCCGGTCCACCTCGCTTCGTCGCGCTTGTGGAACAAACGTTCAACAGCCTCGTGGCGGAGGCGCAAGCACAGCTTCAAGCAGCGGCGCCGACGAGACAAACCGTTCTGATATTGTTTCGGGGCTCCTCCGCCACAGTCGTGCGTGATGGACAACCGGAGGCCTCGTATTTTTCTGACGGGCAGCAACAGGACGGCGTGAAGCGTGAGCCGAGCCAGAAGTGACTGGGTACCCGCAGCTTCCGGAGAGACACTAGCCCCAGCCGCCTCGTTAATGGATTCTTTGAGTTCGTCAGGTTCTCGAAAGCTGAGCCGGCCATGATGAGAGTCAAGACCTGACGGATCGCCGCCCATTGTGCGCTGGAACGGGAGTTTGGAGCCGTCAACAAACTGAGCACTCAAAGCACGGTCATAGAGAGACGGAATTGATGACGCGGCTAATGCTCATAATCATCAATGCTGGTGAATCCATTTGGTGACGCCCTTGTCGCGGATGCAACTTTACGTCTGAGGAGCCAGGATGCCAATCAATAACGCCAATAACGCTTTCTTGCAGTTCGCTCAGACTTCGTCGGAGCCAGTATCCGCGTTCATCAAGACTCAGCAGAACGCATCTCCCTTGGAAGAGGTGCTGCTCACGTCACTGCTCGAAGACAGGGCCCGTCCGTTCAGGCTCCCAGACCCGCTGCCGCGGGATCCCGCTTTATCGACGGGAGCATCTTCGCAGCAGTGTTCGGAATCGCTGTCGGATGTCGAGTCGGCGTTGGAGGACTTGGCGCAGAACCCATTGGACCTGCTGCCGCCAAATATGAGGGCAGCCATTGAGTCGATGGATCGGGACTGGCAAGCTTCCGAGGTCGCCAATCCTTCGGTTGCGCCGGCGCCCGTGGCAAGCGAGAGAATCACGTGGAATGGCGGCTCGCTGACCCAGGCCGAGTTGGAGATTGTAGCAGTGCTGAACCGCCACAAGGACCAAGCCCCACTCAGTTGGGAATCATTGGCGGAGAAAGCTAACGATCCCTCCACGCCCCCCGATTTGAAAGCGGCGATCGAGGGATTGCAGAAGGATCCAGAGCTGTTTTATGCGATCGGCTCGCAGGGCGATGGCCGCTGCGGCGGCAAGATCACGGCGAAGGACTTGTCCGGATTTTCCCGCCATCACTCCCAAGTTGCCGAATTTCAGGACAAGCAGGCGCAAAGCTACGTGCAGAACTACATTCCATCCGACAGCACTGGTGAACCGCAGCCGTCCGTCATGACCCGGAGCGATGCATTACGCGAGCTTTACCGGTACTCCGAAAACCTGCCCGAGAACCTGAGTCTGGCTGAATTCGAGAAGATCGTCGAAGGCGAAGCGAAGACTGGCAAGTGTCCGCCCCAGGTCATTGCTGCAGCTCAGTACTTCGTCAGCCACCCGGATCAATGGAAGCAGTTGTATGGTGGTGGAATAGACAAGGTGCACAAAGAGGACTTTCTTCAAGTCGCTTCATCGTCGATGAGCCTCACGCGTACTGAGCTTGAGACCTTAGAAACGATCAATAGCAATCAGGACGCCTTCTTTGGAAGCGGTGACCTGACGCGTGACAAGCTCGCGACGATGGCGGAAGACAAGAGCCTCACTCCGAAAGTACAGAAAGCGGCCTCTCAGCTGCTCTCAGATCCTCTACTGTTCAGTCAGCTTAACAATGCCATTACGGGCTATGAGACCGATAATTCGTTCTTCGACTTCGGCGGGGGCCACACCGTCGATTCCGGTGACATCAGCAAAAACGACTTTGCTCGGTTCTACCAAAGCATGTCGTCGGCGAACCGCACGGTCCAGCAGTCAAAGACCCATGTGCCCGAAACCACTGCGGAACAGGACGCGGTTTCGGATATGCTGGCGGGCCGGACGGACCAGCCTGACACCAAGTCACCGAAGAAAAACGGTGGGGCCTTTATCCACGCCGTCGGGGACGCGCTCAAGATCGTCTCGCCAGTTCTCGATTGGGCGGCGACGGCGGTGGGTTTATTGAGCTTCGTTCCAGTCCTTGGCCAAGTGGCCGATGCCGTTTCAATGGCGCTTTCGTGCGAGGCGCAGGCGGCAAATCTTCTCCGCACAGCCATTACCGGAGGCAACATGAAGCAGGCGCTGATAGAAGCTGGAATCAATATCGGAGCGCAAGCGCTCAGCCTTGTCGCAGGGCCGGAGGTAAAGTTAGCAATTCGCAATGGGCTCGTCAAAAAAGTGATGGAAGAGGCCGCGGCGGCTGGGATCGATCTGTCGATTTCCACGGCGCAAACTTATGCCGAAGACTATTTAAGCAACCTGGAAGCACGCCTTGCGGCCTGAGCCTCCAAAGCACGAGGCAGATCGGTACAATACCCTTGTTCTTGGTTCGGCTTTTATTCGGCGGGCAAAGTACGTTCATGTTTGGCCTTTGAGAAGGTGGTGCAGCGCGACAAAGGGAGCCAGGAGACAAATTGCGCGGGTCAAAGCATAGTGAACCGGCAACGCCCTACGATTTGTGTTTTGGAAAGGCGAGTGCGGCAGAAAGTTGTGCGGCGCCGCCAACTCCATTGCACCCTGGTCGCCGGTTATCGTGGATGCCGGCAATAGGCGAGCCAGCCCCGGATGGTTATGCGGTCTTTGAAGAGAGATGAGACTACCAGGCGCTACGCCGCTTGCTCTTCTGGGTCAGCCGCGGGTTCAATGGCCAGGCGGCTCCGATCCTGCCCTGTCGGGTCGCGCAAGGTAGCGTGGCCGCGCGCCTGCGGCAGGTGTTTCGCAGGTACAGGCGAGTGGCCATCGGAGAGGCCCCACCTTATGGGCACGGCACGTGATCGGATTTGCCCCGCATTAG
>NZ_JAERQD010000106.1 GCF_016735695.1 Microvirga zambiensis WSM3693 | reverse complement strand
GGGATTGCACGAGCGTGCATTCGCGCTGGATCCCGCGGGCGGTTCTACAACGTGGTTGATCTGGTCAACCGGCTGGAGGCTGAGGCCCGTGCAGGCCGGCAGGGTCGAATGGCGGACTATCTCGCGCGGATGGACTTCGTTGTGCTGGACGAACTCGGCTATCTGCCCTTTGCCCAGTCGGGTGGCCAGCTTCTGTTCCATCTGATCAGCCGGCTGTATGAGCAGACCTCTGTGATCGTCACGACCAACCTGGCCTTCGGTGAATGGCCGAGCGTCTTTGGTGACGCGAAGATGACCACCGCCTTGCTCGACCGGCTGACCCACCACTGTGAGATCGTCGAGACTGGCAACGAGAGCTGGCGCTTCAAGAACAGGATCTGATGAAGCCACCGAAGGGCGGTACTGCATCTATGCCGGCGGGGTCAGGATTGGATGCTGATCGGGGGTCAAACTTGGAAGCCGATTGACACGGCAATCCGCATTTACCAGGCTTATGATGGCTCCCATCCCAGCATGATCAATTCGCCAGCAGTATCTCAACCGAAGCAACTCCAAGCGGGCTTTGCCACCGAGCGCTGGACCCTCAAGCACATCGCCGCCCTGATCGAGCGCGAGTTTGGGGTTCACTACCATCCGCGCTATCTGGAGCGGCCGCTGAAGGCCCATGGTTTCAGCCTGCATCGTCCGGCCACCAGGGCCAAGGAGCGCGACGAGCTCGCGATCGCGGTCTGGCCCAAGCGCGACTGGGTTGTTTTAAAAAGAAGGCCCAGCGGGAAGGCCGCACGCTCCTTCTTTGGGACGAGACGGGCCACAGCTTCCGCGCCCGGCCAGGCACCACCTGGGCGCGGCGCGGGATCACCCCGGTGCTCCAGCGCCTGAGCAAGCGGCCCGAGGTGTCGAGCATCGTGGCGATCACGCCTGACGGGCGGCTGTATGCCCGCCACTTCCGCACCAGCGTCACGAGCCCGACCGTGATCTCGGCCTTGCGGTATTTCCGGTGCAGAATCGGCACACCGCTGCTGGTGGTCTGGGATCGGCTCAACGCCCATCGATCACAGCTCACCACCGCCTTCATCGCGGCTCATGCGCAGGACTTCGCAATCGCCTACCTGCCGGCCTATGCGTCCGAACTCAATCCGGAGGAACAGTGCAATGCATTCGTCAAGCGGGCTATGGAGAATGCGCTACCCGGATCAGTCGACGACCTGCACCGTCTGGTGCGTCTTGAGTTCGACCGCCTGCAGCGACGACCCAAGATGATCGTCAGTTTCTTTCGACACGCAGGCCTCTCCGTCACAGGACATTCGTGAAGATCATTAAGCCCATCTCGCTATCAGATGCCCAATATATGTAAACTGAATTTGACGTACTTCCCGCCAGGAACTGATAACTAATTGGAATACGGTAGAACAGCGGCAAGAAAGCTGCTGCATGGGATCAATCACAAGTCATAGGGATATCCCGTTCACCTGCGGGATCAATAGGAGGACACAATGAGCTTTCGGATAAACCGCAGACGTTTCATGCAGACGACATCAGCTGCCATCGCAGTTGGCACCCTGCCTTCTGTCGCTGGCGGGGCTTTGGCACAATCCTCAGGTGAGTTGAGGGTGTTGGTCGGCGGAGGTGATTGGGGGAAAGCCAATATTGAGGCCTACGTTAAACCATTCGAAGCAGAGACCGGGGTCAAGGTGACCACAACGACGGACGAGATGGGCATTGCTCAGCTTGAGCTGATGACGAAATCGCGGAACGTGACGGTCGACGTTTTTAGTATGAGCCAAGCCTCTGCGTTCATCACAGCTGGGAAGGGCCTCGTGGAGCCGATCGATTACTCCATCTACAAAAAGGACGAGTTGGACGGGATCATAGACTTCGCCAAGCAGCCGTTCGGCGTTACCGCGCTCATTTACTCTGTCCTGATGGTCTATAATACCGAGAAGTTCCCAGCTAATAAGCCGCGGCCGACCACTTGGGCTGACTTCTGGGATGTCGAGAAGTTTCCAGGTGTCCGTGCACTCCAGAGCGGGGTAAACGGAGGCGGTGCATCTGGACCGTGGGAGGAAGCTCTGTTGGCCGATGGAGTGGCTCCGGACGCCCTTTATCCGATCGACATCGACCGTGTTTTTGCGAGCTTGGATAAGATCAGACCCCATGTACGCAAGTGGTGGGAGTCGGGATCCGCGATCCAGCAGATCATGCACGATAAAACCGCCGATCTCGTGAGCTCTTTCGACGCCCGAGCGAAGTTGTTGATTGACCAAGGTGATCCGCTCGAGATCAATCGGAATCAGGCCAAGCTGACCTGGGACTACTGGATGATCCCTAAGGGTAGCCCAAATGCGCGGAACGCGCAGAAGTTTATCGAGTTTGCCACACGTGCCGAGCGTCAGGCGGCCTTCGCCAAACTCTTCCCAACTGGTCCAAGCAATCTCAACGCTTTCAAGCTGATACCGGATGAGCTGGCCCGTAAACTTGCCAGCCATCCAGACTACCTGAAGAACAGCATTCCCGTAAACGGCAAATGGTACACGGAAGTCGGACCTGACGGCAAGACGAATAGCGAGCGGCTGCTGCAGCGCTGGAACAAGTGGATCTTGCAAAAATCATAGATCTCTGCAGCACGTTACTCTCTCCTTCACCAAGAGGGTGTCGAACGGCGCGCGGGCTTCGGTAGGCCTGCGCGCCGCCTATAGTTCACCACGCAATCAGATTGTTCTGAAGTAGCAATCGCGATTGTGTAAGCCAGAGATCTCGTTCGGCTTGGCGAGGGCAAAGCATTGAAAAATAGTTCCGTTTCCGCGCAAATCGAGTTTAAGAACGTCACCAAGATGTATGGGACGGTTGCCGCGGTTGAAAACCTGTCACTTTCCGTTCGGCGGGGCGAGTTCCTGACTATTCTCGGTCCAAGCGGTTCGGGAAAAACTACAGCGCTGATGCTGCTCGCAGGGTTTGTGGCGCCTACTGAGGGTGACATCTTGATCGCCGGAAAATCCGTCGCCGCAGTACCGTCCTACCGGCGCGATCAGGGCATCGTCTTCCAGAGCTACGCGCTGTTTCCACACCTGACGGTGCGCCGGAACTTGGAATTTCCGCTCGAAATGCGCGGCATAAACGCCGCCGAAAGGGCGGCGCGGGTCGATCGCATGCTTGAGCGCGTGCATCTTAAGGACTATGGCGGCCGCATGCCGTCACAACTGAGCGGCGGCCAGCAGCAGCGCGTGGCGCTTGCCCGGGCGCTGATCGCTGATCCCCCGGTCCTCCTGCTCGACGAGCCACTCGGCGCCCTCGATCGCAACCTTCGCGAGCAGATGCAGGGCGAGCTAAAGAGCCTGCACCGCGAGTTCGGCAAAACCGCCATCTGTGTCACACACGATCAGGAGGAGGCGCTTACCTTGTCCGACCGCATCGTCGTCATGCGGGCCGGGCAGATCGAGCAGGTCGACACGCCGGAGGCCCTCTACGACCGGCCATCAACGCGCTTCGTAGCGAACTTTTTGGGCGAGGCCAACATCCTCGACAATCCCGGTTTCAAGATCGAATCCGATGCAGCGCAGCCAGCCGGCACCGTGGCTATGATCAGACCAGAGCGTATCTGCGTTGCCGCTCCCGCGGCACCGAAACGCGCCGATGGGAACCAGCGCCAATCTGTCACCGGCACGGTTGAAGACATGATCTACGCCGGCTCGCTGCGGAAGTATCATGTGCGTGTTGGGAGTAGCATGCTCATTGTACGTGAGCATGTTGCATCGGAGCAGCGAACTTTTCGACGCGGTGACGAGGTGCGGCTCGAATGGCTGCGGTCCGACATTCGCTTCGTTATTGCATAAAAATAATAGGTTGAGGGCATAGGGTTCATGGAAACACTTCAGAAAACCGGTCGAAAGCCTATCACGCGCGCTGTTCCGGCTTCCGCCATGGGAAGAATAAGGCCCGTAGAGACGCTTCAGAAACTCAGGCGAATGCCCATTCTGCTCAGTGTGCCAGCCTTTGCCATCCTGCTTGCCGTTTATGCCATACCGATCGTTGAGCTCTTCCTGGCCAGCCTCGATGCGCCCTCCTTTTCGCTCGCCCACTATCGGGAATTTTTTGCAGAAGGGGCGAACATCACCGTACTCTTCCAGACCATTGAGATCAGCGCTGTGGCTACAGCCATCTGCGTCATCATTGGCTATCCCACGGCCTATCTGATCGTGGCTGCCTCGAAGCGGCTTCGCATCGTGCTCATAGTGCTCGTCTTCATTCCTTGGTTGACCAATGGGCTAGTTCGCACCTATGCATGGGTCGTGATCCTTGGCGATCGCGGGCTCCTCAATAATCTCATGCTCGAGCTCGGGCTGATCTCCAGTCCACTGCATCTTGTCTACAACCGAATGGCCGTTTACATCGGCATGGTCCATATCATGCTGCCGGCTATGATCCTGCCGTTGCTTAGCGTAATGTTAGGCATCGACAAGTCGTTGGTGGCTGCGGCCCGCAGTATGGGTGCGCGGCCCTTTGTTGCCTTCTGGCGCGTATTCCTGCCTCTCAGCCTGCCGGGCCTGCGCAGCGGTTTATTGCTGACCTTTATCTTTTGTCTCGGCTTTTACATCACGCCGGCTACCCTTGGCGGGTTGAACGATGCCATGCTGTCAACTTTCATCGTGAGTCAGGTTGAAGCCGTTGGCAGCGTGGCATCCGTTGCCGTCCCGTCCTTCGTTCTCTTGGCGGTCACCATAGTCGTACTCTCCGTCCTTGGACTGGATCTTTCCGGCAATCAGGGGCGTGAGGGTCAACCAGCGCAGACATCATTCCGGCCGAGCTGGCTGCTCTCGTTCGGCCCGTTGATACGCTATCTCAGTGAGCTTGCCGCTTCCCACCGGGCAAAGCGCTGGACGGCCGAACGCTACAAAGCCGGGGGCAACAGCCGCCGCTCGGCGAAGACCGTCGGCGGGGTGTGGGTCGCGCTTGCCATTTTCTTCCTGCTGTTTCCAGGTTTCGTCGTGATGATCATGTCGTTCAGCGACAAGCCGTATCTGGAATTCCCACCCTCCGGCCTTTCGCTGCAGTGGTATCGTTCTTTCTTCAACGATCCTTCTTGGATCGGCGCGTTCTGGACCAGCGTCCAACTCGGCATTTGGGTTGCAGTCCTGTCGACCATCGTGGGCACTCTCGCGGCCTATGGCCTCAGCCGAACTCATCCGCGGGTGCGCCGGCCCCTAACCATGGTGATTCTGTCGCCGATCACGTTTCCAAGCATCGTCGTCGGCGTTTCTGTTTATCAAGGGCTGTTTGCACTTGGAATGATCGGAACACAGTCCGGCATTATCTTGGCGCATACCGTTGGCGCTATCGGTTCTGTCTTTATCATCGTCTCCGCGACTCTTGCGAATTTTGACCGGCGGCTGGAGCAGGCGGCGCAGAGCATGCGGGCCGGACCGCTGCGGACCTTTATGAGGGTGACGCTGCCGCTGATCCGGCCCGGCGTGATCGGCGGTGCCGTGTTCGCCTTCCTCCACTCTTTCGACGAACTGGTCATCACGTCACTGATCAGCGTATTCTCGATCCGCACACTACCGCTGAAGATGTGGGAGGATATCCGCAACCAGATCGACCCAACGATCGCCGCAGTCGGTTCGATGTTGACGGTTCTGCCCGTGCTCTGGCTGATTGTCCTCTACGTCGGGTGGTGGCGCTCGAGGCTGACGGCTCAGAGCGGGGTCTCGGTCCCCACTACTTGAAGCACCGGCTTTCAGATGTCGTCGGAGGTGATTGCCTTGATCAGCAGGGGGAACGTAAGCTCCAAGCTAAGACCATTCAGCTCCCATAGCTATGCGGTCAAAGGTCTGGGTGGGCCAGGCGTGCGCTCGGCTTGGTTCATCTTAGCGTGGCCGGCGGCGATGATGGCAGAAGACCGCCCACCGCCATCACCGGCGGCGATCAGGCTCCTCTCTCCCGTAGTTGTTCTGTGGCCTGAGGGCGCGCTGAATAGTTTCGGAGTCGAGCACAACGTACCCGTCCGCGGGAAGCGCTCAAGCGCTTCTCGCCGGCCGAGCGCATAGCGGATCGCCTCGGCAGCGTCTGATTTGCCCGCCGGCTTCGGAAGATCGTGTTCCCATAGCGCAGGGAGCGCCCGCGAAAATGACAGCAGATTTCTGCTGCCGCGCGAATATCCGAGCGGCCGGAGCCTTCTACGCCGCTGGCTCCGCGGTAATGACCAATAAGCCGCCGGCGCTTCAGTCGCAATGCCGTTCCCGATGACGCGAGCGGACGCGACCGCCGGAACAGCGTCGTCGCAGGCCTTTGAGGCGTAGTTGCGACGCCGCGTAACGATCACCCGCAAACTCGCCGAGGTCATGTCGATCTGATTGGAGACATCCTCGGCGACCAGGATTCACTTCGGCCCCTCGCAGGCGGCAGAAATCACTGGCTCGATAATCACTTCGATCCCCTCAGCATGTGCGTCAAAGTCTACCTGCGAGCGCGTCGGCGCGGGTTTGTTTTCGAACGATCCTGTGGTTTTCTTCAGTTGAGTGTCGATGACCGCCAAGGCGGTTTCGATCTCGTCAAATGCGAGGGTACGTGACAAATACTTTGATCGTACTGGATCGATGTTATAATCGCGGCATCCGATCAGGGTGGCGAAGAGACTGACCTCTGTATACGTCCCACGTCCCGGAGCGATTTGGGAGCACGGTCAATGGTTCGCGACGCAGGGGCTGACCGCCTCCTCTGGCACGGCAACGCTGGCTACTCCGAACATCTGATCGGGCAGCGAGCGCGAACGAGGTTCGAATAGGCTTCCGCGGCAACGTGCGCGACCTTGGAAGCTCCTTCCATATGAGGTGCGACGGCTCCATGACGGCGGTCGGGACCGTCAGGAATTCTGTGCGGGAGGCCGGTTGCGTCGTCGGGAGATGAGCCTTTCGTCGAAGACAACCGTGAAATGCACTTTGGCGGTCACATCGTTTTGCGTGGCAAGCCCCGGCTCCTTTCATTGTGCCGGTGGAGATCTTGGCAGCCATCATCCGGCGGCCTTAAGAAGGGCAAGAAAGTGCGGCCCCTGCGCCAGCTGCCTTCCCCTAGGAGGGCAGACGCCGCCCGCTCAACCGCGGACGGTGTTTCCGGGTTGCTCTGGTGAACCCAGATTTAACTTGCGACGCGAGAGAAATACAAGTGGAGTAGGAACACGCACGCGCTCTGCACCTTGCAGCGAAGGTCAAGCCGCGGCTCTTCAACATGGATTTCATCACTCTGTCAGTCGCACTCGCGCGAACCGTCGTACGATCAGTAAATCAGATGAGCACCATCTGTATATTATTCTTTTCTGCTGAAACGCCTATGCCACATATTCGCTTCAAGTTTACACCGTACGAGGCCGATTAGGCTCGTTTGACCACACCATGCCGTAAACGCGAGGGGAGCGGTAATGCTTTCGGTTACAGAAGATATCCCACTTTTCACCTCTTGGATTGGTACGCGGCGGCACATTACCGTCTATCGTTTCGGCGTTGGGCGCCCAGGCCCCAAAATTTACTTGCAAGGTGGGTTGCACGCTGACGAACCCCCTGGGATGCTGGTACTCCATCACCTCATTAGACTTCTTCAAGAAAGAGATGACGAGCCCAACGGTGAGATCATCATAGTCCCATGTGCCAATCCAATCGGTCTTTCCCAACGAATACAGGGGCACCTGGCTGGACGTTCCGACTTGGGGGTTGGCGGCAACTTCAACCGGAACTTTCCCGACGTCAGCGCTCAACTTGGCGAACAGCTCTCGCTGCTCCGAAGCGAGGGGCACGTTTTAGATGAGGCGGCTATCAGACTAGCACTCCGGAATGCGGTCGCCGTGGTGGTTCCCAAGACTGAGCTCGACAGCATGAAGAAAGCGCTTTTGGGCCTCGCGATTGATGCGGATTACGTGGTGGACGCCCACTGCGACAACGGGGAAGTGGTCTATGCCTTTGTTTCCGATCCGGACCACCCTGCGGCGGATCTGTTGTCTCGCCACATCCGCAGTGTCGTCACCATTGGCGGTCGGGCCGACGTGGTCACCTTCCCGGCTGCGTGCTACCGGCCCTGGCGCGTGGCTCGAGAGCTTCTTCCCGACGTGGCAGCAACCAGACGCTTGGCCGCCACGATCGAGTATCGCGGGACCAGAGATGTCAGCGATGATGTCGCAACCGAGGATGCACAGGGCTTAATAGGTTTCATGGAAGCCGTAGGGGTTCTGGAGTCCAGCGGGAAGGTGCAGCCGGAAGCTGTGTCGCTCCGCACGACTCTTGAATGCGTCGAATATGTTCAAATAAGTGCGCCCGGCCTCCTCATCTTTTCGAAGGCGACTGGCGACAATGTCGAGGCGGGCGAAGAGGTTGCGCAAATCCTGGATCCCACGACAGGTGAGAGAAAATCTGTGACGGCACGCTCTTCCGGTATTATGTTCGGGCGAGTTGGAAGCAGGGTCGCGGTGCCCGGTTCGACCATCGCCACCATTGCTGGCACTGCGCCGCTCGCAACGGACCCTGGCGACCCCTATCCATAGATCCAGACCATCCAAACAATACAGTGGTCCACCAAGGTGTAGATCTGATGACGCTGGCCCCACGGTCGAGCGGGAATCCGCGCTGCCGTTGGAACAGCGTTCTCTATTCGCCAACTTGATCAAACTCTGATGATGGCGAGTGTGGCCTGAGCAACCCGTTCGACAGAGTTCCATATGCGTTTCCTAGGTTACCGCAACGGAACCCTAGAAAAGATGTAACTATGCACAATGACCGCCTGAGCCTCGAGCTCATTGCCCGCCACGTCGACGCCAAGGCCGAGGATTACTGCGCCTTGAGCGACCGCATCTGGGCGGCGCCGGAACTCGCCTTCGAGGAGCATCGCTCGGTGGCGGAGCAGATCGCCATGCTGGAGCGCGAGGGCTTTCGCATCACGCCGAATGTCGGTGGCATGGCGACCGCCTTCGTGGCGGAATATGGCAGTGGCGGTCCCGCCGTCGGAATTCTGGGCGAGTTCGATGCGCTGCCGGACCTGGCGCAGGTGTCCGGCCTCACCGAGCACAGGCCGACGTTAAGCGGCGCGCCTGGCCATGGCTGCGGCCATAACCTGCTCGGGGCGGGATCCGCACTGGCGGCCGTCGCCCTCAAGGACGCGCTCGAAGCGGAGGGCATTGCCGGCACCGTGCGCTTTTATGGCTGCCCGGCGGAGGAGGCTGGTGGAGGCAAAACCTTCATGGCGCGGGGCGGCCTGTTCGATGATCTGGATGTCGCCTTCTGCTGGCATCCGAACGTGGTCAACGAGGTCTCGACCACCTCGTCGCTCGCCAGCATTGGGGCCTACTTCCACTTCAGGGGCCGGGCGGCGCACGCAGCCGCCTCGCCGGATTTGGGCCGCTCGGCACTCGACGCTGTGGAGCTGATGAATGTGGGCGTGAACTACATGCGCGAGCACATGCCATCCGACGCGCGCGTGCATTACGCCATCACCCACTCGGGCGGCGATGCGCCCAACGTGGTGCAGGCTTACGCGGAATCGATCTATTCCGTGCGCTCGCCGCACCTGCCCGACGCGGAGCGCCTGTTCGAGCGCGTGAAGAAGATCGCAGAAGGCGCAGCGCTGATGACAGAGACTTCTATGACGGTGCAGATTACCGGTGCCTGCTCAAACGTCCTGCCCAACAAGGCGCTGCAGGAGGCCATGTACGAGAACATGCGCCGCCTCGGCCCGCCTGCCTTCGATGAAACCGATGTCGCCTTTGCCGAGAAGCTCCAGAAGGCGGCGCTGACCCAAGAGGAGATTCTCGCCAGCGTGAAGCCGCACGACCTTTCGCTGAAGACCAAGGTGCTGCACGACGATGTGCTCACTATGCCGGTCCGCGAGGAGGTGATGATGGGCTCCACCGACGTCGGCGACGTGAGCTGGATCGTGCCGACGGTTCAATGCCACACCGCGTGCTTTGCCATCGGCACGCCGTTTCACACCTGGCAGCTCGTCACGCAGGGCAACCTGCCCGCTGCGCATAAGGGCATGGTGCTCGCCGCCAAGGCCATGGCGTCGACTGCCGCCGATGTCTTACGCAACCCCGATCTCGTCGCCCGCGCCAAGGCCGAGCTGAAGGAGCGCACTGGCGGCCGCGCCTATCGCTGCCCGATCTCCGATGACGTCACCCCGGACGATCTGCGGGCCAAGGCAGCCTGAATCCCTTGCCGCGATCCTCGGGGGATCTACGCCTTCTTCGTGCGGCATTTTATATTATTACATGAATGACTTACGGGGCAAGATCGTCAAATGCAGAGTAGAATGCAAGTGAAGCGATCCGCCAAGGAGTAGATTTGATGACGCAAGATGGTAAATTTGATAGCGTCGGCTCGACGGATACGAATGTTGCAGACGGCTTCACCTTGGTAGCGGTCGGCGATCTCATGATAAGGCGGCCGGTGACCAAAAGTCAATTCTCCGACTTCGGTACTATTATCGAGATACTTCGGGATGCTGATGCTACGTTCGGCAACTTGGAAACGAACATCTTTGATATACGAACGTTCAAGGGAAGCCCGCAAGCTGAGCATGGCGGAGCTTATCACGCCGGCCCACTGGAAATCGGACCAGACTTGAAGGCAATAGGATTTAACGTCCTGTCTTTCGCGAATAATCACACGTTTGACTGGGGCCTTGAAGGCATGCGCGAGACGATCCGTGTGCTCGATCAAAACGGGATCACCCACGCGGGTGCGGGTGAGAATTTGGCGCAGGCCGGAGCCGCTCGCTATCTGGAAACCGCACGTGGGCGCGTGGCATTGGTGTCGTTCGCTGCAACCTTCACACCCATGTCACGTGCCTGCGATCCCGCCGGCGAGGCACCGGGCAGGCCGGGACTCGCCGCCTTACGGTTGACTAAAAGTATCATTGTAGAGCAGGAGATGCTCGAGGGCTTGAAGCGGATACGCGATGCGTTGCCTGACCCCGTGCTTAGTTCTAACGATGAAGACCAAATTGTTCTGGACGGAACGATATACAAAGCTGCGGGCAACGTCGGTTACAGCTTCGAACCTAACCCGCACGATGTCGCCAACATTCTACGAAACGTCCGCCAAGGCAAGCAGTTCTCCGATTTCCTAATCGTCACGAACCACGGTCATGAGCCCGAAAATTGGAGCCAGGAGCCGCCTGATTACGAACAATCGTTTGCGCGCAGACTAATTGACGCTGGGGCCGACGCATATGTCGGGCATGGACCACACCAGTTGCGAGGCATCGAGATTTATAAGGGTCGTCCGATCTTCTACAGCTTGGGAAATTTCATCTTTGACAACCTTCAGATGTTTGAAGGAGCAGACTACTTTGACGACCATGGTAAGGACCCGAAGGTCGACACGGTTGCCGATTTGCTAGTCGAAGCGATGAAAGAGTTTCCGGGCACGGAGTTCTATGAAAGTATCATCACCGTTAGCCGGTTTGAGCAAAACCAGCTCGCTGAGTTGCGCCTCTACCCGGTCGAGCTCGGGTACTCGAAGCGGTTGGCCGACCGAGGGGTGCCGCATCTCGCTTCTACGCCGCAAGCAGAAGCCATCCTGAGGCGTCTACAGCAGCTCTCGGAGCCATTTAGGACCGAGATCACCATCGAAAAGGGCGTTGGGGTCATCAGACTGAAGCCCCCAGCTCGCAGCGATGATGCCATCGCATCTTGTCACACCACGGATTGACCTGAGCGCTTCTCTGAGTGCCACATCACAGCGGGCAGCGCACAAGGCATTATCAACTTGATATTGAGGAAGGTAACACCGCAGGCAGCCGGTCCGAATTTGTCTATGAGTGTGACTGGATTTGCTTCGGCTTAAATGCTGCTGGCGAACGGTCGCGAATTTTCAATCCGCCTGTGGCGAGAGAAACAGGGCGCCCTATGATCGGCTGCGGAGGGGAGCGGCCGATGCCAATGTGGTGGTCCCAACCCCGATGGCGAACATGGTCCACGGGCTGCTGCGCACTTGAGAGTGGTGACGCCCAGGCGATCCCGGTTAGGAATGTGATGATCTCGCGCAGTCCCGCCCTCCGTTGATGTCACCTAGGAGGAGCCTGCCATGCCGCGCAAGTCGCCGTCCCGCCTCGTGCGGGATCTCGCCCCGATCCATCCCCATGCGGCCGCCGTCGACATCGGCGCCCGGATGCATGTGGCAGCCGTCTCGCCCCGCTGCGATCCCGAGCCGGTGCGCACCTTCGGGAGCTTCACGGGTGACCTGCAGCGCCTCGCCGACTGGTTTGGCCAGTGCAGAGTCGCCACGGTGGCCCTGGAGTCGACTGGGGTCTACTGGATCCCGCTCTACGAGATCCTCACCCAGCGCGGCTTCGCGGTGGTGGTGGTCAATGCCCGCGAGGTCAAGCAGGTGCCGGGCCGCAAGACGGACGTGTGCGACGCCCAGTGGCTGCAGCGTCTGCATGAATACGGGTGGTCTTGCTTCGAAAAAATGGAGAGCTTCTGATGAAGCAGGAGGATCTCCATGCCGAAGACCCGTTTTACGAGAGA
>NZ_JAERQD010000105.1 GCF_016735695.1 Microvirga zambiensis WSM3693 | reverse complement strand
TCTATATTGACGTCTATATAGACAGACCATCCACACTCTCACTCACTAGCGCAATGCGTCCTTCCTCGGATGCGTACGTTCCGACTGTGTGGGCGTCTTCTGGACGTGAGTCAGCGAGGGTTGACAACGTTTGTTGAGATGCAGTGCGAGTTGGTGTTGATCGATCAAACTGTTGCATTGGAGGCCAACCGCGTCGACGCATTCCGGATCTGAATGGTCTCAGTCAACAAGTCGCTCAAACGCCCTGTGAACACAACTCGTTGATATCTCCCATAGCAACGAGCGCCAGCTTCTGATGGCCCTGATCCCTCAGGAGGCCGGCTGCTCGCCACGCTCGCAACCCGCTGCGGCAACAGAGCACGATTCGGCTCGAATGTGAGATATCCCGGCTCCGTTCCACGATCGTGTCCACGGTCGCGCGGCGGGCCTGAGGAAACGGAGAGACCAACACCTCATCAAGGCTTCTGAGCTCAAAAACAGTATCGTCGGCGTTGACATCCAATGGCGCGATAAACGGCGGCGCGAAACCAATCGCCTCTGGTGCATCCAGGAACGAAAACCCGCCAAACTCCAGTTTCTGCAGATCAACCGAAACCAGCTGCCCGAGCGGAGATGGGTCCAAGCCAAGAATCAGGGCCAACACCATCTGCGCCTGCAACCCGCCAAGCACGCCGACGACCGAGCCCAGGACACCCAGCGTGGCGCAACTCCCTAGGTTCTGAGGAATATCCGGAAACACGGATCGGTAGCTCGGAGCACCGGCACAGAAGGCGCCGACATAGCCTTTCAAGCCCACACAGGACGCACTGATCAAAGGCTTGCCCGCTGCCTTGCAGATGTCGCTCAGATTGTACGTGACCGCAATGCTATCAGCGGCATCCACGATGACATCGGCGCACCTCACGAGATCCTTTGCCGCGGCCGGATCGAGATAGAGGGCAAGCGCGTCAACAACCACGGACGGATTGAGGACTTCGAGAGCCTTGCGAGCAGCCTCGGCCTTCAGCTGGCCAATGTCGGTCGTACGATAGAGCGGCTGACGGTGAAGGTTGCTCTCGTCAACGCGGTCATGGTCGACGATTGTGAGGTGCCCGACTCCGGCCCCTGCGAGATATTGCAGGACGGGACACCCAAGGCCGCCGGCCCCGACGACCAGAACCGAGGATGAAGCAAGCTTGGCTTGGCCAGCCTCACCCACCGCCGGGAGGACGATCTGTCGTGCGTAACGTGCAGTCATACGATTGCCCTCGTGACTGCCATCCAACGGCGGGTTTGGTGCTCCGGGTCCGGGTGCCGGAGAATGTCCGTCACCACCGCCGCACTGTCGGCGCCCGCAGCCAGAACCCCTGGGATGCGGTCGATGGTCAGACCACCGATGGCAACGAGCGGGATCTCGCCAATGAGCTGCTTCCACTCCATGATGCGGCTCAAGCCTTGGGGATTCCAGGGCATCTGCTTCAGGACGGTCGGATAGATCGGTCCCAGAGCCACGTAGTCCGGCGCAACGGAGAGTGCCTGATCGAGTTCGATGTGATCATGCGTACTGACCCCCAGCCGGATCCCGGCCGCTCGAATGGCCGCCAGATCCGCGCCCGCGAGGTCATCCTGCCCGAGGTGAACGAAGGTGCAGCCCTCCGCAATGGCGAGCCGCCAGTAATCGTTGACCACGAGGTGAGCACCATAATGTTCGCAGCAGATCTTCGCCTCTCGAATCTGACGTGCGATCGCGGCATCGGACGCGCCCTTTATGCGAAGTTGTATGAGTTTCACGCCGAGCGGTACCAGGCGCCGCACCCAAGCCGCGCTGTCGACAATGAGATAGAAGGGGTCGAGCACGAGCGTCATGTCAGCATCGCCCTGCCCAGAACCGGGGTCGACGGGCTCGCAATCTCCCGCGGCTCCATCGGAATGGCGTGCCGTGCCAGACGGCCAGCCTCAACCGCCAGGGCGAAAGCCTTGGCCATCCCGACTGGATCACCGGCCTTGGCAACCGCGGTGTTCAGAAGAACCGCGTCGAACCCAAGCTCCATGGCGGCAGCCGCGTGTGAGGGCAGGCCAATCCCGGCGTCGACCACAAGCGCCACATCGGGGAAGTGGGCCCGGAGCATCCTCAATCCGAGGACGTTATTGAGACCTCTGCCTGAGCCAATCGGTGCGCCCCAAGGCATCAGAACCCGACATCCCGCCGCGAGCAGGCGTTCGGCCACAACGAGATCCTCCGTCGTATACGGAAAGACCTGGAAGCCCTCTTCGGTCAGAATTCGCGCAGCGTCGACCAGGCCGAAGACGTCCGGCTGGAGCGTGTCCTCCTCCCCGATCAGCTCGAGTTTGACCCACGGCGTCCCGAACATCTCCCGGGCCATATGGGCCGTCGTGACTGCCTCCTTGACCGTGCGGCATCCAGCTGTATTGGGCAGAACGCGTGTGCCGAGATCACGGATGATCGACCAGAAGGCCTGTCCGGCCTGAGTGCCACCCGCCTCGCGCCGGAGTGACACGGTCACCACCTCCGCCCCCGAGGCTTGGACAGCCGCTGCCAGGATGGCCGGGGATGGATACTGGGCGGTTCCCAGCATCAAAGGCGACGCAAGTTCGACATCATACAGCAGCATGCCTCAGCCTCCTTGCATGGGCGCGAGAACCTCGAGGCGATCGCCGTCGTTCAGCGCGATGGCCGATCGCTGAGCCGCTGGCACAAACCGTTCATTCACGGCCGTGGCCACAACGGCATCGCCGAACTCGAGCTCACACAGAGTGCGCGACAGGATCCGTTCCTCAATCTCACGCTCCTCACCATTCAGGATAATCCTCATGTGTCATCTCCAAAGTCGCTCAAGGGTGGAAGACTGCATCGGCGACCCAGGTCGCGAAGGCGGGGGCGAGCAAAAATCCGTGGCGATACAGGCCGTTGAAGGAGATCGTGCGGCCAGATTCCCGGATTGCGGGCAGATTGTCAGGAAAGGCGGGTCTGACATCGGCTCCAAACTCGATAATCTCGGCCTCGCCGAAGGCCGGGTGAACAGAATACGCTCCATTGAGGAGTTCAACCGCTGAGCGCACTGTCACGCGACCTCGATCTGAGCTCTCGATCATCGTTGCTCCAATCATGAAGAGCCCGTTTGCGCGCGGCACGATGTAGAGGGGGATGCGCGGATGAAGCAGGCGAACAGGGCGTTGGAGGAAGATCTCCCGTGTTCTGACAAGCAGCATCTCACCCTTGACGCCACGCAAGTCCGGAAGATTTCCCTGCCCGGCAAAGCCGCGACAGTCGATGATGCGGTCGACACTATTATCCCCGATGGGAGCCTCGGCACCGAATCGCAGAGAGACACCAAGCTCTGTAAGACGCGCGGCGAGTGCGGTCAGCGCGCTGCGGGGATCAAGGTGTGCTTCGTCCGCGAAGAACAGGCCTTTGTGGAACCGTCCTTTCAGATCAGGCTCGATCTCGGCAATCCGGGCGCCATCGACCCAGTCAAAGCGCTCCGTCCTGCGCGCAAAGTGAGCGAGGTCGCCCACGTCGCGCGGCTGTGCGACCACCAACGTACCCTTGCGCGTGGTCCCGGGGAAGCGCCGCAGCCACCAGTCGATCGCACGATGGCCCAGTTCCGCCACGACCGGATCTGCGCTCTCGCGTTCACACCAGGGCGCGAGCATACCGCCCGCGTACCAGGAGCACGCGGCCGCCCCGAGATGCGGGCCACGGTCAATCACCTCGACCATGGCGCCGCGCTCGGCCAATTCCAGTGCCGCTGTCAGGCCAGCGACACCGGCGCCGATGACACGGATGCGCATGCCGCTACTCCGCGGCGGGGACGTAGAGACTACCGCCGCCGGCCAGGAACTCGCGGCTCTTGGCGCGCATGCCAGCCAATTGCTCCTGAGCCTCAGGGCTCATCGCCGCCACCTCGGCCCGCAGGTCCTGCGTGATCTTCATCGAGCAAAACTTCGGCCCGCACATTGAGCAGAAGTGAGCCACTTTGTGCGCGTCCTTCGGCAGGGTCTCATCATGATACGCGCGCGCCGTATCCGGATCGAGGGAGAGGTTGAACTGGTCCTCCCAGCGGAAGTTGAAGCGGGCCCGAGACAAGGCGTCGTCCCGCATCTGTGCGGCCGGGTGTCCCTTCGCAAGGTCGGCGGCATGGGCTGCAATCTTGTAGGTGATGACCCCGGTCTTCACATCATCCCGGTTGGGAAGGCCCAGGTGCTCTTTCGGCGTCACATAGCAAAGCATCGCCGTGCCGAACCACCCGATCATCGCTGCACCGATTCCGGATGTAATATGATCGTATCCAGGCGCGATGTCCGTGGTAAGCGGGCCGAGGGTGTAGAAGGGTGCCTCTCCGCACGCGCGGAGTTGCTTGTCCATGTTCAGCTTGATCTTGTGCATCGGCACATGGCCGGGACCTTCGATCATGACCTGGCAGCCCTTGTCCCAGGCGACCATTGTCAACTCGCCCAGAGTCTCGAGTTCGGCGAACTGGGCAGCGTCATTCGCATCGGCAATCGATCCGGGACGCAGCCCGTCGCCCAGCGAGAACGAGACGTCATAGGCCCGCATGATGTCGCAGATCTCGTCGAAGCGCTCGTAGAGGAAGCTCTCCTTATGGTGCGCCAGGCACCAGCGGGCCATGATCGAGCCGCCGCGGGAGACAATGCCCGTGACCCGATCGGCCGTGAGCGGGACATAAGGCAGCCGTACGCCTGCGTGAATGGTGAAGTAGTCGACCCCCTGCTCAGCCTGCTCGACGAGCGTGTCCTTGAACACTTCCCAGTCGAGCTTCACCGGATCCCCGCCCACCTTCTCCAGCGCCTGATAGATCGGGACCGTGCCAATCGGCACCGGCGAATTACGCAGAACCCAGGAGCGGATGTTGTGGATGTTGCGGCCGGTGGAGAGATCCATCACCGTGTCGGCGCCCCAACGGATGGCCCAGGCGAGCTTTTTCACTTCGTCTGCCGTTGTCGAGACGACCGCCGAGTTGCCGATATTGGCGTTGACCTTGACCAGGAAGTTGCGCCCGATCACCATCGGCTCCAGTTCCGGATGGTTGATGTTGGCCGGAATGATGGCACGCCCGCGGGCCACCTCCTGGCGCACGAACTCCGGGGTGATGAAGGCTGGGATCGCAGCCCCGAAGCTCTCACCATCGGCGATCGTTGCCTCGGCTTCCGCCAGCATCGCCTCGCGGCACAGGTTCTCGCGATGGGCGACGTAGATCATTTCCTCCGTAACGGCCCCGGCGCGGGCGAACTCATATTGCGTCACCATCTGACTGCGTACCGCGCGGCGCACGATGCGCTCGGCTGGGCATGGCGCCACAAGCGCGTCAGCTGAGACATTTCCGTTGTCCTCAGGCTTCACAGGCCGCGCCTCGACCGCCGCATAGTTCCGCGCTGCAATCCAGGGCTCGCGCACAAGTGGCAGCCCCTTGCCAAGATCGATGGTTGCAGCCGCCTCGGTGTAAGGGCCTGAGGGGTCGTAAACGCGGACCGGTGCCTCATTGGGATCCGTCAGGACAATCTCGCGGAAAGGCACCCGGATATCGGGTCTGCTCTCAGGTGCCGCATAGGCCTTTCGCGAGCCCTGAATTGGACCGGTGGTGACGGATTGGGGAGCACCCTTAGGCGCATCGACATGAACAGTCACTGGATCTCTCCTCTTTGACAAAGGGAGATCCGGGCAAGCGAGCTGAGGGATCGCGTGTCGCTCGGTAGTTCCAGTCCCTCCGCCGGTATGACCCGGATCAGGTTCAAGGGTCACGGCGGATCAGCCGACTCTCAGCCCCTCACAGGGCTCCCCTCGGAACGGATGCGATCCTCGTGGAGGTGGTCTCGGCTGTCAAGAGCTGAACAGATTGGTTCTTGCAAAAGGAGAACCAAGGAATTATCACGGCAGCATCTCCTTGGGGTGCCCGCTCGGGCTGAGAGGTCTTCTCGATCAACCCATCGAACCTGATCCGGATGATGCCGGCGGAGGGATTGCGAGATGGCGAGTACACCAGCGTTCGGATCGGATGCTTTTAGTCTTCGAGAAGTGGCCAGGCATCTGCTCAGCCACCTTCGCGGTCAGCGCACACGCGTCCATACGATCACCAGTGCTGAGGCGCGAACCTTTACGTTTAACTTTTTGCTGGACGCAGGTGGCATTCGCTCTCTGATCCCCGCGCTGCTCGCCGATCTCGGCAGGCTCGACAGCAAGCGTTGTGCGGCGGTCCCGAAGGCTATCGCGGCTGCTCGCGCGCACGCCAAGCCCTGGATCCTCAATTCCGACTTTGTCGAAGCCTCCCCGCTCCGCCTGGAATCTGCTCGCACCGGCCTTACCGGCAGGTCGCATGTCCTGCGCTCCGACGCAGACGAGCTTTCGGCTCTCGCGGGAGAGGACGCGACACCTGAAACGGTGCAGGCCTTCGCGAAGGCTCACGATACTATCGCGGCCCTGATTGGCGCGGTGGGCTGGATGACGGATCGCGTCCCCATCATTCGCGTCGAGAACAGTCATCCGCTGATGATCCGAGTGAATGCCACGGGATGCGCCAGAACCACCCTCGGCGCAGCACTTGGTTTCCTGCATGGCAGCCACTTGAAGCGCCGGCTACGGCATAGGGCGGATCAGGGTCTGATATCGCGGGGTGTTCTGGCATGACCACCATCGCCGTCACGATCGCGGGCTCGGATTCAGGCGGTGGCGCCGGCATCCAGGCAGACCTCAAGACCTTCTCGGCCCTCGGCGTCTATGGTGCGAGCGTGATCACCGCGCTCACAGCCCAGAACACGACTGGTGTTCAGAGCATTCACGATGTTCCTCCTCAGTTCGTCACACAGCAGATCGACAGCGTCTTTTCCGATCTCACCGTCAACGCGGTGAAGGTCGGCATGCTGTCACAACCTGCTGTCGTCGACGCTGTGGCGGAAGGGCTTGTGCGTTACAGGGCGGCGCGGATCGTACTCGATCCCGTGATGGTGGCGGCAAGTGGCGATCGCTTGCTCGTGCCGAGGGCCATTGACGCGCTGCGCCGCGTGTTGCTCCCCATGGCGCTGCTCGTCACGCCAAATCTTCCGGAGGCTGCGGCGCTCCTCGACGAGCCGTCGGCTCAGGACGAGCAGTCCATGTGCCGCCAGGCCAAGCGCATCCTGGCGCTAGGCCCTAGAGCCGTCCTGGTAAAAGGCGGCCACGGCATGGGACTGGAGAGCACCGACATTCTCATGGATCAGCAGGGCATATGGCGCTTTGCGGCGTCTCGCATCACCACGCGCAACACGCATGGCACCGGCTGCACCCTGTCCTCGGCCATTGCAGCCGGGCTTGCCAAAGGCCTGTCGCTCAATGATGCAGTTGAAGCCGGGAAGAGCTTCATCAGTGCCGCCATCGGTGCTTCCGACCAACTCCAGATCGGGCGCGGGCACGGACCCGTGCATCACTTCCATGCCAAGCGGTCCTAAGCATCACGCCGTGCGGCGCTTGGCATTGGTGCCTCGGCTCTTGCCGCCCTGACTGTCGTTCGCGCTCAGCCCCTGCGCTAGCGCATGGTTCACCTCGTGACCAAAGAACCGCACCGGCCTCGGAATCTCTGCGCACCCGATCACCGAGCACATCAATGCGATGAGCGGCGGCCGACTTCAGATCCACCTTTTTGCTACAGGCGAGATCGTGCCGCCGGTTGCGGTGCTTGATACGGTCTCCAATGGAACCGTCGAGATGGGGCACACGGCATCACATGCCTCCCCATAATCCTCCTCATGATTCAGCTCCAGACTCGTCAGCTCCGCACTTGGGTGTAACGCTGCCATCCCGCTGACCGCAACCGACAGGCGTCGCACTCGCCACAACCAAAGCCCCAGTCGTGCCGGATGCCGCGATCCCCGTTGTAGCAGGTATGCGTCTCCTGCACGATCAGTTCGACGAGCGCGTCCCCGCCCAAGGTCTCGGCCAAGGCCCAGGTTTCGGCCTTGTCGATCCACATCAGCGGCGTCTCGAGCACCAGCCGCGCGCTCATGCCGAGGTTGAGCGCGGTCTGGAGCGCCTTGATCGTGTCGTCGCGGCAATCGGGATAGCCGCTGAAGTCCGTCTCACAGACGCCCGTCACCACGCGCTTGAGGCCGCGCTGGAAGGCGACGATCGCCGCAAAGGTGAGAAACACCAGATTGCGCCCGGGCACGAAGGTCGCCGGCAGGCCATCCGCCCGGCTGCTGGCCACTGGCAGGTCCGCCGTCAACGCGCTCACACTCACCTCGCCCAGCACGTCGAGCGGGATCACCCGGTCCGGTCCGAGGCGGCTGGCCCAGAGCGGCGACAGACTGGCAAGCGCCTGCCGGATTGGCTCCCGACAGTCCATTTCGACGGCGTGGCGTTGACCATACGAGAATCCGATGGTCTCGACCCGCTCGTAGCGCGACAGCGCCCAGGCCAGACAGGTAGTCGAGTCCTGTCCGCCCGAAAAGACCACGAGAGCGGAGGACTCAGCGGCGTTCATGGTCAGCCGGCGCATAGTAGGTGCAGGTTTCGCCGCAGCTATCGCGGTAGATCGTCACCCTGGCGATCGGTCCGATAGGCTGGACCCGCTCGAAAATGAACCGGGTGATGTTCTCCAAAGTCGGCCGCTCCAGCCCCTCGATGCGGTTGAGGAACTTGTGATCGAGCGTCCGGCGCATCTCTGCGAGCTTGCCCTCGAGCAGGCCAAGATCAATCAGCATGCCCGTTTCGGGATCGGGCAGTCCGCGCACGGCGACCTCGGCCCGGAAGGAATGGCCATGGATCTCCTCGCTGGCAGGTCCGAGCGTGGTGCCGGTCAGCGTATGGGCGGCTTCGAAGTTAAACGACTTGGTGAGTTCCCACATCAGCGGATTCCTAAGTACTTATGGGCTTGGAGGCTCAACCGCCATTGCGGGTGAGCCAGGCAATATTCGACGGCCAGCGCCGTGTTCGCGACCTGATCCGGTCCATCCATCGGCTGAAGCGAGAACCGCTCGAAGGCTAACGAGGCAAACCGCTCGGGCGGGGCATCCTCTTGCGGATAGACCAGCTTCAGCTCATGGCCGGCCCGGATCTTGAGGTCGGCGCTTCCTTTCGGGCTGACGCAAATCCAGTCGAGCCCCGGTGGGGGCTCAATGGTGCCGTTTGTTTCGACTGCGATCGTGAAGGAGCGGCGGTGCAGTTCATCGATGAGAGCGGAATCGACCTGGAGCAGCGGTTCTCCGCCTGTCAGCACCACAAGCCGGTGATCAGTCCCAGGGCCCCATTGCTCCTCAATGCGGTCGCACAGGTCGGCGGCGGTGGCATGGCGTCCGCCGAAGGTCCCGTCGGTGCCCACGAAGTCCGTGTCGCAGAACCGGCAAGCCGCCGCGGCCCTGTCGCTCTCTCGTCCTGACCAGAGATTGCACCCGGCAAAGCGGCAGAAGACGGCGGTTCGTCCGGCTTGGGCGCCTTCGCCCTGAAGCGTCAGGAAGATCTCTTTGACGGCGTAGCTCATTTACGCTGCACCTATAGTCGGCGCCGATCTGGTCGGGAGGCGTCCTACGGTGGAGATACCGACGATGGCGTGAGACAAGCTGAGGCGCGTGAGGGTTCGCTCTGCGGCGGATTTGTGCGCGAGCGTGACGGAGTCCAATCCGCCGGAACAGATGACGAAGGTGTTCACCAGAGCTCCTTGTTTTGACCGGGTAGGCTGCGACCGGATCGGCTCACGTGCCGATGAACGTGAAGTGGATGGACCTGTGAACGCGCGGCTCTACCAAGCGCTCACCCAACCGGTTCTGCGCGGCATAAACGATAATAGACATGCAGGTGTCAATAAGAATGCATTCCATCACACGCTTCCTCAGAGCCGCCATGGCTTGTCAGCAGGAGGGATAGAGTAGCCTGATCTGCTCAAGCACCGAAGCCGAGGGTGGACTGAAATTGCGGCTGGCTTCGAGCAGTGCCTCTTGGCCCTCCTATCAACCAAAGCTCGACTTCTGGCGCAAACCGCGACAGAAGGAGACCCGTCCTGATCTGAAGTGAGCCATGACAGCGATCCTGAAAGAACTCGGCACACGCACCTTGATCATGGGTGTCCTGAACGTCACGCCCGACTCGTTCTCCGACGGCGGCCTTTTCCGGGACCCTGCCGTTGCCGTTGCACATGCCCATGACATGGAGCAGGCGGGCGCTGACATCATTGATGTCGGCGGGGAGTCCACGCGGCCGGGGCATATGCCCGTGGGGGCCGATGAGGAGCAGCGGCGCGTCATCCCGATTATTCGTGAGCTTGCGCAGATCCTGAAGGTGCCGATCTCCATCGACACCTATCGGGCGTTGACAGCCCAGGCTGCCCTTAGGGCGGGAGCGAGGATCGTCAACGACATCTGGGGATTCCAGCGCGATCCCGACATGCCGGCAGTCGTGGCGGAACATGATGCTTTCGCAATCGTGATGCACAATCGCGCAGAGGTCGATGCTTCGCTCGACATCATGGCCGACATGCTGCATTTCTTTGAGCATTCCCTTACTCACGCCCGCCAAGCCGGCATTCCGGATGCACGTTTGATCCTTGATCCCGGCATTGGCTTCGGCAAGACGGCCGACCAGAACCTGGAGGCGCTGCGCCGCCTGCCGGAGCTGAAGACACTGGGCTTCCCCGTGCTCGTGGGAGCCTCCCGCAAATCGGTCCTGGGCCGCTTTTACGATCCGCAAGTCCCCCCACGAGACCGGCTCTTTGGCACCTTGGGAGCGCATCTGGCCGCCGTGAGCCGGGGTGCCGACATCGTTCGCGTCCATGACGTCAAGGCTCACGTCGAGGCCTGCCGCGTGGCCGATATCTTGCTGAGGACCCTGCCGTGAGCGACACGATCACAGTCTCCCGTCTGGCGCTGTACGCCCATCATGGCGTTCATGCCGAAGAGGCCCGTCTGGGACAGCGGTTTTACGTCAGCGTGATCTGCTCGCTCGACCTGAAGCCGGCCGGGCAGGCCGATGATTACCGACAGACCGTCTGCTACGCGAGCTTGGCCAAGCTCGTTCACGAGATCGGCACGACGCGTCGCTTCCATACCATTGAGGGCCTTGCCGAGGTGATCGCCACCAGCGTGCTCGACGACTTCCCGCCGGTGGCGGCCGTGACGGTCCGGGTCGAGAAGCCTGAGGCGCCGGTTCCGTTCATCCTCGATGGTGTGAGCGTCGAGATCAGGCGGTCGCGCGATGGCTAGGGTCACGCTCAGCCTCGGCAGCAATCTCGGCGACAAGCGCGGCAATATCGCCAAGGTGCTGTCAGCTCTTGACGCGGGTGGGGCAAGAATTCTCACCCGCTCTGCAGACTATCGCACAGAGCCGTGGGGACCTGTTGCTCAGGACTGGTTTGTGAATGCCTGCGCCGTTGCTGAAACCGAGCTCGCGCCGCATGACCTCCTGGCCCTGTGCCTTCGGGTGGAGCAGGAGTTGGGGCGGGTTCGCGAGGTCAAGTGGGGACCTCGGGTGATCGACGTCGATATTCTCACCTACGATGATCTTGAGGTGAACACCCCCAGCCTGACGCTTCCCCATCCGTATCTGGCGGAGCGCGCCTTCGTTCTGGTGCCGCTGGCCGAGATCGCACCCGATCTGCAGCTCGGTCGGAAAATGATTGCCGACATCCTCGCTGACTTGAATTGCAGTGACATCACGAAGCTGGCCTAGCTGAGTGCACGGCTGCTGCCGCCAATTTCCAACGTCCGGCCAATCTCACAAACCGTTGCTAATTCATCAAGGCGAGGAGATTGGCGCGGAGTACGCATCCGAGCTGGGCCGCCTTGTGGGACTGGGGCATTTGGAAGAGCACTGGCTCGATCGACGTCGATATGGACGGTGCTATAGCCATGGACATTATCAGGGAGCATGGGCCGGTCAGCCGCCCGGACGTGGTCGACACTGGTCGTCGCCGCCGTTTCAGCGATGAAGCAAAGCTGGCAATTGTGGCCGAGAGCTATCGCGAGCCGAAGCAGGTCTCAGCCACGGCGCGCCGGCACGGGATCACCCGCTTTCAATTGAACAGCTGGCGCAAGGCTCACAGAGAAGGACGGCTTGGCGCCGGGTCATGGGATGGGTTGTGCCCGCCCTGGTCGTGCCGGACGCTCACGCGCCCTTGGAGTCTTCCGTGCCGAATGCGCCGGTGCCGCATCCTCCCTGCGGCCTCGGTCGGATGGAGGTTGTCACGGCCAACGGGCGGCATGTGATCGTCGACCGGGATGTCGACATCGAGGCGCTGCTGCGGATCATCCAGGGCCTCGAGGCGCTGCGATGAACCTCTTTCCGATGAGCTCGAGCCTCAAGGTCTGGCTGGCGACCGGGCATACCGACATGCGCTGTGGCTTCCCCACTCTGGCTCTTCGGGTGCAGGAGATTTTGAAGCATGATCCTTTGGCGGGCCATTTATTTTGCTTCCGGGGACGCAAAGGTGATCTGATCAAAGTGATTTGGCATGACGGTCAGGGAGCCTGCCTGTTCACGCGAAGGTTGGAGAAAGGCCGCTTCATCTGGCCGAATGTGGAGGGCGGCGCTGTTGCGATCTCACCGGCGCA
>NZ_JAERQD010000104.1 GCF_016735695.1 Microvirga zambiensis WSM3693 | reverse complement strand
CTCGACGAGACAGGCCGCCTCACAACATTGACGACCTACCCGTATCTCACGGCGTCAGCAATTCCCTGACCGGGTATTAAACCTCAGTCGTGCAATCGGTCGGGTTCGATCCTCAATCTATGAATTGCACCCCATAGTCATTTCCGCTGGCCCACACCAGCCGGACCCGGGCGATGGCTCCTTCCTGCGGGATCCTCAATTCGAACTCCAAGGGGACATCGGTCGGTGGGAAAATTACAAGCCGAGCCCCCGTCGCAGACAGGTCCCAGACAGCGCACTCGATTGGGTCACCGGTGGTTTCGGCGTCGAACCATCCCTGAAGGCCAGAGAGGCGGCCGTCAGTTGACTGTTGCTCAGGCCGCGCAGTGTTCATGCATGGTATCCTGTCCGGAGCTCTCACATAGGGCGCGACGCAGGCATGAGGCTTGCTGACGGCCGACGGCTTCAAAAAGTGTGGAGGGGGGTGCCGGGGCAGGCCGGCCATAATTTAGATTAGCGGGGCTACATTCTGCCAGACGAGGCCATAGGTTAGCGCCGCCAGAAAGCTATGGAAAACGTATCTTGCATTCCCCATGGCAGACCGTCGTGCCGTCAAACATTCGGGGTGCGGCACTTGATCCAGATCGATCGTGAACACTGTCCTTAGCGAAGCATCGGTCACTTCCAGCTGCCAACCTCGCCAGCCATCACTAGCATCTTCATGGTCAGCCAGGATTTCTTGAAGAGCTAAAAGGGCTTCAGCCTTGGCGGTTTCGGGACAGGACGCCTCGATGCCGACCTCGTCAAGGATGCCGTCGTCGGGTGCGACGAGATGAAAGTAGTAGCGCATGATTGCCCTCTTCCGGACTGGGACAATGAAGAGGCGATACCTCTTCACAGGGTTGTGAAGGCTAGCCGGGTTCGGGGCGAAATAAGGGCCGCGCTTCACGATCTGGAAGCCCTTAAGAGGTATGTTCAACAGATCCAGTGTTCCCGCTTTATTAAGCTGTGCCCCTGCCAACCGCCTTGAGGAGCGTCTGCTGTCTCAAAAGCCACAGTCCCCGCGTTTAATGCGCTGGGAGGAATTTACACCAAAAGAGTAGTGGCTGGACGGCGCGTTTTAAGTGACTACTACCAGGAGTGGTTAAGGTTTCGGTAACCACAATTCTCTGGACATTGGGGGCTGAGGTGAATGGGACTGGCAGCACTACGGCGTTTGGACGTAATCACAGCGAGAGCCTAGCAATCAGGACAGTCCTAGCGACGAGGACAGTCATTCTCCGAGCCGGCCTCGTGGGCATCCTCTCCAGCCAAGGGTTTCTGATCACTGACGCTTTGCATGAGCTCCCGCCCGCTCTGGTGATCATTGAGGCCTCGCCAGAGATCAGTGAGACCGTGGCCTCGATCGCCCACTTCAAGGGGGAGTACCCAGAGGCCCGGGTCGCGATACTGGCAGAAGCCTTTGATCTCAGCACCGTGATGGCGGCCTGCGAAGCGGGAGCTGCTGGCTTCTGCTCGACGGCTTCGGCCCCCGACGTGCTGGCCAGTGTACTCAAACTGGTGGTGATGGGCGAAACCGTCATCCCGTCGGCACTCATCCTGCCTCTGCTCACGGATGCATCCGCACACCAGGAGCAGCAACGTCAGGCGGCTGAAGGGCATCCGAAAGTGGTGGATGCGCGTGTCGGCAAGCTATCGCCCCGTGAAGCGGACATCCTTCGCGGCATCATGAATGGAGAGTCCAACAAGGTGATCGCCCGTCAGTTCGATGTGACTGAGGCGACAGTCAAAGTCCATGTGAAGTCGATCCTGCGTAAGATCGGGGCTATAAACCGGACGCAGGCCGCCATGTGGGCATCGGATCGTATGCCTGCCGCCCCGCGGGTGAATTTGCCCTCGTAAGGATCCGAGCCAGGCTACAGCGCTCTTGGACCCAAATGCAGCCCCGGTCTAATGCCGGGGCTTTTTATTTGAGACGATCAGGCCCAGTTCGGACTGCTTGTTTAAGTCAGGCAAGGAGCCGAGCCAAATCACCAGAGCTGACCGGCTGATCCTCCCAGGCTCGTTGGCTTCCTTCATCGGGCAGACGCTGGGCAACCACTATCAGGACACAGGCATGGCCCCGCTCAGCGACGAGCTGCAAAAGCTCATTGATGCTCTCGATATGGCGGAGAGGGACGAGGATGCCGCAGAGATCTAGGTAGTGACCAGACGAGGCCCTCGGGCGGCACTACATCCGTGCCATTTCCGACGTTCCCTTCCATCAGTGCCGCTCCTTCAGAGGCGGCGCGAGATTGAGAGTATGCCTAGCTTCTCCTTCGATGACGTCCAAGATCATTTTCACCCTCTCTCTGATCAGAGGGCTGAGATCGTATTCGTCGCCATCCTTGCCTGGAACATGAAGCCAAAAGCTGGATAGGGCCTGTTCCAGCATCTCACGTGTTTCGACCATGCATGCTTCACGATCAGCGCACTGCATCTTCACGTGTTCAGCAAGCAGTTTCGTCATCAGGAAACTCACACCCTGCCCGATTGATTGGGCAAGCAGCAGCATCTGCTGGAGTTCCTCTTCCCTCGTCATCATGCCCCCTCGGCAAAGGTTGTCAACGCCGATTGAATTCTGACCCACTTTGAGCGAGGGCGCCGATTTAAATCTGACCCACCCAACTCTCATCCCTGTCGTTCTTTTGGCTTCGCCGCCATGCCGGCGCGACGCTTGTCTTTGAGCCGGTAACTCTCGCCGTTAATCTGCACCACCGTCGAGTGGTGCAGCAGCCGGTCGAGCATGGCGGCAGTCAGCACCGCCTCCTCGGCAAAGACCTGGTCCCAACTGCCAAACGTCAGATTGGAGGTCAGGATCATCGCGCCCTTCTCGTAGCGTTTGGCCACCACCTGGAAGAACAGGTTCGCCTGCTCGCGGCTCATCGGCAGATAGCCAATCTCATCGATGATCAGCAGCCTGTAGACGTTGACCGCCCGGTGCAGGACCTCCTTCCACCGTCCCTGACGCTGCGCGCTCTCCAGCAGCAGCACGAGATCGGCCGCGGAGATAAAGCGCACCTTCCAGCCGCGCTGGGTCGCCAAGTAGCCGAGCGCAATCGCCAGATGGGTCTTGCCCACCCCGGAGGGCCCCAGCAACACCACGTTCTCGGTCCGCTCGACAAAGGCGAGGCTGGCCAGTTCCTGGATCTGCTGGCGCGGCGCACCGGTGGCAAAGCCGAAGTCGTAGCTGTCGAGGGTCTTGAGCGCCGGAAAGCCGGCGGTGCGCGCAAACAGGTCACGCGCCCGCTGGCGGCGGGCATCCCGCTCCGCCCGCAAAACCTCTTCGAGGAAGTCAGTGTAGGAGGCCTCACGCGAAGCCGCCGCCTGGGCGGCCGGACCATACAGGTCGGCCATCGCGCTCAGTCGCAACTCGGCACACAGATCGCCGATGCGGGCGTGCTGGAGATCGATCATGAGACCGCTCCCGCAAGGGCATCATACAGCGCAAGCGGATGCTGCAGGCCCAGGATCGGTCGCCGGGAGGTCAGAGGCTCAAGCGGCCGCTTGCTCAGACCGGCATAGGGACGAGGGACCGGCTGGAGCGAGGCTCTTTCGCTCTCCAGCCGCTCGGCCGGCACCGCCGCCGTCGTGGCATGCACACGCGCATTGGCCACCTCCCGCAACCAGCGGTGCATGGCGACGTTGGCGGTCTCGCGGTCCACGACCAGGCCTTCCTGCGCATACTGGCTGGCCAACGGTACCCAGAAGCTGTCGCGCAGATAGCGGATGAAGCGCTCCACTTTGCCTTTGGTCTGAGCGCGATAGGGGCGGCAGAGCCGAGGGCGAAAGCCGCAGTGACCGGCAAAATCCGCAAAGCCCGGATGGAAGCGATGGCGGCCGCGGCCATAGGCGTCGCGCTCGACCACGACGGTCTTCATGTTGTCGTAGAGCACTTCGTGCGGCACGCCGCCGAAGGCCAGGAAGGCCTGCTCGTGGCAGGCGATCAGGGTCTCGAGGCGCTCGTCTGAGACGAACTCGGCATAGGTGTCGCGCGACCAGCCCAGTGTCGCCACGAACACGGATAGGCGGTTGGTGCCCCGCCGGATGGTGGCCCAGTCCACCTGCATCTGCTCGCCGGGTGCGGTCTCGAACCGGACCACCGGCTCTGGCGCCGCCACTGGCCTGAGCGAGGCGACGAAAGCTTTGAGCATCGTGTAGCTGCCGGCATAGCCGCGCTCGCGACACTCGGCCAGCAGCACGGTGGCGGGAATGGGATCCGGCGCAGCCGCAGCCAGGCGCTGTTGGATATAGAGCTTATAGGGATCCAGTTTGGCCGGCCGCGATGGGCGAGACCGATACCGAGCCGCCTCCGGCTCGCGCAGATAGCGCCGCACGGTATTCCGTGACAGTCCCAGCTCGCGGGCAATCTCCCGCACTCCTTTGCCGTGTTTGGCCAACACCCGGATCTCCATCGACATCTCACCTCCGATCATCCAGGCCCTCCGCTTCTCTCGCGAAGGCCCAGCATAACCAGTGGGTCAGATTTGAGTCGGCGACCGGGTCAGTTTCTCATCGGCGGCAACAAAGTGGAGGCGGCGATGGTAGCCAGGTGACGCGGTGTCACAATGGACCCATCAGGGTAACCCTATGCGCGTCGGCGTTACCCTGACAGTAACAGGGGGGGCCAAGGTCAAAACGGCGTCCCATAAGAGCGCCCTAGGCATTCCGCCCGTCGCCAAGCGATTAACGAAACGCCCTGACCGAGTACTGTCTTGGGCCTCGGCCAGGGCGTCCCTGCGGGAGAGAGGGCGACCCGCATATCGACCGGCTGATACGCAACGCGCCCGGTTCGATCATTCTAAACCTAATGCGGTAAACAAGTTCCTTCTCGGTATCGGTCACGTTTTTATTGGCCAAGCTGAAACCTATCTGCCGCGGCACCATTCTTGCTTTGAAGGTTGCTTTCCTAACGGCCTTCACGGAACGAAAGGCCTCCTCATCTCCCTGGCAGCGGCGGATGAGGAGGCCTTCTCACGTTAGGCTACCGTCAACCATTCCGATCGATGACCCTAAGGTATGAAGGAACTGCACCTCGGTGAGCGGCTTTGCAGGTCACGTGTTCTCAGGAGCTCATGATGGCCAAAGCCGAACCCGATGTTCCCCACTGCGCGTCGACAACGATAGCCCGGTCCGGAAAGAGCCTCACTTTTTAGTCCGATTGGCGGGCTTGAGTGTTACGCTCGCCGCGATAGCCGTAGCCATTATCTGGGCGAGCAGCCTGTGACACCTGATCGGCTGTAAGATCCTCGCGGACCTCTAGGCTTCTTCACTCCATATTTCCGATTAGGCTTTGCAGCCTTGCCAAGCCGGGCGCCGGCCTCCCCGACGCCGCCCTTGAGCGACAACAAGGCCAAGCGGACGGTCAAACAGATCTTAGAGGCCAAGCAAGCTGTGCTATGCAGCCACGGAGCACGGAGCGAGATCTCAAGAAGCTGGCCCACACCTACCACGTCGGCCGCTCGACCATCACCAACGTCGTGCTTGGCCACACTTTCAAGGATCGGACCAAAAACGGTTCCGGTTCAAGCAGTGCGACTGGACCCCAGATCCTGCCGATGTCAGAGCCTGTTGCCAGACCGAAGCTTACGGGAACATGGGCGTGAGTGGCGACACAAGGCCTCGCTGAAACAAAGCAGTGCGGAAAGCCTATGCGCTATTCTCCCTTCGAAGCCGATTTCTGATGGCGGCGATGACGATGAACAGAATGGCTCCGCAAATGGCGGCAACGATCACCTCACCGACTACTTGCATGTAGATCTCTTCCGGGATGTCATTCGTGAAGGCGCGATAAACTTGGTGAATTGCTCCGACAGCTATGCCGATTAAGCCACCGTTGAGAGCGCAGCTTGAGAGGCTCCATTTATGCGAATTACGGTGCTTCATGACACGCGCCTCCCCAGTTCCCGGTCTGCCCCAGCTTGGACAGAAACGGAAAGGCGCTGATCCGGATTGGGTGAGCCATTAACACACTCCAAGCGGTTCAAAAGGGGCTGCCGGTTCCGGCAGCCCAAGTTGAGGGAGGCACTACCGTCCCAGAGGTGCGGCGCGGGGTAGCGCAACCGCGCAAGTTCCATATCGCCAGAGGCCTGCGACGGAAATCCTATTTCTCGAATGTAATCGTTTACGAAATTATATTTTCAACAGTTTACATGTGTTGTGCCCGGAAAGTCACAGTAACTAACTGTTTAATTCAGTGAAATGCATCCATTAGTGTCGGCGGAGACATACATTCCTACCCCTGAATCGGTATGGCGTTTGAAAGGGTTATAAGAGAGAAACGCCTCATAGGCATTTATGCCAGCCTGTGAGGGTAGTCACAGGAGTATCTCAACCTGCAGTGCTTGTAATTCGTTGCACTCGCCTACTACCGGAAGCCCAATGTCGCCCGCGCATAAGACAATGCCCTGCATGAAAATCACCGTACGCTCTGAGCGCGAGAGGTACCATCGGATCACGGCCATCGAGGACAAGCTTGCTCGGCAGGCAAAAGTGCGAAGCGTTGTTTTGGGGATCACCGCCACGTCGGGCTTCGTGATCCTTGCCCTGGTCTTGGCATTTCTGACGGGCTTGCTGGAGCTTCCCAGCTCTCTTTGATCGGTGGACTCTCCGTAAAGGCGGTGTTCGATCCGGCTGAACTCACCTCGCGCCAATGTTCCGGCCTCCTTCGTGCGGAAGTCGAATCTTGGTAACGCGGATGCTCTGACGGTTGAGAACCGCTCCAGCTGAAATCAGCACCTAATCCGCTGTTCGATCGCGTCGACCTGCGACGTGGATCGGCAGGCATTCTACAGGGTACGGCATCAGCGTCGGCATCGGCCCGACTGTACCCACCGCATCGCATCTTGACGGCCTCTTAGTAGGAACTGGCTGCCTTGCAGCTCTGGCGCTAAGTTAGCGACGACGAACTTCCTTATCCGCGCGACATTCGGATTAGCGGGACCGTCCAAAGTACTGCCTGCAACTGCCGGCTCAGCAGTCACAATTGCGGCGAATGCCGCGATCAACACATTTCGCATGAATGGCCCACTCAGCCTCTTGGAACACGACACCCGGCGGCCCTAGCCTCATCTTCGGTGCAGAACCGACGCTCGCCGCTGGATTCATCGATGTCGGTCTTCGCGAGGCTCCTGCTGCCCGGCACGTGATAGATCTTGCCCGAGCTCGAGATGTTGCCTTTGATGGCACACTTGCGGTTCGCGCCCGTCGGCGAGCCTCTGCCCACCGGCTTTGTCCTCACAAGTCGGGATCGGTGTCCGGGGTCAGCTTGGCGTCCGCTGGCGCTACGCCCTTCACCGTGATGCTCACCGTGTGGGACTCGACCTTCCCGCTGGCGGACCTGACCTCGTAGCTGATCTCGTCAGCACCCGTGTAGCCGGAGTTGGCCTTGTAGAAAACACCCTGGGCCTTCGGCGCCAGCTTGGGACAGCGAGGAATCCGTCCCACCTTCAGGGTTCCGCTGCGCACGTTCAGCTCGCCGTGCTTCGGCGGGGTCACCACACGCACCGTCGGCAGGGGACCGGATGCGCAATCCTTCGTAACGTTGCCGTAAACTCCCAAACGCTCGGCCTTGCCAGCGACCGCGTCGGCGCTGCGATAGGCGCTGTTGCCCTGCGCCGACGCAACGCCCGCCGGGATCGCGAGATAGCCGGCGAGAACGAATGCCATCACCGGGTGGCGGTTCAAGCGGATCATTCAGGAACTCCTTTCAATGGAAACGGTCAAGGCCTGGGAGGGCTCCCGAGTCCTCGGTTTCCGGTCGCGCGGCGCCTTGCAGGCGGCTAATTGGTCCGGCATTCGCTGACCCGCCAGATGCCCGAGGGAGGAGAGGTGTAAGGTTGGGGATCGCGGCGCTCGTGCAGGCGGAAGTCAACGAAGACCCGGCCGAGATCGTAGAACGGCACATGACTGACCTCCTGCGACACGGAGGTGTCCCGGCCGTTGGGACCGTACAACTTGAAGGTCGATCGGATCCCGGTGTTCCGCCCCTAGCCGTCGGCGATGGCCTCGATCACGCCTGCCCCGCCGCGCCGATCGACATCGGCCCGAACCGGGAAGGTCTTCCCAGTGCGGCGCACCGTGATCTAGGACCCGAGATGGTTGCCGTCGTGTGTGCTCCGCAGGACGAAATGCTCCGGCGAGAACCAGGGCCGGAAGGTTGCCGTTCCAGCTTGCAGTCCGCTGCCTGCCCGGAGAGCGGGCAAAGGATCATCCCAGCGACAACGGCAATGCGCTTCTGCATGGTCAGGCCGCTTCCCAGGGACCGGTAGGCTGCCCCGGTTGCAGCATCGCGTTGTGCTGCGGCGCGGCGCTGCTGTGGCGCGCCTCCGCCGAAGAGGCCGGAGAGGAAGCCGCCTCCGCCGGCGCGTCGGTTGGCGAGTTCGTGCTCGAGCTGCTGGATGCGGCCATGCGCGGCGCTCAGCGCCTGCTCCTGCACCACGATGGTCTGGGCCATGTAGTAGGGCGCGTTCGGCTGCTGGTCGATCCGGGAGCGGATGAAATCCGCCGCCTGCGCATCCGGCGCCGTCGACTGGCGCTCGACCTGCGAGATCTTGCCGAAGAGCTGCTCGATGGCCTGACGATCCTGATGGTCCATGAAAATCGATTCCCTTTATGAAATTGAGGCTGACTTATTCTTCCCGCTGGCCGGTAAGGCTCAGCAGAAGCTGGAAGATGTTGACGAAGTTCAGGTAGAGCGAGAGCGCGCCGAACACCGCCATCTTGCTGTTGGCCTCATGGCCGTAGCCTTCGGCGTATTGCTCCTTGATCGCCTGCGTGTCGTAGGCGGTCAGTCCCGTGAACACGAGCACGCCGATGATCGAGATCGCGAATTGCAGCACGCTCGAACCGACGAAGATGTTGACGAGCGAGGCGATGATGACGCCGATCAGGCCCATGATCAGGAACGAACCGAACTTCGACAGGTCGCGCTTGGTCGTATAGCCGTAGAGGCTGGTCGCGCCGAACATGGTCGCGGTGATGAAGAAGGTGCGGGCGATGCTCGTGCCGGTGAAGACCAGGAACACGGAGGCCAGCGACAGGCCCATCACCGCGCAGAAGGCCCAGAAGGCCATCTGTGCGCCTGATGCCGTCATGGCATGCATGCGGAACGAGAAGAAGAACACGAAGGCGAGCGGCGCCAGCATCACCGCCCATTTGAGCGGCGTCTGGAACAGCGGCACGTAGAGAGCCGGCGTCGAGGCGATGAAGAAGGCGACGATAGGTCCAGAGCCGCAAGATGACGGTGTGATCACCCGTATCGTTGATGACAGACTGCGATTCTATCGATGCAGATATCCGATGGTTAATCGGTATGGTTAACAGTCGTCCAGAATCAAGAATTGCTATCTGTGAATCATAATGGTGGTCGCGAAACGGGCTCGGAGACGAATACTTCAGCGCTGCGAATCAAGTGCAAAACAACGAATCGGCTGGAACCGGCCTTTTACATGCGAATTGATTCGGCTCTTTCAGTTAAATGATTCTGGGTAAAGAAGTTTCCCACCGCTGAATCGATCTATTGTGAATGGATTCTTGACGCGCGACTCCACAGCCAACTCAGAATCGGGCAACACTCGAAACGCTAGCGAGCGAGTTGGGTGGCTTTCCATGGCTGACTTATCCAGAAGCCTTCGGGTCAAACGTCTTCGGAACCTCCGCAGAGAGCGGGGAGACCGGGAAATGAACGTCTGGATCTCCAAGCCAGCCGGTGATGCGATCGACGAGGCCGTTGAGTGCGGCCAATTCAAATCGCGCCAAGAAGCCATCGCTAGTGCTCTCGATGCAGCCTTCGTTCGTAAGGAGCTGAAGACGGTGACGTAATCTAGGCAAAGCAAAAGGCCCACGAAGCTGGATACTTCGAGGGCCTTTGGAGACCCACCGAGGGTGGGCGTAAGGAATAGGTGTGACAACCTCCTTATGCCATCCCGACAAACTGACTGTCAAGAGCATCGGTTTCGGTGGGCGCTCCCGCTTTGCCCTCAACAGGGAGGGTACGATGCAGGTCGCATCGTCAGGAGGCCGGCGGCTGAGACATGCCGCCCTGGCCGGAAGGAAGCTTGCGCTCGAAGTCGGGCGAACCGTGACACGAAAAGAACTCTCTGCGGCAGCCCGCGATGCCGGCAAGGCCCTCGAGCTCAGGCCGGCCCAGCGCGCGGTCCTGTCCGAGCTCGTCGCCTGCTGGGGCGAGCAGGAGTGGGAGCGGCTGCTGGTGTGGCCGTCCAACGACTATCTCATGACCCGCACCGGCCTGACCGAGCGGGCGATCCGGCGCATCCTGCGCCAGCTCGTCGACCTGCAGCTCATCACCCCCAAGGACTCGCCCAACGGCAAGCGCTTTGCCGTCAAGGACCTGGCTGGCCAGGTGGTCGACGCCTTCGGCTTCGATCTGACCCCGGTCTATGCCCGGCGCGGCGACTGGGCGGTGATGCTGATGGAGCAGAAGCAGCTGCGCGAGGTGCGCAAGCGGGCCTTCGACGAGGTCACGATCTGCCGCCGGGCAACCGAGGAGGCCCTGAGCGCGCTGGCGGAGCAATTCCCCGACATCGACCGCGGTGAGCTTGAGGACCGGCTGAAGACCCTGCAATCCCGCACGCCGACCCGCTCGCAGGTGACCCTGCCGGCCGATCTCCTGGACGCGTGGCAGCTGTTGAGAACCGACACCGAAGAAACCTTCTATCAAGCGGGCAATGCCGGACTCGGAGTCCGCCACAAAGAAACAAACAACGGTTCTCCTAGTGAGACTTGTAACAAAGGCTTTCCGAAGAAAGCTGAGGCGGTTCGTCAAACCGAACAAGCGCCGGAGCACCTATCACCGGAATTGATCCTCGAGGCCTGCCCGACCCTGAGCGACTACCCCGAACCCATCGAGGACCTGGCCGGCCTCGTGGCGGCGGGCCGCTATCTGCGGGCTTCGCTGGGGGCGAACGAAAGTGCCTGGAGCGAGGCGGTGGCCGAGATCGGCCTGGTGCGGGCCGCGGTGACGGTGATCTACGTGCTGCAGCTCTACGACGACGACGTCTCGAAGGGCGAGGGCCGGATCAAGAACCCAGGCGGCTATTTCCGCGCCATGGCGCGCCTGGTCAAAGCCGGCCGGATCGACCTCGGCGTCGAGCTCCTGGCCATGCGCAGGCGAAGGATGTCATGAGGGGAGAGGGATCATGCAACTCCGGTAACTGCCTTGTCGGCGGGCTGAGTGTCCGGTGGGCAGGGTTGGAATGGTCCATTCGCTCATCACGGGAAGAGCGCTAGGCGTGCGACGGAGAACGAGGAGGCGAAGAAATGGTGTTGATTTCAACCGTCGTGGGCGGGCTCGTCCTCTACGTGATCTTCGAGCGCTACCTGAAGAAGGCTCTGCATCGGACCCAGGTCCAGCACAAAGCCATTGAGACGGGCACCCTGATCACCGCCATCGTTGCCGCCGGGCTCGCGGCCGGCAGCTTGGCCTATACGCTGACGTCGATCGGTGCTCTCGAGGAGCGAGTCATGGCCCTCGAAAAGGCTGCACGGAACCTGCCTTCGGGGAGACCATAACGATGTGGAGGAGGGTAGGGGAGAAGGCCTGTGTCGAGCTACGATGACCTATCGACCGCGGGTGTATCACGGATGTGAATCGTTGCGGCGCAATGGATTCAAGACATTGATTGGACCTCACCACGCGCCCTGCGCAACATGGAGGCATGTCCGAAGTCACGATCCAGTACCTGGTGCTCGACAGGTGCGATCCAAGCTGCAACATGGCTCGCTACTATGTCCTGGCGATTGAGCCCAGCCTGTTTGGTGACGCGACCCTGATCCGTGAGTGGGGCCGCCTTGGCCGATCAGGCCAGCGCAGAGTCGAACTCTACGAAAACCAGTCATGTGCAATGGAAGCCCTCGAGCTTTGGCTTGAGCGAAAGCGACGACGCGGCTACCTGGTCAGGGGCGGATAGGGCAAAGAAGTACAGGAAAACCTGGATTTGGTTTAGCGCAGGATCTTGAGCGACTCATCAATGGCTGAGGGACAAGGCGCCTTCGATCTATGCTATCGTGTGGTCAGAGCTTCAACAGTGCACGCGGTTGATGGGATCAAACGGGCCCTGAGAGGATGACGCTGAATAGACGAGGGTTTCTCGCCGACCACTTTCCTTTATGGCATGGCTCTCGTGTTCGCTGTGGGAAAGGCGTTCACGCTAAAGATCTGGCGAACCCTTCCTAAACCCAGACCAGGGCTAATACCCGCCCAGAGAATTGCTGACTCGGATTTGCATAGATGTGCCTGGCGTGATTCCCTGGTGGCGGGGCGCAGTTGCAGGAGACCACCATGTCCGGGCTCCCGATCCGTCAGGACTACGCGCCATCCGATCTGCGGATGCGGGCTGCGCGCGAGAAGGATTGTCGGGCCGCTCTGCGGTTGCTGGCGATCGCCAACGCGCTCGAGGGCATGCCCCGGGCCGAGGCGGCGCGGCTGGCCGGCATGGAGCGTCAGGCCCTGCACGATGCGATCCAACACTTCAATGCCGCGGGACCGGACGGCTTGCATGACCGTCATCGATCCGGCCGCCCGGAGCAGCTCAGCCCTGGTCAGCAGGCCGCGCTCAAGGCCCATATCCTGCGCGGGCCGGAGCCCGAGCGCGATGGGATGAGCGCCTGGCGTCTGGTTGACCTGGGCGAGTATGTCGAACGAACCTATGGGGTTCGCTATAGCGAATGGGGGCTTTCCTGCCTGCTCAAGCGGCTCAACCTGTCACGCCAGAAGACCCGGCCCTCGCATCCGAAGGGCGATCCGGCCGCACAGGCGGCGTTCAAAAAAGGAGCTGCCGTTAA
>NZ_JAERQD010000103.1 GCF_016735695.1 Microvirga zambiensis WSM3693 | reverse complement strand
GTCCATATCGACGTCGATCGAGCCAGTGCTCTTCCAAATGCCCCAGTCCCACAAGGCGGCCCAGCTCGGATGCGTACGATTTAACCGCTGTGATAGCTGCTGATATCGTTGGGTGCGGTTCTTGTGAAATTTACTCGGACGTGTGCGGCATCTACACGGCGGACCCGCATCTGGTAAAGGGAGCCAGATTGGTCCCTGAGATTTCTCATACATGCGTCAGCCGTATGGCGCGCCATGGAGCCAAAGTGCTTCACTATGGGGCGCTTGAGTACGCCTCTAGCCGCGGCATAGTGATTGCCTGTAAATCGTTGCGACCGCAGGAAGTGGTCGGAACGCATGTAGCCGCTACAGGAGATGTTGCCACAGTTATCGTCGATCGGTCGGCGACGAGGTTGGACTTCAATGATCGTTCCGAATGGCTAGCAGCACTACGCGTGCTAGAGGAACTCGACATCACGTGGGTAGATTCGGGTCAGGGCGTGGGAGGTCCAATTTACTTGAGCCAAGATGCGGACGTTGCTCTTGGCATCTTGGCGGAGCGCCAGATCAAGTCGTTACATATTAGCAAGTGTATATTGGTGAGTGAAATAACAAGCGATGTTACCAGGGTCAACGAATTCTGCGATTTATCATCTGCTGTTTCTTGCGCGCAAAAGCTGCATGCAGATCTCCACCCTGAGGAGCGTCAGCTCGCGTCTGGAACGTATAACAAATAATCTTCCGCTGATGCTGGTTCGCCATACGCATCCGCTGAGGACCGCGGAATCTCCGGTCATGGCGTGGTAAGGTGGGCGCATGGAGATCGATCACGACAAGATCGACGGTAAGCATGCGGTGAGGGCCGCAGGGTGAAGGATGAGGCGCCGGACAGCTTGGAGTTGGTCTGGCCGATCTGATCCTTGATGATCTCGCGGAGCATCTCGATGCCAGCCAGAGTAAAGGCACGGGTTCGGCCATCGTTGATGTCGTTGTAGGGTCTGGGCACATCATTTCAGTTGAGCCAATGCGGGATCGAGCCGGTGATCGGCGATCCTGATGCGCTCCCGACTGACGTCGTAGCTTGCCTCAACGGCTTCACCCAGCGGCGTCTGATCGAGGAGTTCACAGATGCGGTCGATGGGCGACTGACCGCCCAAGGCGGTATGGGGTCGATGCCAGTTCCAGTGATGCTGCCACTCCGACAGCTTCGCCTCGATCTCCGGATTTCTGGGATCAACCGTGTCCCAGAACTCCTCCCGATCCGTCCGCTGCGTCCGTTCGACCTTGCCGTTCAGATGGGGAGATCTGGGCGGGATCGGCCGAAACTTGATGGCCCAGTCCATCAGGCGCTGCTGAACCGCCTCGGCGAAGAACTCGCGCCCGCGATCGGTTTGGATGCGCTGGATCGGGAACGGCATCTCCTCGATGACTCGCTCTAGAAAGTCGAGGGTGTTGGCACCCGTGGCACGGCTGTAGACGCCGAGCACCTTATAGCGGCTGCAATCGTCGATCGCGGTGTACTGGTAGACGCCGGGCCTGATCTTGCAGAAATCCATCTGGACGCGGTCCCCAGGGATCGGGCGGCTGTAGCGTCGTGTTCCCTTGCGCCACCGGCGCGGCCGCTTCAGCACCTGCTCGCCATGACGGACGAGCGCCCGATGGATGGTGTCGAGCGACAGCGTCAGAGCGTGCTGGCGGATCAGCTCATTGCGCAGTTGCTTGACCCCGAGCCGCCGCTCCCGCCGCAGGGACAGGATGAGCGCTTCCTGGTCGGCAAAGACCTTCTGGGCAGCCAGACGATGTGGGCGGCGGCTGTGGTCCACGAGGCCAGCCTCTCCATCAGCCTGATAGCGGCGCCACCACTTGCGTAGAGTAGGCCGGGAAATGCCGCAGCGGCGGCAAACCAGGCCAGCATCTCCGGTTTTGGCATAAAGCTCGACCCACGCGAGGCGCGCCTTGGTCAGATCCATCGCTTTTCCCAGCCCCTCGGCTGTGGATCTTGATGGACAGCGCTCCCGCGCTGCCCACAGGTCCACAGCAGCAACAGGATCAGCATCGCATCTCAGAGGTGGATTTGACGATCGGAAAATTTGAAACGATGTCGTCGGACCTCACACCGAACTGCTCGCCGGCGACGAGGTGCTGGCCACAGCCATCCTCGATCGCCTGCTGCGCCGGGTGCATGTTCTCAACATCAAAGGACGCAGCTATCGCCTGCGGGAACTCGAGGAGGCTCTCCAGCGGGCGCACGCCTGAGCGGTCGTAAACCTGATGTCGCCTTATCTCGTAAATCTGGGTGTCGCTTGACAGCTGTCGAGCGTCAGCCGTTGCGAAACGTATAGCTGTAACCGTTGATCGCCGGCGCGCCGCCGAGATGCGCATAGAGGACCCTCGATCCCTCTGGAAAGAACCCTTTCTGGACAAGGTCGATCAGCCCTTGCATCGATTTACCCTCATAGACGGGATCAGTAATTATCCCCTCGAGCCGCGCACACAGGCGGATGGCCTCCTTCGTTTCCTCGGACGGAATACCGTAACGCGGGTACGCGTACTCCTCGAGCAACACCACGTCATCCTCGACGATTTCCATGCCAAGGTCGACGAGCTTCGCAGTATGCTGGGCAATGTCTAGCACCTGCGCCTTGGTTTGGGCGGGGGTGGCGGAGGCATCGATCCCGACCACTTTGCGCTGTCGCCCATCCTTGGCGAATCCGACGACCATGCCGGCGTGTGTCGAGCCCGTGACCGTACAAACCACGATAAAGTCGAAGGCCAATCCAAGCTGCTTCTCCTGGGCGCGCACCTCCTCCGCGAACCCGACGTAGCCGAGACCGCCATATTTGTGGACGGAGGCCCCGGCTGGGATCGCATAGGGTCTGCCGCCCCTTGCCTTGACCTCGTCGAACGCCTGTTTCCAACTGCGGCGGATGCCGATATCGAAGCCCTCCTCGACTAGGCGTACCTCTGCTCCCATGATGCGGCTCAAGAGAATGTTGCCGACTCGGTCGTAGACGGCATCCTCATGTGGGACCCAGCTCTCCTGGACCAGGAGGCATTTCATACCGATCTTGGCCGCGACCGCGGCGATCATCCGCGTGTGGTTGGACTGCACGCCGCCGATGGAGACAAGCGTATCGGCCCTTGATGCGATCGCGGCGGGGATGATGTATTCGAGCTTGCGGAGCTTGTTGCCGCCGAACGCGAGACCGGAGTTGCAGTCCTCGCGTTTGGCGTAGATTTCCACCTTTCCCCCGAGATGCTGGCCGAGGCGGTCGAGCTTCTCGATGGGCGTGGGTCCAAAGGTGAGCGGGTGGCGTTTGAACTTTTCCAGCATGTTCTCTCCAGCGGCAGGCGACTGAACTGAAATTAGCAATCCGCAAGTCATGGTAAGAGGCGTGTTTGACGTGAGGTCAGCTGCGTTCTCCGATGTCCCAGAAGAGCCCCGTCATGATTTCCAGATCCTCCTTTGCAGACAAAGCAGCCTGGTCAGAAGGAGCACGCTTCCGAAATAGCCTACCTGAAGAAGCAGCGCACAGGCCACCGTTGTGACGATTACTGTGCGAATGGCATGCGGGACGAAGCAGACCATCAGAGTGTTGGTGTACAGGGCCAGCTGCAGGACGTGATCAAAGATCCTGAAGGGCACGCCGTTCTCGCTGGTTTGTGCGTCAGATCATGCAGGCACCGTGTCGGCCGCAACATGGGTCTGGCAGTTCTTCGGGCAGACACGGGCGCAGGCTCCGCAGCCAATGCAGCGGCCGGGATGGTCGATGACCATGATCATACGATTGAGCTGGCCATCGAAGTCGTCGTCCTCGCCGTCGCAGACGCCGAGGATTTCACCCGTGTCATCGATGCCGTAAAGGTGCATGACCTCGCGCGAGCAGACCTTAAAGCAGCGGCCGCAACCGATGCAGGTCATGCCATCGATCGCGGTCAGATAGTCCGGCATCCACTGGGAGCCGTCGCGGGTGACGAAAGGGCCCGTCATCGTGAACTCTCCAGCGCAGCGAGCTCCCTCTTGGCAGCGTCCAACTCGGAAAAAGCGTTGAACGTTTTCTCGGCGACCGCCTTGATCTCGGCCCAGCTGACCGGGAGGTCCTCGGCAAAATCGTGTAGTTCCATCTTCGCAGTTCCCGCGCGCGACTGCAGCTTGCGGACCTTCTTCTGCAGCTCTTCAACGTCCGGCATGATCCCCTTCCTCGAAAACCGGTTTCATCACGCCCGCGCCACGTCGGGATAGGCTTCGATGACGGTGATCGCATCGTCGACCAGTTTCGTACCGGCCGCAGCGAGTTTCCAAAGCGTCTCGAAGCCGAACCGGTGGACGTCACGTAGGGTCTTCGACAGAACGACCAACCGCCCGGTCGTGAGAAGCACGCACCCGAAGCCCTCATGGCTCATCTCCATCATCGGCGATGCCATCAGGCTGGAGCGCTCCTCGATCGCAAGCCCGACGGCGGTGTAAAAAAGGTCGAGCCGCCACAACACGTCCGGATCGGGATCGCCAATGATTGGGATCGCACGGCGCTGCTCCTTGGTGACGATGAAGTCGGCCAGCAGCTCGGCATCCGATTGGCCTTCCCATGACCCATAGGAATCCTGAGCGCGGATGAGCCGCACGAGGCATTTGACAAAAGGGGTGGCAAGGGCCGTTTCGTCCTCGTTGACAGCAGGGCTAACTGCGGCATCAGACATCTCGCGTTCTCCTCATTTCAGTCCTCGAAGGACGGTTTCTTTTCGGGGACGCCTGCTTCCGCCAGCACCTTGCGCAGCCAGGGCGGAGGAGCCGTCCTGAGCATTGTCTTGGTGCGCGACAGGACGTCTTCGATGGATTGAGGCTGAGGCACTTTGACCGGTTGGACTTTTGCCGAAACAAGCCTGGCTGCCGAAGGCCCGCCGATAGCCAGGCAAAACAAAAGATGGCAGCCCTTCAGCGCCTCCACCTTCCGGGTGATGCGGTCGTCGCCCTCGGTCCGATGCTTCCCACTCTCGTCGGAAACGTCATCGAAGGCTACGGCTTCCACGAAATTCCACGCGTCGGGCGTCACGTCGTAGACGGCAAAGCGCTTGGCCGACCCAAAATGGGCGTTGCAGCCTTTTATGTCTTGTGTGGCGATCGCCACGCGCATTGCGCCGGCTTGTCGTTCCGGCATCGGTGCGTGAGCCACGTCAGCGACGAGCGAGAAGCGACGAACGGAGGCCATCTGGCATGTCTCGGTTGCGGAATGGATCAAGAGTCTCAGGCGTCGGCGCGCGCTGGTTGGCCTGGAAGATGTTGGCGACCTCGAAGATCAGGTCGCGCGTCCCCTGATAGAGGATTGTGAGCTTGTGCTGACTGCCGAGCCGGTCAAAGATCGGGAAGCCAATGCGCATGAGGGGAATGCCGAGGCGCTCCGCCGCTTGGCGTCCGTGTGAATGGGTGACGAGAAGATCAGCGCCGGCGGCAAGACCTTCCAGATCGCCGAGATCGCCAACCTGGACCGATTCTGTCGGCACTTGCTCGAGAATTTTCGACGTATCGGTCGTGGTGACTGCGGCCGCGATGTCGGAGCCCATGCCGATGAAGAAGGTCGCAAGCTGGTAGAGCTGGTCTGGTTCGGCGGCGATCGCAATTCTCTTGCCGCCGAAATGGAAATGTCCGTCGAGCAACGCATCCTGCAGTTGCGCCCGGCGACGGCGGAGCTTGGTCGGCACCGCAGCGCCCGAAATCGCGGACAGCAGCGAGGCGAACCGGTCGACGCCTTTCAATCCGGTCAGCGACTGGAACAGCACGTAAGGCACGCCGGTCAGCCGGTGCAGCACCTCAGCCGGGCGGCGCATATGCTCGCCGATGGCGATGCAGTGCGCCACCGTGCCAAGCTCGCGGATCTCGTCGATGGTCGTCCCGCCATATGTGGTCGGAATCCAGCGATCAGGAACCGTGCCGTCGAGTGCGCCGGAAACATCCGGGAAAATCACCGCCTGCAGTCCAAAACTCTCCACCGTCTCGCGCAGATGCTCGATATCGGCCACGGTCAGGTTCCAGCCGGGCAGGATGGCGATCTTCTTTGTGTCTCGCGCCTGTTTGCCTGACCGCGTGATGGTCTCGATCATAGCTGTGACGGCCGTGGCCCAGCCGTCCTCGATCGCGCCGTGGAAATCCGGTGTGTTGGCCAGCACGACCTTCGTGCCGGCGAGTTCTCCGCCACGTTTCGCTCTGATACTGGCGATATCGCTTGCGAAGTCTTCACCACGGGTTTCCACCAGCGCCGTCGTGCAGACCCCGATCAGCTTCGGATTGGTGCGGGTCTTGAGGTTGAGGATCGCCTCCTCCAAATGGTCCGCCCCACCGAGGATCGTCGCGACCTCATCCATCGCCGTTGTCTGCAGCGGGATCGTCTCCTTGAAGTGCCGCACGAAGAGCACCAGCGCGAAGCTGGTGCAGCCTTGGCTGCCGTGAAACAGCGGCATCGCACCCTCGACGCCAAGAAAGGCGAAGGCCGCGCCCAGTGGCTGCGACGACTTCAGCGGGTTGACCGCCGCCGATTTGGTCTGGGGAAGGATGCGGACCATTGGCTTACCTCAACACTCGCCGAAGTCGCCGGCCGTCGTGCCGGCGAGTTTTTTGAAGGCGTCGACGGTAGCTCTTGCTCCCTCTTCTCCCAGCATCTCCTCCTCCACGGCAGGCAGGCAATCCCACGGTGCCGGCTCCCGCACCTGACACCAGATCGGGTTGTGAATGGCGAGGTCGATCTGGCGTACGAGTTCCACCATGCCGTCATAGCCGGCATAGGGATGGTGACGCTCCTGGTTGATATCGAGCCAGGGGATCTTGGCCTTCAGCGCGATGAATTGCGTGCGCCCGCCCGACAGCATGATGTCGGCCTTGTGCTCTGAGAGCATGGCGTAAAGCTCGCGCGGCGCCATCGACTCGAACATGTGGTTCTCGTCCTTGAGGATCTGTTTGATGCGCTCCTTGTCTTCCACCGTCGATTTCTTGACCGAGGTGCCGACGATCTCAATGCCGATTTCCATCAGCGCATGGACGACCGACCAGGACTTCACACCGCCGGTGTTGAGCAGCACGCGCTTGCCTTCGAGCCTCGGCCGGTAAGCCTCAAGCTTCTTCCACGCAATTGCCTCCTCTTCTGCAATCAGCGCCTCGGTGCGGTCGAGGATCTCCGGATCGGCACCCTTCCTCACGAGCAGGTCAGCGATCTGCCGAAGTGCTTCCGAGGTGTCGGTGATGCCGTAGAAGGAACCCTCGAAGAACGGGATGTCCCAGCGCTCCTCCATCTTGCGGGCGAGATTGATGAGCGCGGTCGAGCACACCATCATCGCCGCCCGGGCGCAGTGCGCGGAGGCAATGTCGAGGTAGCGTGCGTCGCCCGGAATGCAGGCACGCACCCGGATGCCGAGCTTGTCCAAAAGCGGCTTCACCAGCCAGAACTCGCCGGAGAGGTTGAATTCGCCAAGGATATTGATGTCATAAGGGCCGGCATCGTCGGGCTCCACCGTGCCGATGACATGATCGAGCAACGCCTCGCCGGCAAGCTTGTTGCCAAGATTCTTGGAGCCGACGAAGCCTGGCGCATTGATCGGCACCACCGGCAAGCCGAACTTTTCCGCGGCGCGCTTGCAGACGGCCTCGATGTCGTCGCCGATCAGCGCCGTCACGCAGGTCGAATAGACGAAGATCGCCGGCGGCGCATACGCTTCCTTGATCTCGCGGATCGCTCTGAAGAGCTTCCGCTCGCTCTGCCCCATGACCAGGTCGAGTTCGCTGAGGTCGGTCGTGAAGCTTGTGCGCCACAGCGTTGGCCCGGACGAAGCCGCGCCGCGGTTGTCCCAGGAATTGCCCTCGCAGGCGAGCGGCGCATGGATCAGATGCGCGATGTCGGTGATCGGCTGCAGCACAATCTTGGCGCCGTCGAAGGCGCAGCCGCCGGCTGCCGCCCCGGGGGTCAGCGGCTTCGAACAGCCCTTTTTGCGCGCCTTGGCATCCTTGCCGTGGTTCTTCTCGCAGGCGGGCTCGTTGAAGACATCCTGGATTTTGGCACTGAGCGAGGACATGGCGCCGGTCTCCAAAGGTCATCGGAAGACGGCCGGCCTCGACGAAGGCCGGCCGCTACTCTTAGCGGGTGAGATCATACGAATAGTCCGTCACGCCCGGCTCAATCGTCTCGCGATCGAGCTTGTCGAAGATCTTGTCGAGAATCGTCGTTAAGACGCGCAGCCCGCCTTGGTAGCCCATGAGCGGGAAGCGATGGTGATGGTGCCGGTCGAAGATCGGAAACGTCAGCCGAATCAGCGGCGTACCGGTGTCGCGCTCCAGATACTTGCCATAGGAGTTGCCAATTAGCAGGTCCACCGGCTCGGTGAAGAGCAGCGAGCGCATCGCCCAGAGGTCTTTGCCCGCCCAGACCTGGGCATCCTCGCCGAAGGGCGAGGATGCAAGCAGTTCCTTCATCTCGGCTTCCCAGGCCGCCGTACCGTTGGTGGCGAGGCAGTGGATCGGCTCGCCGCCGGTCTCCATGATGTACCGGGTTATGGCGTAGACGAAGTCAGGATCGCCGTAGATCGCGTATTTCTTGCCGTGCAGCCAGGACTGGCTGTCTGCCATGGCGTCGATCAATCGGCCGCGTTCCAGGCGGATGGCCTCGGGGATTTCCTTGCCGGAAATCGCCGACACCTTCATCAGGAACTCGTCGGTCGCCTGGACGCCGAGCGGGTAATGGAACGAGGCCGTCGCCTGCCCGACTTCCGCGCAATAGTTCAGCGTATCGCGGGTGTTGTAATGCTGTAGCGACAGTGTCGCCTCGGCGTTAAGCGCCGCCTTCACGTCCTCGATCTTGGTGCCGCCGTCATACATGCGGAACTCGCCGTCCGACGGCGTGTCGAACTGGTCAGAGGCGTCCTGGATGAAGGTGTAGGACACGCCCATCAGGTTGAGCAGGCGCCTCACTTCCCGGTTGTTGCCGACGCAGAAGCCGTCGAAACCCGGAATGATGTTGATGGTGCCAGCGGCTTCCGTGCGCTCCTTGCCATCCCAAAAATGCTCCAGCACGCCCTCCACCATGCCGTCATAGCCATCGATATGGCTGCCGACGAACGCCGGCGTGTGGGCGAAAGGCACGTCGAAGTCACGCGGGACTGAGCCTTCGTTCTTGGCGTTCTCAATGAAGCCGTGCAGGTCGTCGCCAATGACCTCCGCCATACAGGTGGTCGAGACGGCGATCATCTTTGGGTCGTAGAGCGTGTAGGTGTTGGCGAGCCCGTCAACCATGTTCTTCAGACCGCCAAACACCGCCGCGTCCTCGGTCATCGAGGAGGAAACGGCGGACGCAGGTTCCTTGAAATGGCGCGACAGGTGCGAGCGGTAATAGGCCACGCAGCCCTGGCTGCCATGGACGAAGGACATCGTCCGCTCAAAACCGGCTGCCGCGAACACCGCGCCGAGCGGCTGGCAGGCCTTGGCCGGGTTTACGACAAGCGCTTCGCGAGCGAGGTTTTTTTCGCGGTATTCCCAGGTCTTGGTGAACTCGCGTTGATCAGCAACGCCCTGATCCGGGTGCGGACATTCGAAATTCAGCTTCTTCGCGGCGAGCATCTGCCTGTATTCCGGCTCGCGAAACAGGGGAGCATGATCGAGAACTTTTTCGGCCGACTGCGGCATGGTGGTCACCTCTTCCATCTGGCCGCGCCATACGGCGGCACAGGGATGTCGAGACGTTTCAGGTCTCCCGCGGATCAAAGCCTGCGGGCGTTCATCGGCCTCCCTGCCCGTGGGAGGCCAGGTCTCATTCGGCGGCCATCGCCGCCAGCGGCACGGCCTTTTTCTTCCAGGGGGCGTCGTAGAGGTCCCAGACCGGGTTGTTGATGGCCAGATCCATGTCGCGGGCGAAGATGGCAAACCCGTCATAGCCGTGATACGGGCCGGAATAATCCCAGGAGTGCATCTGACGGAACGGGATGCCCATCTTCTGTACCGGGTACTTCTCCTTGATGCCGGAGCCAACGAGATCAGGGCGGATCCCCTCAATGAACTTCTCCAACTCGTAACCGGTCACGTCGTCATAGATCAGCGTACCCTTCTTCACGTAATGGCCAGTGCGCTGATAGTCGTCGTTGTGGCCGAACTCGTAGCCGGTGCCGACGATCTCCATGCCGAGATTCTCGTAGGCCGTGATGACGTGACGGGGACGCAGGCCGCCGACATAGAGCATCACCGTCTTGCCCTCGAGGCGCGGCCGGTACTTGGCGATGACCGCATCGACCAAGGGCCGGTACTTGGCGATGACCGCCTCGGTCTTGTCCTCGATTTCCGGCCCGAAATGCTTGGCAATCTTGCGCAGAGAGGCTTCGATCTGGGAGGGGCCAAAGAAATTGTATTCCATCCAGGCGATGCCGTACTTTTCCTCCATGTGCCGGCAGATGTAGTTCATCGACCGGTAGCAGTGGATGAGGTTGAGCTTAGCCTTCGGCGCGCGCTCGATCTCAGCGAGCGTGGCGTCCCCCGACCAGTTGCCGACCACGCGCAGCCCCACCTCCTCGAGCAGGATGCGCGAGGCCCAGGCGTCGCCGCCGATATTGTAGTCGCCGATGACGTTGACGTCGTATGCGCTGGGCTCGAACTCGACTTCCTTCTTGTCGAAGACCCAATCGCGGATCGCGTCGTTGGCGATGTGGTGGCCGAGCGATTGCGAGACGCCGCGGAAGCCCTCGCAGCGCACCGGCACAATCGTCTTGGCGTGCTCCTTGGCCTTCTTGCGCGACACCGCCTCGATATCGTCGCCAATCAGGCCGATCGGGCATTCGGACTGCACGGTGATGCCCTTGTTCAGCGGAAACAGTTCCTCGACCTCGTCGATGACCTGTTCCAGCTTCTTGTCGCCCCCGAAAACGATGTCCTTCTCTTGGAAGTCGGAGGTGAACTGCATCGTCACGAACGTGTCGATGCCCGTCATGCCGGTGTAGTAGTTGCGGCGCTGCGACCAGGAATATTGACCGCAACCGACTGGTCCGTGCGAGATGTGGACCATATCCTTGACCGGACCCCACACCACACCTTTGGAGCCGGCATAGGCGCAGCCGCGGATTGTCATCACGCCCGGAATGGACTTGATGTTCGATTTGACGTCGCATTCGGACAGGACCTTGCCCGCCTCGCCGATCTCATCCCTGCGCGTGGCAACACTGAGGTGCTTCTTGCGGCGCTTCGCCGCCTTATCTGGATATTGCGACAGCACTTCCTCGATAAGCTTCTCATGGAGAGCGCCGTTATTCTCGTGGTCCAGGCTCATGGGCCCTGCCCCTTTCAAGGTTCGGGTGACGCCTCGCCGAGGAGGCGCCGTTCGTGGAAAGGCACGCCGGGTCAAGGTCGGCGCCTCCTGTCGGCAGCGGCGGTTACCGGGCGGCCGCCCGCGTCGCTTCCTTGGCCTGAAGCTCGGCAAGCATCTGCTCGTCGGTCTTCATGATGCCGAAGTCGAGCAGCATGTCCTCGAGCTCTTCCATGGTGATCGGGGTCGGAATGGTGCCCTGGCCCGAATTGGCATGGATTTTCTCGGCCAGCGCGCGGTATTCCCCGGCCTGCTTGGAGTCCGGCGCGTACTGGATCACTGTCATCTTCCTGAGCTCGGCGTGCTGGACGATGTTGTCGCGCGGCACGAAGTGGATGAGCTTGGAATTGAGCTTGGCCGCCAGCGCCTCGGCGAGGTCGAGCTCACGGTCGGTCTGGCGCTCGTTGCAGATCAGGCCGCCGAGTCGCACGCCGCCCGCATGGGCATATTTCAGGATGCCCTTGGCGATGTTGTTGGCGGCATAGAGCGCCATCATCTCGCCGGACATGACGATGTAGATTTCCTGGGCCTTGTTCTCGCGGATCGGCATCGCGAAGCCGCCGCACACCACGTCGCCGAGCACGTCATAGGAGACATAGTCGACATCGTCATAGGCGCCGTTCTCCTCGAGGAAGTTGATCGAGGTGATGACGCCGCGGCCGGCGCAGCCGACGCCCGGCTCGGGGCCGCCGGACTCCACGCACTTGATGCCTCGGTAGCCAACCTTGAGTACGTCCTCGAGTTCGAGGTCTTCCACCGAGCCTTCCTGCGCCACGAGATGGAGGACGGTGTCCTGCGCCTTCGCGTTCAGGATCAGGCGGGTGGAGTCGGCTTTGGGGTCGCAGCCGACGATGAGGATCTTCTGCCCGAGGTCGACAAGGGCGGCGAGCGTGTTTTGGGAGGTGGTGGATTTGCCGATACCTCCTTTCCCATAGAATGCGATCTGACGCAGACCTGCCATGTTGCTTCCTTCCTTCGTTTCAGCGATCGCGATGTCACCCACGACATGAATATCGGTCGACAGCTCCTGCCGCGCCGCGACGAGGGAGTTTCAAAACTCGTGCCAATTTGGCGATCGAGCCGAAGAACGAACTTTGCGATTGCTTTTCAGCTACTTAGCCTGCGGCGCAACAAGTGACGGGCTCAACAAGCCTGTGTCGCAGACCCGACAAACACGACAGAAGGTGTCGGATGGCGTGACCTGCGATCGCTATACGTTGACCTCGCTGGAGAGCCATAAGGGCTGGCGATCTATCAGCGTACGAACAGCTGGATCAACGAGCGTCGAAATGGAGGCCTTTGCACATCCAAGCTCCCCCAGTGGAGAAGTCCTCATGCCGGATATCTGTTGCCTTTCCGTTTGCGGAAGAACGCAACGAGCGAGATCGCCACCAGACGGCATCGGGACCTGACGATCTTCACACTGGATGATGGCGACCGCAAAGGCCGATGACTTCACCGCCCGCATGTTCGACGCCATCAATGGTATGATGCTCGATGTTCTGGCCGCCGTGGCCCGCAAGGACTACGAGGACCGCCGCCGCCGTCAGGCCCAGGGGCAGGCAAAGGCCAAGGTTGCAGGCCGCTACAAGGGACGCCCAGAGAACACTGTCCGCAATGCCGGGATCATCTCGATGCTCAAGGTCGGGGCATCACGGTCGAATATTCAGGCTGCTACCAGGTGCAGCCGAGCGACAATCGCCAAACTCGCAAAGCGGGCGTAGAACATAGGGCCGCATAGCGTCCTTTGCAACGGGTTCAAACAGGCTCGGATTAGGAAATCAAATCTGCTTCGACCTGCTGGGTGTTGCGGCAAGCCTCGACATACTTTCTTGAAGTAAAACACCAGGACAATTCCAGATTATTCTGGATAACTCGCTGGTTATGGCATGCGGACGTCGACTTTAGCCAGCCTTTAATGATATCTTGTTAGATTGGCAATCGGCGCTTTCGCAACTATGCAGTGGCGTCTAAGAGTCTGACTCAGAAAGACGGGTTTGATTTCAGGGTCTTGCGAGCCGCCTCGTCAGCATCCGAATATGGGCGATAA
>NZ_JAERQD010000102.1 GCF_016735695.1 Microvirga zambiensis WSM3693 | reverse complement strand
GTCGATCTGGTGATCACCGATCTCGGCGTGTTCGCCATCGACAAGAAGGGCGGCACCGGCATGAGCCTGATCGAGCTCGCCGACGGCGTCAGCGTCGACGAGATCAGGGCCAAGACCCAGGCCGAGTTCAAGGTCGACCTCAATAAAGCCCGGCCCGACGCGGCCTGACGCAAGGCGTGTTCGGACATCTTTCAGGCCCCGGGGGAAACTCCGGGGCCTTTGTTTTCCGCGCAGTGCAGACGTGGAACTGCGCTCCCATGCACGTCGTTTGTGTCTGCCATGACACCTCTGAGTCCTGCTACGCTTCACCTTTGCATCGACATGCAGCACCTGTTTTCGAGGGAAGGTCCGTGGCCGACCCCGTGGATGGAGCGTGTGCTTCCGGTCGTGGCCGAAATTGCGGAGCGGGCTCCTCATCGCACCGTATTCACCCGCTTCATCCCGCCTTATTTGCCCGAGGACATGCCGGGCACTTGGCGCGGCTATTACGAGCGCTGGCGTGAGGCGACCCGCGAGCATCTCGATCCCCGTTTTCTGGAGCTGTTGCCGCCGCTGCAGCGCCTCGTGCCACCCGCTATCGTATTGGACAAGCCGGTCTATTCAGCCTTCGCAGGCCACAAGCTGCGCGATCTCGTCAATGAGCGCTGCATCGATACCCTGCTGGTCACCGGCTCCGAGACCGATATGTGCGTTCTCGCCACGGTGCTCGGCGCCGTCGATCTGGGATTGCGGATCGTTATCGTCACGGACGGCGTCTGCAGCTCCTCGGATGAGGGACACGATTCCCTTCTCACGCTCTACTCGAAACGATACCGGCACCACATCGAAACGATCGACAGCGAGAGCCTGTTCGCGCAATGGCGATGATGATCTGCTGCATCTGCATCAGAACGGGTTAACGTAATTCAGGATGGCGGTCTGGCGCAGCACGACCTTGCGGATGACGTGAGCCGCCTTGACGTGCTCCGTAAAGATCGCCGCCAGTCCGGTGGTGCCCGCAGGAAGGCGCTTGGCGAGGTCCGGATCGTCGAGCGTGAAGCGGACCACGAAGGGCGCGGTCTGGACATCCGGAGGCGAGATAGCCGAACCGCTGACTTGCGCCTGCCCTGTTGCGATCGCCTGCAGCACCGCCTGGACGCGGCCGGTGAAGACTTCGCCTGGCAGGGTCTTGAAGGTGATCTCGACCGGTTGCCCGACCTCGACATAACGGGCGTAGATCTGCGGGATCTCCGCCGCGAAAAGGGTCTCCGAGGTGTCGATGAAGGCCATCACCGGCGATTGCGCAGTGACCCGCGCGCCTTTGCGCAGGGCGAGGTTCGTCACATAGCCGTCCGCCGGCGCGCGCACGGTGGTCTTGTCGAGATTCCATTTGGCGCCTTCGAGCTGCGCCTGCAGTTCCTGAACCTCCGCTTCGCGCTGCTGCACGTCGAAGGCGCGCCCAGTGTCGCGGCTCTGGAGCTCGGAGAATTGAGAACGTCGCAGCTCGGCGAACTTGAGCTGAGCCTCGATCGTCTTGACCTGCGCCTCGTAGGTGGTCGGATCGATGCGGAACAGGACATCTCCAGCCTTGACCGGCACGTTCGCTGCAACCGGCACGTCGACGACTTCGCCTGCCACGGACGGGATGATCTGCACCGAATTGCGCCCCACCACCGCAGGGCCGGAAGGCGCGCCCCATCCCATCGGGATGAAAAGCCCGAGGAGAAGAAGCAGCAGCACGATGACCGGGGAGATCTTCCAGAATGTGTTGAACGGGATGAACTTGAGCCAGACGAACAGGGCAAGGAGCGCGATGTAGGAGTTGAGCAGGACGACGATCATTTAGACGCCTCCCGCCGCTCCGGCACGTCGACATAAGCCCAGATCAGAACAAGCGGCCAGAACACGAAGCCGAAGATCAGGGTGGCCCAGCTCCCAACCGCCACCGCCTCGGCCCAGGGATGTCCGCGCCTGCGCGCGATGCGGCCAGGCATCATCCCGAGCGCGACGAATACCGCGACAAGCGTCGCGACGAGGACGATCAGGACGATCCAGGCGAAGATGTCGATGGGATTCATGATCCAAGCTCCTCACGCCGCGCGTCGTAGCTCCGCGTCGCCTGCGACCGCATCGAGGGCGTGACGGGCTGCGTTGAAAGCAAGGAGGATGCCGGCAAAGTACACAGCCATGAAGAACGCCTGAGCAAGCAGCCAGACGTTCTTGCCCGTGACGACCGGCGCGTAATAGAAGGCCGGCCAGACCGCATCGAAAACGAAGTAGCCGGGATAGCCGATGGCGAAGACGCCGAGGAGACCGACGATGCACAGCCACAACGCCGCGGAACTTCCTGCGCCGGCATTACGCGACGAGAACCGTCCCGCCAGCATCAGCGTAAGGCCGGGCGCCACCATCCCGAGTCCCCCGGCCTGCACGGCGGCGACCGACAGCGTCCAGGGACATGCCCACCACAGGGTGATGTTCTGCATGAACAGCTCGCCGGTGGGCCAGCGGGCGCCGACGCAGTAATGCGCGACGATGCCGAACGTCAGGAAGACGCCGAAGATGAAGAGGCCCAGCCCCCATTTCGCAAACCGCATTCCTTGATACATCGAACCGGCCCTCCATGACGGCGCTTGCCCGGGCTCCTATTTTCTCTCGACATTCGGGAGCTTGTACCTGCCGTCGAGGATCGCCTGCTCCGGGACATAGGCCCGAACGATCAGCGCGAACTGGCCCTCCGGGGCCGGGAGCCAGTTCGCGCGGGCTGTCGCTTCGGTGGGTTGCTCGTGTGACAGGGTGATGGTCAGCGAACCGTCCGCGGCGAATGTCAGCTCGTTCGCGTCGAGCGAAACCGTGCCGATATTGGTGCGGCCGTTCGGCGAATCCGGCAGCATGAAGTAATCCTTGTCGTACATGGTCAGAGACCAGAACCCGCCGCGCGACCTGTCGACGGGCGGAAGAGCATCCTTCGGAAACGTCATCGTATAGACATGGCGGCCGTCGAGCGTCGTGGCCTTGGCGTCGGTGCCGCGGATGAAGTAGGTCGCCTCGCGGTAGTCATTGACATAGATGTAGATGACGGTCGCCTGGGCCCGGCTGAACCAGTCGCTGCCCCACAGGCCTGCGCCTTCCTGCTTCTGCCATCCGTTTCCGGCGTCCACGCCCACCTGGACATAGGTGCTGCTGGTGTGCAGGGCAGAATCCGCTGCGAGTGCCTCCGTATCGAGCAGGGCCTTGTACTGCGGATTGCTGTTGCGCAGGGCGATCAGCGTTTTGGCCTGCGCGGCCATCGCGGTGTCATCCGGTCCCACCTTCGGATTGGCGTCCAACATCTTCGCCAGATCGTCCCAGAACGTCTTGGGATTGACCCATTGCGGGCGGCTGGCATCCGGATCTGCCGCGATCATTTCGGGCGTGACGCCGGGCGGGTAGACCGCATTGCGGGCGGCGGCCTTGCAGTCGAAGTCGCGCTGGCCAGCTTGGTTCTTGCTTAAGGGGTACATGCCGATCTGGTTCAGAACGGCGACTGCCCTTTCCTTCGCCTCCGGCGTTCGCGCCGCGAAGCTGCGCGGGAGTGCGGCCACGATGTTGGTGGGCATGCGCAGGATATCGATGAAGCCGTCCGGCTTCTGACCGTTCCAGTCAGGGCCGACGAGCAGATACTTCCCGCCGGGCGTCGCAGACGCCGAGCCGAGCTGGTGGATGACGTTGGTGAAGACGTCGACGATCTGAACCGTCCAGTAGTGGCCTTTGGGAGCATCGGTCGGTGTCTGGATCACGGCGGGCTCGGCGCCGAGATCGGCGAAGCCGGCGCCATAGACGGTGTCGTTGTTCGGCGTCACGACCCAGCGCTGTGACGGCGACATGTAGTCCGACAGGCAGCCGGTCATGTTCATCGGCGCGCCGGGAAGGAGTCCCAGCATGGTGCCGGGCGTATCCTTCATGATTTGCCACATGTTCGTGCGTCCGAAGCCGTCGACCGCCGGATAGCCCCAGTAATAGACGATGCGGGCGAGCGCCCTGACATAATCCTCGTTCGCGAGGACCGCAGGAATACCCGCCGACCGGGCGAGATCGGGATGAGCCGGCGTGAATGCCCGGGCGGCGTAGGGAAGTTGCTGCTGCGCGAGGGCGGAAGAGGTGCCGGCAGCCAGCATCAGGCTGAGGATGAGCGAAATGCGGCGTCTCGGCATGGCATTGCTCCTGCTGCTCATTGCGCTGCGACCATTTCGACGTCCGAGAGCCGCCATGCCTTGTCGAACAGGGCCTTGGTCGGCGCATAGAGGCGGAACATCAGCTCGAAGCCGCGGTTCGGGTCGGTCGGGACCCAGTTGGATTCCTTGCCGGCCGGCGCCTTCGGGCCGAAATAGATGTCGACGGATCCGTCAGCGTTCTTTTGCACCTCGGCGGCGTTCGAGGCGCGGCTCGCGCGATCGACGTTCTTGATCAGAGCGTGGGTCTGCCGGTCATAGGCGGTCACCGACCAGTACTGCTCGACCGGCGCATTGGGCGGCACGGTCAGGCGGTAGGTCTTGCCGCCATCGTAGTTGTTCCCGCCCTTGTCCTTGATGTTGATCAGGTAGAACTGGCCGGCGCCGAGGCGTTTGATGCCGATATAGCCATAGGTGTAAGTGAGGCCGCGCGCATCGACCGGATAGCGGTTGGGGTCCGCGAAATTGGCTGCGGCCGCCTCGATGAGTTCGGGGAGAGCGGGGAAGGTCCAGTGCGTTCCTTCGAAGAAGGGCGGCAGGCCGGCGTCGTATCTCGCCTCGAGCACCGTCTGCGCCTCGCGGATGCCGGACGTGAGAGCCTGCTTCGTCTTGGCATCGGGAGCGAAGGGCTTGCCCTTCTCGATGCCGAGCGAACGCAGCTGATCGATCATGACCCGATCCCGGCCTAGCCACGGCTCGCTCTGCACGATCCTGTCGAGCCCTTCGAAGAAACTCTCATCGTAGCGGATGGTCGAGTCGAAAAGGATGTCCTTGACGTCAGTGAAGACCGTTGCAGGTGGGTCGGAAGCCTGCGAAAGCGGATAGATCTTGATGCGTTTGCCGTAGGCGACCGATTTCTCGACATCAGCGTTGTCGTGGCTGCGCAGGTTCGAGCGGAACAGCGCGTAGCTTCCATGAGTATCCGGCTGCAGCGGCGAATAACCGACAGGGATCTTGTCCGAATAGCCGGGCGGCAGCATCAGCAGCTTGATGCCCTGACCCTTATCGACCCCGAGAAGTCCCGCATCCTCGAGCGGCTGCTGCCAGATGTTGACGATATTGGCATTGAGCGAACCGTCCGCTCCCGCCGCGGGGATGTCGATCACGATCGGCCCGACATCCTTGGTGTTGAAGAATGCCATGAAATAGAGCGTGTCCGGATTGGGCGTGAGGGTCTGGTTCCTCCAGTCGAGCGGGCGGCCCCAATAGATCACCTGGTTCACCTTGCCGGGCGTCTTGGTCAGCATCTCCTGCAGCATCAGGTCGTAATTGACAGCCGGCATGCCCCAGATGGCGGCTTCGACGGCACGGCGCTGGATCTGTCGGCTGTTGAGATCTTCGGCGGATGGTGTCTGGGCAGATGCCGTTGCCGTGGCGGCGGCGAAGGCGAGAGCAGCGAGAACGATCCGCTTCATGGGCTCTTCCTCTCGATTTATCGGAGTGGCGGGCGCCCATGTCGGGTCAACCCGGAGACCGATACGAGCCGAGTTTAGTCCCATCGGACCGGATGGATATCAGGTGAAACCCTGAGAAGGGGAAAGGTTAAACCTGCGGCCCGGATGCGCTGCGGGGCGCTCCGGGCCGGTGGAAACCACATCGCCTATTGAGCGAGCGCCTGGGTCGCGTCGACCTTCTCGACCGGGGGCGGGGCCCACCGACCGGTCAGCGCGTTCATCGCCGGTGCGTAGAGGCGCATCGTGAGATTGAAAGGACTCCGTGGGGCAGGCAGCCAGTTCGCCTCCATGCCCTTGCCGGGATTGTCTGCTTGGATGAAAAGATCGAGGGAGCCGTCGGCATTGTACTGGAAGGGCATCCAACTGCTCACCGCGAAGCGATTAAGGCTGTTGGCCACCTGGAATCCCTCCGGATCGTAAAGCGTCACCGACCAGAATGCCTCCGCCGGCGGCAGATTACCCTTGGCGAAGTGGATCGTGTAGCGGTTGCTTCCGTTGAGCGGTTGGCCGGCGGAATCGGCGAGGTTCAGGGGATAGATCGCGTCCTCCGGCAAGTTGGCTCCAAGGCCGACCTGGGAAACCACGGCCCGCTTCAGGTAATAATTGCCGTAGACGCCCATCGTGTCGGTGTTCATCGACCAGCCGTTGACGACGCGCGCCAGGCTCTGAAGCTTCCACCCCATGAGCCGTTGCGCTTCCGTTGCAGCCTGCGCGATTCCCTGTCTGACAGCGCTGTCGATGGCGCTTGCGTCGAAGCTCTTTCCGGGCTCGATGCCGATGCGCTTCATCCGCGCGACAATCGGCTGGTCGGTAATGTGAGGCGGGTGCACCTTCAGCAGTTCCGCCGCATAGGCGAAGAAGCGTTCGGCAGGCATTGTGTCGACCTGAACCTTCGGTGGCGTTTTCATGTCGATGGTCGGATCGGGCTTGAACGGCATCGGCTCGACGGTCCGGCCCCATTGCGAAGCAGGCGTGAGCTTGTACCCGTCCTGGATCTTATGGACGGCCGGATAGTCAGCCGGACCATCCGTCTTGGTGCGTCCGATGATCCAGACATAGGGCGTCGGCGCCTCGATGACCTGCGTGTCCTGCGGGAGCTTGTAGTCATCGACAAGACGCGCGCGCATCTCGGGACGCCAACCCTTCGCGACAAGGACGAAGTTTCCGGCCTTCGTGCCGGTGGTGCGCCAGCCAGGCGACGCGAACACGTCGGTCCACATGTCGAGCATCGGCAGCAGGTAATAGCGCCCGTTCGTATCGGGAACCGAAACCACCATCGGCTCCTTCGTCAGGTCGAGGAATGCCGACGAATACAGTGTGTCGAAATTCGGCCGAACGACGGCCCGGTCCTCGGCACCGGGATAGGCCCAGATATTGGCGAAGGTGTTCATCGGGCCGCCAAAACCCTTCCCGGGCTCGACATTGGTGATCTGCCGACGGGTGATGTCCATGGTGACGAGCGGATAAAGATAGATGTAGGCATCGACCGCGATGTCGCGGGCCTGCTGCTCGTCGACGGATGGAGGGGCCGTTTGGGCTGATGCGTTGCCCATCGCTGTCACGGCGAGCAGCGCGGGAACGAAAACGGCAGCGGAAAAGGCTCTCCTCGCGTAGGTCATCGTGGTCTCCGCTTGTTAGGGAACACGGACAAGACACGCATTACAGGCGAGGCCCCGCCTGAACCGGAAGCCTCATTCCGGGCCGGAGTATAGCACTTTTCCGTTGGCTCGGATGGAGCTTGTCGAGCGAATGAGGCCTAAGGGAGAGATTCTGACGCCGAGTCCGGACTCTCCACCGTTCTCGGCCGCGCCTCTGCGCTGCGGATGAGCTGGATCACCGGCAGGAGCCCAACCAGGACGATGACGAGGGCGGCGAGCGATCCGTCCTCGAACCGTCCCCGCGAGGCATAGGTGTAGACGAGGGTCGAGAGCGTTTCGGTGTTGAGAGGGCGAAGCAGAAGGGTCGCCGGCAACTCCTTGATGCAGTCCACGAAGATCAGCAGGGCGGCGCTCGCGAGGGCGGGGCGCATGAGCGGGATCTGAATCGACCACACCATTTCCCGCCGCGATGCTCCGAGCGTGCGCGCTGCATCTTCCAGGCTCGGCGACACGCGGTCCAGACCGGCGGAGAGGGAGCCGGTCGCGATCGAGAGGAAGCGGATCACATAGGCGATGATGATGCCTCCGGCGGCCCCCATGAGCAGGAGGCCGAGGCGTTCGCCCGTGAGGCTGCGCCAGACATTGCCGATGAAGTTGTCGATGCCGACCAGCGGGGTCATGAGTCCGAGTGCCAGCACCGTGCCCGGGATCGCATAACCCAGACTCGCCGCGAAAAGCGCTCCCTTGGTAAGGGAGTTCTTGGACAGGCGCGCGGCGCAGACCAGTACGATGGCGAGGATCAGCACCGCACAGGTGGCTACGACGGAAAGGCCGATCGTCGTCATCAGATGGGCGAGGAACTCCGCATCCAGCTGCTTGAACAGGCTGCCGCGCAGGGTTTCCCGCAGCAGGAAGGCGACCGGAAGGATGAAGCCTAAGACGACGGGCACGGTGCAGAGGCTTGTCGCAATCCAGGCGCGTAGGCCGAAAAGCGGAGCGGGGTGCACCGTGCGGTGTCGTTTGAGCGATGCGGAATAGCGCCGGTCCCGCCGTCCATAGCGCTCGAGCAGGATCAGCCCGACGACGAAGGCGAGCATCACGCAGGCGATCTGCGCCGCTCCCGCGAGGCTGCCGCGGTTGAGCCATGTGTTGAACACGGACACGGTGAGTGTGCGCACGCCGAGATATTCGCTGGCGCCGATGTCGTTCAGCGCTTCCAGCAACGCGAGCGATATGCCGACAGCGAGTGCGGGGCGGGCGAGGGGCAGCGCGATGATGCGGAAGAGCTTGACGCGGCTCGCGCCGAGGGTGCGGGCAACTTCCAGCATGCTCGCGCTCTGCGTCAGGAACATCGCCCGGGCCGCGATGTAGATGTAGGGATAGAGCACCGCGGACATCACGAGGATGCAGCCGGGAAGCGAGCGGATTTCCGGAAACCAGTATTCGCTCCGGGATTTCCAGCCCACGAGATCGCGCAACGCCATCTGCACGAGGCCGGCCGAGTCGAAGATTTCGACATAGATATAGGCCGTGATGTAGGTCGGTACGGCGAGCGGCAACGGCAGCAGCCACACCAGGGCGTTGCGGCCGGGGAAGCGGTGCGCGGTCACGAGCCAGGCCGCCGTGATGCCCATGGAGCCCGCGACGACGCCGATGCCTATCAGAAGTGCGAGCGTGTCGAGCGTGCTCGCCGGCAAGACGTTCGCAATCAGGTGGGGCCAGATCTCCGCGTCGCCCTCGGCGGCGATATTGATCAGCGCGGCGATCGGCAGGAAGACGAGCAGACCGATCGCGGCCACGGCGGCCGACAGCCACCAGGGGATGCTTTTTGCCTTTCTCCGGAACGAGAGGCGGAGTGCGGTCTGCGTTTCTGCGATCACGGGCTAATGGAAGCGGCGCTACCGTCGCCGGCAGCGCCTCTCTTGAATTGGGGAGAGGCGGCGGGAAGAGCCGCCCCTTGTCTTATTGGTCGAAGCCGACCTTGTCGACCAGCTCGCTCGCCTTCTTGCGCAGTTTGGCGATCTCGGCGATCTGCACGTTGTCGGCCTTCAATTCGCCGAAGGAGGCGATGGTCGGGTGGACCTTGATGCCGGCCTTGACCGGATATTCGGAATTGGCATCGGCGTGGATCCGCTGCGACTCGTCCGAGACCATGTATTCCATGAACTTCATGGCGTTGGCCTTGTTGGGCGCGTTCTTCGCCAGCGCGAGGCCGGCGACGTTCACATGGGTGCCGCCGCCCTCGAAGGTCGGCAGGATCACGTTGATCGCCTCGCCCCATTTCTTCTGGTCCGCGTCGGTGCCGTTGAGCATGAGCGAGACATAATAGGTGTTGCCGACGGCGATGTCGCAGACGCCGGCGAGGATGTCACGAGCCTGCTCGCGGTCGCCGCCCGACGGCTTCTTGGCGAGGTTGGCCTTCACGCCCTTCAGCCATTCCTCGGCCTTGGCCTCGCCCTTGTGGGCGATCATGGCGGCGATCAGGCTGATGTTGTAGAGATGCTGGCCGGAGCGGATGCAGATCTTGCCCTTCCACTTGGGATCGGCGAGCTCTTCGTAGGTGATCTTGTCCTGCTTCACACGGTCTTTGGAGGCGTATACGACCCGGCCGCGCAGGGCGATGCCGAACCAGTGGCCTTCCGGATCGCGATAGGCGGCGGGAATGACCTTCTCGAGCGCTTCGGACTTCACGGCTTGCGTCACGCCGTAATCCTTGGCGGCGGCGAGGCGGCCGATATCGACGGTGACGATCACGTCAGCCGGGCTGTTCGCGCCTTCGGTGCGGATGCGCTCCTCGAGCCCATTGGCGATGAAGATCGTGTTGACCTTGATGCCGGTCTCTTTGGTGAACTCGTCGAGCACAGGCTTGATCAGGCCGGGCTCGCGTGCGGTGTAGATGTTCAGCACTTCCTCAGCCGACGCCGACACGCCCGAACCTGCAAGAACACCGAGAACCGCAGTTCCGAAGAGCAGCCCACGTCCAAAAGAAAGTTTCACCATTGCGACATCCTCCAGCAATCGTGCCGGACGCCTTTTGGTCCGCCACGCTTGGGCTGCAGGAACCATGATCTGGAAGGTGCGTCAATTAAAAATCAAGTGATTTCAATAGGTTATAAGAATTCTAAACTGTATCTTCTTTATAGGATTTCTAAAGCACCGGACCCAAAAGTGGATTTGCACATTTGGGATGATTCCGATGCTTTCTTCTTGAATGAGAGCATCGGTCCGATGCTCTAAGCGGAGGCCGCCTGCTTGACTGGCTCGATCTCGGGCAGCGCGTCCCGTAGACGGACGATCTCCTTCTCCATGCTCTCCATGTTGTGGAAAAGCCGCTCGCTCGTGAGGCGCAGGAAGTAGAAGCCGAATTCCGGGTTCTGGAAATAGAGCTGGCGCACCTCGTCGTAGGAGATGCTCAGCACTTCGCCTGCCTCGAGACATTCGAGAGTCTGCGTGCGCGTGTTGGTCGGGGACATGAAGCCCATTTCGCCGACGACCTGACCCTGTAGCAGCTCAATGTTGATCTCTTTCAGCCGGAAACGTCCGGAGATCGTGAAGTACATGCAGTCGGCGGCATCGCCCTTGGCGAAGAGGATCTCGCCTGCCTTCGTCCTGCGGCGGGTCATGAAGGGCTTGAGCCACTCCATGGAAAGGTCGCTCTTCGAGGCGTGCTTCACCCGTTTGATCAGGCCGAGCATCTGGTAGAGACGGACGCTGTTGATCGGCAGCAGGATCAGGTTGGCCACGACGCCTGGGATGTTGCCCAGGAAGGCGGAGACGATCAGGGAGCAGATATTGGCTCCGATGCCGATGCAGCGCAGCGGGATGATCGTCTTCATGGCGCTGCCCGTGATGGCAAGAGCCGCGCCGAACCAGCCGATCGCCTCAACCCATGTCATGAAGATTCATCCCGCGTTTTTACTTATCGTTACGTCATATAGCATCAGGACAGGAATCCGCGCCAGCTACGCATTGGCGCAGGATGAATTGCTCTTAAGGAGAGTTCCAATCGTCAGGCCTCGGCGTGTGCGGACGTTGGCCGGGCGGGCGAATCGTCCGGCGTCACGGGCGTGGTGTGGTCGTCCGGTCCGGCACGCTCAAAGCACGCCGCGGCGCCGAGGTCGTGCGTTCCTGGGTTGCCGTGGAGCGGCCCGTCGTCGAACTGGCGAGGGAGGGTGGAGGCGGAACCGGATCGCGCGGCAGAACGCCGACAGGGGCCGTGGAGGCGACGCAACCGCTCAGCACGAGGCCGGCAAGCAAAATGGCAGGAAACGTTACGGAAGGGCGCATGGTTTTACTCCACGGGAATCGCTGGAGAAGCTAGACCATAGAGGAGGGAAGTCGAGTCTCTCGTGGATTCCGTGAAAGTTGGTTGGCGAGGGCTCCTCAGGAGTGGGGCGGGGCCTATTTATGGAAGAAGCGCTCCAAAAGGAGCTGCTGGAGGGCGAGTTCCGTGAGAATTGCAGGGGTATTGCTGGCTTTGTGCGTTTGCGCCGGCCCGGCCATGGCCAAGTGTCAGGATGCGCCAGCACCAGGGGTCGACTGGTCGGGATGCTCCAAGGCACGTCTCATGCTGACGAATGACGACCTGACGGGCATCGTTATTCAACGCTCGCTTCTCACGTTAAGCGACTTCGCCGGCTCGCGCATGGCCGGTGCCAAACTGAGTGAGACGGAAGTCAGCCGCACTCGTTTCGAAGGCGCCGATCTTTCGCGATCGGATTTCACGAAGGCGCTCGGCTGGCGGGCCAACTTCGCGCAGGCAAATCTGTCGGGCGCGAATTTCGGCTCGGCCGACATGAACCGCTCGAACTTCGCTCAGGTGAAAGCGGCGGGGGCTAATTTCAGCAAGTCCGAATTGAACCGCTCCGATTTCAGCGGAGCGGACCTCACGGGCGCCAACATGTCGAAGGCAGAGTTGGCACGGGTTCTGTTCCAGAGCGCGAAGGTGACCGGCATCGACTTCAGCTATTCCAATCTCTCGCGCTCTCGGCTCGACGGCCTCGACCTCAAAGGGGCGAACCTGACGGGAGTCTATCTTTATCTGACGCAAATCGGCGGTACCGATCTGAGCGGTGTGAGTGGGCTCAGCCAGTCCCAGATCGACATCGCCTGCGGCACGGAGCAGACCAAGCTTCCGACCGGGCTCAACGCACCAAAAGGCTGGCCTTGCAAAGACGAAGAGGATTGATCGGCTGGACGTGTGTTGAAACCAAGCCGCAGCGTGGCCGTTGAAAATGTTGAGATGTTTCGGAGAGGCAAGGTTCAGGCGCCGTTCTTGAGGCATATCGTTTCTTTGAAGGAGTGCGTTCGCTTTGACCACGCTCAAGGAATTCGAGGATGCCCTGCGGGAGCAGGGCATGCATATGGCACTCGCGATCCTGCAGAAGCTACGGGAGCGGGACAGGACCATTCGGTCGATCGCTCCCGCCCGGAGGATCGCCGGACGTAAGATGACCCCCGAACTGGCGAGGCGGATCCTTGATCTCCATGCCACGACGGAGATGACCCAGCAGGAGATTGCGTTCCAGCTGGGCGTCAATCAGGGGCGGGTCAACGAAGTGATCAAGCGCGGGAAGTGGCTCGACGACAATCCTGCAGCACCGGAGGCTATCGCACGCGACAAGGCGAAGGAGCGGATATCTCAGGCCGATGCGGGTAGACGCCCCGTCGGTCGAGAGGCGCGCGCTGTTTCTTCATCCGGTAGAAAAAAGCAAAGCGGGAAGGAAAGCCGTCAGGCGCAGCTGCTTCTGGGGGATCTCTGACAACAACGCGAGGGCGCATTACTTCCAGAAAAAACCCCGCCCAGAGGGCAGGGTTGAGTGATCTCCTCGCCTTCGGTTGTCAAGCCGAAAACGGGAATATTAGGGCATGTCTTCAAAGTAATGTCAAATTGCTTTAAACGGAATTTTAAGGGAATTGTTTCGTGCTATATTGATAAAATTCTCTTATCCCAAAGTAGTACTACTTTTCCACCCCTTGAATATCACGTGACCCGGTGGGTGTTGCTGCTTTGCCATAGCATTCCTTTGGGTAAGAGGCGTAAGTTTTCCCCGTGAGTCCTCACACTAAGGGGTTACGGTTATGAGAAAGTGCGTACTTAGCCTCCTTGCAGGGGTTGCAGGCGTCTCGCTTGCTGCAGCCGCTGCCTCAGCTGCGGACCTGCCCAGTCAGGCACCGCCCCCGGCACCGATCATCGCGGCTCCGATCTTCACCTGGAC
>NZ_JAERQD010000101.1 GCF_016735695.1 Microvirga zambiensis WSM3693 | reverse complement strand
CACAGGTTCAAATCCTGTCCCCGCAACCAACACAAAACACAAAAGCCCTCCGACGGTGAAAACCACGGAGGGCTTTTTGGCGTTCTGGTGCCTGCCCCGCAAATTCCGGAAAACATGCTCCGCAACACCTCCCACGCAGAGGGCTGTTGGTTGTGCAATGGACAGTGCAAAGATGCCGATGATGGAAACCTCCAGCGCGCGGCGTGCGGAGCTTTCGTCACTCCAACAAAAAGATCCTGACCAGAACACGCAACGTCTATTGCTTTGTCGACTAACAAAGATTTGTGTCGGCCCGTAGACGGGGCAAATATTCCCGTTAGAGTGAAGCGGAACCGTATTGCAAGCGGTCGCATCTTCACGAGGGAACCATATGTCCGCAAAACTGACCCGTCGCGACCTGGCCAAAATCGGCCTCGGTCTTGGTGCCGCTGCCGCTTTGAACCGAAGTGCCTTCGCGCAAGCTCCCGCATTCTTCCGCATTGGCACCGGCGGCACGGCAGGAACCTATTATCCGGTCGGCGGCCTGATCGCGAACGCTGTTTCGAACCCGCCGCAACTGGTCCTGACAGCCCAGGCCTCGAATGGTTCCGTCGCCAATGTCAATTCGATCGTGTCGGGCGCTCTCGAATCCGGTTTCAGCCAAGCCGACGTCGCTTACTGGGCCTATACGGGAACAGGCCTTTTCGACGGCAAGGGCAAGATCGAGGATCTGCGTCTGCTCGCCAATCTCTATCCTGAGAGCATCCATCTGGTCGCGGCCAAGTCGGCGAAGATCAAATCCGTCGCGGACCTCAAGGGCAAGCGCGTCTCCCTCGACGAGCCGGGCTCCGGAACGCTTGTCGACGCGCGCATCATTCTCTCCGGCTGGGGCCTGAAGGAGGCGGATGTGAAAGCCGACTTCCTGAAGCCGAACCAAGCGGCCGAGCGCATGCGCGACGGTGGGCTGGACGCTTTCTTCTTCGTCGGCGGCTATCCGACCAGCGCCATTACCGAACTCGCGGCCACCGGCGGCGGCGTCGATCTAGTGCCGCTCGCGGGACCTGAGGCCGATGCGATCCGCAAGCAGTACAATTTCTTCGCCGCCGATGAGATTCCGGCCGGCACCTACAAGGATGTCGCTGCGGTGAAGACTCTCGCCGTCGGCGCGCAATGGGTCACCTCCGCCAAGGTGCCTGAGGCTGTCGTCTATGACGTCGTCAAAGGTCTCTGGAGCGACAAGACCCGTGCGGCCCTCGATGCGGGACACGCCAAGGGCAAGATGATCCGCAAGGAGAGCGCGCTGGCGGGCGCCGGCATCCCCGTGCATTCGGGAGCCGAGCGCTTCTACAAGGAAGCCGGTCTGCTGAAGGGCTGATCTCGACCCGTCCCCTTTTCGACCTCTCGCGGCGCAGGCCGCGAGAGGTGCTTTGTTTTCTGACGAGAGCCCCATGTCTTCTGCCGACGCCAACGTGATCATCGAGAACCGCAGCCTCGAGGAAAAATTCGATCCCGAGATGCGGTTTCGCCCCCTGCCTGTTGGGACCGCATGGCTCGTGGCGAGCCTGCTTCTGGCTCTCTCCTTCTTCCATTACTACACGGCGGGGTTCGGGTTGCTGCGCGAGGCCACCCATCGCGGCATTCACATGGCCTTCGTGCTCGGCCTGATCTTCCTCGTCTTCTCACCCTTCAAGAGCGATCAGGACAGGATCGCTCCCTCGAACTGGTGGCGGCCCGGTAGCATCTCCCTGATCGACTGGGCGCTGGCAGTCGCAGCAGTCGTCTCCTCTCTCTATGTTCCATGGATCTTCGCCGAGCTCGCTTTCCGGGTCGGCAATCCTTCGACCACCGACGTGGTCATGGGGACGATCCTCATCGTCGTGCTGCTCGAGGCGACGCGCCGTTCCGTGGGCTGGCCGCTGCCCGTCATCGCCATCGGCGTGATGCTCTATGCCTATTTCGGCCCCTCCATGCCGGGCATTCTCCAGCATCCCGGCGCCACCTGGTCGAACATCGTCAACCATCTCTATCTCACGAGCCAGGGCATCTATGGCATCGCATTGGGAGTCGTTGCCACTTACGTCTTCCATTATGTGCTCTTCGGCGTGCTCGCCACCCGGGTCGGCTTGGGCAAGCTGTTCATCGACCTCGCCACCTGCGTCGCCGGGCGCTACGCAGGCGGCCCGGCAAAAGTCTCGATCTTCGGCTCGGCCCTGTTCGGCATGATCTCGGGCTCGTCGATCGCCAACACGGTGACGGTCGGCTCGCTGACCATTCCCGCAATGATCCGCGTCGGCTATCAGCGCCATTTCGCGGCGGCCGTGGAATCGGCCGCCTCCACCGGCGGGCAGATCACGCCGCCGATCATGGGAGCTGCCGCGTTCCTGATGGTCGAGTTCCTCAACGTCTCCTATCAGACGGTGATTCTGGCGGCGGTCGTGCCCGCGTGCATGCATTTCTTCGGCGTTTTCATGCAGGTCCATCTCGAAGCCAAGCGCGCCGGGCTGCGGGGTCTTCCCGCCGAGGAGCTCCCCAACGCCGCGAAGGTGATCCGGGAGGGGTGGCAGACGATCATGCCGCTCGCCGTCCTGCTGATCGTGCTGTTTTCCGGCTTCACGCCTTACCTTGCCGCCTTCTGGGGCATCACGGCCTGCCTCGTCGTCGGCGCGTCGCGGATTCCGGCGATCACGCTCGGCTTTCTGGCCGCGATCATCGCGGCGATCGCCATGGGCATCCTCACGCAGCTGGTCTTCTCGGGACCGATGCTGGGCCTGGTGCTTGCGCTTCTGATCCATACGTTTCTCAAGAGCGATGCCGGCAAGGCGCTGGTGCTCGACCTCGTCGACGCCTTCGTGGTCGGCGCGAAATATGCCATCGGCGTAGGCGCCGCCGCGGCGACGGTCGGCATCATCGTCGGCATCGTCACCCTCACGGGCGTCGGCTTCAAGATCTCCTTCATCGTCACGTCCTTCGCCGCGCAGCTGGCGCAGGGCTTCATGGATCTGGTGCCCGCGGGCCTGACCGACATGAAGGCGATGACGCTGTTCTTCACCCTGGCGATGACCGCTGTCGTCTGCATCCTGCTCGGATGCGGCGTGCCGACGACGGCGAACTATATCATCATGGTCACCGTCGCGGCTCCGGCCCTCGGGCTCCTCGGCGTCCAGCCGCTCGTCGCCCACTTCTTCGTCTTCTATTACGGCGTGCTCGCCGACATCACGCCGCCGGTGGCGCTCGCGGCCTATGCCGGCGCCAGCATGGCGGGGGCGGACCCTTTCAAGACCGGCAACACGGCCTTCCGGCTCGGCTTGGGAAAAGTGCTCGTGCCCTTCGTCTTCGTGTATGGTCCGGCCATGCTCATCGTGACGCCTGAATTCACCTGGGCGAGCTTCCTCTTCATTACGGCCGGAGCCATCGTCGGCATCGTGTTCCTGTCGGCGGCCTTTGCCGGATATGGGCTGACGCTGATGAGCGCCTGGGAGCGCTGGCTCATCGGTCTTGCTTCCCTGCCGATCATAGCGCCCGATCCGCTGACGACGTTCATCGGTCTTGCGATGGCAGCCCCGGTTGTCCTGTCGCAGCTTCTCAAGGTTCGTGCGGAGGCCGTGCCGCGGCCGGCCTAAGATTCAGAACCTGAACCATTCTGCAGCGCTCCCGTTGATCCTTGCGTGGCGAGAAGATGACAGGAGGGCCCGATGGTCGATTACCGGAAGCTTTTGGATACAGTCATAGGAGCCATCGGCCGGCCCGATCATCACAACCCCGCGCAATCGCCGCGGGGCGGGGCTGGATCGGCGACTGGAAAGGACGTGACCCGGACGAGGGGGCACACCTCCGATCAGCTCCTGCAGAAGGCCAAGGATTTCGCTTTGCAGAATCCGGGCCTGACGCAGACGGCTCTGGTCGGCCTCGCCGGTCTTCTGTTCAAGGGGCGCAAGAAGGGAAAGCTGGCCGGCAGCCTGGCCAAGCTCGGCGGCCTCGCCGTCATCGGCGGCCTCGCCTATAAGGCGTTCCAGAACCAGCAGGCCAAGGCGCCTGCCTCACCAGGCGGATCCCCGGCTGTCTCACCCGAGCCGCAGGTCGCCGTCGCGCAATCGGCCATGAGCCTGCCGGAAACATCGCGCTTCCACCCGGTCTCGCAGACGGAGGACGATGCGCTTCTGTTCCTGCGCACCATGGTGGCGGCGGCAGCCGCCGACGGCCGCATCGATCAGGCCGAGCGGGCGCGGATCGTCAAGGGTCTGATAGAGGCCGGCATCGATCCGGAATCGAGCCACTGGCTGGAGAACGAGATGGCCTCGCCGGCCGATGTGGATGAGCTGGCCGAGGGCGTCAACGATCCCGAGATGGCGGCGCAGGTCTATGCGGCTGCCCGCATCGCCATCGATCCCGATACGATCCAGGAGCGCGAATTCCTGCACCAGCTCGCCGAGGCGCTCGATCTCGATCCGGAAGTCCGGGCGCAGATCGACGAGACGGCCGGTGCGCTGAGCTGAAAGCAACGACGCCGGGTCTCCAGGTTCGTCCTGTTGCAAAGCATGAGCTCCCCGGGGGAGGGAGAACGTCGGTGCTTCGGCTGGCCATGGAATTCTATAACTGTTGCAGCCGCGCTTGGATGCAGCTTCGAACTGCTAAAAGGCAGCGACTTTCCTCAAAGGACGGTTGATCTTAACCCCTGTCCCGGATCAAATACCGGCACTGCGGTTACGGACGCCCGAAAGGAAATGAAGAATGGCTGAGAGGCCTCACCGTCGCACCCCCGATCAGCTTCGCTCGCGGCTCTGGTTCGACAATCCGGACAATCCGGGAATGACCGCGCTCTATCTCGAGCGCTACCTGAATTTCGGCCTCACCGGGAAGGAGCTGCAGGGCAAAAAGCCGATCATCGGCATCGCGCAGACAGGTTCCGACCTGTCGCCATGCAACCGGCATCACCTTGAGCTCGCCAAGCGCGTACGAGACGGCATCACGGCCGCCGGCGGCGTGGCTTTCGAGTTCCCGTGCCACCCGATCCAGGAGACGGGCAAGCGCCCGACCGCCTGCCTCGACCGCAACCTCGCCTACCTCTCCCTCGTCGAGGTGCTCTACGGCTATCCGCTCGACGGCGTCGTGCTGCTCACCGGCTGCGACAAGACCATGCCGGCCTGCCTCATGGCGGCCGCAACCGTCAACATTCCGGCGATCTCGCTCAATGTCGGCCCGATGCTCAACGGCTGGCATCATGGCGAGCGCACCGGCTCCGGCACCATCGTATGGAAGGCGCGCGAGCGTCACGCGGCGGGCGATATCGACTATCAGCAATTCATCGACATCGTCGGATCGAGCGCGCCCTCCGTCGGCCATTGCAACACCATGGGCACGGCCTCGACCATGAATGCGCTCGCCGAAGCGCTCGGCATGTCGCTGCCCGGTTCGGCCGCGGTGCCCGCGCCTTATCGCGAGCGCGGGCAGATGGCCTACGAGACGGGCAGGCGCATCGTCGACATGGTGTGGGAGGATCTGAAGCCCTCCGACATCATGACCCGCGAGGCGTTCGAGAACGTGATCGTCGCCAATGCGGCGATCGGCGGTTCCACCAATGCGCCGATTCATATCAACGCCATCGCCAAGCATATCGGCGTGCCGCTCGACAACAACGATTGGGAGCGCATCGGCTTCGAGATCCCGCTGCTCGTGAACATGCAGCCCGCGGGCGAGTATCTCGGTGAAGAATATTTCCGCGCAGGCGGACTTCCGGCGGTGATGGCCGAGCTGATCGGCGCCGGCAAGATCCACGAGAATGCGATCACTTGCACGGGCACGACCATCGGCGAGAATTGCAAGGGCAAGTTCACCTGGGATCATGACATGATCCGCTCCTACGACAATCCGTTGAAGGAAAAGGCGGGCTTCCTGAATCTCAAGGGCACTCTGTTCGATTCCGCGATCATGAAGACGAGCGTGATCAGCAAGGAATTCCAGGAGCGTTATCTCAACAACCCGCAAGACCCGAACGCCTTCGAGGGTCCCGTGGTCGTGTTCGACGGGCCGGAGGATTATCACCACCGCATCGACGATCCGTCTCTCGGCATCGACGAGCACACGATCCTGATCATGCGCGGCGCGGGCCCGATCGGTTATCCGGGCGCGGCCGAGGTGGTGAACATGCAGCCGCCGGGCGCGCTCATCAAACGCGGCGTGCTCTCGCTGCCCTGCATCGGCGACGGACGCCAGTCCGGCACGTCGGGCACGCCCTCGATCCTCAACGCCTCGCCCGAGGCGGCCATCGGCGGCGGGCTCGCCCTGCTGCAATCGGGCGACCGCATCCGCATCGATCTCAACAAGCGCAGCGCCGATATCCTGCTCTCGAAAGAAGAATTGGAAAAGCGCCGTGCCGATCTCGAGGCGCGCGGCGGCTATGCCTATCCGGCGAGCCAGACGCCGTGGCAGGAGATCCAGCGCTCCATGGTCGATCAGCTCTCCGAGGGCATGACCCTGAAGCCGGCGGTGAAGTACCAGAAGGTCGCACAGACCTTCGGCGTGCCGCGCGATAATCACTAGAGCGCTTTTCGGCGAAGTGGATCCGGTTCGCCGTCAAAAAGCGCGGCAAGACAAAGGAAAGAGCCGATTCCATATGAATGGAAACGGCTCTAGACCATCGAACCCAAAAGGGATCTGCAGTTTTGGGATCCGATGCGATGCTCTGAGAGACAGGGAAGAAAACGGGGGCCGTCATGAACAGACTCCAGGGAAAGACAGCCCTCGTCACCGCGGCGGGGCAGGGGATCGGGCGCGCCATCGCGGAGGCTTTTCTCCGCGAAGGCGCCAAGGTCTGGGCGACGGATCTCGACGTCGCGAAACTGGAGGGGCTCGAGGGTGCCGAGAAGCGCCGGCTCGATGTGCTCTCGGGTGCGGATGTCGACAAGCTCGTCACCGAGGCCGGACCGCTCGACATTCTCGTCAATGCGGCGGGTTTCGTGCATCACGGCACGATTCTCGAATGCTCCGACAAGGATTGGGATTTCTCGTTCGACCTGAACGTGAGGTCCATGCACCGCACCATTCGCGCGGCGCTGCCGGGCATGCTGGAGAAGGGCGGCGGGTCGATCGTCAACATCGCCTCCGGCGCCTCTTCCGTGCGCGGCATCCCGAACCGCTATGTCTATGGTGCGACGAAGGCGGCGGTGATCGGACTGACCAAGGCGGTCGCCGCCGATTTCATCAAGCGCGGCGTGCGCGCCAACGCGATCTGCCCCGGCACGATTCAATCGCCATCGCTCGACGAGCGGATTTCGGCGCTGGCGGAAAGCACGGGCCAAAGCCTGGAGACTGTGCGCCAGGCCTTCATCGACCGCCAGCCGATGGGCCGGCTCGGGACCGCGGAAGAGATCGCGGCACTCGCCGTCTATCTTGCTTCCGACGAGGCGAGCTACACGACGGGTCACATCCATCTCGCCGATGGTGGGTTCGCGCTTTAACTTGGCGCTTCAATTGTCATTCCGGGGCGCACCTCAGGTGCGAGCCCGGAAACCATAAACATGACGTCTCAGGACTGGACGGGCGGCGCTGCACCTCTTTCGGCAATATTAGCGGTTATGGTTTCCGGGCTCCGCTGCGCGGCCCCGGAATGACAGTCTGTGACCCACATACGCACGTCATGGCCGGCCTTGTGCCGGCCATCCACGCTTTAAGGAAACACGATCCTCATCCAGAGGAGCAGACGCAGTCTGCGTCTCGAAGGAGGATCCAGAGAGTACTGGAAGCTCCTTCGAGACGGTCGCTGCGCGACCTCCTCAGGATGAGGTTGAGGGTATTGGAAGCGAGATCACCGGCACAAGGCCGGTGATGACGAGAGGTGGTTAAACAGATCGCCCCGTATACGGCGTCTCGGCCACCGGCGTCAGCGGGCCCTTGCCGTCGAACCAGGAAATGAGATTGTCGGCCACCAGCTTGCCCATCGCATTGCGGGTATGGACCGAGCCCGACGCGACGTGAGGCAGGAGCACCACGTGCTCCAGGTCGATCAGTTCCTGCGGAACGCGCGGTTCGTCGTCATAGACGTCGAGGCCTGCGCTCAGGATCGTGCCCGATTTCAGCGCCTCGATCAGCGCCTGCTCGTCCACGACGCTGCCGCGGGCGACGTTGATGAGAACGCCGGTCGGCCCGAGCGCCTTGAGCACCTCCGCATTGATGAGATGCTTCGTCGCGGCTCCGCCGGGGGTGATCACGATGAGCACGTCGGAGGCCTCCGCAAGGCCGGTGACGGTCGGATGATAGGCGAAGGCGATATCGTCCTGCTGTGTGCGGCCGTGATAGGCGATGCTCACGTCGAAGCCCGAAAGACGCCGCGCGATCGCCTTGCCGATGCGCCCGAGACCGACGATGCCGATCTTCTTCTCGCGCAGAGTCGACGAGAGTGGGAAGGGCGCCTTCAGCCACTTGCCTTCGCGCAGGTAGCGGTCGGCCTGCGGAATCTTGCGCAGGGTCGCGAGCAGGAGGCCGATGGTGAGATCGGCGACCTCATCGTCGAGAACGCCGGGCGTGTTGGTGACGACGATGCCGCGCTTGCCTGCTTCCACCGCATCCACATTGTCGTAGCCGACCCCGAAGCTCGAAATGATCTCGGCCTTCGGCAGATGGTCGAGGAGCGAGGCTTCGAGACGGCCATAGAGCGTGCTGGTGGCAACGCCGCGGATGCGTGGCCCGACATCCTTCAGAAAAACCTCCTTGTCGGATTGCTCCCACAGGCGATGCAGCGTGAAGGCCTTGTCCAGCGCCTCGATCACGATGGGCATCATCGGCGCGGTCATCAGGATGTCGGTTCGGCTCATGGCGTTTCCTGTTCGATGGTTTGATTAAATGGCGCAGCGCGTGGCGGTGCCGCGGCGGAGAGCATCGTCGATGGTCTTGGCCTGTTGCCGGAGAGCCGCCTTCACGTCCTCGGGCAGGTCGAGCCAGTGGCAGCCGCGCAAAGTGGCCTCGAGTGCATAGAGTGCGTTGAGGCCGACCTGCCGCGGCAGCATGAATTTCAGCCGGCGATAGGCTTCGACCGATCCCATGGTGCGGAGATCGGCGATGGTAGCGATCCCGGGCAAGGTGTCGATGGGGGCTTCGGTCATGCGGGCTGGTTCGGCTTTCGATGCTTCACGCGTTCACGGTAGAGCAAATAGAGCCCCGAGGCGATGACGATGCCAGCCCCGACGAAGGTCCAAGCATCCGGCCAGTCTCCGAACAACAGGTAGCCCAGAACCAGCATCCAGATGATCTGGCTGTAGATGAAGGGCGACAGAATCGCCGCCGGCGCCCGGGCATGGGCGAGAACCAGGAGCCAATGACCGAAGGCGCCGTAGAAGCCCGTGGTCGCGAGCAGGAACCAGGTGAGGGGCGAGGGCGGCGTGGTCCAGATCCAGGGAAGGATCGGCGTCACCAGCACGATGCCGGCGACGCTCGAATAGATGGTCGTGGTTGCAATCGAATCGCGCGAGGCGAGCATGCGCGTCACGATGGCGTAGAACGCGTAGGAGACGGATCCGGCAAAAGACAGGAACGCTGCCGGATGCATCGTGCCCAAGCCCGGTCGCGTGATCACCAGCACGCCGAAGAAGCCGACGGCGATGGCCACCATGCGCCGCCAGCCGACATGCTCCCCAAGAAGCGGGCCGGCGAAGAGCGCGACAAGCAGAGGCGTCGAAAAGATGATGGATTGGGTCTCGACGAGCTGCAGGTACCTCAGGGCGAAGAAATTGCACAGCGTCGCGCCCAGGAGCAGCAGGGAGCGCAGGAGCTGCAGGGGCAGACGCCGCGTTCTCAGCGCGCCCGGCTGGGTCCGCGGGTTGATGACCATGAAGGTGAGGAGAGCCCCCGCCATGTAGCGGGCCCACACGGTGACCATGGGATCGACGGAGCGGTTGACCCATTTGGCCGTCGCATCGAGGCAGGAAAAGCAGAACAGAGCCGCGCACATGAGCGCGATGCCAGCCATGGTGCTTTGGCGCGGCGCGGCAGTCTTGAGCGGTGACGAGGAAACGGTATCGGCCATGCGCAGGATGCTAGCCGCTTCCCCGCGCTGTTACGAATGTGCGTCGTGCACAGCCCTCGTGCGCGGCACACAGGGGTTGTTGGATCACACCGCCGCTACGGCGACGATCTCCGGCTCGCTGGCCTCGAGCCCGTCGGTCTCGTCGTCGGTCTCGAACCCGGACTGGTCGGCTCCGGTGATGCCGGCGAGATTCTTGGCCGCCCGGCGCAGGAGCTTACGCATGCGCTTGCGGTCCTTGTTGTCGAAGCCCTGGAGCAGCTCGGCCTCGACCTCGTCCCAGAGGGCGTCGATGGCGGCCGCCTTGCGCTTGCCCTCCTTGGTGAGCTTCACGCGCACGACCCGGGCGTCGCCGGGCTCGTTGTGACGTTCCACCAGCTTGAGGCTGGACAGGCGCGAGACCGTCTTGGAGGCGGTCGGCGGGCGCACCCGCAGGATGGCGGCCAGTTCGCCCATGGTCATGGGACCCGAGCTGCCCAGTGCCTGAAGGACCTGCTCCTGGCCGGCGAAGAGGCCGAGCTCCGAGAGCTTGTCGCCCGTGCGGCTGCGGTGCAGGCGCGAGGCTTGAACCAGAGCCCATCCGACGCTTTTGATGCCCGGATGCTTGCTGTCGTTGTCCATCGTTCGTCGCCCCTTGCAGCGTTACCGGGAGTATCATGGTCCGAACTCATGACGGTACGATGACAAGCCGGCACACTATTAACAGGCTAAATAAATTCAGGCCTATGATTCCGGCGCCAGTGCGCTCTCGTGCCAGCGGCGCAGGAGGACATGGTTGAGTGCCGCCAGCAGGAGATAAAGCCCGATTCCGGTCGCGGCGAGGAGGACCAGGGCCGCGAACAGGCGTGGGATGTTGAGCCGGTACTGGCTTTCGATGATCCGATAGGCCAGCCCGGATCCTGCTCCTGCCGAGCCTGCCGCCATCTCGGCCACCACGGCGCCGATGAGGGAAAGCCCCCCCGCGATCCGAAGGCCGGCCAGGAAGGCGGGAAGGGCCGCCGGGCGGCGCAGGTACCACAGGGCCTTCAGTCGGGCGGTGAAGCGGGCGGATGCGCTCTGCGAAGCGGGTGCGCCATAGAGCCGGAACAGCTCCATGAGGTTCCGGTCGACCGATTGCAGGCCGAGCATGGTGTTGGAGAGCACGGGAAAGAACGCCACCAGCCAGGCGCAGGTGAGCACCGCCACGTCCTGGGGCATGTAGATCAGGAGCAGGGGCGCAATGGCGATGACCGGCGTCACCTGCAGCACGACGGCAATGGGATAGAGCGAATATTCGATGACCTTCGACAGGCTCAAGAGGACGGCGAGACCGACGCCGCCGACGATTGCGAGAACGAGGCCGGTGAGGGTGGTCTTCAGCGTCGTCAGCAACGAAGCGGAGAGAAGCGGCCAGTCGGCGACCATGGTCGCGCCGATCAGGCTCGGCGCCGGCAGGATATAGGATGGAATGCCGCGCAGGCGCACGAAGCCCTCCCAGGCGGCGAGAACCGCCACGAAGACAGCAAGCGGCAGCAGGATCCGGAGGAGGCTGCGGCGGTCCCGGAGGGTGTCGACGGGCGAAAGGGTCATCCGCGCCCCTCCGTCTGCTCAAGCAGGATCTGCGAGATCCGACCGCATAGTGCCGCATAGCGCGGGCTCGTGCGAAAATCCGCGCTCCGCTCCTCCGTCGTCTCGCCCGCTACCTCCGCCACGATGCGGCCGGGGCGCGGCGACATGATCGCGACGCGGCTCGAGAGATAGGCGCTCTCATAGACCGAATGGGTCACGAACACGATCGTGCAGCGTAAATTCCTCTGCAGTCGCAAAAGGTCGTCGTTGAGGCGAAAGCGCGCGATTTCGTCGAGGGCGGCGAAAGGCTCGTCCATGAGCAGCAGGCGCGGCCTGACGGAGAGTGCGCGCGCAATCGACACCCGCATCCGCATGCCGCCGGAGAGCTCGCGCGGATAGGCTTTCGCGAACTCGCTCAAGCCCACGAGCGCTAAGCTCTCCGCAATGCTCGTCCGCGCATCGCGACGGGACACGCCGCGAAGCCGCAACGGCAGCCACACATTGTCCGCCACATTGGCCCATGGCATCAGCGTCGGATCCTGGAAGACGAAGCCGATCTCGCCGCGGTGATCGGCAGCATGCGATCCGGGCCATACGACGCGTCCTTGCGTCGGCTCCGTCAATCCCGCGATGAGGCGCAAAGCCGTCGACTTTCCGCAGCCCGATGGGCCGAGAAGCGATACGAACTCGCCGGCGCGAATATCGAGATCGAAGCCCGACAGCGCCGCCACGCCGTTGGCGAATACCTTGGCGATGCCTTGCAGGGAAACGAGCGTGGATGCGGGCTCGGTCATGCCGTGCGCGATGCCGGGCGGTCCGGCATCGCTCTCCTCTACTTCCGCAGGTCCAGCCCCACGCCCTTGTTCACGAACCGGAGCGTATAGGCCTTGCTGTAATCGAGATCCGCCTTGAAGAGACCGGCCTTTACCATCTTGTCGAAGAAGTCCTTCATGCGCGCATCCGACATGGCGCCGATGCCGAGGCTTGAGGTGTCGCCGGAATCGACGATGCCGTATTCCTTCATCTTGGCGTGGGAATAGCTGAGCAGCTCGTCCGTCATCTCCGGGTTGTCGCGCTTGATGAGCTCCTTGGCCTTCGTGTTGTCGCCGTAGAGATAATTGTACCAGCCGACGGTGGAAGCATCGACGAAACGCTGCACGAGATCAGGATTCTTCTCCACGACCTCGCGGCGCGTCTCCACGGTGGTGGAATAGGTGCTGAAGCCGTGATCGGCGAGCAGGAACACGTTGGGCTTGAAGCCTGCGGCCTTCTCGATGGTCAGAGGGTCGGAGGTGACGTAGCCCTGCTGCACGGCGCCCTTGTTGGCGATGAAGGGAGCCGGGTTGAAGCCGAAAGGCTTCACCTGCTCGTCCTTGAATCCGTATTCCGCCTTCATCCACTGGAAGAAGGTGGCGACGCCATCCTTCGCGAGCAGGATGTCGTTCGACTTCTTCAGATCGGTGAAGGTGTCGAGGCCCTGGCCGGGATGGCTCAGCAGAACCTGCGGCTCCTTTTGGAAATGAGCCGCGACGACGATGGTGGGAATGTCCTTCTCCACCGCAGAGAAGGCCTGGATCAAGCTGCCGCCCATGTAGAAGTCGAGCTTGCCGACGGTCATCAGCATGCGGTTGCTGGCGCGTGGGCCGCCCGGCACGATGGTGACCTTGAGGCCGTATTTCTCGTAAGTCCCGTCGGCGACGGCCTGGTAATACCCGCCGTGCTCTCCTTGAGCAATCCAGTTGGTGCCGAAGGTCACCTCGGTCAGCGGCTGCTGCGCGAGCGCGCTCCCACCCCAGCAGGCTGCAAGCGCTCCCGCGATCCAGGCGTTCAGCTTCATCGGCACCCATCCTTTCGCGCAAGCCGCTCGGCAATTGCGTAAGCTTCTGCGCGGTTCAATCATGCTTGGCAAGTTCCTGTCCGATCATAACACTCAGCTTTCCCCGCGCCGTCCGGGATGACGTTTCGCTCGCCGTCATCCCATCCTCTAACGTCATCCCCGTTCCCTCACCGTCATTCGCATCCTCCGTCGTCATGCCCGGGCCTGTCCCGGGCACCCACGTCTTAAGCAGCGTCGCGGCTCCCAAGGCGTGGGTGGCCGCAACAAGTGCGGCCATGACGG
>NZ_JAERQD010000100.1 GCF_016735695.1 Microvirga zambiensis WSM3693 | reverse complement strand
TCGATCCGACCGCCGCTTTCGAATGCTCATCGCAACCTCCTCCTTCAGGGTGTTGCGACGACCGTTTGAATCCGTCCAGTATTGTTCGATCGCGTATCAGGCCGAGCTGAGGAAGCACGGCATCCGGATCTCGATGTCGGGCAAGGGAAACTGTTACGATAATTCGGTGGTCGAGACCTTCTTCAAGACCTTGAAGTCCGAGTTGGTCTGGCGCACCGTCTTCCAGACGAGAGCTGAGGCGAAGGCGGCGATTGGTCGTTATATCGATGGCTTCTACAACCCGGTCCGGCGTCATTCGACCCTGGACTATGTCAGTCCGGTTCAATTTGAAAGGCTGGCCGGACCGCTACAAAACCGCTCTCCACTAAACTGAAGCAAGACCACAGAAGTCCTATCCCAATACCCTGGATGGCATTGAGAGAGCAGCCGCTTGGGTGATGAAGGTTTCCAACGCCTCAGCCTTGGCAGTTCATGCGATTCTCGAGCCTACAGCGGCCTACCAAGAACTGGGTGCCGCTAAAGGCATCCCGGTTTCCCTTGTCAGCTCTGCCCAAATCCGCAACTTCGCCAAGGGCATGGCAGTCTTGAGCAAGACCGACCAGATCGATGCGCTGCTCTATGAGGCAGCCCAGGTGCTGCTGACCCGGGTGCAGAAATGGTCGTGGCTGAAAGCCTGGGCCGTGAATGTGGCCCGACGGCGCGGCCTGCAAAAGGCCATCGTGGCTCTGGCGCGCCGTATGGCTGTGATCATGCACCGCCTCTGGAGCGATGACACCGAGTTCCGCTGGGCCAAGGAGGGTCTCTCGGCAGTCGCCTGATCGCTCAGAACAATCGCCTGTCAGCCGAAGAGGGCGAGATCCAAGATCCGCCCCCGGTGAGAGACGTCACTCGCGGGAGGATGGATGAGGTGATTTCACTCGGGCACTTGTGTAGATCGTGTTTTGTGCGATCAGAACGCGCAACTGATCGGGCCACATCATTCTTCTGATCCCAAACTGGGAGAGCCACAGAGCAGATCCCGAAGAGAAGCAAGAACACGCGAGTGACATCAGACATCGGAGCGGTAAAGCAGCCCGAAAGCGTTTGACCTTGAACCGCCGAATAGAGAAGTGCAGGAAAAACGCCCTTCGTCAGCTACTCGTCAGCTACCCAGCCTATCCAGGCAGACTAAGCATTCTCAATCTGATTGGACGTGGGATATGACAGGCATTGGCGGAGCTGGGAAATCGCACGTTGGGGGTTCTGGAGCCGACACCACGTCAGAATCGAGCAGTTCGCGCTCGGAGACACGTCTTGCCCCTAGGGAAGGCAGCCAATCGTTCGACTCCGTCGTGGAGCGGATGCGCTCCCGACCTCAAGATAGAACGGCGCCGCTCGTGAGCCAGCCACCAACTTCGGGTGTGGCAGTCCCACGAGGCGACGAGATCAAGGCAGCAAAACGAAAAATGCGCCGCCTATTTGAGGAACTTGACGCTCGCCGCAATGCGGCTATGCAAGCCCAGAACTCGACGGAGGAGGCGCAGGAGCGGATTGATCAGCTCATCGGTGCAGTCTCAACAGTTCTCGACTACTACGCGAGCCTGCCCCCGCAGGTGGCGCGTAGCATTCTGTCCGATGATCAAGTTCGTCGACTCCGCGACGAGGCGGTCAATGCAGCGGGCCAATGCAACAACCTGGCTTCCGCGACTATCTACGAGTTGGAGGCGCGCAGGAAGGGTGCAGCAGGCGTGCTCGACAAGCTGCGAGCTGACAAGGCTTCGCCCGACCAGCTGAACCGGGCCGCTTCAAGTGTGGCGAAGCACTACGTAGCCTGCATGGAGTGGTGGGGAAAGAAGGCATGGCGCATGGAACGGATGCAGTCCGTCTGCGCCGCCACTGCCAACTTGCCAAGCGCCACGCCCGAGATGCGGAAGGCCGAAGCGGCGGCACTACGCCATAGTACCGGCTGGGCACTTAATACGAAGGTCATGTATCTGCACTCGCGGATCGCTCTCGCGCAACTTAAGATCGAGTCTCAGGCGAGTACGGTCGGACCAGCCGTGAGGCACATCCTCATGGGTGAGGACGGGCGGGTGCATCTGCTGGGAACCTTTATCAAGGATACACTTCCGGCATTCGTTTCGACGAAAGACGCTGTTATGAACAGCAAAGGACAAGCACTCGACGCAGAGCACTGCGCCGTTCTGGAAGGAGTCATGGAGCGGCTTTCGGAATTTGCATCAGAGGTGCATGGCATTGTTACCGGGCTAAGGGATGCGGGAAAGGGCTCCGAACTTCCATTGGAACTGTTGGACCAGATCGTCGAAGGTGCTTGGGGCACCGCGCACGAAGTCACGCAACTCCTGGCAGCGCAGCCAAAGACGCCAGCCATGATTGAACTGCCGGCCCGGGCTGCGATACTGGAAAATTCTCCCGTAATGGCTGAGGGCCACGCGGCGCGCAGGAAGGGAAAAGGCAAGCGCACACCAGCCGCAGGCGAGGGGAGTTCGACGGCTGGGCTGCCCGAGTCCAAACTCGCCAAGCGCGACGCGGACACTGCCCCGACAGCCAAGATTATCGTACTCTCGGATCTGGGTACGAAGAAACTCGCGAGCGCGGAGGAGGCACACGCGAGGGCGTCAGCGTCGGCAGTCGGACATCTGGAGATGTGGCAGGCTCCACCCTCCAGGGAAGCACTGACCGGATTACTCGAGCGATTGGACGAGCTGCTGCAGTTCGATCTGCCGGCTCAGCAAAGCGCCGTCTCGCAAGCGCGCCAGATGAAGCCCGAGAACGCCGACCACGTCGTGGATCTCGTCGTTAAGCGCCTGCAGAAGCAGTCCGCCGAGATTGAGGCCTGTGTAGCCGCGCTGGAGGACCCTCGCCGACGCGTCCTCCTCACGCCCGTGCAAGTGCGCGAAGTGCACGACAAAACAGTCCGGCTCAAGGCGATGTTGTCCCAAGCGCAGGGACAGGCAAACTCTTTGAACGCCCGAAAGACAGCGATCATGATAGATTGTATGAAGACCTACGCCTTTCCGTCGCAGAAGTACCTTGAACAGCTCCGGGCGGCCGAGGAACTGGCGCCCGTGGACCGACCGCGCGCCTTGAAGAGCGAGCCAGGGACACTGTTCGAGATCAGGCTGCAGCCCAAAGCGCTGCGCAACGGTGCGACGCCAAGCCCGATGTGGGTGCACATCCATACGAATCGGCCGGTATATGCGGGGCAGTTGGCGACGCTGGATGATGCCGACTTCGCCGCCTGCCACGTGAAGTCCAATGAACAGCGCGGCCACAATCGGCAGTGGCAGAACGCCCGGGCTGCGATGGGTCACGAGAATGTCGTGATTCACCGTGGCAAGCTCACGCCCACGTTCTGTAAGTCCTTGTTGAGCATCTCCGCACGGTATCCCCTTCCCGAGGCGGAGCACGCGTCGATACAGTTCGCGCGCCTCGGGATGTAGTTACCTGAGTGTCTCGCGACAGAGTGTCGCTGTGGTGACGCCATCAAGTAGACCGTTATCACCGAGAGGAAATCGTTGACCAGCGTTAATGTCGCCCAGAAGTCAGGGGAAGAACTCGCGATCAATGATCCTACTTTCTTTGCCAAACGCACTTTGATTGTCGTGCCGGACGAGAGATGGCCGGCTGCCTACGCTGGCCGCGGGCTGGTGACATCCGCTGAGGTCGTCAAGTCCCATTCGGACTTGACGACAGGTAAGGATCGTGAAGGAGGACACGCCGCTCGACTGCTTGGGCATCCTGCAGGTCACCCGGGTGTTTGCCCCCGGCTCTTTGGTTGCCGTCCCGACCGGCGAACAGAAAATGCCTGATGGTAACTTCGACGGCGACACCGTCATCACCGTCGCGGACCGACCGCAGCTCTATGAGCAAGTGCGCGAGTTTGATGAAAAGGGGCACGCTCTCGGGCTTTCGTCGCTGAAGCCGCCAAGGTCGCGTACCCTGGCCCTGGACGGTGACAACGACCAGTTTGGTCACGCTAGCCAGATCCGGGCTGCGACGCGAAATGTCCTAGAGACCTACAGCGGCCTGCAGCGAAACTCTCTGGCTCAGTCCCGTGAAACACGATGCTGGTTTGCTGAGCGCGTCGTCTTTGGCACCTAATGATCTTCACGGAAGGCCCGCAACGGAAAGGCCTGCGTGCCGAAAGAAGCTGGTGATCATCTTGGGTCGGCGTTTCAGGCGGCTGAACTCGCGACGGGCCAGACGATGCAGGTCGTCGACTGAGCCAGGCAGAGCGTTCGCCATGGCACGCTTGACGAGCGCATTGCATTGCTCCTCGGGATCGAGCTCTGGTGCATAGGCCGGTAGATAGGCCGCGGCATAATCCTGCGGTTGGGCCGCAAGGGAGGCGATGGTTGCTCGTGAGCGGTGGGCATTCAGCCGATCCCAAACCACAAGCAGCGTCGTGCCGACCTTCTGGCGGAAGAAGCGCAATGCCTGGATGACACAGCGGCTCGAGGTGCTCGTGCGGACGTGGCGCGCATAAAGCCTCCCATCCGGCGTGATCGCCACGATGCTCGACACCTCCCGCCGTTTGCTCACCCGCCGCAGCACCGGGGTCAGCCCGCGCCGCGCCCAGGTCGTGCCCGGCCGGATCCGGAAGCTGTGGCCCGTCTCATCCATGAGCAGGAGGGTCCGGTGCTCCCGCTGCGCCTTTTTTTCTAGGACGGCAAAGCTAACTGGCAGGCCTGCTGTTCGAGAGCTGCCAGGTAAGCGATGCGGTGAAATCCGTGCTCACGATCACGCGAAACGCGCACCTTGAAACATCCGACAAGATCAGGTCCCTTCAGAGAAAGCTCTATCGGAAGGCGAAGGCGGAGCCCGCTTTCCGCTTCTACATCCTCTACGACAAGATCTGTCGCCAGGACATTCTGCGCCAGGCCTACGCGCTGGCCCGTTCCAATGCGGGAGCGCCGGGGTGGACGGTGTGACCTTCCAGCAGATCGAAGCGTCGGGGGTAGAGGCGTGGTTGGCGGGCTTGCGCGAGGATCTCGTCTCGAGAAGGTACCGGCCCGTTCCAGTGCGGCGGGTGACGATCCCGAAGCCGGGGGCGGCGAACGTCCGCTCGGCATCCCGACGTGGAAGGCATAATGCACCTCGTGCGGTAAGCGTTGGGGATGTCGGATGAAGGTGTCCTGATTTGGCAATCCAGGTCCGAAGGCGTTGATCCAAGGCGGCATCGATCGTGATCGCGTACGGGCCTTTCGGCCTGCTTCGCGTAGGGGAGATAATACCGCGTGCGATCCAATAATGAACGACCCAGAGGCTGACGCCATAGCGTTCCCCCACTTGGCGCACGCTGAGGCTGCCGGCCGGCGGTTTGGGCGCAGAGATCCGGTGCTTGTAGCGGATCCATCGGATGGCGCCGACCGTAAAGGGCTTGCCTGTCGCATTGCGCTGACCTTCCGCGCGAAACAGGGCGACAATGTCACCATCAAGGTGATCGATTGACAGCCCGCGAATGCGCGCGACAAAGGCCTCGGGATACCGGATCGCCTCAGCCCGGTTCTGTGGCAGCCGGAGTGGCAGGACTTCCGTCTCGCCCCCTTGCCAGCGAACGTGCAAGCGGACGATCTTCGGCTCCGGTCCCCGCGTCACGGTGATGTCGCGCACCAGCAGGCGCAGGATGCGCTTGCGGTCCCGTGCCGTCGTGGTTGGCGCCGACCACAGGCGAGGAAAGTTCTGGGCCAGCGCGAGGATCTGGCGCTTTTGCTCGGCGGTGACGGCGCGCATCGTCTTGTGTTCAAAGGCCGCGAGCTCGGCTTCGAGATCATGCAGGCGCTGCAGGGCGTCGTTCCAACGTGTTTCGAGCGTCGCGGCGATCAGCCGGTTCGCTGGATCGACAGCTTCGTAGCGCCGCTCCGCCAGCTCGGCCTCGTAGCGCGCCCGCTCGATCCGCATCCGCCACTGCGCGCCGACCTCGCGATCCCGTTCTTCCAGGTTCGTCAGCGCTTTGAGGGCGAGCTCGATCGTTACCGGCGTGATGGCGCTGACCAGGCGATCGGTGATGGCCTGATCGAGCGGCGCTGACGGGACACTGAGGCAAGCGCGGGGTGCCAAAGCCTCGCGGTGCTTCCACACACATTGATAAATCGGGTAGATCCCGCCATTGCCGGTATATCGGACGCCGAGACGGCGGCCGCACACGCCGCAGAGGAGCAAACCTTGCAGGAGGCACAGGCCTTCGCGCACGGGACCAGGAAGCTCTTCGCCATTGGTGCGATTGGCCGCCAGACGCTCCCGGTTGACGACGAACCGGTCGGCGGAGATATAGCCCTCGTGATGATCGGGGATCACGATGCGCCAGGCGTCCTGCGGCATCAAGCGCGACCGCGAGCGGATCTCCCCGGAGGGCTCGACCTCTTTCGACGATTGGTATCGCCCGAAGACATAGAGGCCGGCATAGGATGGATTGGCCAGGACGCCGAGCACCCGCGAATGGGTCAGCCGGCCCCAAATCAGCTTGCCATCCCAGGCGCCGCCATACGCCCGGCGTGGGAAGCGCAACCCGAGTTCGTTAAAGCGTTGGACGACGCCAAAGGCCGTGCTCTCGCGGGCGAACAGATCAAACACCATGCGCACGGCACCCCTGACCTCCTGGTCGGGATCGATCACAATCTGATCGCCGTCCCAAACCAGCCCGACCGGCAAGGCGAAGCGCAGCTCACCCTTGGCAGCCTTGTTGAGTTTACCGCCGTGGAGGCGCGCGCGGATGATGTGCAATTCCGCCTGGGCGAAGGTCCCCTTCATGCCGAGGATCACGCGAAACGCGCAGCTACTGGACCACCGCCTGTCAGAATTGCCCGCTCAAGAGCCGCTGCACCACCGCTCCGCAGCGGCGGATCACGCGCTGGGAGCATGAGGATGTGCTGGAGGCGGTGCCGCGCCGGCTCGATCTGAACCCAGGCGCGATGCGCCAGCGGCGGAAGGTGGTCGAGCATCCGTTCGGCACGATCAAGCTGCGCATGGGGGCGGTTCACTTTCTCCTGAAGCGGCTGCCGAAGGTGAGGGGCGAGATGGCCCTGAACGTGCTAGAGCGCGTTGACATTCATTTGGTCCAGATGAATGCGCTGACGAGGCAAAGGAGTGACATGAACGCCCGTGGGGTCTGTTCGTAGCGGGTGGCGATGCGCCTGAAGTGCTTGATTTTCAGGAAGAAGCGCTCGACGAGGTTGCGCTCGCAATAAAGGGCATAGTCGCAGGCGACTTGCGGCGATGTTGTCCTGGGCGGGATGACCGGCACGGCATCCTGACTCTCGATGGCCTCGCGCAACGGCTTGGCGTCGTAGCCCTTGTCGCCCAAGACATGGTCGGCGGGAAGATCAGTGATCAAGGCTTCAGCCTGAGTGATATCGCTCACCTGTCCCGGCGTCAGGATGAAGCGGAGCGGATTGCCCAACGCGTCGACGACGGCATGGATCTTGGTGGTCAGCCCGCCGCGGGAGCGTCCGATCGCACGAGCCTCACACCCCCCTTTTTGCCCGCCGCATGCTGGTGCGCCCGGACAATGGTTGAGTCGATCATGATGTATTCGAAGTCGGGCTCATCGGCCATGGCGGCAAAAAGCCGATCCCAGACGCCACTCTTGGACCAGCGCGAGAAGCGAACAAAGGCGCTGTTCCAGTTGCCGAAGAGATCCGGCAGATCTCGCCACGGTGACCCAGCTCGAGCCAGCCAGAGCACGGCTTCCACGAACAGCCGGCTATCGACCGCCGTTCCGCCAGGATCCATGCGCTTGCCCGGCAAGTGCGGTGCCATTCGATCCCACTGGTGATCCTTCAAAATCAGACGAACTCCGCGCACCAAAGCCTCCGCTCCCAAAAGGAGCTTGAACCAGAGTTGCGAGTCCGTGGGAATCCTGAATGTCAACGCGTTCTAGCTTTGCCATCCAATTTTTTCTAACACCCGTCAGCTTATCGAAAGCTGGCGGCTTTAGCTTGCGGAGGTGGATGCCTACACGGCATCGCCGCCCGTCGACAAGTGAAGATAAACGCCGGAGTACCTGATGGTCTCAGCAATTGGAAGTTTTGGCCGCTTCGGTGGATGCTTGGCCCGTGCAGGAGGCCATGGAACGTCTGATCCTAAAAAGCCGTCTGATCCTAACGGGCCGGCCCGAGGGCACGGACCGACTGCCAACCCGTCCGCTTCTGGTGACTGCTCGCAAGCTGCATCTGAACAAGAAGCTTTTGAACTAGCTCTCAGTTCCGTTGCGCTCACTACAATAAACGATGTCATGGCTGATGCCGAGGAGGCTATGGCAGAGACCGAAGAGGATACCTGACGCTGGATAGTCGTCAGGAACCAGCGTGCCGTTGATGACGGCACAATTCGAAGAAAGGAAAGCAATATGTCTAAGGTTGGACGTGGCAATGGTGGCGGTGGTAATAATACCATTTCGACTTCTGGGAGCAAAGAAACCTCATCTTCTGGGGCTGCTGCGTTTCAGGGCCAACTTAAGGAGCTGGCGAAGGTTAGCGCGGAGGCTACGTCTAGGAGTATGGACCTGCGCGTTCTTACGACGCAGCTCACGACAATCAAGAAGGTGGCGGACGAACGCGTTTCGTAATGCCAAGAGCGGTCCTCAGGTAGTCTCGATCGCACCACTTGGTGGTGCGATGTGGAACTGAAATGAGCCGCACGGCAATTGCCGTGCGGCTCTTCTCCCTGTTCGGAAGAATATCTTTGAACGACGCGGTTTTCCTGCATTTCGAAGTTCTATCGGGCCTCTATTGCGGGCTGACCGGACAGTTGGCTCCAGGAACGAACGTAATTGGTAGTAGCTTTGATGCCGACATAGTCTTCGTCGAGCAGGGACTCGCGCCGCATCATCTTAGTATCACTCTTCGTGTCAATTCGATCGAGGTCGAGGCCCTTGCAGCCGGATGCAATGTGGAGAGCAGCGGGAACATTGCCGCGGGCGAGTGTAGTGTTGTTCCTCTTCCAGCTGTCACTGACCTAGGCGCGATGTCGATACTTTGGTCAGTACAGGGTGCAGAGCCAGCTGGTTCAAGCATTGCGCCCCGCCTCTCGATCCCTGTGCCAGCCTTGGTGTTACTGGGTTCGATCGGGATCGGAGCGGTCTCAGCGATTCTCTCCTACTACGGCAGCGCCGGGGCATTGAGCGCCAATTCACCTGATGCCAGACCTGAATCCAAACTGACCTACAACCTAGGTGATAATCAGACTATAGTCGCGGCGGCCAGAGACATGCAACAGGAAGTTGACAAAGCAGGCCTGCTCAACATTAAGATCGGCTCCGCAAAGGGTGTTGTTACCGCTGAAGGCACCGTCACGTCTGCATCCGCCACGAGTTGGCAGCAGGTTCAGCAGTGGTTTGATCAACGCACGGAGGGCGCTCTAACACTGGTCAATAGAGTGATAACCAAAGAGGAGAAGTCGCCGTCCGCAATCGCAATTGAAGCGGTTTGGCGCGGGCCCTCGCCGTATGTTGTCGTCAAGGGCGAGAAGTATTTCATCGGGGCTCTTTTGGACGATGGATGGACAGTCGATCGGATCGAGGACAGGCGCGTGCTGCTGAGCCGAAATGGCCGTCTCGCTTCTCTCGCGTATTAAAACTTTCCGGGCTCTCAGGAAAAATTAAAGGAGAACTCCGATGGCCAAGCGGCCACACCGACCCTGTCGCCTTCGGAAAATCGGGCAGTGCGTGAGGGCGTTGTCGTCCTGCGGAGCCAGATGCGGCGGGTGCTCTCGCCCCGTCAGAACCGGAAACAGTTTGGCCGGAGGCAAGCCAATGGCGGGACGGAACCCAGCGCAACGCTCCAATGGAACCGGCCGCGTCTCCAACACCGGTGGTGTCGTGCTTATACCCAAGCCGCAGCGCAATTTGCTCGGCACCCTTTCCTACCTCCACCTTGCATGCCTGCGGAGTGCGCGAAACCTGCTCCTGCTACGGTTCGCTACTCATGCTGAGTTCCGGGTTGTTCAACTGTTGCAGTTTCTCGCCTATGCGCTCATCTCGGACGGCTTCGGCGGTGGGAGCCTCACGGTCCTAGACAGAATGGATGCACCCGGGGACCAGCCGTTTTCGCGACCTTTCAGTCTCAAGCGTAGTAATGCGTGGTGAGTCTTCGAAAGCTGCGAAGCAGAATAGCGATCCTCAAACGATCACGAAGGGAGCCTCCATGGCCAACATCATGCGTAACCTGATCGAGCGCGTGCCGGCCCGCCCGGACCTAGCGGTCGCTCTGATGCTGCTCCTGGCCATAGCTATGATGGTAACGCCAATACCTGTTGTAGTGATCGACGCCCTGATCGGATTCAATATGGGATTGGCCATACTGCTGCTAATGGTTGCTTTGTATATCAGCACGCCACTTGAATTTTCCTCTTTGCCCGGCGTCATCTTGATTTCAACGGTATTCCGTCTGGCGCTCACCATCGCGACGACGCGAATGATCCTAGCGGAAGGGGAGGCAGGTAGCATCATCCACACGTTCGGTGAATTCGTGATCTCAGGCAATATCGTGGTGGGTATTGTCATATTTCTAGTCGTGACCATGGTGCAGTTTATCGTCCTCGCGAAGGGCGCCGAACGGGTAGCAGAAGTGGCAGCGCGCTTCACGCTCGACGCTCTGCCGGGCAAGCAAATGGCGGTCGCCGCTGAGTTACGGAACGGCCAAATCGATGCCGACGAGTCGCACGCACGGCGCGGCGCACTGGAGAAGGAAAGCCAACTTTACGGCGCTATGGATGGGGCGATGAAATTTGTGAAGGGCGACGCCGTCGCCGGGCTGTTGATCATTTTCATCAACATGCTGGGTGGGATCTCGATTGGCCTGCTTTCGAAGGGTATGCCCTTCGGCGAGGTGCTGCGTCATTATACCCTGCTGACCATAGGTGATGCGCTAATCTCGCAGATTCCCGCCCTGCTGCTCTCAATCACCGCGGCGACCATCGTAACTCGTGTAATCGGGGCAGGGAGCCTCAACCTTGGGACCGACATAGTCAATCAACTCACGGCCAGTAAACGAGCATTGCGGCTTGCGGCCGCCGTCTTGGTTGCGATGGGGTTCGTTCCTGGTTTTCCTCTGCCAGTCTTTCTTATCTTGGCCGCGATCTTCGCAGCGGTAAGCCTCGTTAAGGGTAATATCTTAGGCGTGGGAAACGTCGATGCCACAACTGCAGCGCCAGTGGAGCGTCAGAACCAAACCATGCCTGCGGAGGCATGTCCGATCGCCATCTTCCTTGCGCCGAACCTTATGCATGCGATCGACCAAGTCGAACTACAACAGCACATTGCACGCGTTTCGCAGCTAGTCTCGGCCGATCTCGGCATTATCGTTCCCCGCATCCCTGTCGCTGCTGATCGTCAGTTGCCAGAGTCACAGTTCAGGATAGATATCGAGGGTGTGCCGGTCGAGCAAAACTCGACTAGTCCGACACAGTTAACGCTTCAAGACGATCTTGCGAACGTTGAATTGAGCGGCATTCCCTTTCAGCATGATTCACAAACTAACGTTACCTGGGTCGAACAAAGCCATGCACCGGCTCTCAAGGCTGCGGGCATCGGGCATCACCAACCTACCGAACTCCTCGCGTTACGTGTCCAAGCGACGTTGACCCGCTATGCACCGCGCATGATCGGCATCCAGGAGACCAGCCAGCTGTTGGGCCGGATGGAGCAGGAATATGCTGATCTGGTGAAGGAGGTGCTGCGGACGACACCGATACCTCGGATTGCCGATGTACTGCGCCGCCTGCTTGATGAAGGTGTCCCGATCCGCAACCTCCGCGCCGTCTTGGAGGCACTTGCCGAATGGAGCGAACGTGAGCAAAGTGCCGCCCTTCTAACGGAATATGTGCGATCTTGTATGAAGCGCCAGATCTGTCACCGCTATGCCGGCAGACATGGAATCTTGGCCGCCGTCATCATCGAACGTGAGACTGAGGATGTGGTGCGCAATGCGGCTCGGGATTCGGCTGCAGGCCCCAATCTCGTACTAGAGGACCGGCAACGCGAAGCGCTGCTGTCACAGATGCGTCAGGTTCTTTCCAGCACGGCGCCGGATCAGACTAGCCCTGTCGTATTAACTTCGATGGATGTCCGACGCTTCGTCCGCGGTTTTCTCATCCAAAACGGGATCAATCTCACTGTGCTATCTTACCAGGACCTTGCGCCCGACTTCACGATCCATCCTGCCGGATCCGTTACGCTCCGCCTGGAGACACTAGTAGACCGTGAGGGGAAGCTCGCGATGTCCGCATTGCCGTCAACTGATGGCCAAGGCACTTGATGGAAGGTAAGAAGCAGACATGAATTGGCATGGGAATAGAGGCTCTGCGACATTGCTTTCCTTTCGCTTGAAATCAGTTCTCTTCGCCGTACTCGCCATCCTGCCTCTGGGCGGTTGCGCGAGCTTGAATAAGCCAGATCTTTCAGTTGAGGAGACGTCATCCCCAGCGTTGGTTGGCGCCGATCACATCGATCCGGCTATGCGCGAACGCATTATGCGCGCAGTCGTTCAGAAGTCTCAAGTGCCGACTTCGCGGAATTTGGAGCAGCATCCGGATAGTGTCGATGCGGCGATCAGTCTTACGAATGACCTGCTGGCGCAGAAACGCCAGCAAGAGGCGCTTCAGGTACTCGATAGCGTCTTAGTTGCGGACCCGGATAACTTGCGCGCATTGAATGCGAAAGGAGTTGTCTTGGATACTCAGGGGCGGCATGACGCGGCACAAGCGCTATATCGGCAAGCCCTCAAACGGGAACCAGGAAATCAGATGGTGCGACACAATCTTGACCTGTCCCTGACGTCTGACGGGAAGTCTGAACCGAGCGCGTTGGCACCGTCGCAATAGCTGTGCACTGCACCAGACGCGATGCGCCTGGACTTGCTTCGAAAAAGATACTGCTGGCGAATTCGCTTTGGAGCTTCCGAGGCGGCTGCCAAGCTTCCAGAGCGGACCACCGGCGCTCTGCATTCGAGCGCTGCAGATCAGCTCTCTGGCTGCGAATGAAGCGGCAACATGCAATTCGCCAGCAGCATCGAAAAAATGGAGAGCCTCTCATGAAGCAGGAGGACTTCCATGCCCCACACGCGCTTTACGAAGGAGTTCCGGGACGAGGCTGTGCGGCTCGCCCTGACCAGCGGCCGCAGCCGGCGCGAGATCGCTGCGGATCTCGGCATCGGCCTGTCGACCCTGCGCCACTGGCTCGATCGCCGTCGCGAGCGTGCGATCGACGATCCACCCGAGGAGCGACAGGAGGACATGGCCGCCGAGCTGAAGCGGCTGCGGCGCGAGAACGAAATTCTGCGCCAGGAACGGGAGATCCTCAAACGGGCCACGGCTTTTTTCGCCAAGGAGGGAAGTCGATGAGGTTCCACTCATCGATGCGGCGAAAGAGAGCTTCCCCGTCACCCGTCTGTGCCAGGTGCTCGGAGTGAGCCAGAGCGGCTACTTCGCCTGGAGATCCCGTCCGGCCAGTCCGCGCCAGAGAGAGGACTTGGTGCTGCTGGCTCATATCCGCTCGGCCTTCGCGCGTTCGAAGGAGACCTACGGCAGTCCCCGTATGACTTGCGAGTTACGGGGTGACGGGCTGCAAGTCGGTCGCCGTCGGACCGCTCGGCTGATGCGGGAGAATGGGCTCAAGGCCCGTAAGCACTCGGTGTGCGCCCTCTTGTGAGAGCGCTGTTTGCGCGTGACGTTCTGACCTTAAGGCTCGCTTTAAGGT